>NZ_NPEV01000001.1 GCF_003258835.1 Rhodobium orientis | reverse complement strand
TTCGACACCCCCGAGCACCTGGCCAACGAGCTCATCGAATATATCATCTACTACAACGAGTTCAGGCCCCACCAGGCAATCGGAAACATCCCGCCAAAGACCTTCGCCGAACAAAAGAAAACCGAACAGCCATCACCGAATTCGTGAACTTGCACAGCAATGACGGATTCCGGTGTAATTTCAATGTCATTGCGAGGAGGCCGACAGGCCGACGCGGCAATCCAGATGCGGGCACGAGAGCCACGCCGGGCTACCGTATCGAGACGGGCATTGGATGCCGGGCCTCCGCTTCGCTCCGCCCGGGATGACGCCGAGAGTGAGTGGCCAAATCCCTACCGATAAATATACATCGGGCTGGTCCAGGCGCGGGTGCCGTCTTCGGTCTCGACGCGGATATAGACCGCGTTGTCGCCCTCGGACTTCAGGGAAACCGGGCGGGTGAAGGCGAAGGAGCGGTGGGGATTGGCGTCCGGCAGGCGGTAGACCTTGAGGAAGCGCGGCAGGACGCCGGAGGCATCGAAGACGGTGTCGTCGAAGCCGATGTCGGCTATGCCCATCTCGAAATTGATGAGCGCGGTTGCCACCGTCAGCATGCCGGCCGTCGCGTCGGATAACATCAGGTCGGCGCCGCCGAAATTGCCGGTGGTCAGCGCTTCCCAGCTTGCGCCGGTGGAGCCGACGAGGTTGACCGTCTTGTCCCGGTTGAAGAAGTTGACCGACGTCGCGCCGAGGACGCTGTTGCCGGAAACGGTGGCGGAACCGTCCCAGATTACCTGCCGGAACCTCCCGCGATATTCCGCCCCTTCCCAGTGGAGCCGGATGCGGGCGCCGAGATCGGCCTCGGTGTACGGGCGGACGGTCTCGACGAGATCGAGGCCGTTGAAGATGTCGACCCGCACGATCGGCGAGTTGGAGTGGACGGAGACGGATATCCCCGCCTCGCCGCCGTCGGGCAGATGGACGATATCCCCCATCATCGCCTCAGTCGCCGGGACCGACTCCGCCGGCCCGAGTTTCGGGTCGTCGTGATAGAGCCTGGCCTCCTTTGTGAAGGACGCCGTGACGTCGATCATCATCCGCCCGCCGAGGCCGCCGGTGGTGCCGTAATGGCGGCGCTTGCGCATGCAGTCGAGCAGCGCCGGGCGGGTGAGCTCCTTCAGATTGAAGCAGGTGAGCCCGCCGATGGCGCCGAACTTGCCGCCACCGGGATAGCTGGCGCCGGGCCGGCCCTTGTGGCCGTCGGAATTGGCGACGACGCCGACCCGGTGGCCGAGCTTCAAGGCGTCTTCCAGGAGCCACTCGAAGGTGCCCCAGGAGGAGTGGATCTCCATCGACTTTTCGAACCGGCCGTCATGGGCATAAGAAATGTCGGCATAGCGGCCGCCGCAATGGGCATAAAGGACGACGTCGAACTCGCCATTGGCCTCGAAGGCTTCGAACAGCTCCCTGGCCGTGTTGCAGTCGGTGTCGAGCGTGCTCTGGTCCTCGATGAGGGCGTGGGAGGAGCGGCGGATGGTCCGGCCCTCGGTGGGGAAATAAACGTTGCGGTCGCCACCGAGGGCGGTGTTGCCCGACCATTCGTATCCGGGCAGCACGACGAAGGAGCCGGCCTCGTCGAACTCGGCCGAGAGGCGGTCCAGTTCGGCCCAGAATTCGTCGGTGATCTGGAAGTCGTTGCCCTGGTGGCCGCAGGCATCGACGAAGGCGCGGTCGCGGGCGAAGGCGAAGTATTCGTAGGCGCTGTTGGTGCCGATGGTCTCTTCCGACTGGCCGTGCATGTCGCCCCAGAAATGGACGAGCTCCCGGTCTTCGACGACCAACGGGTTGGTCCGCATCAGGAGGTTGCCGTCGGCGTCCTTGATGAGGATAGACACCTTGCCCGGCTCCTTGACCGAAAGCCCGTCAACGCTGACGGCGAACTCGCCCTTCGACAGCGTCACGGTCTGCGGCAGGCCGGCGATGTCGCCCTCCGCTTCCAGATGCAGCGTCGCGTCGCACTGGTCGGAGGGATTGCCCCATTTGTCTTCGCCCTTCAGCTTCAGCGAAAACATCTCGCCGGGCCGGCGCAGGGTCGGGATGACGCCGACATAGATTTCCGGCGGGCCCGGCACGACGGAAATGATCGGCTGCACGGGAAGGGTCTGGAAGTTGAAGGTCGCGATCGGGTCGACCAGCACCCGGAATTCCAGCGTCTCCTCGCAGAAGGTCTGCAGCCGCATGCCCGGGCTGCCGCCGTCGGTGACGCCGAAGCGGATGGTGATCGTGTCGCCCTCCTGCAGGAAGCCCTGCACCACCTTGATCCACAGCGTCCGGTCCCAGGGGCGGACATTGTTTTTCGGGTCCCACTTCACCTGCAGGACGGCCTTGTTGGAGGCCTCCACCGTGCAGTAGTTCGGCGCCTTCGGATCGTCGAACTGCGGCCGGCTCTGGTCGGAAGCAAAGCGGAAGCAGACGCGCAGGTTTCCCGAATCGTCGATGCCGAAAAGCCCGGCGGTATAGACGAGCTCGAAGGAGGCGTAGGAGCCGGCGGCGAAGCTGCCGGTCGGCCGGATCTCGGCGGTGCCGAGCTTTTCCGGGGCGATCGCCTCGCGGATCGTGCCGGCGTTCATCTCCTCCCAGGGGCGCCGGGCGCCGGCGATGCGAGAGCTCTCAGACATTCGAAAACCTTCCGTTTCGTGCATTTCGGGGGCACGTTCACCCCATCATTTGACGCGTGGTGCTAGCCGAAGATGCCGACGAGGGCGAGCGAGATCGGCGGCACATATGTGATGATCAGGAGATCGACGATCAGCACCAGGATGAACGGCCAGATCGCCGCGACGATGCGCTCGATGGAGACCTTGGTGATCGCCGAGGCGATGAAGAGGTCGACGCCGAGCGGCGGCGTCACCGTGCCGATGCTGAGGTTCACCGAGACGATGATGCCGAAGAGGATCGGATCGATGCCGAAGCTCATCGCCGCCGGATAGAGGATCGAGGTGAAGATGACGATGGCCGCCGCCGCGTTCATCATGCAGCCGACGATCAACAGGAACACGTTGACCAGCAGCAGATAGAGCACCGGCCCGCCGGCGACCTCGGTCAGCGATTGCGAGATCGTCTGCGGGATCTGGTTGATGGTGATCAGCCAGGCAAAGACGCCGGCCGCGTTCATGATGAACATGACGACGGCGGACGAGATCACCGCCTTGTAGAACGCCCTGGTGAGGCCGGCGAAGGTCAGCTCCCGGCAGGCAAAGCCGACGATAAGGCCGTAGAGCACGGCGACGACGGCGGCCTCGGTCGGCGTGAAGACGCCGCCATAGATGCCGGAGAGGATGATGACCGGCATCAGCAGCGGCCAGAACGCCGCCTTGAAACTCTCCCAGATGCCCGCAGCGCCCTCGAACGGCGTCGGCGCGATGCCGAGCCGCCCGGCAAGGATGCGGTTGAGGATGAGGAGGCTGATGCAGATGAGGATGCCGGGAAGGAGGCCGGCAAGGAACAGATCGGCGATCGAGACGCCGGTGACGACTCCGTAGAGGATGAGAAGGATGCTCGGCGGAATGATCATGCCGGTGACGCCGGCCGCGGCAATGGTCGCCGCCGTATAGGACGGGCGGTAGCCCTTTTCCGCCATCGGCTCGTTCATGACGCCGCCGATGGCGGCAACGGTCGCGGCGTTGGAGCCGGACAGCGCGGCAAAGAAGCTGGAGCCGAGGATGGCGACGGCGCCGAGCCCGCCGGTCAGGTGCCCGACCAGCGCTCCGGCGAAACCGACCAGCCGCCGCGACATGCCGCCGGTCGACATGATCTCGCCGGCAAGGATGAAGAACGGGATGGCGAGCAGCGGGAACGAGTTGTTGGTGGAGAACATCCGCTGGGCGACGATCTCCAGGCTGATGTCGCTCATCACCAGACCGATGACGGCGGACAGCCCGAGCGCCACGGCGATCGGCACGCGCAGCAGCATGAGGAGCACGAGAGAGCCGAACAGCGCGAAGGTGGTCATACCTGGTGCTCCAGGGGGCTGGCCGAATTCGGCCGTTTCTCGGCGCTGACTTCCTTGGAATGACAAACTGATGCCAGAGCATCCGCTTGTTCCGCACGCCAGCTTTGTCCGCCGCCTCGCCCCCTCTCAGGCGTCATTGCCGTGCTTGACACGGCAATCCATGAGGCCTTTCGGAGCGCTGGGCCGGCGCCGTATGGACCACCGGGTCGAGGCCCGGTGGTGACGCAGAGTGGGTGGAACCTGGAGCGCGTGAGCCGCGAATCCGGCGGCAGTTTCGGCCCCCGGCGGCGGAGAACGGTGAGAAAAACCATCACTGCCCCTCCGCCGTCAGGTCGGATGCCGGCACCGTCAACTGACGCGCGAACAGCTCGACCGCATAGACGATGAGGAAGGCCATGCCGACGGGGATGGCGCCGTAGACCCAGGCCATGGAGACTTCGAGCGCCGGCGAGATCTGCGGCACGACGCGCATCGTCAGCTTGACGCCGGCCCAGAAGATGACGGCGAAGAAGATGCCGCTGGCCGCGGTCGCAACGAGCAGGGCGATCCGCTTGGCCAGCGCCGGCAGGTGGGCGACGACAATGCCGATGGCGGCATGCATGTTGCGCCGGAAGGCGACGGCCGAGCCCAGAAAGATCATCCACACGAACAGGTAGCGGATCAGTTCGTCGGGAAAGGCGAGCGAGCTTTCGATGATGAAGCGGAACACCACCGTCGCGATGCCGAGGACGAACATCGCGGCGAAGGAGAGGATGCAGACCGCCGCCAGGACGCGTTCCGAAGCGTCGAGGACTTTCGAGAAGACGTGCATGACTGGTGTCTCCAGAAACCGAACCTGGCGGCGGCTTTTTCTCAGGCTACTTCGCCGCGACGGCGGATTCGATGAGGTCCGCACCGATCTTTTCGCGATATTCGTCCCAGACCGCTTCCATGGCGTCCTGGAAGGCCTTGGCCTGTTGGGGCGTCAGCCGGGTGACGGTCATGCCGCCCTTTTCCATCTCGTCGAGATACTTCTCTTCCACGGCGTTGATTTCCTTGCGCTCCCAGTCCTGGGTCTCAAGGGCGGTCTGCTTGAACAGCGTCTTGACGTCGTCCGGCAGCTCCTTCCACATCTTGTCGTCGGCCAGGAACATGATGCCGGCCCACTGGTGGTGCGACAGGGTGATGTAGTCCTGCACCTTGTCGAAGCCGAAGGCCTTGACGTTGCCGACCGGATTGTCCTGGCCGTCGACGGTGCCCTGCTGCAGGCCGGTGAAGACCTCCGACAGCGCCATCGGCGTCGGATTGGCGCCGAGCGCCTTGAAGGTGGCAACGTTCAGGGGATTGTTCACGACGCGGAACTTGATGCCCTTCATGTCGTCGGGCTTTTCGATCTTGGTCTCGCGCGTGGTGATCGTGCGGAACCCACTCTCATACATGGCGAGCGTGCGGATGCCGGTCTTTTCCAGCATGTCGGCATAGAGCTTCTCGCCGACCGGGCCGTCGGAGACCGCATAGGCGTGTTCCTTGTCGCGGAACAGGAACGGCAGATAGAAGATGTCGAGCGGCGAATAGAAGCTGGCGACATTGGTGGTCGGCACCAGGGCGAAGTCGACGACGCCGATCTGGATGCCTTCCACGAGGTCGCGCGAGGAGCCGATGGTGCTGTTCGGGAACACCTGGACGGTGATCTTGCCGCCGCTCTTTTCCTTGACGATGTCGGCGAATTTCTGGGCGCCGAGGGCGAGCGGATGGGTCTCGTTGTAGGGATGGCCGAATTTCAGCGTCATTTCCGGCATGTCGGCGGCAAGCGCGCCGCCCATCGCAATGCCGGAAAGGGCGGCGGCGGCAACGAGGTGACGGGCCTGTCGGAGGATTCCCCGGGCACGGCCCCTGGTCTCAGGCATGGTCGCATTCATGGATGTGGATCTCCTGTCTGAAGGGTAAATCTCCCGGGGACGCTGGACGCCCGCGGAAAGGCGCTGCGATGGGCTTTGCCGCCCACTCTCCTTGTTGCCGGCGGGCGGGCGCCGCCGTGTCAGGTCACCTCTCTGAAGATCGGCGTCGAAGCCGTCACCGGCACGATCTCGATGACCCGGTCGCTCGGCGGCACGAAGATGCGCTGCCAGGTGATCGGGGTATCGCGGTAGCTGAGGCCGCCGATGGTCCACACCAGCCCGAACTGGCCCGGCGGCACCTTGAGGAGCCTTGTGACCCGCGGCGGCAGCGACTGGCAGGCCATGGTCTGGCGTACGCTCAAGGTCGGCGCGTTGAAGCGTTCGGCCAGCATGTCGCGCAGGGAAACGCCGTCGAGCGTCGTCTTGCCCGTCGACCGGCTGAGGCTCTTCTCCGCCATGCTGTCCAGTTCGGCGAAGCGGTCAGCAGGCAGGTAGACCTCGGAAAAGGCCTCGAATTCGTCGTTGATGGAAACCAGCCGCTGGATGGCGATGTATTCGCCGTCGCCCTGGTTGCCGAAGAAATGGCTCCACGGCCCGCTCTCGCGCGTCCGCTCCACCGAATGGACCCGGAAATAGGCCGGCAGGATCTGGTGCCCGCCCTCGGCCATGAAGCGGAAGTGGCGGAGCTGCTCTTCCTTGGCCCGCGCCCCGGAGACGAAGGTGCCGCGGCCGTGGTGGCGCTCCACGACGCCCATCTGCTGCAGGCTGCGCAGCGCCCGCTGCACGGTGCCGAGGCTGGCGCCCATCTCCTCGGCAAGCTGGTCCTCGGCCGGCAACTGGTCCCCGGGCAGCCAGCGTCCGGCCTCAATGGCCGACAGGATCTCTTCCGATATCTGCCGGTGCTTGGCCTTGGCCGGCTCGGTGACGGGACGCAGCGTGGCTTTTTTTGTCATACGGACAATGTCCTTTTGAGGACTTGATGACCGAAACGCTATGGCCGCCGAAAAAACGAGTCAAGTCCTATAGAGGACTTCGCATCAATTGGCGCGGCGCTAGGCATAGAGCCGAAAAAAGCGGCGGCGTTTGAGAGGCGAATGACCGGGGATTGGGCAGAAGGAAGATAGCCCGGCAGTGCAACTGTGGTGATCCTCGTCACAGCGCCACCGGAATCCCGGCTTAGTGTTATCCTCCGGACATCTTTTCGGAGGGATCGCCATGGCCGGTTTGTCGAAAGGCAGGGTGCGCATCGCCCGGGTCGGCGCGGCAGCGCTCGCCATCGCCCTGCTCGCGGTGCCGCCGGCCTTTGGCGAAGAGCCGGCAGCCCCCGACGGCACCGCATCCGGCGCTGTCGCCGAACCGGTCGCCCAGCCGCAAGACATGTCGGAGGGCGTCCTTGCCGGCCTCTCCGCGCAGTATCTCGGTTGGCTGAAAGACGTTTCCTGGTCGCCGGACGGGACCCGCTTCGCCACCGTCGGCAGCGGCACCGTCGCCCATATCTGGGACGCCGAAACCCACCGGCTGCTGACCGTGCTGAAGGGTCACCAGCGCGAGATCGCCCGGTTTGCCTGGTCGCCCGACGGCGCCCGCGTCGCCACCGTCGCCGACTCCGAATCCCTGCGTCTCTGGGACGCCGCGACCGGACGCCAGCTTCGAAAGATCGACCTCGGCCCGACCCTGTCGACGCCCATCGCCTGGCGGCCCGGCAGCGCGACCCTTGCCGTCGCCGTGCCCGGCGGCGTCGCGCTCCTCGATGTGACCGACAATTCCGTCAGCGGGTTCAGGGGCGATTTTTCCACCGCCGACGCCCTCGCCTGGTCGCCGGACGGCACGCTGCTGGCGGCATCGACGTCGAGCTATGGCGTCGAGCCCACCGGCCACGACATCCGCATCTTCTCCGTCGCCGAAGACCGCCGCGTCGCCACCCTGACCGGCCAGGAGGGCGGAACCATCGCGCTCGCCTGGGCACCGGGCGGCAAGATGCTCGCAAGCGGCTCGCGCGACGAAACGGTCCGCATCTGGGATATCGCCGCAACAACGTCGCTGCTGGAAATCCCCTCCTACGACCGCGACGCCGCCAACGGGCTGAGCTGGTCGCCGGACGGGACGGGCATCGCCGTCGTCGGCAACGAGACCGAGGCCGCGATCTGGAACGTCGCGGCAAAAAAGGAAATCTTCCGTCTCACCCCGCCCGAACGCGACACCAGGGTCACCGGCGTCGCCTGGTCGCCGGGCGGCGCCACCGTCGCGATCGGCGACGACAACGGCAGGCTTCACCTGTGGAGCAAGGCCGAAGGCCGGGTGACCGCAACGCTGGAAGGACACAGCGAAGCTATCGCCGCGCTCGCCTGGGCTCCCGACGGAACGCGCCTCCTCGCCGGGTCGCTCGATGAGAGCGCGCGCATCTGGCGCGCCGACACGAAGGAGATGACCGCTGTCATCAAGAGTAAAACCCGACCGGTCGACAAGGTGGCCTGGTCGCCGACATCACACCTTGCCGCCATCGCCCTTGAGGGCGGCCGGATCGTGCTCTGGGACACCGGTACGGGTCGCCTGACGCACATCCTCGACGGCCACAAGGGCGACATCAGGGCGCTCGCCTTCTCGCCCGACGGCACGCGGCTCGCCAGCAGCGACGAGGAGGAGGTCAACCTCCTCTGGGACGTCGCCTCGGACAAGACAATCGCAACGCTGACCGGCCACACCAACGACATCCTGTCGATCTCCTGGTCGCCGGACGGGGCGCGGCTGGCGACCGGCTCCTACGACGCCACCGCCCGCATCTGGGACGGCAGGACCGGCGCTGCGCTCGCCGTCCTGGACGGCCATGGTGACAACATTCACAAGGTCGACTTCTCGCCCGACGGGACGCGCATCGCCACCGCCTGCAACGACGGCATCGTCCGTATCTTCGATGCCGCAACCGGCAAAGAACTCGCCCGCCACCACGACCACGAGGACAATGTCGGCAACGTCGCCTGGTCGCCGGATGGAGCGCTTCTCGCCAGCGCCTCCTATGACGATACGGTCCGCCTCTTCGATCCCGCCACCGGCGAGGTCAAGAAGGCGATCTGCTGCTCCGTCGACCTTGCCATGCGGCTCGCCTGGTCGCCCGATGGCAGCCGGCTCGCCTCGACAGCAAACGCCTATGTGGTCGTCTGGGACCGCAAGACCGGCGACACCGCACGCATGGAGAACCGGTTCTCCCACTATCCGGGCTTCCTGAAATGGTCGCCCGACGGCGCGTTCGTCGCCGGCGGATCGGAATTCGCGCCGACGATGGTCTTCGGCATCAAATACGGTTGGCGCCTGCGCGGCTTCAACGACGCCGGCCGCATCTTCCCGGACCTCGACTGGCACAGGGACGGCCACGCCGTCATCACCGGCGACCGCAGCGGCCTCATCGAGACCTGGAGCCCCGCGGGCGAGCCGCAAAAGGTGCTCATCGTCGGTAATGATGGAACCTGGGTCTCCTGCGACTGGACCACGTCCACGTGCCTGCGCGCCGACGACGGCACGCTTCTGCAGATCGCCGGGCCCGATGGCGTCAAGGCCGTGCCGCTGCCCCGGTCGCCCGAACCTTCCGCCGAATAAGACAGGCCGCGTACCGCCCCGGCTTCCAACGATGGACGAAACCAACTAGATTGCGCTGCCATCATGCAGCGGTCGCGCCGCGAGGCACCGCGATCCGCCTGCCAACGCCCAAGAGCTACGACACCAGAGGGAGGACCGTCCCCATGAAGCTTTTCAAACACGCGCTAGTCGCCGGCATCTGCGCCGTTGCGCTCGCCGGCGCAGCCAATGCCGAGACCCGCGTCACCTACAAGTCCGCCAAGACCTCGTCGTCCTACTACCAGATGGGCGTGCAGATCGCCGAGGCGGTCAAGGCCGGCACGAACGGCGACATCATCGTCACCGTGGAGGAGAGCCAGGGCTCGGTCCAGAACGTCATGGAAGCGGCCGTGCGCTCCGGCAACTACGTCTTCACGACGCCGCCGGCGCTGGTCGAGCTCGCCCATAGCGGCAAGGCCATGTTCGAGGGCAAGGACAACCCGAAATTCGACGAGATCCGCGCCCTCTTCCCGATCCCGTCGCTGACCATGCATTTCGTCATGCGCGCCGACACCGGCGCCAAGACCATCTCCGACCTCGCCGGCAAGAGCATCCTCCTCGGCAAGGGCTCGTTCGGCGCCCGCGAAGGCGCCAAATACCTGAAGATCTTCGACCTTGAGGACAAGGTCGCGCTGGCCAGCGTCGAACTCAACGCCGCCGTCGCGGCCCTGAAGAACAAGCAGATCGACGGCTTCGTCACCGCCGGCTCCTACCCGGCCCCGAACGTCATCGAAGCCGCCGCCAGCACCGGCGTCACCCTGATCTCCATGACCGACGACGAGGTCGGCCGCACCAAGCGCACCAAGCTCGTCATCCCGGCCGGCACCTATGCCGGCGTCGACACCGACACGGTCACCACCTCGCTGCCGGTGATCGCCTACACCACCACCGACATGGACGACGCCACCGCCTATGAGCTGACCAAGACCTATTGGGAAGAGAAGGCGAAAATGGGCGACGCCAATCCGTGGTGGAACGGCGTCGACGGCGAGATGGTCGCCAACATCTACGGCAAGATCCATCCGGGCGCCCTGAAATACTACGACGAGGCCGGCATCGCCGTGCCCGACCGCGCCCGCTGATCCGGCCGGCCATCCGCGCCCGCCCGACGAGTACCCAAACGTGATCCATTCCCTGACGCTCCGGGGCCGCATCGTCTTTGCGGCCCTCGGGGCGGCATCCATTGCCTTCCATCTCGGCCTCATCTTCTACGGCCTCGCCCCGAACCTGATCGCACGGCCCATCCACATGATGCTGGCCCTGCCCTTCGTGTTCCTGTGGGCAGCAAAGGGGAGGACGAGCCGCATCACCGGCAGCGTCTTCCTCGCCGCCGGCCTCATCTGCTGCGCCTGGATCGTCTGGAACCAGGAGGCGCTCGGCGACCAGTACGGCTCGCTCTACGGCCCGTTCCAGATCGCAATCGCCTCTGTGTTGTTGCTGGTGGTGCTTGAGATGGCGCGCCGGGCCATCGGCTGGCCGCTGCCGCTGGTCGCCGCGCTGGCGCTGGCCTACGGCCTCCTCGGCCAGTACCTGCCCGGAGAATTCGGCCATCCAGGACTGCCCGTCGCCAGCTTCCTCGGCACGCTGACGATTGCGGAGGGCGGCGTCTGGGGCAGCCTCACCGGCATTTCGGTCAACATCGTCGCCGTCTTCATCATCATGGGTGCGGTGCTGAATGCCGGCGAGGCCGGCCAGGGTTTTATGAATTTGGCCGCCGCCGCAGCCGGCCGCCTGACCGGCGGGGCGGCGAAGGTCTCGGTGCTCTCCTCCGCCCTCTTCGGCTCGATCTCCGGCTCCGCCTCGGCCAACGTCGCCTCCACAGGCGCGGTTACCCTGCCGGCGATGAAGCGGCTCGGCTATCCGCCGGCGCTTGCCGGCGCGGTCGAGGCCGTCGCCTCCTCCGGTGGCCAGATCATGCCGCCGCTGATGGGCGCCGGCGCATTCGTCATGGTGGAGCTGACCGGCACCCCCTATACCGGCATCATCGCCGCTGCTTTCCTGCCGGCAATGCTCTATTTCCTCGCCGTCTGGGTCGGCATCAACGCCTTCGCCCGGCGCCACGAGCTGCCAGGCCTTGCAGAGGCCGACCGGCCGGCGCCGAAGACGGTGCTGATCACCACGGCCTTCTTCGCCGTGCCGTTCTTCGTCCTGCTGGAACGCATGTTCATCGGTGGTTTTACGCCGCAATACGCGGCGAGCGTTGCCATCCTTGCCGCCTTCATCATGCTGTTCTTCGATGCAAGGCTGACGCTGTCGGTCCCGCGCACCGTTGCGCGGCTGGAAGAGGTCGCGCTGAACACGGGCAAGCAGATCGCGGTCGTCGCCTCGATCATCCTGTGCGCCAGCATCGTCATCGGCGTCCTCGGCCAGACCGGCCTCGGCGTCAAGATCACGTCGCTGATCCTGTCCGCCTCAAGCGACATGCTGTGGCCGGCGCTGCTCTTGACGGCGCTCGCCTGCCTGATCCTCGGCATGGAGGTGCCGACGACAGCGGCCTACGTCATCTGCGTGTCCGTCGCCGGACCTGCCCTGCAGAAGCTCGGGCTGGAGCCGCTGCAGGCCCATCTCTTCGTGTTCTGGTTCGCGCTGTTGTCGACCATCACGCCGCCGGTCTGCGGCGCGGTCTTCATCGCGGCCGGAATGGTGGGAGAGGATTGGCTAAAGGTGGCCGGGCGCGCCATGCTTCTGGGTGTCGGGCTTTATCTGATCCCGCTCGGCATGATCGCCAACCCGGCCGTCATCGGCTTTGCCGCAGCGCCGTTCCTGGCGATCCTCGCCGCCGCCAAGATCGGCGCCGCGCTCGCCGCAATCTCCTTCGGCATCATCGCGCCGCAGGCGGTGTGGCTGCGCATCGCGCTCGTCGGGCTTGGGGCGGTGCTGCTCTTCATTTGAGGGAGGGCGCCATCGGACGCCGGCGGGTTCAGACCCCGTTGCCCTCGGTGACCGGGGCGGTGGCGCCGGGATTCGTCACCGCCGCCTCGTCGACGATGCTGTCCATGGAGAACATCAGGCCCGCCGCGACGATGACGGCGAGCGCCAGTCCGGCAACGAGCATGATCAGGGCGCGGTTGCCGCTGCGTCCCTGCTTGGCGTCACGTTCCTTCAATTCGGTCATGGGCGACTCCTTTATGTCGTTCCAACCATCTAAACAAACGCACGCGGACGCTGATCGTTCCCTTTTCTTTCCGAAACGCTGGTATCGGACCGTTCAACGCCACAGCCGTAAATAAAAAGGGGCGTCCGCGAACGGACGCCCCCAAGGGATGCTGGAGGATTTATTTTTATTTGATGGCGGAAGCTTCCTCGTTGAGGAGGTCGACGGTGGCGTCGGCATCGCGCGCGCCGTCGGCGTATTCCCGGACCAGCCGGTTGACGAGGCCGCTGTTGATGATCTTGGAGGCAAGGGAAAGTTGGCCTTCCGCGACGCCCCAGCGGGTGCCGACCGAAAGGCCGTCGACCATCGCCTGGATCGTCTCGGGCGGATAGAGATCGCCGAGCGGGGCGCGGCGATCGACGCCGACCTCAAGCTTGGCCCAGCCGTCCACATAATCGGACTTGCCCTCCTCCGACCCGGTACGCACCGGGAACAGGCCCTCCGGCGCGATCGCCAGCATGTCCATGTAGCCGTCCGACATCATGAACTTGACGAATTCCATCGCCGCGTCGGTCTTGGCGTCGGTGGTGATGCCGAAGACGGTGAGTTCGACCCAGGTCGCGCCGTCCGGATTGGACGGGCCGGCAAGCCCGGTCAGCACCTCGGTGTCATCGGACAGCGCCCGCGTCGTCGGATCGTCGTTGATGGCGACCGGGGCGGCATCACGCAGGCCCGCCATTTCATCGAGGATGAACGGCGACCAGAAGGTGAATTCCACGGTGCCGTTGAAATAGGTCTCGCGGGTCTGCTTCCAGTAGAGCTCGCCCTCCGGGCTCATCTCTTTGAGCGCCTTGTAGAATTCGAGCACTTCCTTGGTCTTTTCCTGGTCGAAGTCGACCGTGCCGTCTTCCTTCACCGGGCTGACGCCGTTGGCGAGGAAAAGCTGCTCCAGGGTCTGGCTCATGAAGCCTTCGTCGACCTTGGTGGCGACGGCAAAGCCATGCACCTTCGGCGGATTGTGCAGCGCCTTGGCGGCGGCAAGCACGGTCTCGAACGAGGTCGGCTGCGCAAGGCCCAGCTCCTCGAACCGGCTCTTGCGGTAGATGGTGATATAGGGCCAGGCCGAGAACGGCACGGCGGAAGCAACGCCGTCGGTTTCCGTCATGCCGAGGACACCCTCGGAAAAGGTGCCGCGGCCGAGATCGTCGACCACGTCGTTGTTGGTATCGATGTCGAGGATGCCTTCCTCGGCGAAGGGGAGCACGTCGCCGATCGGCATCATCATGACGTCGGGCAGGTCGCCGGCCGCATAGGCCGCGGTCGCCCGCGGTCCGAGCTCGTTTTCCTCCACCGGCACGATTTCCACGGTGTGCCCGGTCTTCTTGGTAAAGGCCTCGGCGACGGCCTGCTGGATTTCCATTCGCTTCGGCTGGACCTCCGGGGTCCAGTAGACGATGTTCTCGGCCAGCGCGCCCGACGCAAAGACCGTCAGGGCGATTGCCGAAATGCCCATCTTGAGCACGTTTTTCATGGACTTCCTCCTGCTTTGCCGAGCGCATAGGCGCTCAGATTGAATTCTTCCGGCCGGGCATCGACGGCCTGCCAGTCTCCTTCAGACAGTATCGCGGCGGCACGGTCCGGACCGCCCGCAATCAGCAACCTGATCCGGGCGGCACCGGCAAGGCGGGCCTGCCAGCCGCTCTCGTCCCGGCGGAACGCCACCTCAACGGGCGCCCCGTCCGGCAGTGAGAAGGTCAACGCTGCGGATGTCTCCGGCGTGACCAACAGGGAAAGGGTCGAAAAGTCAGTCTCGTCCGTGCAGGCGGCCGGCTCCACCAGGGGCACCATGGTCCCTTCCCGGAGGAACAGCGGCATGTCGGCAAGGTCGAGACCTTTCTCCGAAACCCAGCGGCCGCCGTCCTGCCAGCGGCCGACGCGCAGATCCAGCCAGCGGGAGCCGCGCGGCAGATAGTATTCCACATCGCCCGCCGCGTTGAACACAGGGCATACAAGAAGCGCATCGCCGAGCATGTACTGGCCGTCGATGAGCCGCGCGCCCGGATCGTCCGGGAACTCCAGATGGAGCGCGCGGATCACCGGCAGCCCCTCCTCGTGGGCAATGGTCGCAAGATGGTGGAGATAGGGCAGGAGCCGCATCCGCAGCTTGGCGAAGTCGCGCACGATCGCGGTCGCCCGTTCCCCGAACTCCCAGGGCTCGCGCGGCGTCGTGCCGTGGAACCGGGAATGGCTGGAGAGAAGTCCGAACTGCGCCCAGCGCGTATAGAGTTCCGCCGACGGCGGCGCGCCGGCAAAGCCGCCGATGTCGTGGCTCCAGAACGGCACGCCGGAAAGCCCATAGCTGAGCCCGGCCTTCAGCGAAGCGCTCATCGCCTGCCAGGAGGTCGTCGGATCGCCGCCCCAATGGATGGGATAAGCCTGGCTTCCTGCCCAGCCGGACCGGCCCCAGATGACGAAATCGCCGGTAAAGCGCTCGGTCGCCTCAGCGACGGCCTGCTGGAACAGCAGCGGATAGATGTTGTGGACGTCGCGGCCGGTGCGCTCGTCGTGGAACTGCACGTCGTCGGGCACGTCCTCGCCGAAATCGGTCTTGAAGACGGCAACGCCTTCCTTCAGCCGGTCGGTCAAGAGCCCCTGATACCAGGCGACGGCGTCGGGATTGGTGAAGTCGATCAGGGTTCCCGGAGGCGCGATCGGATGCTTGAAGACGTGCTTCAACGTGCCGACGCCGCGGAACCCCGGCTCGTCGTGGCAGGGCTGCGGCAGGGTCGTCGGCACGATCGCCGGCGCCCCGTCGGGCGAGGTGCACAGATAGCCCTTCTCGTGCGCCTCCTCGAACAGCGGCGATTTTTCCGAGATGTAAGGATAGAGCCACAGGCTGGTGCGGAACCCCTTGGCGCGCAGTTCGGCGAGGTGCTTTGCGGGATCGGGAAAGCGGTCCTCGTCCCATTGCAGGTCGGACAGCCGGTTTCCGTACATCCAGTAGGAGTCCGGTGCGGCGACGTCGCAGGGGATATCGTGCGAGCGGTAGCCCTCGGCGGCGGCAAGGAGCGTGTCCCAGCGCTCGAAATAGAAGCGCGACATCCAGACACCGAAGGTCCACAGCGGCGGCACCGGCGCAAAGCCGGTCAGCTCCGCATAGCGCTTCAGAACGGTCTTGGGATCGGGACCGTCGATGACGAAGAAATCGAGCTCCGAGGCATCGACCTCGACCCGGTAGGAGAGGATCGACAGCCGCGGCTCGCCGACGTCGTGGCGCAGCTTGCGCGTGGTGTTGAAGAGGACGCCATAGCCGCGCGTGTTGAGGAAGAACGGCACGTTCTTATAGGCCGCCTCCGAGGTCGCGCCGCCGGCATTGGAGTTCGACGACGTGATCGTCAGCCCGCGCTTGTCGAAATTGCAGAATTTTTCGCCATAGCCGAGGAAATGGTCGTCCGGCTCGACCCTGAACGAGGTCGCGGTGAAGGTGTCGGCGACCTCGACCGGCTCGACCCGCATCGCCCCCTTCTGGGTCATGTCCTGTGTGCTGGTCGACAAAAGCACCCGGCCATGGTCGTCGGCGACGCGAAAATCGAATTTTTCGGAATCGAGTGTGACCGTCAGACCCCCGCCGGCAACGGCATTGTCGGATAGCCTCGTCGCGGCAAGGGGTTCCTCGGGAAGCGAAAGGGTCGGCAGCGGCGAGACGTCGTCCGGCGACCCGATGCGCAGGCGCGCGATGCCCGGCGCCGGAAACGATACCCTCAGCGAGACCGGACTGCCGTCGCTGGCACGGGAGTCCATCACCGTCTCGTTGGGTGCCGCGGATTTTTCAACCTGATTCAGCATCGCGTTCACAAAAACGTTTTTGTTTTTTATTCGCTGAAATCACTCAGTAAAATGAAATTTGACGGAGTGATTTCGATTTGATAGAAACAATCGCCGAAAACGTTTTTGGAGTCAAGTCAAATCGGCGACAGGCTTGGCCCCAAAGGGGTAAGATCGGACCGCCAAGCGGTCGAAAAACACCGGAACGGCACGGCAGGGAGGACTGAAAATGAATGGTGGAAGCGCCGGCAGACCGGCACGGACCGCGCGCGACGCCCTGGGCGGCAAGACCCGCCGCGCCGGCGCCTGACGCAGCCGGCAGCGCCGCCGCCATGAACATCACCGAATTCGCGCGCCATCTGGGCCTGTCCATCTCGACGGTCTCGCGCGCCCTCAACGGCTATGAGGACGTCAAGCCGGAGACACGGGAACTGGTGCTGCGCTCCGCCGAGCGCCTCGGCTACGTGCCGAACGCCGCGAGTCGCCGCCTCAGGCGCAAGAAGCGGCTGGAAACGGTCGGCTTCGTCGCCCCCCGCCACGACCGCGAATTCCTCAGCCCCGTCCTCCTGGAAACCCTCACCGGCCTCGACACCGTGCTGGAAGAACGGGGCCTCAACCTCAACGTCCTCTCGCTCCACGCCGAGGAGGACGAGTTGAAGAGCATCAAGTCCCAGGTCGTCTCCGGCGCCGTCGATGCGCTGATCCTCAGCCGCACCCGCCGCTTCGACCCGCGCGTCTCCTATCTCAACTCCGTCGGCTTTCCGTTCGTCACCTTCGGCTGCACCGAGACGGACGAGGACTACCGCTATGTGGAGATCGACCATTACTGCGCCGGCGAGGCCTCCGTGCGCCATCTGACGGACCTCGGCCACCGCCGCATCGCCCTCCTCAACGGCCCGGAGGAGTTCATGCTCCACCACCGCCGGCGCCAGGGCTACGAGGCCGCCATGACCGCCGCCGGCTGCCCGCTCGATGCCGACCTGGTGCGTCACTCAGACCCGAGCCCCCAGGCCTCGCGCGCCGCCGCACGCCAGCTTTTGTGCCGCGACGACCGCCCCAGCGCCATCGTCTGCGCCTCCGACCACATGGCCCACGGCGTCTATGCCGTCGCCGCCGAGCTTGGCATCCGGGTCGGCCCCGGGTTATCCATCATTGGTTGCGACGACATCTCGTCGTCCGACGTGCTGACGCCGCCGCTGACGACGGCAACGGCGGACCGCTACCGCGCCGGCAAGGCGCTCGCCGAACTGCTGCTCGCCGAGGGCGATTCCGCCCTCCGGAACACGCGACTGGACATGACCCTCGTCGTTCGAAAATCCACCGCTCCCTTCAAGGGAACCTCGCCATGACGGATGCAGCACACCGCCCTGCCCGCAATGCCAAAGGCTCGCGCACGAGGGGCCCGCTCGCAAGGGCCGAGGCCGGCCTTGCCCGGATCATGCTGTTTCCCTCCGTCTTCATCGTCGCGGCCATCGTCCTCTTCCCGCTCCTTGCCAATTTCTGGATTTCCTTCAAGCCGGTGACCCTCGGCGACCTCAGGCCCCCCTCCGTGCTCCTTTCCGACCGGGTGCGCGCCACCGACACCGGCTTCACCACCGACTGGCGCCTGCGCAATACCTCGCGCAGCGCCGCCATCACCAATGTCGTCGTCGGCGCCAGGGTCGACCCCGCCTGGACGCTTCAAGAGCTGCCGGAGAACTGCGAGAGGACGCCCGAGCGCCTGACCTGCCGGCTTGAAGAACTGCCGCCGGCAACCCGCATCCGCCTGCGCTTTGCCTTCGAAGCGCCGCCCGGCGCTGCCGACCAGGCCGACGACTGGGAGCCGACCGCGAGCGGCGACTCGGAAAACATCCTCACAAACGCCAGCTTCACGCTCGAGAACTTCCGTGACGCCTTCAGCGCCCGCGAGTTCTGGACGGTGCTGAGGGTCACCTTCGTCTACACGATCTTCGGCACGCTCGCCGCGATCGTCCTCGGCCTCTTTGCAGCGCTGCTGCTCGACCGCGACTTCCGCGGCCGCGGCATCCTCAGGGGCCTCTTCCTCTTTCCCTATGTCGCTCCGGTGATCGCGGTCGCCTTTGCCTGGGTGATCCTGCTCGATCCCTTCTCCGGCTCGGTCAATGCCTACCTGAAGGAAGCCGGCGTCATCGGCGGCGCCATCAACTTCCTCGGCACCCGTTCCGTCGAGATCGGGCTTTTCGGCATCACCGTCGACTTCCCGGTGGCGCTCTCCACCGTCATCGCCTTCGAGGCCTGGCGCTATTTCCCCTTGTCGTTCCTGTTCATCCTCGCCCGCATGCAGTCGATCAACACCGAGATGTTCGAGGCCGCGCGGGTCGACGGCGCCTCGCCCTTCCAGATCTTCCGCTACATCTCCATCCCGCAGCTCATCGGCATCATGTCGGTGCTGTTCCTGTTGCGCTTCATCTGGACCTTCAACAAGTTCGACGACATCTTCTTGCTTACCGGCGGCGCCTCCGGCACCCGCACCCTCGTCGTTGACGTCTACGAGCAGGCCTTCGCGATCTCCAATCTCGGCGCCGGCGCCGCCGTTGCCGTCGTCGTCTTCACGGTGCTGCTGACCTTCTCGCTGCTGTTCTTCAGGATCATGCCGAAGGAGGAATTGTGATGGCCGCCCTCAGGCATTCCCTCGTCATGACGACCTTGACCGGCGTCTTCTGGGGCTGGATCGTCGCCGCCTGCCTTGCCGTTTCGATGACGCTGTTTTCCGGCCAGATCCTCTCCGTCGACCTGATCTCGGCCGGCGCCGGCGGGCTGGGTGCCGCCGCCGTCTATCATTTCTGGAAGAAGGGCTGGCTGTCCTTCGCGGCGCAGGCCGTGGTCGCCGCCGATATCCTCGTCACCCTCGATGGCAACGCCCCCCTCGGCGCCTCGCTGACGGGGGCGCCGGCAACGAGCGCCATCATCATCGTCGTCTTCGGCGTCGTCACCGCCCTCGTCGTGCGCGCCTGCCTTGCCGGCATGCCGAAGGGCGTGCTCTCGCGCAGCCTTTTCGAGACCCACCTGATCCGCTCGATGATCGGCTTCGGCTACGTCTTCTTCACCGCCATCGTCCTGTTGCCCTTCTACATCATGCTGATGACCAGCCTGAAGAGCCAGCAGTCCCTGATGTCCAACCCGCTCGACTATTCCATCGACCTCGGCGCCGGCATCGAGACGCTGTTCCGGTCCTATATCGAACTCTTTGCGATCTACGATTTCGGCACGTTCCTTTTGAACACCACCTTCGTCTCGGTGATGACGGTGGCGATCACGCTTCTGTTCTGCGTCCCCGGCGCCTACGCCGTCGCGCGCTTGCGCTTTCGCGGCCGCAAGGCGCTGTCACGCTCGATCCTGATGATCTACATGGTCCCGGCCATCGTGCTGGTGATCCCGCTCTATGCCGTGTTCTCCCAGCTCGGCCTCCGGAACACCCATCTCGGCCTCCTCATCGTCTATCCGGCAACCACCGTGCCCGTCGCGCTCTACATGCTGCAGGGCTATTTCAAGGGCCTTCCCTTCGAGCTGGAGGAGGCCGGGCTGATGGACGGCCTCAATCGCTGGCAGGTGATCGCGAAGATCACCCTGCCGCTCGCCATGCCGGCGATGGCGACCGTCTCGCTCTATGTCTTCATGATCGCCTGGAACGAGTTCCTGTTCGCCTTCATGTTCCTCGACGACACCTCGCTCTTCACCCTGTCGCGCGGCATCGTCAGCCTCAATTCGTCGGAAGTGCCGCGCCAGCACCTGATGGCCGGCGCGGTCATCGCGACCATTCCCGTCCTCGTCCTTTTCCTCTGGTTCGAGCGCTTCCTGGTGCAGGGCCTCGCCGCCGGCGGCGTCAAGGGATGATCCCAGTTGTTTGGAGTTAACCGATGAGCCAGATCGAATTGCGGGACGTCACCAAGGCGTTCGGGCCGCAGGAGGTCATCAAGGGCGTCGACCTGACGATCGCCGACGGCGAACTCACCGTCTTCGTCGGCCCCTCCGGCTGCGGCAAGTCCACGCTTCTGAGGATGATCGCCGGCCTGGAGGACGTCAGTTCGGGCACGGTCCTCATCGACGGCAAGGACGTCACCGGCTCGGCCCCGGCCGAGCGCGCGCTCGCCATGGTGTTCCAGTCCTACGCGCTCTATCCGCACATGGACGTGCGCGCCAATATCGGCTTCAGCCTGAAGACCGCCGGCATGGCCACCGCGGAAATCACCAAGCGCGTCGACGAGGTCGCCGGCATCCTGAAGCTCACCGACTATCTCGACCGCAAGCCGAAGGCGCTTTCCGGCGGCCAGCGCCAGCGCGTCGCCATCGGCCGGGCGATCGTCCGCGACCCCACCGCGTTCCTGTTCGACGAGCCGCTCTCCAACCTCGACGCCGCGCTGCGCGTGGAAATGCGCATCGAGATCGCCAAGCTGCACAAGAAGCTGGAGGCCACCACCATCTACGTCACCCACGACCAGGTCGAGGCGATGACGCTGGCCGACAAGATCGTGGTCCTCCGCGACGGGCTGATCGAGCAGATCGGCCCCCCGCGCGAGCTCTACGACCGGCCGGCGAACCTCTTCGTCGCCCAGTTCCTCGGCAGCCCGAAGATGAACCTCTTCGCCCCGACCGGCGACATCGCGAAGATCGCGGCCGTCGCGGAGAAGACCCCGGCGACGGTGGGCGTGCGCCCGGAGCACATCGTCGTCGCCGAGCCCGGTAGCGGCCATGTCGACGGCACCGTCGACCTCGTCGAATATCTCGGCGCCGACAGCCTCGTCTATGTCGACTGCGCCGAGCACGGCCTCGTCACCATCCGCCACACCGAGGATCGCGAGGTGGCCGAAGGCGAGACCATCGGGCTGTCCTTCCGGGAAGACCGCATCAGCCTGTTCGATACAAACGAGCAGGCGATCTAAGGTCCGATTTCCTCAAAGCTCGGTGGCGGCAATCGCCCCGTCGGCGAACAGTTTTTTGAGGCCGTCCGTCACCGCTGTGCGGAACGTTGCGTCCTCACTAAGGTCCTTACCGAAGATCTCGGTCATGGACAGCGCCGCTTCGGCGAGCGCCTCGGGCTTCGACAGAAGCGGCGTAAAGCGCTCGGCGAAGCGCTCGCTGAAGGGATCGCGCACATCGATGGTGTTGCCATCGAGATCGACGCCGGAGGCGTAGCGGATCCAGGCGGCGACGACGAGGCCGAAGCGGGCGACGCTTGCGCCTTCCTTCAGCCGGTCGCGGACGGTGCCGAGCAGCCGCTGCGGCAGTTTCTGGGAGCCGTCCATGGCGATCTGCCAGCAGCGGTGATGCAGCTCCGGATTGGCGAACCGGGCCTGCAGCGCATCGATGTAGCCGTCGACATCGAAACCTTCCGGCGCCGTCACCGTCGGGCGGATGTCCTCGCGCATCAGGGTATCGACGAAGCGCCGGAGCGATGAATTCTCCATGCAGTCGGAGACGTATTCCATGCCGGCGAGGTAGCCGAGATAGGCGAGCGTGGAGTGCGGCCCGTTGAGGAGCCGCAGCTTTGCGAACTCGAACGGCGCCACGTCATCGACGAGCATCGCGCCCACGTCCTCCCAGGCCGGCCGGCCCGCGGAAAAATCATCTTCGATCACCCACTGGGTGAACGGCTCGGTGAGGATGGCGCCCTCGTCGCGGCAGTCGAGCTGGCTTTCCACGGCGGCAAGGCCCTCCTCCGTCGTCGCCGGCACGATGCGGTCGACCATGGTGCTGGGGAACCGCACCGTCTCCTCGATCCAGGCGGCGAGATCGGAATCGTGCAGCCGCGCATAGTCGAGGACGACCTGGCGCAGCGCCGCGCCGTTGGCCGGAAGATTGTCGCAGCAAAGCACGGTGAAGGGCTCGGTGCCGGCCGCGCGCCTGAGCTTCAGGGCGCGCACGATCAGCCCGACCGCGGTCGCCGGATTGTCGACATTGACGAGGTCTGCGCGGATAGCGGGATCGTTGGTCAGCAGCGCCCCGGTCGACGGGTCGCGGTAATAGCCCTTTTCCGTCACTGTCAGCGAGACGATCCGCGTCGTCGGCGCGGCCATCAGATCGAACAGCCGCAGCTTGTCGTCCGGCGCGAAGATGACCTCCTTCACCGAACCGACGATGCGGCAGTCGCGCCCCTCGCCGTCGAGCGCCGTGACGCTGAAGAGCCCGTCCTGCGGGTCGAGCTGGTCGTGCACGGTCTTGGAGCGAAGGCTGACACCCGAGATCGCCCAGTCGCCGCCGTGCTTGGCCAGCACGTCGTCGGTGTAGACGGCCTGGTGCGCCCGGTGGAAGGCGCCGATGCCGAGATGGACGATGCCGATGCCAACGGCGGCGCGGTCATAGGCGGGGACCGAGACGCGTTCAGGCAGGTCGGAAAGGACGGCAGAAGACAGGCGTTTCATGGGCGTCGCCTCAGAGCTTGTAGGCGGATTTCGCCAGCCGGTAGGCGAGGTCGTGGGCGACCTCGGCGGCCTCCGCCTCGCCGAGCCGGTGTTCGGCGACGAGTTCGGCAAGGAACCGGCAGTCGATGCGGCGGGCAACGTCGTGGCGCGCAGGGATCGACAGGAAGGCGCGGGTGTCGTCGTTGAAGCCGACGGTGTTGTAGAAGCCGGCGGTCTCCGTCACCGCGCGGCGGTAGCGCAGCATGCCCTCCGGGCTGTCGTAGAACCACCAGGCCGGCCCGAGCTTGACGGTCGGATAGTGGCCGGCAAGCGTCGCCAGTTCGCGGCTGTAGGCGGTCTCGTCGAGGGTGAAGAGGATGATCGAAAGGCCCGGCTCGTTGCCGAACCGGTCGAGCAGCGGCTTCAGCGCATTGACGTAGTCGGTCTGCATCGGAATGTCGGCGCCCATATCGCGGCCGAAGGTTTCGAACAGGGTCTTGTTGTGGTTCCTGAGGCTGCCCGGGTGGATCTGCAGGACGAGCCCGTCGTCGAGGCTCATCGCCGCCATTTCCGTCAGCATCTGGGCCCGGAAGATCTCCGCCTCGGCCGCCGTGTGGTCGCGGGTCAGCACCTTTGCGAACAGCACCTCGCAATCGGCCTTCGAAAGGTCGGCCGTCAGTGCGCTCGGATGGCCGTGGTCGGTCGAGGTCGCGCCGCGCTCCATGAAATAGGCGCGACGTTGGCGCAATGCGGCGAGGTAGCCGGGCCAGGTCCGGGTGTTCTCGCCGGTGAGCGCGCCGAGTTTCCCCACATTGTCGGCAAAGCCGGCAAACTCCGGATCGACCACCGGATCGGGCCGGAACGCGGTGATGACCCGCCCGCCCCAGTCGCTCGCCTTGATCGCATCGTGGTGGCGGAGATCGTCGTTCGGCGGTTCGGTCGTCGCGATGACCTCGATATTGAACCGGTCGAACAGCGCCCGCGGCCGGAATTCCGGCTTTGCCAGCTTCTCCTCGACGGTGTCGTAGATCTCGTCCGCCGTCTCCGGCGACAGCCCCTTGTCGATGCCGAAGACGAAGGAAAGCGCGTGGTCGAACCACATCCGCGAGGGCGTGCCGCGGAACAGAAAATAGTTGTCGGCGAAGATGCGCCAGATCTTGCGCGTATCGGTCTCCACCGCACCGCCATCGAGCCGCGGAATGCCAAGATCCTCCAGCCGGTAGCCCTGGCTGTAGAGCATTCGGAACAGGTAGTGATCTGGCTGGATGAAGAGGGTCGCCGGATCGGGGAACGCCTCGTTCTCCGCAAACCAGGCCGGGTTGGTGTGGCCGTGCGGCGAGATCAGCGGCAGGTCCCTGACGCCCGCATAGAGATCGCGCGCCAGCGCCCGCACCCCGGGATCGGACGGAAACAGCCGGTCTTCGTGGACGAGAAGCTCTGTGGACATGGCGCTACTCCCTGGCCGCCGGGGCAGCCTTATCGTTGAGTTGAATGAGGTCGAGTTCCGAGGCGGTCATGAGCACGTCGCTGACCCGCCTGAGGTGCGCCTGCATGGCCGCGCGGGCCTTTTGCGGGTCGCCCGTGTCGAACGCCTCGATGATGGCGCGGTGGTCGGTGACCGCGCTGAGGTCGTCGTTCCAGTCCCGGTGTTTCTTGATCTCGCCGATCAGCTCGTGGAGCTTGCCCCACATCGGCATGCGGGCGCGGAACGCCCAGAGCTGGTCGACGGCCGCCGCCATGGCGCTGTTTCGGGTCGCCCGGCCGATGATCTGGTGGAATTCCCGGTCGGCCTCCTCGATCGACTGCTGGCGCTCGGCCAGCCGCTCCATCTCGTGGAGCGCCTTTTCGAGCGCCGTGCGGTCGAGGTCGGTCAGCCGTTCCGCGGCGATCGCCGCGGCCTCGCCCTCGATATGGATGCGCGCCTCCATGAGTTCGAACGGACCGGGACCGATATCGGCCTCGGCCGCCGACTGGGCCGGGTCGCGCACGAAGACGCCGCTGCCGGTGCGGATCTCGATGGCCCCGGCGATCTCCAGCGCGATCATCGCCTCGCGGATCGTCGGCCGGCTCACCTGCAGGCTCTGCGCAAGGTCGCGCTCGGACGGCAGCCGCGATCCCGGCTTGAACTCGCCGCCGGCGATCAGCCGGGAAAGCTGGTCGGCAACTTCCTGGTAGAGGCGGCGGGGTTTGATCGGCTCGACCGGCATGCCTGGCGCGGCTCCTTTTCCCTGTCTTGACGTTCCCGGAATCCTATGGTCAGATGCTCTGGTGGTCAAGTGGTCAGGCCAATTTTTGACAGGCCTCGGGCTGGGAGTTTTCCGGTGTAGCGCCCGGGAGTTGGGCCAGGAGCGGCGGGAAGGAAACCGGCCGGCCGAGCGAAAGAATGTCGCACGGCAAACTGTGTCGGGACACCCGCCGACAGACGGCCGAGACGGGACGAAAAGCCCCGTGAGGCGAAGGAGCCAAGGACAAGAAAATGAAAATCCGTTCCGCCAA
Organism: Rhodobium orientis; assembly: GCF_003258835.1. Taxonomy (GTDB): domain Bacteria; phylum Pseudomonadota; class Alphaproteobacteria; order Rhizobiales; family Rhodobiaceae; genus Rhodobium; species Rhodobium orientis. The sequence continues at coordinate 295,011 of NZ_NPEV01000001.1, read as the reverse complement.
GGTCATCGTCACCTGTCCGGGCCGCAACTTCGTCACCTTGAAGATCGAGACCGACGAAGGCCTCACCGGCCTTGGCGATGCCACCCTCAACGGCCGCGAGCTGGCCGTCGCCTCCTATCTCACCGACCACGTCATTCCCTGCCTGATCGGTCGCGACCCGCAGCAGGTCGAGGACATCTGGCAGTATCTCTATCGCGGCGCCTACTGGCGCGGCGGCCCGGTGACGATGAGCGCCATCGCCGCCGTCGACACCGCGCTGTGGGACATCAAGGCCAAGGCCGCCGGCATGCCGCTCTACCAGCTCCTCGGCGGCAAGAGCCGGAACGGCGTCATGGTCTACGGCCACGCCAACGGCGCCGACATTTCCGAGACGGTGGATGAGGTCGCCAAGTTCCTGGACCTCGGCTACAAGGCCGTACGCGCCCAGTGCGGCATTCCCGGCCTGCCCTCCACCTACGGCGTCTCCAAGGACAAGATGTTCTATGAGCCGGCCGACGCGGACCTGCCGACGGAGAATCTCTGGTCGAGCGAAAAATATCTCGACCACGTGCCGCAGCTCTTCGAGCGCCTGCGCGACAAATTCGGGTTCGGGCCGCACCTTCTCCACGACGCCCACCACCGGCTGACGCCGATCGAGGCGGCCCGCCTCGGCAAGTCGCTGGAGCCCTATCGCCTGTTCTGGATGGAGGACGTGGTGCCGGCGGAAAACCAGGCCGCGTTCCGCACCATCCGCCAGCACACGGTGACGCCGATCGCCATCGGCGAGATCTTCAACACGCTGTGGCAGTGCCAGACCCTCATTGAGGAAGGCCTGATCGACTATATCCGCGCAACGGTCGTCCATGCCGGCGGCATCACCCACCTTCGGCGGATTGCCACCCTTGCCGACATCCACCATGTGCGCACCGGCTGCCACGGCGCCACGGACCTCTCCCCGGTGTGCATGGGCGCGGCCCTCCATTTCGACACCTGGGTGCCGAATTTCGGCATCCAAGAATATATGACGCATACACCGGAGACAGACGCCGTCTTCCCCCATTCCTACTGGTTCGAGGACGGCTATCTGCACCCGGGCGACACCCCCGGCCACGGCGTCGACATCGACGAGGAGCTTGCCGCCAAATACCCCTACAGCCGCGCCTACCTGCCGATGAACCGTCTTCAGGACGGCACCATGTATAACTGGTGAGCGCCACGCCGATGGCCGAAACCCCTCCCGCCGCACGGGCGATCGCCCTCCACCCGGCCGACACGGTGATGATCGCCGTTGCCGATCTGGCGGCCGGCGAGACGGTGGAGACGCCGCACGGGGTGGTTACCCTCGGGGAGGACATTCCGCAGGGCCACAAGCTAGCGTCAAAAGCGATGGCGGCCGGCGAGACGGTCACAAAATACAATCAGACCATCGGCTTTGCCTCAGCGGACATCGCGGCCGGAACCCACGTCCACACCCACAATGTGGAAGTCCACGACTTCGAGCGCCACGCCTCGGGCGGAGCGACCTCGACCGTCGAGGCGCCCGCCGGTCCCGTGCCGACCTTCGATGGCTATCGCCGCGCCGACGGCCGCGCCGGCACCCGCAACTATCTGCTTGTGCTGTCCACGGTCAATTGCTCGGCCACCGTCTGCCGCGGCATCGCCGATGCGTATCGGGCCCACCCGGCATTGGGCGACCCGCTTGCCGACTACCCCAATGTCGACGGCGTCGTCGCCCTCACCCACGATTTCGGCTGCATCGCCGATCCCCATCTGCAGCGCGTCATCGCCGGCTACGCCCGCCACCCCAACGTCGCCGGCTTCCTCGTCGTCGGCTTGGGGTGCGAATCCAACGCCGTCGGCGCCGTCGCCGGCAATTACGGCCTGCCGGAGGACGCCAACGCCCGCTATCTCGTCATCCAGGACATGGGCGGCACGAAAAAGACCATCGAGCAAGGCATCGCCATCATCCGCGAGATGCTGCCGGCGGCGAACCGGTGGCAGCGCGAGCCGATCCCTGTGAGCGAACTGATCCTCGGCCTGGAATGCGGCGGCTCGGACGCCTGGTCGGGCATCACCGCCAATCCCGCCCTCGGCCGCGCCGCCGACCTCCTCGTCGGCATGGGCGGGTCAGCAGTGCTGGCCGAGACGCCGGAGATCTTCGGCGCCGAGCATCTGCTGATCGCCCGCGCGGCAAGACCGGAGGTCGCGAAAACCCTCAAGGAACGCGTCGCCTGGTGGCAGGATTATGCCGAAAAGCGCGGCGCCAGCCTCGACAACAACCCGTCTGCCGGCAACAAGGCGGGCGGGCTGACGACGATCCTCGAAAAATCGCTCGGCGCTGTCGCCAAGGGCGGCACGACGCCCCTCAATGGCGTCGCCGACTACGGCGCGCCGATCACGGCCAGGGGCTTTTCCTTCATGGACACGCCCGGCTACGACCCCTCCTCCGTGACGGGGCTGATCGCCGGCGGCGCCAACATCGTCTGCTTCACCACCGGTCGCGGCTCGGCCTTCGGATCGAAGCCCGTGCCGACGCTGAAGCTGGCAACGACGAGCGCGCTCTATGAGCGCATGCCCGACGACATGGACATCAATGCCGGCCTCATCCTCGACGGCACCGAGACCGTCGAGACGATGGGCAGGACCATCCTCGATGCGGTGATCGCCACCGCCTCCGGCACGGCGACGAAAAGCGAAGAGAACGACTACGGCAACGAGGAATTCGCCCCGTGGTCGGTTGGGGCGGTGCTGTGATGGCGGCCCGCACAACATCGGCATTCCGCGGCGCACGGCGACCGAACGTCAGGCCGCCGGCCGGTGGTTCACGACGGCTCCAGGTCGAAACACTCCGCATGGGCCGAGCGGATGCCTTCGAGCTGGGTGCCGATGCGCTGCAGGTGCTGGCGCATCTCGTCGAGCGCGCCTGCCTCGTCGCGGGCAGCGAGCCGGTCGAAGATGCGCAGGTGCTCTTCCAGCGCAAAGCCGGCGCCGTTTTCCAGCGACAGGTAGCGGATGCGGTCCATATGCGCCTTGTGGTTCTGGATCAGCGTCCAGACATGGGCATGGCCGGCCGCCTCGCAGATCTCGAAGTGGAACCGGTCATCATACATGTGGAAGCCCTCGCGGTCGTCGGCCTCCACGGCCTTGCGCTGGCGCTCCAGAAGCTCCTCCAGGGCGCCGAGCCGCGCCGTGTCGAGATTGGGGATCGCCGCCCGCGTCGTCTCCATCTCCAGCGCCGTGCGCACGAAGATCGCCTCATAGACCGCCTCGATCGAGATCGGCGTGACGACGGTCGCCCGCTGCGGTCGGATCATCAGGAGCTTGACCTGGGAGAGCCGGTAGAACGCATCGCGCACCGGCTGCCGGCTGACGCCCATCTGGCCGGCGACCTCGGCCTCCGAGAGCTTCGCCCCCGGCGGCAGCACCAGCTTCATGATCCGCACATAGAGCTCCTCGTACACCTGGTCGGTGACCGAGGGAGGCCGCGTCTGATCGAACGTCAGCGATTTCAGCCCTTCAATCACATCACATCCCCGCAATCTCGAACCGGTCGCGCCGGTGTCCCGCCGCACCGCACGCCGAACCGATTCCCTTCACGCCACCTTTTAGCATCTCCGCGACGACTGTCCCGGCGCGGCGTGCACGATACCGGATTGACTCCGAATGCCGACTAGCATATTAGAATATCAACGGTTCGGCTACCCTTATTGACCGTGAGCTTTTTAGGGAGGAGCTCGTGGAACGAAAAAGCCGAGAGGCGCAGCCTTTGGTGTCGAAAAGCCCCGCATGCCCGCACGGTGGCGGGCTGAAGAGACGACCGGCATTCGGCGCGACTTGCCGGTCTTCGAGGCCGTCCCGACGAGACGCTTCGCCCCCCTTCCCCTTCCTGCTCCCTGCTCCGGACGCCTTCGCCGCCGCATCCCGCGTCGTGCCAGGGCGGGCCCACGGCCCGGATCAGGAGGGAGGAAGCCCTACGACGCCCCGATGGGCGCAACAGGCCGCAGGTCGGGCCGTATCGGGATACCTTGCCTGCACCCCAGCCGCAAAGGCTCACTAGGAGGAAATAAAATGCGACTCTTCAAAACGATAACGATCGCCGCGGCGATGCTCGCATCCACCGCGCTCGCGGCCAATGCCGCCGAGACCATGCTGCGCTCGTCCGACACCCACCCCGACGGCTATCCGACCGTCGAGGCCGTCAAGTACATGGGCAAGCTGCTTGAGGAAAAGACCGACGGCCGCCTCGGCGTCGAGGTCTTCCACTCCGCCCAGCTCGGCGAGGAAAAGGACACCATCGAGCAGACGCAGTTCGGCGTCATCGACTTCAACCGCGTCTCGCTTGGGCCGTTCAACAACATCATCGAAGAGACCAAGATCCCGTCGCTGCCCTACATCTTCCGCTCCATCGACCACATGCACAAGGTCATGGACGGGCTGATCGGCGAAGACATCCTGAAGGCCTTCGAAGCCCACGACCTGGTCGGTCTGGCGTTCTACGATGCCGGCGCGCGCTCGTTCTACAACAGCGAAAAGCCGATCAAGAGCATGGACGATCTGAAAGGCATGAAGTTCCGCGTCATGCAGTCGGACGTCTTCGTCAAGATGGTCGATGCGCTCGGCGCCAACGCCACGCCGATGCCCTATGGCGAGGTCTACTCCTCGATCCAGACCGGCGTCATCGACGGTGCGGAGAACAACTGGCCGTCCTTTGAATCCTCCGGTCACTTCGAGGTCGCGCCGTACTACACGCTCGACCAGCACCTGATCGTGCCGGAAGTGCTCGTCATGTCGAAGAAGAGCTGGGACAAGCTCTCGGCCGAAGACCAGGCCGCCGTGCGCGAAGCCGCCAAGGAATCCGTGCCCCACATGCGCAAGCTCTGGGCCGACCGCGAAGCCGCCTCCGAGGCGAAGGTCAAGAAGGCCGGCGTCAACATCGTCACCGACATCGACAAGACGCCGTTCATCGAGGCCATGAAGCCGGTCTACGAAGAGTTCGTCACCTCCGACAAGCTGAAGGACCTCGTGGAACGCATCCAGGCGACCGAATAGGCACGCCCACATCGCTCACGGCCCGGCCCCTTTCGCGGGGGCCGGGCTCCCAGCAAAGACGCCCGGTCGGTGGTGAATCGTGACAACTTTCTTCCTGATACTGACGCGGGTGATGGCCGTCCTGGCCCGCATTGCCCTTGCGCTTTCCGGCATCGGCCTCGTCCTGATGACCGCGTTCATCGCCTGGCAGGTGTTCGGCCGCTTCGTCCTCAATGACACGCCGACCTGGACCGAGAGCGTGTCGGTCCTGATCATGGGCTGGTTCATCTTCCTCGGCGCCGCGGTCGGTATCCGGGAAGGGTATCACCTGTCCTTCGATGTCTTCCTCTACCTGCTGCCCGACAGGGTGAAGCGCGTGCTCCACACCGTTTCCGATATCGTCGTGGTCGCCTTCGGCGCCGGCATGATCGGCTACGGCATCCAGCTCGCCGAGGCCACCTGGTCGACCACCATCCCGAATGTCGGCTGGTCCGGCGCCACCGCCTTCCTCGCCCTGATCTGCGGCGGCGTGCTCCTCGTGCTGTTTTCGCTGGAACGGCTCGCCCGCCGCGCCGCCGGCCTCGTGACCGCCCGCTTCGGCGAAGTCGAACTCCCGGATGAGGATCGCTGATCATGGAATACTGGATCCTTTTCGGGACCTTCGTTTTTCTGCTTCTGATCGGAACGCCGATCGCCTTCTGCCTCGGCGTCTCGTCGTTTGCCACCATCGCCTATCTCGGCCTGCCGCCCGTGGTCGTGTTCCAGCGCCTCAATTCCGGCGTCAGCATCTTTGCGCTGATGGCGATCCCGTTCTTCATTTTCGCCGGCAATCTGATGGTGCGCGGCGACATCGCGCGCCGCCTGGTGGCGCTCGCCGGCGCCGCGGTCGGCCATTTCCGCGGCGGCCTCGGCCAGGTCAACATCCTCGCCTCGGTGCTGTTCGGCGGCATTTCCGGCTCCGCCGCCGCCGACGCCTCGGCCATCGGCGGCCTGATGGTTCCGCAGATGAAGGAGCGCGGCTACGACGCCGACTACGCCGTCAACATCACCGTCGTCAGCTCCATCATCGCCCTGATGCTGCCGCCGTCCCACAATCTCATCATCTATTCGATCGCCGGCGGCGGCCGCATCTCCATCGCCGACCTGTTCACCGCCGGCATCATCCCGGGCCTCGTGCTGGCGCTGTCGCTGATGGTCGCCGCCTGGCTGGTCGCCCGGAAGCGCGGCTATCCGCTGGAGCCGTTCCCGGGCATGCGCGCGGTCGGCACCCTGCTTTTGTCGGCAACGCCCGGTCTCGTCCTCGTCGCCATCATCTTCGGCGGCGTCAGGTCCGGCGTCTTCACCGCCTCGGAAAGCTCGTGCATCGCCGTCGTCTACGCCATGTTCGCGATCTTCTTCCTCTACCGGACGATGGATTTCGAGCAGTTCCGGCTGGCGGTCTCGGACGCGGTGCGCACCACCGCCATGGTGCTGATGGTGATCGGCTGCGCCGCCGCCTTCGGCTGGCTCCTCGCCTTCCTCAGGATCCCGACCCAGCTCGTGGAGTTCATGCGCGACCTCTCCGACAGCCCGATCGTCATCCTGCTCCTGATCAACGTGCTGCTCCTCATCCTCGGCTCGTTCATGGACATGTCGCCGCTGATCGTCATCACCACGCCGATCTTCCTGCCGGTGGCGATGGAGTTCAATGTCGACCCGGTGCAGTTCGGCATCATCCTCGTCCTCAACCTCGGCATTGGCCTGTGCACCCCGCCCGTCGGCACGGTGCTCTTCGTCGGCTGCGCCGTCGGCAAGATGCCGGTCTGGGACGTGGTCAGGACGATCTGGCCGTTCTACATCGCCGGCATCTTCACCCTGATGCTGGTCACCTACATCCCGGCGCTGTCGCTGTGGCTGCCCTCGCTGTTCCACTAGGAAAAAACTGGCAGTGGCATTCGTGAACCCCAGAGAAAAAGAGCCCTCCGGCCCCGGCGTCACCCGCCAGGTGCTGTCGGAAAGCGAAGCGCTGATGGTCGTCGCCTTCACCTTCGAGGAGGGCGGCATCGGCGAGGCCCACAGCCACCCGCACGTCCAGTCGACCTATGTGGAGGACGGCCGCTTCGCCTTCTCCGTCGACGGCGAGGCGTTCGAGGTGACGAAAGGCGACAGCTTCGTCATCCCGTCCGGCGCCGTCCATGGCTGCACCTGCCTGGAGGCCGGCCGGCTGATCGACTGCTTCATGCCGCGGCGCGACGATTTTCTCTGAACGCTCCTCGCCCCGGGGGTGATGGAGCAGATGAGGGCGCTGAAACGTTAGGAATACAGGCAAAAGGCCTGAACGAAGAATTCAATCGCGGAAGCCGGAACACCGGAGACTCAGACCCGCGACAAGCCGGCGGCCGACCATCCCCCCTCCCAGTGGTCGGCCGCCGCAAGAGACGAACGAATGAAGGAGATGAACGATGGCAAACGTCGAAACCCGCCACGCGGTCCATTACGAGCACGCCGAGACGATGGGCACGGAGGACCTGCGCCGGCATTTCCTCGTCTCCGGCCTCTTCAAGGACGGCGAGGTCAACCTCGTCTACACCCACTATGACCGCATGACGGTCGGCGGCGCCCTGCCGGCCGGCGGCAAGGTGGTGCTGGACGTCGTCGACGAGACCCGCACCGCGACCTTCCTGGAGCGCCGCGAGATGGGCGTCGTCAATATCGGCGACACCGGCACCGTCTCGGCCGGCGGCGAGACCTGGACGCTGAACAATGGCGACGTGCTCTATCTCGGCAAGGGCACCGGCGCCGTCACCTTCGAGGGCGGCGGGCGCTACTACCTCGCCTCGGCCCCGGCCCACAAGGAGTTCCCGGCCCGCCTCATCACCGTCGCCGATTGCGTTGAGGTCAAGCTCGGCGATCCGGCGACTTCCAACAAGCGCACCATCCGCCAGTTCATCCACCCACTGGTCATGGAAAGCTGCCAGCTCGTCCTCGGCTACACCACCCTGGAGGACGGCTCGGTCTGGAACACCATGCCCTGCCACCGCCACGACCGGCGCATGGAGGCCTATTTCTACATCAACATGGATCCGGAGGCCCGGCTGGTGCACCTGATGGGCCGGCCCGAGCACACCCGCCACCTGATGATCGCCAACGAGGAAGGCGCCCTGTCGCCGCCCTGGTCACTGCATTCCGGCGCCGGCACCGGCCCCTACACCTTCATCTGGGCGATGGCCGGCGACAACGTCGACTACACCGACATGGACCACCTGAAGCCCGGCGATTTGCGCTGACTCTCCGCTGACCTGCCGGTGCGGCACCCGTGCTGCACCGGCCCTTCCCCGAACGCCATCAAAGGGAACCGGATATGAGCGTCCTCGACAGATTTCGCCTCGACGGCAAGACGGCGCTGGTCACCGGCGCCAAACGCGGCATCGGCAAGGCGATGGCCGTCGCCCTGGCCGAAGCCGGCGCCGACATCGTCGCCGTCAGCGCCTCGCTGGAAAAGGACGGCAGCGCCGTCGGCGAGGCCGTGCGCACCCTCGGCCGCGATTTCCACGCCTATTCCTGCGACTTCTCCGACCGCAAGGCGCTTGCAGCCTTCGCCGACGAGGTGACGCGCGACGTCGGCGCCATCGACATCCTCGTCAACAACGCCGGCACCATCCGCCGGGCGCCCGCGGCCGAGCACCCCGATGAGCTCTGGGACGAGGTCATCGAGGTCAACCTCAACGCCCAGTTCGTGCTGTCGCGCGAGATTGGCCGGGGCATGGTGGAGCGCGGCTCCGGCAAGATCATCTTCACCGCCTCGCTGCTCACCTTCCAGGGCGGCATCAACGTGCCCGGCTACGCCGCCAGCAAGGGTGCCATCGGCCAGCTCACCATGGCTCTTGCCAACGAATGGGCGGCCAAGGGCGTCAACGTCAACGCGATCGCCCCCGGCTACATCCGCACCGACAACACCCAGGCCCTGCAGGACGACCCCGACCGCGCCGCGGCGATTCTTGGCCGCATCCCGGCCGGCCGCTGGGGCGAGCCGGAGGATTTTGCCGGCCCCGTCGTGTTCCTCGCCTCAAGCGCTTCCGACTACATGAACGGCGCCATCCTTACCGTCGACGGCGGCTGGATGGGACGATAACAAAACCCGAGACAATACAAATGACCGAAAAAAGCACTCTCAGCATCCGCCCGGCAGAGGACTGCCGCTACGACATCGTCTCCCTCGGCGAGATCATGCTCCGGCTCGATCCGGGCGAAGGCCGCATCCGCACCGCGCGCCACTTCCGCGCCTGGGAAGGCGGCGGCGAGTACAACGTCGCCCGCGGCCTCCGGCGCTGCTTCGGCATGCGCGCCGGCGTCGTCACCGCCTTTGCCGACAATGAAATGGGCCTGCTGATGGAGGACTTCATCCTCCAGGGCGGCGTCGACACCTCGCTCATCAAATGGGTGCCCTATGACGGCATCGGCCGGTCGGTGCGCAACGGCCTCAACTTCACCGAACGCGGCTTCGGCATCCGCGGCGCCGTCGGCTGCTCCGACCGCGGCAACACCGCCGCCTCGCAATTGAAGCCCGGCGACGTCGACTGGGATCACCTCTTCGGCACCCTCGGCGTGCGCTGGTTCCACACCGGCGGCATCTTCGCCGCCCTGTCGGAGACCACCGGCCCGGTCGTCATCGAGGCGGCAAAGGCGGCCGAAAAGCACGGCACCATCGTCTCCTACGACCTCAACTACCGCCCGTCGCTCTGGAAAGGCTTTGGCGGCATCGACAAGTGCCGCGAGATCAACCGCGAGATCGCCCGCCATGTCGACGTGATGATCGGCAACGAGGAGGATTTTACAGCCTGCCTCGGCTTTGAGGTGGAAGGTGTAGATGACAACCTCACCGACCTCGACACCGGCGCCTTCGGCCGGATGATCGCAAAGGCCGTTGCCGAATACCCGAACTTCAAGGCGACCGCGACGACGATGCGCGGCGTCAAGACCGCGACCGTCAACGACTGGGGCGCCATGTGCTGGATGGACGGCACCTTCTACACGTCCACCCACCGGCCCGAACTTGAGATCATGGACCGCGTCGGCGGCGGCGACAGTTTTGCGTCCGGCTTCATCTACGGGCTGATGACCTTCGGCGACCCCCAGAAAGCGGTTGAATACGGCGCCGCCCACGGCGCGCTCGCCATGACGACGCCGGGCGACACCACCATGGCCTCGCTGAAGGAGGTCGAAAAACTGGTCGGCGGCGGCGGCGCCCGCGTCGACCGCTAGGAAGCGTGGGCCCGAAAACGGGCACCGGCATGCAAACAGGACCACGCTTGAAAACGAACAGATAAACGCAGTGCCACCGGCCCCGGTGGCCAAAGGACAAGAAAATGCTCGAAGAGCTTTTGAAACGGCGCATCATCCCGGTCATCGTCATCGAGGACGCAGGCGACGCCGAACCCCTCGCCGAAGCGCTCCTGAAGGGCGGCATCGACATCATCGAGGTCACCTTCCGGACCGCCGCGGCCGAAGAGGCGATCGGCCGGATCGCCAAGGCCTTCCCGGACATGATGCTCGGCGCCGGCACGGTGCTGACGAGCGAACAGGCCGACCGGGCGCTCGGCGCCGGCGCCCGCTTCGGCTTCGCGCCGGGCCTCAACCCGAAGGTCGTGAAACACTTCCAGGACGCCGGCGGCCTCTTCATGCCGGGCGTCATGACCCCCTCGGAGATCGAGCAGGGGCTGGAACTCGGCTGCAAGGTGCTGAAATTCTTCCCCGCCGCCCAGGCCGGCGGCCCGGCGATGATCAAGGCGCTTGCCGGCCCCTATGCCAGCCAGGGCCTCAAATTCTCGCCCACCGGCGGCATCACCCTCGACAACATGATGGATTATCTGTCCTTGCCGGTCGTCTCGGCCATCGGCGGCTCCTGGCTCGCCACGAAAAAGCAGATCGCCGACAAGGACTGGGCTACTATCGCCGACCAGGCCAAGGCCGCCTTTTCCCGCGCCGCGGCGGGATAACCCCTCAAAACCCGCGGCAGACCCCGCGGACGATTTCCGCGAATGCCCGCTGGGTGTCCGTTTCCTGCAGCGACTGGGCGTGGGCGATGACGTATTGGAACGTCACCTTCGGCTCGAACGGGCGGATGACGACGCCGTTGTTGAGCCAGGTCGGCGCGGCGAAGGGCTCGATGAGCGCGATCGCAAGGCCCGCCGCGACGAGGCCGTAGCCGGTGTGGGAGTTCTGGATGCCGATGCCGCGCTCGTAGTCGACGCCGGCATCCGTCAGGATTTTTGCCACCCGGTTCCAGTTGACGAGGCCGCTCGGCAGAATCCTCAAGACATCCTCGCCGATGAAATCCTCCGGCGTGACCACGTCCTTCCGGGCCAGCGGATGGGATTCATGCACCGCGCAGACATGGGAGGCCTCCATCAGCGGCTCCTGGACGATGCCGGTCACCTCCGGAAAGGCAAGCGTCACGGCCAGATGCGACAGGTGCGTCTGCAGCCTTGTGACGATCTCCGAGGAGGAAAACCCCTCGATCACGAGGCTGACTTCCGGGTGGTCGACCCGGAACCGCTTGACCGCTTCGGGAAAGATGTAGGTGGCAAGCGCCGGCGTCGCGCAGACCTTGAGGTCGGCCGGGCGCTGGGTGCGGATCTGTTCCGCCACCCGCTCCACATGGTCGAGGCCCATATAGAACTGCTCGACGCCCTGGTAGAAACGCAGCGCCTCGGTGGTCGGCGCCAGCCGGCCCTTGACCCGGTTGAACAGGCGAAAGCCGAGATCGGCCTCCAGGTCCGCGATCAGGCGGCTGACGGCGGGCTGGGTGATCGCCATGGCGTCGGCGGCGCCGGTGGTGGTGCCGGTCACCATCACATATCGGAAGGCTTCGATCTGTCTGTAGCGCATGGCCCTATGGGAGTTGGCGCCGCCTCGTGACGACGACGATCCCTGCCATAAGAGCGAGCGTTGCGACAATCAGCAAGGTCATCAGCGCATAGAGCGCCGGGCTGAGCCCGACTTGTTGATATTGAGACCAGAGATAGGTCTGCACCGTGTTGCGGCCGCCCTGGACGATCGAGGTGCGGATGGTCTCGTTGAAGGAAAGGATCAGCGAGAACGCCGCCGCCCCGAACAGCCCCTGCCGGATGCAGGGCAATTCCACCTTCCAGAACGCGGCAAACCGGTTGGAGCCGAGCACATAGGCGGCCTCCAGATAGGTCTCATCGAAGCTCGCCATCACCGTCATGATGACCAGCGTCGCGAATGGCAGCGCCCAGAGGATCTGCACGACGCTCATGGTCAGCAAGGACGGCTCGACGCCGAGCACCTTGAAGAACACGGCCATGGCAACGCCCATGCTGACGCCGGGCACGAACAGCGGCAACAGGACGAGGCCGAGGATCAGCCGCGGCTTCTGCCATTCGCGCAGCGCCTGGGCGATCGCCAGCGCCAGCACCGGCGTGACCACGGCGACGATGGCGCCGATCATGACGGTGTTCCAGATGCCGCCGATGAGGAGCGGGTCGTCAAAAATCGCCCGGTAGCTGGCGAACAGGCCACCATTCTCCACCGACGCGCCCGCGAAGGACCGCAGCACCGGCGGCACCATCGGCGCATAGAGGAAGACGAGCACCAGGGCGACGAACCCCCAGACGAGGCCGTTGGCGGCGCGCTGTGCGGAGGTGGGGGCGGGAACCGTCATTGGCGCCCCATGATCTTGCCGAGGAAGAGGCGCAAATCGAAGAAGAAGAACCACGCCACCAGAAGGATCAACATGACGAGAACGGCAAATGTCGACATCGCCGAGGCCAGCGGATAGTTGATGACGTTAAGCGAGGAGATGATCGAATTGCCGAGAAGCTGGTAGCCGGTGCCGCCGAGGATGACGGAGACGGCGAATTCGCCGAAGGCGCCGACGAAACCGAAGATGGCGGCGGCAAAGACGCCCGGCAGCGACAGCGGCAGCGTCACCCGCCAGAACGTCATCAGCCGTCCCTCGCCGAGCACCCAGCTCGCCTGCTCGTAGCGCTTGTCGGTGCCGGAAAGCGACAGCCAGATCGGAAAGATCATGAACGGCATATAGGCCGTGACCAGCCCCAGATAGACGGCGAAATCGCTGTAGAGCAGCCAGTCGAGCGGCGCATCGGTGAGCCCGAGCCCCATCAGCGCGCTGTTGACGAAGCCGCTGCGGCCGAGGATGTCCGACCAGGAAAAGGTGCGGATGATGAAGTTGACGAGGAACGGCACGGAAAAGAGAAACAACGTCACGCCGACCAGCGTCGGGCGCACCTTCTTGGCGACGATATAGGCGAGCGGATAGGCGATCAGCAGCATCAGCACGGTGGAGGAGACCGCCACCCAGAGGCTGCGCCAGAACACCTCGATCCGAACCCCGGAGAGGAACGTCGCATAGGCGTGCCAGGTGACATCCGGGACCATAGCAAATCCCGTCTTCTTCCAGAAACTGACGGCGACCATGATCCCCAGCGGGCCAAGGATCAGGATCGCCACCAGAAGGAGCGGCAGGCCGAGCACGAGGACGCGAAGAAGAGCGTCGAAACGGATGCTTTTCATCGTGGTGTCCTCACTGTCGGCATGCCGTCATGCTGAAGGTCGGGAGGTTACGCAGCCCGGCCTATGCGGCCTTGAAGCGCTGCCACTCCTCTTCGTATGCCTCGACATGGGTCGGCCAGCGGTTCTGCCAGGTGCCGCCATAGGCGAACTTGTCCTTCACCCGGGCGTCGATGGCCGCGATCTTGTCGGCCTCTTCCTTGGAGAACTCCTCCGGATGGGCGGCCGCATACTCCGCCGCCATCGGGTTGGTCATGTAGCCGCGCATGCCGGTGATCTTGGCGCCGTACCAGGGGCCGAGCATGAAGTTGAGGAGGTCGTAGGCCGCCGCCGTCTCCTCGTCGCTGCGATCCGGATTGTTGACCAGATAGGCGGCCATCGCCCAGAGCAGATAACCTTCCTTCGGCGAGGCGTATTCGACGTTGACGCCCTTGTCGCGGGCGACGAAGACCATCGGCTCCCAGCAGTCCATGACGTAGATTTCCTGGCTGGTGAGCAGGTTGACGCCCTGCTCGAAGCCCGACCAGATGAGCCGGAACTGGCCTTCCTTCTTCTTCTCGATCAGGAAGTCGATGACGTTCTTCAGCTCCTCCGGCGTCATGTCGGCCGGATCCTCGATATCGACCAGCTTGTTGGCCTTCAGGTAGAGCGCGGTCTTCTGGCCGGTCGTCGTGTAGTTGTCCTCAAGGGCAACGAACCCCTTGAACTTCGGGTCGAAGAACGCGCCGTAGCTGTCGATCTCGCCGGTCTTGTCCGGCAGATAGCCGAAGGAATCCGCCTGCAGCACGGTCGGCACGCCATAGAGCGTGCCGTCATAGCCGATGAAGTCGAAGCCCGGCGAGCCCTCGGCGAGATAGGTGTCGATATAGGTGTTCTTGGCGAAGTTCGGCATCTTGGAGGTGTCGATGACCTCGATCAGGTCCGCCTCGGCGAGCGGCTTCTGCATGCCGCCGACGATGTTGATGATATCGAAGGTCTTCTGCCCGCCGCCGGCGAGCAACTGGTTGACGACGGCCGACGGCGCATTGCCGATCGAGACCAGATTGACGTCCTTGCCGGTGGCGGCCTTGAACTTCGTCCAGTCGCCGCCCGGGTCGCCGACGCCGATATCGGCGATGGTCACAGTGCCGTCCGCGGCAAGGGCGGAAAACGGCGAAAAACTGCCGGCGAGCGCGGCGGCGCCGGCCATGCCGGTGGTCTTGAGGAACGAGCGCCGATTGAGATGCGGCGTGAAACGCTTGAAGTCTGACATGATGAACTCCCTGGCTCTTGGAAGGAACGGGTTCACGGGAAGGGGTGGACCGGGTCCATTGTCTCTGGGCCTCAATCCGGCTCAAGCACGACGAGATTGTCGGCGTGAATGGAGATGTAGACGGTGTCGCCGACGGCCATCGAGCTGCGCTGGGAAAGCGTCGCTTCCAGCGTCTGGCCGTCGGCAAGCTTCAAATGGTAGTTGCTGTAGAGGCCGCGATAGGTGATCGCCTCGATGGTGGCGTTGAGCGCCATGTTGGAGGCTGCGGCAGGCGGGCCGAAATGGACGGTCTCGCCGCGGATCGCAAGGCACCCGGAGGACAGGTCCCGCCCGCGCGGATCGACCACCGCCTCGGCGCCGGCAAGAGACACGACCACCTTGCCGTCGCGGCGGTGGTATTCGGCCTTCAACACGTTGCAGCCGCGGAAGAAGTGGGCGACGAAGGGCGTCCGCGGATAGCGGAAGATCTCCTTCGGCGTGTCGCACTGCACGTAGGCCCCGGCATTGAGGACCGCGACCCGGTCGCTCATCGTCAGCGCCTCTTCCTGGTCGTGGGTGACGTAGATGAAGGTGGTGCCGGTGCGCTGGTGGATGTTGCGCAACTCGTCCTGCATCTCGCGCCGGATCTTTTCGTCGAGCGCCGACAGCGGTTCGTCGAGGAGCAGGATCGACGGGTTCGGGGCGAGCGCCCGGGCGATCGCCACCCGCTGCTGCTCGCCGCCGGAAAGCTGGGCGATATTGCGTTTCCCGAAGCCTTCAAGGCCGACGAGGGAAAGCAGTTCCTCCACCCGGATCCTGGCGTCGGCCTTCGAGGAGCCGGTCTTGCGCAGGCCGTAGGCAACATTCTCGCCGACATTCAGGTGCGGGAAGATGGCATAGTTCTGGAACACCATGCCGAGATGGCGGTCCCAGGGCGGCACGCGGGTCATGTCCCGCCCGTTGATGACGATGCTGCCGCGGTCGGGATATTCCAGCCCTGCGATCATCCTGAGGATGGTCGATTTGCCGGACCCGCTGGGGCCGAGCATGGTGAAGAACTCGCCCCGGTCCACGTCCATGGAGAAGTCGTCCGCGGGAACCGCAGTCCCGAAGCGCTTGTGGAGCCCGCGCAGTTCGAGAATGGGGTCGCTCATGGCCGTGGCGCTTTATCGGGTGGATCGACGGTGCGGGCCGGCGTGGCGGCAAAGGCGATCAGGGCATGCATCACACGGCATCCCAGTCCGCGATGATCTCGCCCAGCGCAATCGAGACTGCGTCCGCCATCATGGAAAGCGCCATAGACGGCTCCGGATCGTGCGTGTCGCCCTGCTTTGCCACGTGTTCCGGCGTGAACGGCACGTGCAGGAAGCCGCATTTCATGGGCAAACCGCGCTCGGCGACGAGGTGGCTCACCGTGAACAGCATCTGGTTGCACATGTGATTGCCGGCGGCATAAGAGACGATCGCCGGAATGCCCGCGTCCCGCATCGCCTCGACGATCCGCCGGTTCGGGATGGTGGCGTTGTAGGCGGGTGGCGCTCCCTCGATGACCGGCACGCCGGCGAGGCTGTTGCCCGAGGCGTCCGGCACGTCGAAATCGCGCCAGTTGGTGCCGAGCATTTCGGCCCGCATCGTCGTTGCGCCGGGGGCAAGGCCAATGCCGAGCCAGACGTCGGGCTTATGCTCGGCGAGCGCTGCCTCGATGGTGTCGAAGAGCCGGTCGGTCAGCACCGGCACCTCGAGCGGAACGAGGTTGATGCCGGCCCAGTCGCGGGCCATGACGGCCCTCAAGGCCAATGTTGCGGGATTGTTTTCAGCCTTCGCCCACGCACCGTAGGCGGCCACCAGAATCGTCGGTTCGGCCGTCACGTTCTACCCTTCTGCTGGAATGGTGTTGTTGTTTTTTCAAAGTGTGTGCCGGCCCTGCTATAATATCAAATAGCATTTACTTATGCATACATGTCCTAATGTGATACCCATGCCGCGCCGCACACAAAACCGGCGTTTCCGCGCCGGCCGCTGGCAGCCGCCATTCGGCCCTTCCTGAAGAGTGATTTTTCGCCGCACTGCACCAGCCCCCTAGCGGGAGCCGGCTCCCGCGTCGGCACCGGAGGCGAGTTCGATGATCTCGTCGGTGATCTCGTCCTGGCGCAGGCGCCGGTAGAGGCCGGTCAGGTCGTCGAGCCGCTCGTCCACATTGTGGCGCGCGGCGATCATCGCCCGCATCCGCGCCTCGTTCTCCGCGGCAAAGGAGAGCATGATCGCCTCTGACAGTTCGGCAAAAAGGTATTCGTCGGCAAGCTGCGCGATCAGCGTGCCGGGGTCCTGGGTAACGAGCGGCGGGATGGCCCGGCTTGCCACCGGGAACCGCTCGAAATCGAGCGGCACCAGGCTGCGGTCGACAAGCGCAAAGGCGCCGCCCCCGTCGGCGGGAACGGCATGGACCACCGTCACCGCGGTGACGCCCGCCGACAGCCGCTTGAGGACGGCATCGGCAAGCCGGTTCGCAAGCCCCTGCGCCTCCTCCACATGGGCGGCCATCGGCGCCGACCAGGCAACGTTGAGTTCGCGCTCCGCCGCCGCCATCAGCCCGCGATCGCCGACGAGAAAAAGCTCGGCCTCGCCCGCACCCTTCAGATGCCGCCCGGCGGCATCCAGCACCCGTTCGTTGAAGGTGCCGACGAACCCCTGTTCGGACGACAGCGCGATCACCAGCCGCCGCCCAGCGGCCGTTTCGCCCGCCATCCGTCCGTCGACGTCCGGCATCAATGCGAGAGCCTCGCCGATGGCACCGCCGACCGTTTCCGCGTAGGCGCGGATGCCGGCAAGATGGGCCTTGGCCTCCTGCGCCCGTGCCGCCGCAATGCCGCGCATGGCGGTGATCACGGCCTTCAGTTGCCGGACGCTGCCGATCCTCTCGTCGACCTCGCTGAGCCGGCCGGTCATGACGCCCGCCCCTTCGCCGCAACCTCCGCAACGAGGGCCTTCACGGCCTCGACCAGCGCCGTCCGCGTTTCCGCCGTCAGATCGCCCGTCTCCCTGACCGCCGCAACCGCGCCCGAAGCCTGGGCATCGAGATGGGCGGAAAGCCGTCCGCGCACCGCCTCGACCACGCCCGCCGGGACATCATCGAAGACGCCCTCGGCAAGGGCAGCGAGCAGCGCCACCTCGTCGGCAAGACGCAGCGGCGAGAACCGCGGCTGGGTGAGCAGCGCCCGGATGGCCTCGCCGCGGGCGATCTGCGCCTTGACGCGGGTATCCGACAGGCCGCCGAAGCGGGTGAACATCTCCAGTTCCAGGAACTGGGCGTAGTCGAGCCGCACCCGGCCGGAAACCTCTCGCAGCGCCGGCTTCTGCGCCTTGCCGCCGACGCGGCTGACGGAAAGGCCGACATCGACGGCCGGCCGCTGATTGGCTGCGAACAGGCGCGAATCGAGCACGATCTGGCCGTCGGTGATGGAGATGAGGTTGGTCGGGATATAGGCGGAAAGGTTGCCGGCATCGGTCTCGGCAATCGGCAGCGCCGTCAGCGAGCCGCCGCCGAGTTTTTCCGACAGCTTCGCCGCCCGCTCCAGCATGCGCGCATGGACGTAAAAAATGTCGCCCGGATAGGCCTCGCGTCCGGGCGCCTCGCGGGTGAGGAGCGCCAGTTCGCGGTGGGTGGCGGCGTGCTTCATCATGTCGTCGACGACGATGAGGGCGTGGCCGCCCCGGTCGCGGAAATACTCGGCCATGGTAAAGCCGGCAAAGGGCGCGATCCATTGCAGGCCGGGGGCGACGGCAGCCGGCGCGACGACGAAGATGCAGCGCTCCGGCGCGCCGTGCTGGCGCACCGCGTCGATCACCCGCTCGATGGCGGATGCCCGCTGGCCGACGGCGACATAGACGCAGATCATGTCGCTGTCGCGCTGGTTGATGATGGCATCGACGGCAAGCGCCGTCTTGCCGGTGGCGCGGTCGCCGATGATCAGTTCGCGCTGGCCGCGGCCGAGGGCGAACAGCGCATCGACGACGAGGACGCCGGTCTCAACGGGCGCGGCGACGAGGTCGCGGTCGACGATGGCCGGTGCCGGCCGCTCGATCGGATGGCACTCGGCGGCCGCAACCGGCGCGTCGCTGTCGAGCGGCCGGCCGAGCGGGTCGACGACGCGGCCGAGCAGCCCCTCGCCCACCGGCACGCGCACCACCTCGCCCGTCCCGGTCACCCGCATGCCTGCCTCGATCTCCGTCGCCTCGTCGAGGATGACGACGGCGATCCGGCCCTCGTCGAGGGTCAGCGCAAAGCCGTAGCGCTCGCCCTCGAAACGCAGCAATTCGTCGAGCCGCGCATCCGGCAGGCCGGAAACGAAGGCGATGCCGTCGCCGACGCTCTCCACCCGGCCAACGGTCTCCGCCTCCGGCCCGAGCTTCGCCGAGGCCACGGTGTCGCGGCGGCGCTCCAGCCATTTTTCGCCGGTCGCATCAGGCGTCGTCATGGCGTGTCAGCTCCGCTTGAAGGTGTTCCAGATCAGCCCGGAAGCTGTTGCGCACCGAGGCATGGCGGCCGGTGAGTTCCAGCCCGGCGATGAGATCGGGATCGACCGCGACCTTGATATCGACGTCGTGCCCGAGCGCTTTGCGGAGGGCGCTTTTGCAGGCGTCCCTTTCGGCATCCTGCAGGGCGCGCGGTGCGGCGAGCGTCATAGGCCCGGAACCGTCGCCGAGCTCCGCCCGCGCCGCCTCCGGCAGCGCAGCGACGCCCTCGGCAAGGCCGTCGATGAAACCGGCAATGCGCGCCTCGTCCGGAAGGCGTTCCAGCAACCGCTTGGCGATATCGACCGACAGCCGTCCGGCCCGCGCACTCATTTTTTTCTCCTCGGCCCGCCGCTCCCCGGCGATCGCCGCTTTCGCCTCGTCGCGCAGTCTGTCGGCGTCGGCCCGCGCAGCGGCCAACAGCGATGTCTTCTGCTTTTCGGCCTCCTTCTGAGCCGCATCCAGAACGGCACTACGGCCAGCGGCAGTCTTCGCCGCCTCGGCCTTTGCCTTTTCCCGCTCGCTTTCCGCGGCCTTCCTGGCGGCTGCGGCGTCGTCCAGCGTCTTTTCGGCTTCGGCCCGGCGCTCGGAGAGGATGTTTGCCACCGGCCGAAACAGGAAGCGCGCCAACAGCCAGACCAGAACGAGCGCGTTGACGGTCTGAAGCCCGAGCGTCCACCAGTCGATCTGCATGGCCGCGCGCCGATTCTTACGAGGTGAACGGGTTGGCGAAGAGCACCAGGAGGGCGATGACGAGGCAGTAGATCGCCATCGTCTCGATCATGGCAAGGCCGACGAAGAGCGTCCGCGACAGGGTGCCGGCCGCGTCCGGCTGGCGGGCGATGGCGTCCATCGCCGCGGCAACCGCCCTTCCCTCGCCGAGCGCCGGCCCGATAGCGCCGAAAGAGACGGCGAGGGCGGCGGAAAAGATGCTGACGATCTCGATCCAGTTCATGGGGAACCTCTCTGGGGTTAGCCGCCCTCGGAGGCGGCGGCGCCGATGAAGACGGCGGCAAGGACGGCGAAGATGTAGGCCTGGACGGCACCGGTGAGGAGTTCCAGCGCCATCAGCGGGATCGGCACCAGGAGGCCGGCGAGCGACAGGATGATGCCGACGACGAAGACGCCGCTCATGACGTTGCCGAAGAGCCGCACGATCAGCGAGAAGGTGCGGGTGATCTGTTCGACGAGATTGAGCGGGATCATCACCCAGCTCGGCTCGGCGAAGGTTTTCAGGTACCCGCCCGCCCCCCGCGCGCGAACGCCGAACCAGATGGTCGCCCCGAAGACGATGAGGGCGAGCGCCGCATCGGTCTCGATATGCGCGGTCGGCGGCTCGACGCCGGGGACGATCGACATCCAGTTGGCAACCAGCACATAGACGAGGATGGTGCCGATGAGCGCGCGATAGGGCGCCGTATCGCCGCCGACGATGTCGCGGAGCTGGCCGTCGATGGCGGTCACGAACAGCTCCAGCGCCGCCTGCGTCCGGCTCGGGCGGAGTTTCAGTCGGCGCGTAAGGATCGCGCAGCCAAGCGCCAGCACCGCCATCAGGACCCAGGTCACGATCACAGGATCGGTGATCGGCACCGGCCCGACGAAAAAGACCGGCTCCAGGACGAGCGGCGAGCCGTTCATGCCGTGCCCCCATAGCGTTTCACCGCGACCTGTCTTGCGGCGAGCACTCCCACCGCGCCGGCGAGCAGCGCCAGCGCGCCGAATTGGGCAAGCAGCACGAACACGCCGACGAGGACTGCAAAACGGAGGACGATGACCGCGATCGCCGCGACGGCAGACCCGGCCCCGAGCAGCATCTGCGTGTTCCACCAGAGCAGCCGGAAATGCACGAGGCCGACCGCGAACCCGGCAACGAGGCCGAGCGCGACATGGAGGAGAATGGAGAAAACATCCGCCGTCATTGTCTGTGCATCCATTTCCAGGCCGACCAGAAGCCGATGACCGCACCGACCATGAGGAGTGGGGCGGAAAAGAAGACGCCGCTCTCGAACGTCCGGTCGAGCCAGCGGCCGACGAACAGTCCGATCAGCATCGGCACGACGATGGCCCAGCCGAGGATGCCGATCTGGCCGAGGCGCTTGCCGAGCGACGGCTCCGGCTCCTTGCGCGCCCTGTCGCGGCCGGCGGCCGCGCGCCGCGCCGCCTCGGCCAACTGGTCGTCGTCGCTCACGGCGCGTCCTCCGGTTGGACTTGCCGCGCCATGGCGGACGGTCCCTGCGGGCGAAGAAAGCGCATGAGCTGGCGCACCGCCTGGGCATGGAGGCGCATCTGCTCGACCCGCGCGCGCCGGTCCACATCGGCCTCCTGCTCCCGCTCCGCGTGGACGGTGGCCTCGAGCCGCTCAAGGTCGTCGCCCAGCACCCCCTCCCGGCAGGCAACGGCCACCTCGCGGCCGTGGCTGACGGCGAAGACGGCGCCGCGGATCGCGCAATAGCGCATCGCCCCGTCGGCGAGCCGCCAACGCACCACAGACGCCGGCAGCACGGTGAGGAGATCGGTGTGCCCCGGCAGGATGCCGAAGCTGCCGCTGAGGTCCTCGGCCCGCACGGACTGCACCTCGGCGCCGTCGACCAGCACCGCCATCGGCGTTGATATGGTGAGGGAAAGCGTCATGGCGCAGCCGCGACCTTGGTCGCCTTCGGCTCGCCCTTCGCCTTCTGTCGCGCCTCGTCGAGCGTGCCGACCATATAGAGTGCGCTTTCCGGCCAGTCGTCGCAGTCGCCGGCAAGGATCGCCCGGCAGCCGGCTATGGTCTCGGCGATCCCGACGGACTTGCCGGCAACGCCGGTGAACGCCTCCGTCACGCTAAAGGGCTGGGTCAGGAAGCGTTGCAGGCGCCGCGCCCGCTCCGCCGTGCGCCGGTCTTCAAGACCCAGCTCCTCCATGCCCAGCAGCGAGATCACGTCCTGCAGTTCGCGGTAGTGTTCCAGCGTCTGGCGCACCGCGATGGCCGTGTCCGAATGCTCCTTTCCGACGATCAGTGGGTCGAGCAGGATCGAGGAGGAGGCGATCGGGTCGATGGCCGGGTACATGCCCTCCGCCGCCATGGCGCGCGACAGCACCACCATGCTGTCCACATGGGCGGCGATGGTGGTGACCGCCGGGTCCGTAAAATCGTCGGCCGGCACATAGACCGCCTCGATGGCGGTGACGGCCGCGCCGGCGACCGAGGCGATCCGCTCCTGCAGCGCGCCGACCTCGCTCGCCAGCGTCGGCTGGTAGCCGACCCGCGAGGGCAGCCGTCCGAGCAGGCCGGAGATCTCGGCCCCCGCCTGGACGAACCGGAACACGTTGTCCATTAGGAGGAGCACGTTGCGGCGGTCCTCGTCGCGGAACGTTTCGGCAATCGTCAGCGCCGACATCGGCACCCGCCAGCGCGCGCCCGGCGGCTCGTTCATCTGGCCGTAGACCAGCACGGTGCGGTCGAGGACGCCGGACTCGCGCATGTCGAGGAGCATCTCGTGGCCCTCGCGCGAGCGCTCGCCGATGCCGGCAAAGACGGAGATGCCCTGATAGGCCGAGACCATGGCGTGGATCAGCTCCATGACGAGCACGGTCTTGCCGACGCCGGCGCCGCCGAACATCGCCGCCTTGCCGCCCTGGGCGATAGGCGCGAGAAGGTCGATGACCTTGATGCCGGTGGCGAAAAGCTCCGTCGTCCCGGTCTGGCGGGAAAATTCCGGCGGCTTGCGGTGGATCGGCCGACGCGGAACATCCTCGGAAAGCGGCTCGCCGCCGTCACCCGTTTGCCCGGCAACGTCGAGGAGACGGCCGAGCACGGCCTCGCCGACGGGCATTTCCAGCGGCGTTCCCGGAACACGCACGTTCGCGCCGCGGGAAAGGCCGGCCGTCGCCTGCAGCGCGATGGCGCGCACGGTGCGCTCGCTGAGATGCGCCTGCACCTCGGCGAGGATCGGCGCAGCCCCGCCCCGCTCGATGAGGAGCGCGTCGTCGATGGGCGGCAGCGGGCCGGCATCGAAGGCAACGTCGACGACGGCGCCGCGCACCGCGATCACCCGTCCCGAAGCTTCCGCCGCCTGTTCCATCGACTCACTGCCGCAAACACGCCCCTCCCCATCATACACCGACCGGCGGCCGTCCTCAGGTCTCCATCACATAGTCGCCGGGGGCCGCACCGAGCGGCGGATAGCCCGCCTCGCCATTGCCGAGCGGCGGCGGCGCGCGCATCGGCCCGCCGAGGCCGTCAAGCCAGCCCTCCCAGGCCGGCCACCAGCTTCCCTTTTCGGGCGCGGTGTCGGCACGCCATTCGTCGGGGTCGAGATGGGTCGCGTTCTCCGGATGCTCCATTAGCCGGTGCGAGGCCTTCGGGTTGTCGGGTGCGGCGACGATGCCGGTGTTGTGGCCGCCGGAGGCGAGTGCGAAGACGACGTCGCCACCGAGGATCAGCGTCAGCTTGAAGACCGACTGCCAGGGCGCGATGTAGTCGCGTTCCGTCGCCACCACGAAGGCGGGCACCTCGATATTCTCCAGGAAGACGCGCTCGCCGGCGACCTTGAAGCGGCCCTCGGCGAGGTCGTTGTTGAGATACATGGAGCGCAGGTAGTCGCCGTGCATGCGCGCCGGCATCCGCGTCGCATCGTGGTTCCAGAGCTGGAACGCGTCCGGCGTCGCCCGCTTGCCGAGGAGATATTCCCGCACCATCCGCGACCACACGAGGTCGCGCGAGCGCAGCATCCGGAACGCCCCGGCCATCGCCCTTTGGTCGAGATAGCCGACCGTTTCCATGATGTCTTCGGTGAGCGCGAGCTGGCTTTCGGTGACGAAGAGGCCGAGTTCGCCGGCATCGGCGAAATCGCCCTGGCCGGCCAAGAGGCTGATCGAGGCAAGCCGCTCGTCCTTCACGCCCGCCATCGCCGCCGCCGCGATCAGCGCCATCGTGCCGCCGAGGCAGTAGCCGACGAGGTTGACCGGCGCCGGCCCGTTGATGGCGGCAATGGCATCGAGCGCCGCCATGACGCCGAGCTGGCGATAATCGTCGAGCGCAAGGTCCCGGTCCCGTGCATCCGGGTTCTTCCAGGAGATGCAGAAGACGGTGTGGCCCTTGCCGACGAGGTATTCGACCAGCGAGGTCCCCGGCTCAAGGTCAAGGATGTAGTACTTCATGATCCAGGCCGGCACGATCAGCACCGGATTGGCATGGACCTTTCTCGTCTTCGGACTGTACTGGATGAGTTCGATCAGCCGGTTCCTGAGCACGACCTTGCCGGGCGTCGCGGCCATGGTCTTGCCGAGCAGCGGCCCGGCCGTGCCGTCCGTGTCGGCCGCGCCGACGGCGGCCATGGCATCGTCGAGCATATATGACGCGCCGCGTAACAGGTTGCGGCCCTGTTCGCGGATCGTCTGGTCGATCACTTCCGGATTGGTCGCGGCAAAGTTCGAGGGCGCCACCATGTCCAGCCATTGCCGGCTGTAGAACTCGACGAGCGCCTCGTCCTCCCGCTTTACCCCGCGCACCGACGTCGTCGCGTTGTGCCACCATTGCTGGCCGAGCAGGAACGCCTGGTAGGCGATGCTGAAGGGCGGCGCCTGCCACCCGGGCGCCGAAAACCGCTTGTCCTGGGCCAGCGGGTCGATGCACGGGGCAACCTCGCTGCCGGGCGTCATGGCGCATTTGGCCGCATAGGTGCCGAGCCTTGCCCATTTCTTTGCCGCCTTGCCGGCAAGCTCCCATTGCTTGGCCGGCGAAATGGCAAGATGCGCGGCCCAGTCCACATAGGCCCCATAGAGCCCGAGCAGCGACAGCCCGCCGCTCATCTGCCCGTAGGCCGCATGGAGCTGCCGGTCGAAGTCCAGCGCCGGCTGTTCGGATCGCCCGTCAATGGCGGGCTCGCTCGCCGGCCGGGCCACACCCGGCAACGGCACGACCTTCGGCGCAGGGACGCCGGCAGCCGCCTTGGCTGCCGGCCGCCCCGCCGCATGGCGCCTTTGGTCCTTCGTCCTGCCCGCCCCGCGATGCATGCTGGTCATGGCTCACGCCGCCGGGCGAATGCCGCCCGCCTCGGTGCCGCTCGTTGCCTCACGGCCGATCTCCTGCACCGCATCGCTGGCGGTCTTGACGTTGGCGAGCGCCACCTTCGTGAATTCGTTGGTGTAGCCGGTGAAGGCCTCGGTCCAGAATCCGAGCCAGGCATCCATCATTTCGGTGGCGTCGTTGCAGTCCGCGATCTCGTCGATAAGGTTCCGGTCCTTCTGGAGCCGGCCCCTCAGGAAATCGAGGACCTCGGCATTGCTGTCGATGACGGTGGTGGCAAGGCGGCTCTGCGCGCGGACCATGGCGACCATTCCGGTCGACAGGGCCTCGGGCAGGAAAGTCGACGGCATGGGCGCCGCCTGCTTTGTGCGCTTGGTGGTCATGGTCAGTCTCCTTGTCGTGTCCCTGGTGCTGCGTTTCTGCATGCCGGCACGGCATGACCCCCGCGAGCGGGCCGCCAAAGACGCCCCGCCGGAACCGGCGGCCTGAAGCTGTTTTGGTTCGACCTGTCCCCGCGCCTGCCGGGCCGGCCGATTGCCGAAGACGAGACCCGGGGCAGGCAGTGACGTTTCAGCCATCGTCCTTCTCCCGTGAAAGAGCATCTGCTGAAACTGCAGGCGTTCGCCGGATCGCCGATTGCCGCGATCGCACGGTAACGCCTGTAGTGAATCTGGTGTTCGAAACGCCGGTTTGAATGCGTTAGTTCGACGCAACGAGGGTGGTATTCGGGGATGCGGACGCAACCCTTGAGAGGTAAAGCAAAATCTTCCGCACGTCTTTGCGGACAGCCCGCTTGCGCCATGAAGCGCGATGCCGTCTAACCCGCCGGATGGACGGCGATCGCACCACTTTCCTTGCCTCCGCCACCGTGGTGGCGACGGGGGTGCTGTGGGGGCTCTACTGGCTGCCGGTGCGCCGGCTTGCCGAGCTGGCATTGCCCGGCGCCTGGGGCTCGGTCGCCATCGTTGCCGCCGCAACGCTGCTGCTCGCGCCCCTTGCCATCCGCGGCCGGCGGCATCTGGCGGCCGCCGGAGTCTCCGCCATTGCCTCGGTGGCCCTCGGCGGCGTTGCCTTCGTGCTTTATTCCATCGCCTTCGTCTACGGCCGGGTGGCGATCGTCATCCTCCTGTTCTTCCTGACGCCGGTGTGGAGCACGCTCATCGGCCGCTACGTCATGGGTTGGCCGACGCCCACCTTGCGCATCGCCGCCATCGTCGTCGGCCTTGCCGGCCTCACCGTCATGCTCGGTGCCGGTGGCGATGTTCCTATCCCCAGGGGCACGGGTGAATGGCTGGCACTCGCCTCGGGCATGCTGTGGTCTGTGGCAACCACCGGCATCCGCTCAAAGGCCCGGCTGGAACCAGGCGCGGCGAGCTTCATCTTTGCCGCTGGCGCCTTTGCCGGCGCCCTCGCCCTGGCACCGCTCCTGGCCCCCTGGCCCGGCCTTGTTGGCATGGAAAATCCCTGGCCCACGCTCGGTTGGGCTTTAGCTGCCGGCGGCATCTGGTGGGGCGCGTCGATGGCCGGCCTGATGTGGGCAACGCCGCGGCTAGAGCCTGCCCGCGTCGGCATCCTGTTGATGGCCGAAGTCCTGATCGGCGCCGTTTCCGCCGCGATCATCGCCGGCGAGCATCTCGGGCCGTGGGAGCTTACCGGCGGCGCGCTGGTGCTCTGCGCGGCCGTGCTGGAAGTCTGGCCGGTCAGCCGCAAAACCGGAGCGGGTTAGCCGCAGAACTCCCCGGCAACATCGGCGATGATGCGCGCGATATGGCGGCAGTCGTCCTCGCTGAAGGTCAGCGGCACCCGCATGTCGCAGGTGGTGGAAAGCACCCGCTTGGTGTTCGGCAGATCCGGGAGGTCCGAAAGGTACTTCCAGCTATCGTAGCGGCTGGTGAAGGCGACCGGCTCGGCGGCGCCGAACCATTTGAGGTCGACGCCGCGCGCCGCGCATTTCCCGATGAAATCCGGGATGCGCTCCGCGCCGATACCGGACGCATGGAACTGGATCGAGGAGCCGACGAAGGCCTCGTGCTGTAGACGCTCCACGATACGAAGGCCGGGCGCGGACCTGAGGCCGTCTTCGAGCACCCGGTAGCGCGCGTTCCAGCGGGCAATGCTGTCGTTGAGACCGGCGAGCTGTTCGCGCAACAGCGCAGCGCGCAGATTGTCCATCCGGGCCGACAGGTTCGGGGTCTCCAGCCGTACCCGGTCGAACGCATCCTTTCCCGGGATCGCCCCGTGCCGCTCATAGAGCATGTACGAGCCGGAAAGAACGACGGCCCGGGCCGCGACATCCGGATCGCTGGTCGTCAGCAGCCCGCCCTCGCCGGAATTGATGTGCTTGTAGGTCTGGGCCGAAAGGCCGGCGACGCGGCCGAAATTGCCCGACAGCGTCCCGTTCCAGCGCGCCCCCATGGTGTGGGCGCAGTCCTCCACCAGTGTGATGCCGAATTCCTCGCAGGTGCCGCAGACGGCCTCCATATCGGCGATGTGGCCGCGCATGTGGGAGAGCATCAGCACCCTGGCGCCGCTCGCCTCGGCCTTGGCGCGAAGGTCGGCAATGTCGATGTGCCAGTCGTCGTCGATCTCCACGAAAACGGGGACGCCGCCGGCGGCATGGATGGCGCCCGGCACCGGCGCCAGCGTCCAGGCATTGGCCAGCACCTTGTCGCCGGGCTTGAGCCCGATGGCGCGGAGCCCGATCTGCAGCGCCTGGCCGCCCGACGAGCAGGCAAGGCAATAGTCGCTGCCCTGGAAGGCCGCGTAGTCCCGTTCCAGCAGGGCCGCCTCGGACTCCTCACCCGGTGCCGTGTTGTAGCGGTGCAGACGCCCGGAGCGCAGGATCTCCACGGCGCGGGCGATGGCCGCTTCCGGGATCGGCTCCTGCTGGGTGAAGGATTTTTCGAACCGTTCCGGCGTGCCCGTGTTGGACATGGTCTCTCCCTCGGCGGATCGCCTATCCGTGGCGCCGCAGAACGCGCCCGGTGTTGACGTCCGTCCTCTTGCCGTCGCGCATGGCGATGCCGCCATTGACCATCACATGGGCAACGCCGGTGGCGTAGCGCCGCGGATTGTCGACATCGGTATGGCTCTCGATGCTCTCCGCATCGAATACCGTGATATCGGCCCGCGCGCCAACCTTGAGCATCCCCCGGTCGGAAATGCCGAGCCGCGCCGCCGGCAGCGAGGTCAGCCGGCGCAGCGCCTCGGCAAGCGTCAGCACGCCCCGGTCGCGCACATAGTGCTGCAGGAACCGCGCCGCCCAGCCATAGCCGGACAGCGAGCCGATATGGTGCTTGAGGCAGCCATAGGGCGCGAGCGCCAGAGTATCGGAGATCACCGCGCAATCGTCATGGCCGAGCGCCATCTCGATGTCAGTCTCCGAAAACGACTGGGACGTCCACATGAGCTGGTTCATGTCCGCGTCCTCTTCCAGCAGGAGATCGAGGACAACGTCATAGGGGTCGGCGCCGCGCTTGCGGCCGATCTCGTCGAAGGTCATGCCGACGAGGTCCTGATTGGCGTCCGACTGCATCAAGACGATCTTGTCCCAGATGCCGGCGCTGACCAGCCGCCACATCGGCCGCGGGTTCTTCTTGATCCGCGCGCGGATCGCCGGATCGGTCAGCCGCTTGCGCACGGCCCCCACCCCGCCTTCCTGCGCCCATTGCGGCAGGATCGCGAGCACGCGGGTGTGGCTCCAGTCGTGCGGGATGACGTCGAAGGCAACGTCGGTGCCGCGCGCGCGGGCGCTCGCGCACATCTCCAGCGCATGCTGCATGGCGTAGTCGGGCGCGCCGTATTTGGGCTGGATATGGGAGATCTGCAGCCGCGCGCCGGCCGCCCGCGCCGTTGCCAGCGCCTCGCCGAAGCCGAGGTCGTAGAAGCGGTCGCGATTGCGCACATGGGTGGCGTAGAGGACGTCGTATTTGGCGGCGAGCCCCGCCATCTCGGCAAGCTGGTCCGGATCGGCAAGGTTGCCGGGCCAGTATTCCAGGCCCGTGGAAAAGCCGTAGGCGCCGCCCTCAAGGCTCTCCTCCAGGAGCGCCTTCATCTCCTCGACGTCCTCGTCGCTCGCCGGCCGGAGCGCATCGCCGAGGACGGCCCGGTGGATCGTGCCGTGGCCGACGAAGGCGGCGACGTTGACGCCGAGCTCCACCCCGTCGAGGTGGTCGAGATAGTCGGCGAAGGACAGCCAGTCGAGGTCGACCGCACCCTCGGTGAAGCCCGGCGCCATCAGCTCGATGTCGGCCTTCGTGCGGGCCGGCGCGCAGGAGACGCCGCACTGGCCGACGACCTCCGTGGTGACGCCCTGGTGCACCTGGCTCTCCGCCTTGCCGTTGGCGGCAAGGGTGAAGTCGGAATGGGTGTGCAGGTCGATGAAGCCGGGCGAGACGGCAAGGCCCGCCGCATCGAGCTCGACCGCGCCGGCGCCCTCGATGCGGCCGATCTCGGCGATCCGCCCGTCCTTGACCGCGATGTCGGCGACGATTTCGCCCGCGCCCGTGCCGTCGAAGACACGGCCGTTCCTAATCACAATGTCGAGCATGCGATCCTCCTTGAGAGTCTGAAGCGGATGTCAGTAGCGGGCTTGGCCGTAGACCATGTCCGGAAGCAGGGTCGCCACGTCGGGAAGGAAGATCAGAAGCAGCATCCCGAGAATGTAGGCGACGATGTAGGGCAGGACGGCAACGGAGATCTGCTCGATGGTGACGCCGGATATCCGCGAGGCGACGTTGAGGTTGCCGCCGAGCGGCGGCGTCAGGAAGCCGATCTCGCAGGTAATCACGGTAAAGACGCCGAACAGCACCGGATCGACGCCGAGGCTGGTGACCAGCGGCAGGAAAACGGCGGTGAACAGGATGATCTGCGCCAGGCTTTCCATAAAGGTGCCGATGATGATGTAGAAGATGCCAATCAGGATCATCACCAGATAGACGTTCGTCGTCAGCGAGGTGATGCCCTCCTTCACCGCGCTCGGAATGTCGTAGAAGGCGGAAAGCTGGCCGAAGGCGAGCGTCGGCGTCAGGAGGATCAGGATGCCGGTTAGGAGCGCGGTGAAGCGCAGGGATTCGATGACCTTCTTCACCGTCAGTTGGCCGTAGACGAAGACACCGACGAACAGTGCATAGAAGACCGCGACCGAGGCCGCCTCCGTCGGCGTGAAGACGCCGCCATAGATGCCGCCAAGGATGATGAGGGGCGCGCCGACCGCCCATTTGCCGTCCCAGAACGCCTTGCGGAACGGGCCCCAGGAGAACGGCTCGCCGGAGCCGCCATAGCCGCGCCGGACCGCGATCGCGTAGGTCGTCAGCATCAGCATGACGGTGATGATGATCCCCGGCACGATGCCGGCGAGGAACAGCCGCGGGATCGAGGTCTCCGAGACGAGGCCGTAGATGATCATCAGGTTGGACGGCGGGATCAGGCTGCCGAGGGCGCCGGCCGAGGCGGCGATGGCCGCGGCGAACGGCACCGAATAGCCCTCGCGCTGCATCGCCGGGATGGTGACGGAGCCGATGGCCGCCGTCGTCGCCGGACCGGAGCCGGAGAGCGCGGCAAACAGCATGCAGGCAAAGCAGGTGACGAGCCCGAGCGAGCCGCGATAGGCGCCGACGAGGCTGGTCGCGACGGAGATCATCCGCTCGGCCATGCCGCCGACCTCCATCAGCCGTCCGGCCAGCACGAACAGCGGGATCGTCAACAGCGGAAACGGCGTCAGGCTCGAATAGCCGGTCTGCGCCATCAGCGTGAACGGGATGTCGATCAGGTAGAGCGCCAGGATCGTCGTCAGCCCGACGGCGGCAAACAGCGGCATGCCGACGACGGTCAGCGTCACGAAGACCGCGGCAAGGGCGGAAAGCGGGCTCATTTCTCCACCCCCGTCTCCAGATCGATCTGGTGTTCCGGCCGCATGCCCGGAAAGCCGGGACGGCCGTCGCGGATCCAGATGACGTAGATCTGGATGAGGCGGGCAAGCATCAGGCCGTAGCCGATGACGAGGATGGATTGCGGGTAGAGCTGGTCGATGCCGAGCCGCGGCGAGCGCGAGGTGAACTGCGCCAGCACCGACAGGTAATCGGCACTGATCACCAGCATCATCACCGAGAACGAGGCCCAGCCGAGATCGGCGAGCAGGATCGAGGCCAGCGCGGCCCGCTTCGGCAACAGCATGACGCCGGCCATGATGCGGATGTGGAAGCGTTCCCGCACGCACAGGGCGGCGCCCATATAGACGGCCCAGACCATGGCCATCGCCGCCACCTCCTCGCTCCACTGCAGCGCGGTGTGGAACAGGTAGCGCATGATCACCTGCAGGAAGACGCAGACGGCGACGACGGAAAGCGCGGCGCAGCACACGGCTTCTTCCAGGTGGCGTTCAAGCCAGGCCAGGATGGGCCAATGGATAATGGACATGGTCCCGGACCCGCAAAAGCGGCGCGGCGGAGCGGACCGCCGCGCCGGACGCAGCCTATTCGGCGGCAGCCTGGATGGCGTTGACGAGATCAGTGAAGGCCTCGCCGCGCTTGGCGGCAAATTCCTGCTGCACCTTCTGGGCGGCCTTGATGAATGGCGCGCGCTCCGGACGCGTCATTTCCATGCCGCCCTCGGTGACCAGCCAGTTCCGGATCTCCTCGGTCTGCTGGAGGGTGATCTCGGTGTGATACTCGCCCGCCTCCTTGGCGGCCCGCAGCACCGCTTCGCGCTGGGCGTCGTCAAGCTTGCCCATGAACCGGTCGGAGGCCAAGAGCGGCGTGAAGCTGGCGAAATGGTCGAG
Source organism: Rhodobium orientis (assembly GCF_003258835.1). Lineage (GTDB taxonomy): Bacteria > Pseudomonadota > Alphaproteobacteria > Rhizobiales > Rhodobiaceae > Rhodobium > Rhodobium orientis. Next base: position 262,941 of record NZ_NPEV01000001.1, on the reverse strand, counting down.
GATCACCAGGTGCTTGGCGAACTCGTAGAACTTCATTTCCTTGATGACGCTGGTGCCGTTGTCGCCGCCGTCGATGGTGCCGGTCTGCAGCGCGGTCGGCGTTTCCGACCAGGCAAGCGGCACCGGCTCGGCGCCGAAGGCCTCGAAGGTGGCCAGCATGACCTCGTTCTTCGGCACACGGATCTTGAGCCCGTCCATGTCCTCGATGGTGTTGATGGGGCGCACGGAATTGAAGAAGTCGCGGTAGCTCGGGCCGCCGAAGGTGAGCAGGTGGACGCCGGTGTCCTTGCGGATCTGCTCGCGGATCTGATCGCCGATCGGGCCGTCGGCGACCTTAACGAGGTGCTCGGTGTTCTGGAACATGTAAGGAAGCACGAAGACGTCCATCAGCGGCCAGTGCGGCGAGATGTTGTTCTGGCTGACGAAATAGGCATCGACCGTGCCGAGCTGCATGGCCCGGAAGGCATCGTCCTCGCTGGCGATCTGGCCGCAGCAATGCAGCTTCACGTCGATCGCGCCGTCGCTGTATGTCTCGGCCAGTTCCTCGAACTTCTTGGCCAGGATCCCGTACTGGGAGTCGAGCGGCGTCGACCAGCCGACATTCATGGTGACCTCGGCAGCCCCTGCTCCCACGACCGTGGAAACCAGCAAAAGCGCCGCCGCCGTTGTCCGGATCATGCTGTTCATTGTGTCGTCCTCTGTCTGGTGCCTGCGTCTCGTTCGCTCGGATCGCATGCAAAAACCATAACGGAGGCATTTCGAACTGTGTAATTGTTAATGGGCTCGTATTGATGCATGTTTTGCATCATGCAAACGGGATTGCGGCGGCTTCGCTACTTCCAGCTTCTCGCCGAGCGGCTGAACTTCCACCAGGCAGCGCGCGAGCTCGGCGTCACCCAGCCGGCGCTCAGCCGGGCGATCGCGCAACTGGAAACCGAACTCGGCGTGGCGCTGTTCGAGCGCAACACCCGCAAGGTCGCGCTGACGGAGGCCGGAGAGAGTTTCCGCTCCGGATCGGCCGAAGCCCTCGCCATGCTCCGCAGCGCCGTCCTCAAGGCCCAGAAGATCGCCGCTGGCGACGCCGGCGACCTCACCATCGGCTACACCGACATCGCCATCTCCGGCCGCCTCGCCGAACTGGTGCAGTCGTTCCGCGCCAACGCGGCCGACGTCTCCATCCAGCTCCAGGAGGCCTGGACCGAGGCCCAGTATGAGATGATGCGGGCCGGCCGGCTCGACCTCGGCTTCGTCACCGGGCCGGTGACCGATCCCGATCTCGGCGACCTGCTGGTCCAGGCGGACCGCCTGGTGGCGATCGTGCCGGTCGGCCACGCGCTCGCCGGGGCAGAAGCGATCCGGCTCGCCGACCTCAAAGACGCCGATTTCGTGCTCGGCCGCGACGACCGCTGGGCCTTCTTCCACGACATCCTCTACCGGGTCTGCGCCGATGCCGGGTTCTCGCCCCGGGTCGTCCAGCGGGTGCCGAACAGCACGGCGATCATCGGCCTCGTCGCCTGCGGCATGGGGATTTCCGTCCAGACGGAGCACCTGAAGAGCTATACGGACGACCGGGTGCGCATGATCCCGATCTCCGACCGCTGCGGTCCGGTCGGCACGCATCTGGTGTGGCGGCGCGCGGGCATGCGACCTGCTGTCCAGCGCTTCGTCGATCACGTCCGCCCTCTGGCGCTCGCCGTACCGGAAGGTTTAGGAAGGACAGAACCGCTTCCGCATTGACCAAGGAAAAATTGGATCGTTCGCGTGGGCGCGGCACCATCGCGAACGGTCGAGGAAAGGAAACCCATGCCTCACGGTCCGCAACGCCATGTCGTCGTCTTCGGAGGGACCGGCTTCCTCGGCCGGCAGGTGATCGACAAGCTCCTTCAACACGGTCACCGCGCCGTTGCGGCCACACGGCATAAACCGAAACACGGCGAATGGCGACACGCGGACATCACCGATCCGGCATCGGTGAGAGAGGCCGTTTCCGGCGCCGATGCGGTCGTCAACTGTGTCGGTCTCTATGTGGAAAGCGCCGGTCTCAGCTTCGACGACATCCACGTCGCCGGCGCCCGCAACGTCGCCGAAGCGGCCAGGGAGGCGGGCGTCAAAACGTTGATCCAGATGTCGGGCATCGGCGCCGACCCGGCGTCGCCCTCGCCCTATGTCTCGGCCCGCGGCCGCGGCGAGGAAGCCGTCCGCGAAGCCTTTGATGAGGCGATGGTCCTGCGCCCATCGGTGATCGTCGGGCCGGGCGATGCGTTCCTGTCGGCCCTTGCCGGGCTGCCGCGATGGCTGCCCGCCGTCCCCCTTTTCGGCGACGGCAGCGTGCGCCTGCAGCCTGTCTCCCTGCACAATGTGGCCCGTGCCATCCGCCATGCGGTCGAGGCCCATACCGGCAAGGGCGGGCTGTTCGAGCTCGGCGGTGCCAGCATCCTCAGCTACCGGCAATGCGTGGAGACGGTGCAGGAGCTTCAGGGCCGCCGGCGCCCGCTGGTGCCGTTGCCGATGGCCGGCTGGGCGCTGATGGCCCGGGCCGCCGGGCTTCTCGGCCCCGCCGCCCCGATCACCGAGGGCGTCGTCGCGCTGATGCGTGAGGACAACGTGGCATCGCCCAACCTGCCCGGCCTCGCCGACCTCGGCATCAAGGATCCCGAGGCGTTCGAAGAGGTCGCCCGGCGCTATATCGGCGACTGACGGAGACCGTCGGGCCTCAGCCCTTGCCGCTCGCCGGCAGGATCGGCAGCTTCCCGGCATCGCGCATTCTTGCCGCGGCGTGTTTCAGTTGCGCGATCGGATCCCTGTCGTGCACCGGATCGGCGTGCAGCGCGTCGACGACCTGGTCCGGCAACATCGTCGCGTGGGAGCCGAGGGGCTGCGGCCGGCCGATGAGATAGCCCTGGATCTCGTCGCAGCCTTCGGCCTGCAGCAGCACCAGTTGTTCGGCGGTCTCCACGCCCTCCGCCACGATCCGCATGCCGAGCGCGCGGCCGAGGCGCACGATGGTCTCGACGATGGCCAGCACGTTTTCCGACCGCGAGACGGAGTGCACGAAGGAGCGGTCGATCTTGATCGCATCGAACGGGAACCGGCTCAGATAGCTGAGCGAGGAATAGCCGGTGCCGAAATCGTCGAGCGAAATGCCGACGCCGAGCTTCTTCAGCGCCTTCAGGATCTCAAGCGCCCGCTCGTCGTCCTCGATGAGGACGTTCTCGGTGATCTCGATCTCCAGCCGCTCCGCCTTCAGCCCGCTCTCCTCAAGGGCGTTGCGGACGCTGTCGAGGAAGCCCCTGTCGCGGAATTGCAGCGGACTGACATTGACGCTGATCCGCGCCGCGCCGAGTTGCTGCGTCGCCATTTCGCAGGCCCGTTTCAGGACCCACTCGCCGATCCCCACGATCCGCGCCGACTGCTCGGCCACCGGAATGAAATCGGCCGGCTCGATAAGGCCCTTTTTCGGATGGTTCCAGCGGATCAGCGCCTCGTAGGCGGTGATCCCGGCAGAGTGCAGGTCGAGCCGGGGCTGCAGGTAGAGGACGAACTGCTCCTCTTCGATGGCCGCGGAGAGATCGGCCTCCAGGACGCGGCGCTTGCGGACCGCCGCATCCATGCCTTCCTCGAAAATGCAGTAGGTGTTCCGGCCCTGGATCTTGGCGCGGTATAGGGCCGTATCGGCGCGCGACATCAGCGTTTCGGGATTGTCGCCATGGGCGGGGCATAGTGCGACACCGAGACTTGCGCCGACACGCACCACGAGCCCGTCGCCGCAGTCGATCGGCTGCGACAGGATCGAGACGACCCGGTGTGACAGATCGGCCGCCTGGTTGGCGAACTGCACGTCGGCCTGGACGATGGCGAACTCGTCGCCGCCGAGCCGCGCCACGGTGTCGGTGTGCCGGGTCAGTTGCCGCAGCCTTTCGCCCGTCGCCGCGATCACCTTATCGCCGACGGGATGGCCGTGCAGGTCGTTGACGTCCTTGAAATGGTCGAGGTCGATGAGGATGACGGCAATGCCGATCGGCTTGGTGCGCGCCAGCGTGATGGAGCGCACCAGACGGTCGGTGAAGACGGCCCGGTTGGGAAGGTCGGTCAAGGGATCGTGCTGGGCGAGGTGCCGGATCTGCTCCTCGGCGGCCTTGCGCTCGCGCAAATCGACGATCGCCGCGACCCGGGTCGGCAGGCCGCGGTAGATGATCTCGCGGGCGCGCACCTCGACGGGAATTTCCGCGCCGTCGGCGCGGTGGAGGATCAGTTCATAGGGGCCGGTGTCGGCCTTTTGCATCTGCTCGGCGACCAGCGGCAAGCATGCATTGTCGACGAATTCCTCGATCGAGCGTCCCTTGATGCGCGACAGCGGCAGGCCGATCAGGGTCTCCAGCGCCGCGTTGCCGTCGATGACCACACCCTCCACCGAGATGACGATGGAATCGAAGGTGGCGTTGGCAAGCGCCGACAGCCGCTCGGACTCCTCGTCGTCGCGCCTCATTTCCTTGTCGAGGCCGCGCCGGATCTCCTCGTTCTCGATCGCGTCCATCAGCGCGTTGAACAGCCGCGTCATCCGTTCGGCCTCGTCGCCGGGTTCGACCGGCAGGCGCATGCCGAGATCGGCCTTGCCGTCGACCAGCCGACCGACCGCATCCTCGACGTGGCCGATGCCGAGACGCGTGCCGTGTTCGGACTCGTTGAGGCCGATCTCTTCGCCATGGGCGTCGACGCGCAGCAGGATGATCTTGCCGAGCAGGTGGAAAAAGACGAGACCGAGACCGAAGGCCCAGACGAAATTCACGCCCGAGCCGAGCGCCTGCACGCCGAGCTGCGCGAGCCGGCCGCCGGCCGGAAGGTTCTCCACCGGGGCAAGCAGCGCAACGCCGAGCGTGCCGACGACACCGGCAACGCCATGGACGCCGACGGCACCGACGGCATCGTCGACGTGCAACCGGCGCTCCAGAAGACCGATGCCGATGACCGCGGAAGCCCCGCCGAGGAAGCCGACGATCAGCGCGCCGCCGGGCTTCAGTGCCATGCAGCCTGCGGTGACGGCGACGAGGCCGCCGAGGAGGCCGGAGAAGACCTTGTCGGGCAGCAATACCCGCTCGCGCCACCAGCCGAGGAGGTAGCCGGCCGTGCCGCCGGTGGCGGCGGCAAGCACGGTGTTGGCGATGACATGGGCGACGGCCGGCGAGGCCTCGAGCGTGGAGCCGCCATTGAAGCCGATCCAGCCGACGAACAAGAGGATCGCACCGGCCGTGGCCAGCACCGGGCTGTGGCCGTGGAACCGCACCGGATTGCCGTCGGCATCGAAGCGGCCGTGGCGGGCGCCGATGACGATGCAGGCGGCGAGCGCGATCCAGGCGCCGGTGCCGTGGACGACGGTCGAGCCAGCGAAATCGACAAAGCCCATATGGGCGAGGAACGCACCCGGGCTGTCGACCAGCGCCGTCCCCCAGGCCCAGTGCACGAAGGCCGGATAGACCAGCCCGGAGATGAAGATCGAGCACAGCACGTAGGCCGACAGGCGCATGCGTTCGGCAACGGCGCCGGAGACGATCGTCGCCGCGGTGCCGCAGAACATCACCTGGAAGACGAAGAAGGTCAGGCCCCAGGCATCGACGTCGGACAGCATCAGGAGCTTGCTGTCGATGCCGATCCAGAAGCCGGTCGAGCCGCCGAAGGCGAACATGAAACCGATGGCGGCAAAGACGACGACGGAAAAGACGAAGTCGAGCAGGTTCTTCTGGGCAACGTTTATGGCGTTCTTGGAGCGCACCATGCCGGCTTCGACGAGCAGGAAGCCGACCTGCATGAGAAGCACCAGCGCGGCAGCGATAAGCACCCAGGCGAAGTCGAGCTTGCGCTGCACTGCGGCGATGGCCTCGGTGACCTCGCTCGCCGCCGCCGGTGTGGACAACAACGCCATCAGCACGGATGCCAGCAGCATCCAGCGCGCGCCGTTCAGTCCTTTGAAAGTCATCGGTCGCCCCCCGCGATCCCTTGTATACAATCGGGGATTTTCCGGACGACTGGTAAAAATGGAGATAACGCCGATGCGAAAAAGCAGCGGAATTTCTCAAACCATCGGCTTACCGGTTTTTCAGGGGGTCGGACCGGGCCGGGAGGGCGGAGACCCGTCTCTCCCGGTTTTGCGCTCAAAGGGGCGTCGACGTCGGGCGGCGACGTCAGGCGACGTCGTGGTCGGCCAAGAGTTCCAGCGCCCTGACCATGGCCGAATGGTCCCAGCCGGCGCCGCCATGGGCCGTGCAGGCGTTGAACAGTTCCTGGGCCGTTGCCGTGTTCGGCAGGCCCATGCCCATCGCCCGGGCGCTGGACAGGGCAAGGTTCAGGTCCTTCTGGTGCAATTCGATCCGGAATCCCGGATCGAAGGTGCGCTTGACCATCCGCTCGCCGTGGATCTCCAGGATCTTGGAGGAGGCAAAGCCGCCCATCAGCGCCTCGCGCACCTTGGCCGGATCTGCCCCGGCCTTGGAGGCGAACAGCAGCGCCTCACCGACGGCCTCGATGTTGAGCGCAACGATGATCTGGTTGGCGACCTTGCAGGTCTGGCCGTCGCCATTGCCGCCGACCAGCGTGATGTTCTTGCCCATCAGGTCGAACAGCGGCTTTGCCGTCGCGAACCCCTTTTCCGTCGCGCCGCACATGATGGTGAGCGACGCCGCCTTGGCCCCGACCTCGCCGCCGGACACCGGCGCGTCCACATATTCGCAGCCTAGATCGTTGATCTTCCTGGCGAAATCCTTGGTGGCGATCGGCGAGATCGAGCTCATGTCGATGACCGTCTTGCCGGCCGAGAGGCCTTCCGCAACGCCGCCCTCGCCGAAAAGCACCTCTTCCACCTGCGGCGTGTCCGGCACCATGAGGATGACGATCTCGGACTGCTCGGCGACCTCGCGCGAGGTCGAAACGGGGACGATGCCCTTGTCCTTGAGGTCCGCCGGCACCTTGCCGCGGTCGAGCGTGGTGACGGTATGGCCGGCATCGAGGAGATGGCCCGCCATCGGCGCGCCCATGATGCCGGTTCCGATGAATCCAACCTTGCTCACTGGTCTCTCCTTTGAAGTTCTGTCGGTAGGGCTATGCCCGAACCGTGTGCAGCACCTGCTTTGCGCCGGCCGCCATCAGCCGGGCGTCGGAGGCGATGGTGACGAACTGGAAGCCCTTCTCGATGCGCTTCCTGGCGAATTCCGGCGTGCCGTTGTGGATGCCGGCGACCTTGCCGTGCTCCTTGGCCTTGGCGAGGATGTAGTCGATGGCCTCGGCGGCCGGCTTATCCACCTCGTCGAAGGTCGGCTTGCAGCCGAGCGCCAGCGACAGGTCCGAGGGGCCGATATAGACGGCATCGAGGCCGGGGACCCTGAGGATATCCTCCAGGTTGTCGAGCCCCTCACGGGTCTCGATCATGGCAAAGACGACGACCGTGTCGTTGGCCTTTTCCGGATAGTCCGGGCCGCCATAGAGCAGGCCCCGGATCGGCCCGAAGCTGCGGGTGCCCAGCGGCGGATAATGGGTCAGCTTAACGAGCCGTTCGGCGTCGGCGCCGGAATTGACCATCGGGCAGATGATGCCGTAGGCGCCGCCGTCCAGCGCCTTCATCAGGATGCCCGGCTCCAGCCACGGCACACGCACGACCGGGACCGTGTCGGTCGTCGAGATGGCGATCATCATGTTGACCGCCGCCTGGTAGTCGACGACGCCGTGCTGGATGTCGACGGTGAGGGAATCCCAGCCCTGGTGCGCCATGGTTTCCGCGGCAAAGGCATGGGGAATGGTCAGCCATCCATTGACGGCCGCGCCTCCGCCGGCCCAGATTTCGCGCAGTCTGTTCGCTCGCATCGGAAAAATCCTCCTATCGGACCAGGCACGGACGCTTGTTGTCGAAGGTCCAGCCCGGAATCAGGAACTGCATGCCGGCGGCATCGTCGCGCGCGCCGAGCGCGTGGTCACGGTAGAGCGCGTTGGCGGCAAGGATGCGGTCCATGTCCGGCTCAATGCCGAGACCCGGCCGGTCGGGCACCGCGATCGCACCGTTCCTGATGTGAAGCGGTTCGCGGGTGAGGTTCTGGCCGTCCTGCCAGATCCAGTGCGTGTCGATGGCCGTTACCCGGCCGGGCGCTGCCGCCGCGGTGTGGGTGAACATGGCCAGCGAAATGTCGAAATGGTTGTTGGAGTGGGAGCCCCAGGTCAGGCCCCAATCGCGGCACATCTGCGCGACGCGCACCGAACCGCGCAGCGTCCAGAAATGCGGGTCGGCGAGCGGGATGTCGACGGCCTGCAACAGGATCGCATGGCCCATCTGGCGCCAGTCGGTGGCGATCATGTTGGTGGCGGTGGCAAGGCCGGTGGCGCGGCGGAATTCGGCCATCACCTCGCGGCCGGAATAGCCGTCCTCGGCGCCGCACGGGTCCTCCGCATAGGCAAGGACGTCGCCTCGCCCCTTGCAGAGCGAAATGGCTTCTTCCAGCGACCAGGCGCCATTCGGATCTAGCGAGATGCGCCCCTCCGGAAAACGCTTGGAGAGCGCCTCGGCGGCCGCCATTTCCTCCTCGCCGGAAAAGACGCCGCCCTTCAGCTTAAAGTCCTTGAAGCCGTAGCGCTCGTGAGCTGCCTCGGCCAGCCGCACCACCGTGTCGGGCGTCAGGGCCGGCTCGTTGCGCAGGCGGAACCAGGGGTCGGTCACATCGTCCTCTGACCTGTAGGGCAGATCGGTCGAGGTGCGATCGGCGACATAGAACAAATAACCGAGGACAGGAACGCTGTCGCGCTGCTGTCCTTCGCCCAGGAGCGCCGCGACCGGCAAGCCGAGGAACTGGCCGAGAAGGTCGAGCAGCGCCGCCTCGACGGCGGTCATGGCGTGGACGGCGATGCGCAGATCGAAGGTCTGCAGCCCCCGCCCGCCCGCATCGCGGCCGGCGAAAGCGGCCTCCATGGCCTGCAGCACGGCGTTGAAATCCCCGACCTCGCGCCCGACGACGAGCGGAACGGCCTCTTCCAGCGTCCGGCGGATTCGTTCGCCGCCTGGAACCTCGCCGAGGCCCGTACGGCCGGTCTCGTCCGTCAGCACGACGACGTTGCGGGTGAAGAAGGGTCCATGGGCGCCGCTCAGATTGAGCAGCATGCTGTCCTGGCCGGCAACCGGCAACACCAGCATTTCAACGATCTTCGGAGACTGCCCCGGATAGGCCTCGATTGCCGACATCGTCCACCCTTTGATGCGTGCAGTGAAGGTCTGCGCCATATCCACCCGCGCCGCTTCCTGCCCTTATCGTTTCGTCCCCGTGGCGGGGCCGCCCGCTATCTCGGCAAATCTTGAATGAAAGCGCAACCATATTTTTTGCATTTTTGCCAATACACCGTCAAACGGCTGTTTTTGCGGCCATATTAGCTGTTTTTAACAAGACACAACCGGGATTGACAGAATTTCCGGATCGCCTCACGATAAGGAATGACAGCGCTTTCACTCCCGGCATCGGAGGCGGCGGCGCTGCGAAACGACAACCGGTTGCCGTTCGGGGCATGGCACATCGCCACCTTCGCGACGGACAACGGGGACGGGAGGCGGCATTTGAGCCGCGTGCGCTCACCGGACGCTCCAAAAGAGAGCGTCCCAATAAAGATTTTCTATGGGAGAAATGGCATGAACATCATGAAATCCGGGCTCCTTGCGGCCCTCGTCGCGACCGCCGGCATCGCCTCCTCGCAGGCCCTCGCCGAGGACATGCCGATCGGCGGCAATGTGCGCATCGTCATCGGGTCCAAGTCGACCGGCGGCGACACCTACCAGAACACCAGCATCGTCGCGAAGGCTCTTGCCGAAAAGCTCGACATCAATGTCAAGGTCGACGCCGTCGGCGCCAGCGCCGCCTTCAAGGCAATCGACCGGCTCTCGGACGGCAACACCATCATGGTCTTCCACGACCAGTCCTATCTCGGCTTCCTCTACGGCCGTAAGGGCTATTCCAACCCGTTTGCCGACTACACCGTCGGCCCGACCGTCGCCATCAATCCGGGCAACGCCTATCTGGTTCCCAAGAGCTCGCCCTACCAGACCATCGAAGACATCATCCAGGCCTGTGCCGACGGCAAGCGCATCCGCGTCGCGATCCAGCCGGGCGGCGTCTCGGAAATCGGCTTCAGCGCCCTGAAGAACGCCATCAAGATCCGCTATCCGGGCAAGGAAGCGAACCTCGTCGCCGTCAACACCGGCTCCCAGGCCGACAAGAACCAGCTCCTGTTCGACGGCCAGGCCGACCTCATCAACGGCTCCGTCCAGGCCAACGAGCAATACACCCGCCTGCCGGCCGACGACCAGAAGGCGATGCGCTTCGTCTGGTTGACCGCGCGCAAGCAGACCATCGAGCAGGCCAATCCGGAAGGCATGGGCGAGACCAGCCGCGAGGACCTCCTCAAATACGTGTCGCCGAACGCCTCCGTCACCCAGGACGGCAGCAAGGACTTCACCTTCGATAAGGAGTTCTTCTTCCTCTACAACAAGGACATGTCCCCCGAGATCGTCGCCTTCTACGACAAGGCGCTCGGCGAGATCTTCGCCGAAGGAAAGATCCAGGAGACCCAGAAGAAGTCGTTCTTCATTCCGAACTTCAAACCCTCCTCCGAGGCCCAGGCCTATTTGAAGGACAAGATGGACCAGTACAAGGTCATCATCGAGTCCATCCGATAGGTTACCCTTGCGCGGTTCCGGCCCTGCCCCTTCGGGCAGAGACGGGCTGGAACCGCGTCCTTCTTTGGTGTCAGGTCGTCGTAATCGTTGCGGCCTGGGAGAGGCCTTCGGGGGAGGTTCCGCGATGCCGAGTACCGGTTTCCTCAGCGTCAGGATCGACTTTTCGCAGTCGCATCTGTTTTTCCCGACCATCATCCACTGGATCCTGCTGGTCTTGGCGATCGCCATCGCGCTCGTCTATGGCCCCGGCCTGATCCGCGAGTTCCGCGAGGGCAAGCGCCGGCTCTTGCCGAAGGGGAGCGACGTCGATGTCCTGCGTCTTGGCGGCACCCTCATCCTCACCGTCGCATACTTCGTGTCGATGGACTGGGTCGGCCAGTTCTTCCCCAATCGCGGTCTCGGCTTTCTGATCATGTCGGTGCCGTTCATGTTCGGCCTGTCGCTGCTCTACGTGCACGGCCTGACCTGGCGCCGGTTCGCCGTCATCGGCCTCAGTTCGACGATCTCGCCGACCGTCGCCTGGTACACCCTGGCGCAGCTCTTCCACATCACGCTGCCATGACGCACGCGCACCAGAGGCTCGCCCCGTGGAATTCTTAAGCGCCCTCACCCCCCTCTTCTTCGGCCTCGTCGGCTTCGGCGTCGTCGTCGGCATCATCTTCGGCGCCATCCCCGGCATGACCGCGACGATGGCCGTCGCCGTCTGCCTGCCGATGACCTACGGCCTCGACCTCACCAACGGCCTAGCGCTGTTGCTCGGGCTCTATGTCGGCGGCATCTCCGGCGGCCTCGTGCCCGCCATCCTGCTCAACATTCCCGGCACGCCGTCCTCGATCACCACCACCTTCGACGGCTACCCGATGACGCAAAAGGGCGAGGGCGAGCGGGCGCTGAAGACCGGCATCGCCTCGTCCCTGTTCGGCGGCCTGTTGAGCGCGCTGGTGCTGTTCCTGTTCGCGCCGACCCTTGCCGATTTCGCCATCAAATTCTCCTATATCGAAAAATTCCTGATCATCCTGTTCGCCCTCACCGTCATCGCCTCGCTGTCGAAGCGGCTGCTGCTCGGTATCTTCAGCGGCGTCCTCGGCGTCTGGCTCAGCCTCATCGGCGCCTATGACGTCTCGGTCGGCGGCAACGGCGAATACCGGCTGATGTTCGGCTTCATGGAGCCCTATCTGGAAAGCGGCTTCTCGCTCTTGCCGGTGCTGATCGGCCTCTTCGGCCTTGCCACCATCTTCCAGGAGGCGGAAGCCGGCATCCGCGAGGAGGTCGCCGGCGACCTCAAGCTCGAGGCCGGCAAGCCGTTCTCCTTCGCCGTCTTCAGGGGCCAGATCGTCAACCTCTTCCGCTCCAGCGCCATCGGCACCTTCGTCGGCATGCTGCCCGGCGTCGGTGGCAGCGCCGCCTCGGTGCTCTCCTACACCCAGCAGAAGAATTTTTCGAAGGACCCGTCGAAACTCGGCAAGGGTGCGCCGGAGGGCGTGATCGCCTCCGAAAGCGCCAATAACGGGCTCACCGGCGGCGCGCTGATCCCGCTCTTGTCCCTCGGCATTCCCGGCGACAGCACCACAGCCGTCCTCATCGGCGCCTTCACCCTCCAGGGCATCCAGCTCGGACCGCTCTTCATCGGCGAGAACCTTGCCACCTGGGACACCATGATGGTGGCGCTGGTGTTCGCCAACCTCGTCATGTTCGCGGTCATGTTCTTTGCCATCCGCCACATCGTGAAGGTCATCACGATCCCGAAATACCTGCTCTATCCGGGCATCATCATGATGTGCGTCGTCGGCGCCTACGCCATCAACTACGGCATCATGTTCGACGTCTGGACGCTGCTCCTGTTCGGCATCCTCGGCTATCTGGGACAGAAGGTCGGGCTGGAGATCGCGCCGCTGATCATCGGCTTCATCCTCGGGCAGCAGGCCGAGGTCTATTTCGTCAAGAGCCTGGAATCCTTCGGCACCCTTTCCATCTTCTTCACCAAGAGCCCGATCGCCATGTTCCTGTGGGTGCTGATCGGCATCTCCGTCGCCTATTCGATCTTCGGGCTCATCAAGGCGCGCCAGCGCGACCGCGACCACGGGCCCGACCAATGACCGGCACCGTCCCGACCCTGAAGACGCACCCCGACGACAACGTCTCGATCGTCCTCACCGAGGGCGGCCTGAAGGTCGGCGCCGAACTCGATGACGGCACGACGCTGGTCGACAATGTGCCCTTCGGCCACAAGGTGGCGCTGGCGGACATCCCGGAAGGCGGGTCGGTGCTGCGCTACGGCACGGTGATCGGCATCGCCAGGGCGCCGCTCGCCCGCGGCGCCTGGGTCAACGAACACCGCATCCACCTGCCCGAGCCGCCGTCCCTCGACGCCCTGCCGCCACCGGTTGCCGCCTCGCCCATCCTGCCGGCACTCGACGGCTATTCCTTCGACGGCTACCGCAACGCGGACGGCAGCGTCGGCACAAAGAACCTCCTTGCCATCACCACCAGCGTGCAATGCGTCGCCGGCGTCGTCGACCACGTGGTGCGGCGGATCCGCGAAGAGCTGCTCCCCCGCTACCCCAATGTCGACGGCGTCGTCGGCCTCAACCATTCCTATGGCTGCGGCGTCGCCATCGCCGCGCCGGACGCGAAGGTGCCGATCCGCACGCTGCAGAACCTTGCCCGCAACCCCAATTTCGGCGGCGAGGTCATGGTCATCGGCCTCGGCTGCGAAAAACTGCGGCCGGAGCGGCTGCTGCCCGAAGGCGCAGCCGGCGACGATGCCACCACCCTCTTCCTCCAGGATCTCCAGTTCACCGGCTTCGCCGCCATGGTCGACGGCATCCTCCGCCAGGCCGAAGGCCACCTGGAGCGCCTCGACCGCCGCCGCCGCGAGCCCTGCCCCGCCTCCGACCTCGTCGTCGGCGTGCAATGCGGCGGCAGCGACGCCTTTTCCGGACTGACCGCCAACCCGGTCGTCGGCTATGCCGCGGACCTCATCGTCGCCGCCGGCGGCACGGTCCTCTTTTCCGAAGTCACCGAGGTCCGCGACGCCGTGCACCTGCTGACGCCACGGGCCGCCGACGAGGCGGTTGCCGCGGCCCTTGCCCGCGAAATGGCCTGGTACGACGCCTATCTCGGCCGGGGCGGCGCCGACCGCAGCGCCAACACGACGCCCGGCAACAAGGCCGGCGGGCTTTCCGGCATCGTCGAAAAGGCCCTCGGCTCTGTGATCAAATCCGGCACCAGCCGCATCGTCGACGTGCTCGGCCCGGGCGAGCGGGTCCGCCGCAAGGGCCTCAATTTCGCGGCCACCCCGGCCGGCGATTTCGTCTGCGGCACCCTGCAGCTTGCCGCCGGCATGAACGTCCACGTCTTCACCACCGGCCGCGGCACGCCCTACAACCTTGCCGAATGCCCGACGCTGAAGGTGGCGACCAATTCGGCCCTTGCCGGCCGCTGGCACGACCTGATGGACCTCGACGCCGGACGGGTGGCGACCGCAGGCGCGACAATTGAGGACTGCGGCCGCGAGCTCTTCCACCTCATCCTTGAGACGGCGAGCGGCCGGCGACAAACCGCCGCCGACCGGCTTGGCATTTTCAACGACCTTACGCTATTTAACCCGGCGCCGGTGACGTGACGCTTCCGGCCGTTTCGCAGGTGGATGACACTTCGTGGCTGGAATGCCGACCAAGAAGATCGAGAATAGCGATGGCCGGCTGCGCCACACGGCGCGCAGCGTCACGCTGGAAAGCGTCGCACGGCTCGCCGGCGTTGCCCCGACCACGGTCTCGCGCGCCCTCAACCACCCGGAAAAGGTCGCTGCAAAGACGCTGAGCCGGATTCAGGACGCCATCGCCTCCACCGGCTACGTCCCGAACCTGCTCGCCGGCGGGCTCGCCTCCAGCCGCAGCCGCCTGATCGCGGCCATCGTTCCCAGCATCGCCAACCTCGTCTATGCGGAAACCATCCAGAGCTTCACCCGGCGGGTGCGGGAAAGCGGCTACCAGGTGTTCCTCGGCGAGACCGGCTACGATCCCGATGCGGAGGAGGAACTGGTCGTCACGGTGCTGAGCCGGCGTCCGGACGCCATCTTCCTGACCGGCATCCACCACTCCGCCACCTGCCGCCAGCGCCTCTTGGCCGCCGGCATCCCGATCGTGGAGACCTGGGATATCACCCCGACGCCGCTCGATATCGCCGTCGGCTTCTCCCATTCCCGGGTCGGCCATTCCGTCGCCGCCTATCTCCACGACCGCGGCCACCGCACCTTCGGCGTTGCCTCCGCCGACGATCCGCGCGCGCGCCTGCGCAACCGCGCCTTCACCGCCGAGCTCGCCGAACGCGGCATCGACAAGGTGGAGACCAGCTACCTCTCCCCGGTCAGCAGCCTGGAACTCGGACGCCGCGCGCTGGCCGACCTGCTTGCTGCAACGTTGACGCCGATTGCCGTCTTCTGCAGTTCCGACACGGTGGCACAGGGGGTTCTGGTCGAGGCCCAGGCCCGCGGCCTGGCCAGTCCCGAAGACGTTGCCATCGTCGGCTTCGGCGACCAGAATTTCGCCGCCTTTACCTATCCGGCGCTGACCACCGTCAAGATCGACCGCGTCACCATCGGCGAGCGCTCGGCCGAAGCACTGCTCGCCCGCCTCGACGACGAACCGGTGGAGGAAAACGTCGTCGACGTCGGCTTTGAGATCATCGCCCGCCAGACCGCCTGAGCGAACCCCGGCACGGACGCGCGATCCGCCGCGGCCCTCCACCACAAAATGACCGTTTTCTGCAGGTTTGGTGCCGCGGCTTGCGGACGCTCGCCCATCGCAACCGCCGCCGCTTCACATCCACCAGCGTTAACGGAATCTTGCAGATTTTGGTTATTCAATGCTTGCCGCCGTCGACGGCTTTTTATGCTTTTTCCGCGCTTTGCGCCGGACAGCAAGCGCCCGTCGACGGACCGAAGGGGCGAATGGGGATATCGCAACAGGACAAGACATCCACAGGCCCAAGGGCTCCGGGATGGGAAGGCAAGCGTATGAGTTCCGAAGTGACGAGAGTTTGGCCGCAGCGCGACGACCGGTGCGGATCGCCGAAGACCGTGTCGTTGCGTGCAGTGGGTGGCCGGTCATGAGCGGTGACTTTGCAGCGCAAACGCAGGCCAAGCGCGTCGGCCTGAGACGGTATCCCTATGCCGGCCTTGCCGCAGCAGGCCTTGGCGTCCTCGTGGCCCTGGTGATGCTGGCCGTGCTCGCCCAGGGTTTTTCGCAATTGTCGGAAGGCCTCGTCGGCCGGCCCGACTTCCGGCGCATCTCGGCCAATGAGGCCGACCCGGCGGCCGGCAAGTCCGCGCCGGCAAAGACCGCACGCGTTGTGACCGTCCGGCACAAGAACCGCACTCCCAAGGCCGGCGTGCCCGGAACTCCCGGCAAAGCCGAGACCGTCGCGCGGAACGACCGCCGGGATCGCCTGCCAAGCCCGGTCGACGGGATAAAACAGCAAGCCAAGGCCGCCCCGGCGGTTGCCCGCCTGCCCGTCTCATACGCCCTCGTCTACGATCCGGCCGATATCGCCCGGCAGTCCTCGACCGTCTGGTTGACGGGCGGCCTTGAAGGCGACGTCGCCGGCCTCCTCACCCCGGCCGTCACTATGGTCGAAAGCGATGAGGTGGCAGCGCTTACCCTTTCCATCGACCTCGACCAGCGCTTCGCCTGGGCCCACAACCCGGCCACCTTCGGCATCGTCACCGGCGCCATCCCGGATGCCGGCACCCGCATCGCCACCGAATCCCTGCCGGTCGACTTCGCCATGCCGATGCCCCTGCCGCAGATTGCCGCCGAGGCCGGGACCCGCACGGTCGTCAGCCTCGACGTCGAAACACCCGACTTGCCGGTCATTGCCGATGTCCGCCCGCGCCCCCGTCCGGAACGTCCCGCAAGGGCCGTGCGCAGCGATGTGGCGGCAACGCTTGCCTACGCCTCGCCCGAACCCCGCGAGACCGAGGTCGACGGCGAGACGTCGAGCAGCATCTTCGGCAAGCTGTTCCGCGGTTCCGACGGCTCCGAACTGCCCGGTCCGGGCAGCCGCGTCGCGGTCTATGTCATTGAATCGGCGACGGTCCACATGCCGAACGGCGAAAAGCTGGAAGCCCATTCCGGCCTTGCCCACATGAAGGACAATCCCCGCTACGTCACCAAGAAGAACCGCGGCCCGACGCCGCCCAATCTCTACAATCTGGTGATGCGCGAGCGCCGCTTCCACGGCGTCGAGGCGATCCGCCTGCTGCCCGCCGACGGCCGCAAGAAATTCAACCGCGACGGCCTGCTGGCCCATACCTACATGTATGCCCGCGGCGACAGCTCCCAGTCCAATGGCTGCGTCGTCTTCAAGAATTACGACCGCTTCCTCACCGCCTTCAAGCGCGGCCGGATCAAGCGCATGATCGTCGTCCGCAGCCTCGACGAACTGCCCACCTACATGGCGGCATTGTAAGGGCTATCGCACTCGGTCAATGCCGCTGCCGGCGGCAAACGGCAAGGCGTGCCATCACCCCTTGCCCGAGCGGTCCCACCAGCTCGACAGCCGATCCGTCAGGATACGATCCGGGATGCCCTCATAGTGCGAGACGTCGTTGAGGAGCCTCAGCCGGGCACGGGAATCGGTCATGAAATCGAGGATCGAGAGCGCCGCCGGGCTCTGGTCTAGCCGATCCCGGTAGCCACGCACATCGAAGCCTAACAGGCTGCTGATGACGAGCCGGTTGGTGCCCTTGTGGGAGACCACGAGGACATTGCGGTGCCGGTGCGCCTCGACGATCCGCCGGACCACCGGCAGCGCGCGGTTGAGGACGTTGACGCCGGATTCCCCGCCCTTCGGGGCGATCGTGAACGGATCCTCCTGCCAGATCGCGTATTCCTCGGCAAAATTCCGCTCGACCTCCGACCGGCTTTTCTCCTCCCAGTGCCCGTAGTCGATCTCGCGCAGGCCCTGTTCCACGATTGGCGCCAGCCCGTGCGGTTCGGCGAGGATGGTCGCGGTCTCGATCGTGCGGTGCATCGGGCTGGCATAGACCGCATCGAGATCGTGGCCGCTCAGCCGCTCGGCGAGCCGGGCGACCTGCTGCCGTCCTTCGTCTGAAAGATGCACGTCGGACGAGCCTGCGAACCGGTCCTCCGCGGTCAGGGTCGTTGCGCCATGGCGCACGAGAAAGATACGGGTCGGCACGGGCCTGAACTCTCCTTGCAGTGATGCGGGGCCGGCATCTTGGACGAGAACAAGATCGCCCCGCAATCCCCAATTGGCCGGCTGAAAGTCCGACCGTGTCCCGACCCCGGCACCGTTTGATTTCCTTCACGGAAACGCTCCGGTCCGCGCCGCGACGGTTTTGCCGCACCCGAAACCGCCTGCCACCTTCATAGCAGCGTCATGTTCTTAATTAAGAATGTCTCGTAATCGTTGAAAACAAAGAGCTTTCGGCCGGCAGCATCGCTCCGGCCGGAAAAATGCCTTTCCCACCAGTCTCAAAAAATCACGGGGTGTCATTCATGACCATTCGCTCTCTGCTCCTGTGCACCACGGTGCTGACGGGGCTTTCCACGGCCGCCATGGCCGCCGAGATGTCGTTCTCGCCGGTGAAGTTCCCGGAAACCGATGCCGAGAAGCGTGCCGCGGTCGCGTCCGATGCCGTCACCGTCGACGGCGCCGAGCACAAGATCGGCTACCACGTCCTCATGCGCTCCGGCGACATGGACGTCGGCATCCTCACCGACAAGGACGGCAATCCGGTCAAGAACGAGGACGGCTCGACCCACGTCTCCGTCGATGCCGACTTCACCTCGCTGCTGCCCGTCGGCGACAAGCTGTTCTCCGTCAGCCATTTCGAATCCCGGCCGGGCGCCATGTATGTCACCGAGCTGAAGCAGGGCGACGACGGCATGCTGACCGCCGTCTCCACCAAGCCGGTCGACTTCTCCGCCTTCGGCGGCCTGTGGGTCCCGTGCGCCGGCTCGGTGACCCCCTGGGGCACGCATCTGGGTTCGGAAGAATACCCGGCCGATGCCCGCGCCATCGAGGACGCCAAGACGATCGAGGACATCGACGACTACAACAAGCCGATGGTCCGCTATTTTGGCGTCAATCCGTCCGACATGACGGTCGATGACTTCCGCGCCGCCTACAACGCCTACCGCTACGGCTTTGTCACCGAAGTGACCGTTGCCGAGGACGGCACCGCAACGCCGCAGAAGCACTTTGCCACCGGCCGCGTCGCCGTCGAGCTCGGCTACGTCATGCCCGACGAAAAGACCGTCTACATCTCCGACGACGGCACCAATGTCGGCCTCTTCCGCTTCGTCGCCGACACGGCGGGCGATCTTTCCGCCGGCACGCTCTATGCCGCCAAGTGGACCCAGACCTCCAATGAGGGCGCCGGCGCCGCCGACCTTTCCTGGGTCGACCTCGGCCATGCCGACGATGCCTCTGTGCAGAAGCTGATCGAGGCCGGCACCAAATTCTCCGACATCTTCGAGGTCGGCGAGATGGCCGAGGACGGCTCCTGCGGCGAGGGCTTCATGGGCTCCAACGCCGAGGGCGCGGCCGAGTGCCTGAAGGTCAGGGACGGCATGGAACTGGCCGCCTCGCGGCTCGAGACCCGGCGCTATGCCTCGATGATGGGCGCCACCACCGAGTTCCGCAAGATGGAAGGCATCACCTTCGATCCGGCGACCTCCAAGCTCTATCTGGCGATCTCCGCCGTGGAGCGCGGCATGGAAGACAACGCCAAGAACGGCAAGGCGACCGACAAATACGACAAGGGCGGCCGCAACGACATCAAGGTCGGCTCCAACAAGTGCGGCGCCGTCTACGAACTCGACATCGACGGCGACATGGTCGCCAGCGCCATCCGCTCCGTGGTCGAAGGCAAGGAGACCTCCTACGAGGACGGCAGCCCCTATGCCGGCAACAAGTGCGACGTCGATGCCATCGCCAACCCGGACAACCTCACCTTCGTCAAGGGCACCCGGACCCTGATCATCGGCGAGGACACCGGCTCCGGCCACCAGAACGACGCCATCTGGGCCTACAACATGGACAGCAAGGCGCTGACGCGGATCATGACGACACCGTACGGCTCTGAGACCACCTCGCCCTACTGGTACGGCGACATCAACGGCCACGGCTACCTGATCGCCGTCATCCAGCACCCCTATGGCGAATCCGACCAGGACAAGCTCTCCGACGCCGCCGATGCCCGCGCCTATATCGGCTATGTCGGCCCGTTCCCGGCGATCGCCGAGAAGTAGGCGACCTTCCGGTCACGATGGACCGGACGACACATCCTGCGGCCGGGAGACACTTCCGGCCGCCCGCATGCCTGACGGATGGACCGGATGTCCCGCGTAGGAAGCATGGCGTGATGATGTACCGAATGCTGCCGCGACGCGGCGCCCTCAAAACCCTGGCGGCGCTGTTTATCGCTCCCCTCCTTGCCCGGCCGGCCGCGGCAAGCTCGCCGCCCACCACTCCGCCAGCACCCGGCATGGCACTGAAACGGCTGCAGAAATGGGAATGCACCAACGAGGAGTGCGAGCCCTATGTCTACGACCCCTCGGTCGGCGACCTGAATGTGCAGGACCTCGACAATCCGATTCCGCCGGGCGTTGCCTTCGAGGACCTGCCGGACGACTGGATCTGCCCGATCTGCGCCGACCCGAAACGCGATTTCGAACCCTTGGGCGAATGGGTCGAGGTCTGGGTGAAGGCCTGAGTCCGTTTTTTGAGAAAGCGCCGGCCGCCGGCAGGAGATGACCGATATGAAAATCCACCGCCAGAAGCAGTCCAGGGCCCTCCTGTCGGCAACGGCCGCCCTTGCGCTTGCGACGGGATTTGCGACCGGCGCGGCGGCGGCGGACCTCACCTCCGGGACACTGCACAACCCGACGGCATACATCCCCAGCCAGTGCTACACGAAGATCGTCGACGACGCGCACCGGGTGCACAATCCCTGCTTCACCTGCCATGCGCGCTCGCGACCGCCGACCTGGATCCACGATGACGACCTGCAGATGAGCTACGCCCTGCCGGCCCCCGCCCTGAAAAATCCCTGGACCAACCTCTTCAGGGACCGCTCGGCCGAGGTCGCCGCGACCACCGACGCCGATATCCTCGCCTATGTCCGCACCGACAACTACCGCAGCGCTAACGGTGGCCTCGCCCTCTCCGAGAAACTCGCCGATCTGCCGGCCGGCTGGGACGCCGACGGCGACGGCAAATGGGGCGGCTTCGTCCCTGACTGCCGTTTTTCCTTCGACGCCGAAGGCTTCGACCGCGATCCGGCCGGCACGCCGACCGGCTGGCGCGCCTTTGCCTATGCGCCGCTGCCGGGCGGCTTCTGGCCGACCAACGGCTCCACGGACGACGTCCTCATCCGCCTTGCCGAGCCCTACCGGCAGGCTGCCTCCGGCAGCACCGACCTTGCCGTCTACAAGCTAAACCTTGCCATCGTCGAGGCACTCATCACCCGGCGCAACGTGCCCATCGAGGCGACCGACGAGACCCGCTACGGCGTCGACCTCGACCGCGACGGCAGCCTCGGCACGGCGACGCACGTGACCTATGACTGGGCGCCGCTGGACGGCCGCGACATGTCCTATGTCGGCGCCGCCAAGGCTTTGCAGGAGAACGGCGAGGCGCCGCTCGC
The DNA here is from genome assembly GCF_003258835.1 of Rhodobium orientis. Lineage (GTDB taxonomy): Bacteria > Pseudomonadota > Alphaproteobacteria > Rhizobiales > Rhodobiaceae > Rhodobium > Rhodobium orientis. The sequence goes on along the minus strand of NZ_NPEV01000001.1, from coordinate 241,570 downwards.
CGCCGGGCTCTATCCGCTCGGCACGGAGTTCCTCCACACCGTGCGCTACATCGACATCGACGACGCCACCGGCGAGGTGAAGATGGCGCCGCACATGAAGGAGGTCCGCTACATGGTCAAGACGCGGTGGCAGACCTATGCCGACCGCGAGGAAGGCCATCTCGCTGAGGCCAAGGAGCGGACCGACTTTCCCGACCGCATCGCCATGTTCTTCGGCGATACCGAACACGGCATTTCCAACGGCACCGGCTGGCGCCTGCAGGCCTTCATCGAGGCCGCTGACGGCAGCCTCAGGCCGCAGAGCTTCGAGGAGACCGTCTTCTGCATGGGCTGCCATGGCGGCGTCGGGGTCACCGACGACGACGTCTTTGCGTTCTCCCGCAAGCTCGGCGCCAACGCCCATAACGGCGGCTGGTACCACTGGACGCAAAAGGGCCTTCGCGGCGTGCCCGACCCGATCCGCACCGACGGCGAGCCGGAATATGCCTACTACCTCAAGAACAACGGCGCCGGCGACGAATTCCGCAACAATAGCGAGATCATCGAAAAGTTCTTCGACGACAACGGCACGCTGCGCCCGGAGATGTTGGACGCCCTGAAGGACGACGTCGCCGTGCTGCTCTATCCCTCGGCCGAGCGGGCAATGACCCTCAACAAGGCCTACCGGCTGATCGTCCGCGAGCAGAGCTTTTCCAAGGGCCGCGACGCCGTCGTCGCCCCGCCCAAGAACGTCTATCGCGACGCCTCCGATGCCGACGAGGAAAACGCGCCCTATGTCGCCGGCAGCCAGCCCCTCGGCGCGCCCTATGCGCGGCGCAGGGCGGCGGCATCGTCCGCAACCGGCGAATAGGCGACACGCGACGGGCGAGACCGCTATGATCGTTCGTCGGCGATGCCTCAGACAGGGTCGCCGGACGGGACGCGTTCATTGCAGGGAGGGCCTTCGGCCATGAGCCCGGACGCCGCCTCCGACGACCTTGCACGCGATGCCTTTGCGGTTCTGCTGCCGGCGTTCGCGAGCCTGGACTGCCACGCCGTCGCCCTGCCGCTCCTGGAGTGCGGCTGCACGTCGATCCTCATCGGTGAGACCCGCGCGGAATACCTTGCAAGGCGCATGTCGGTCGAGCGCCTCGCCGCGGAAACCGAAGCGGTTTTTTCCGGCGCTATCGCGCGCCTGCGCGAGGCCTGCCCGGACCTCATCGTCGCCGTCGACCAGGAGCCAATCGGCATCCGGCGCCTGCAGGGCCTCATGCCGTTCCTTGCCGAGGGCGAGGATATCCGAGAGCTGGACAGCGCCACCATCGAACACCGCGCCGCCGAAATGGCGCGTGCGGCGCGCCGGCTCGCGGTAACCGCGTTCCTGGCGCCGATCCTCGATGTGGTGACCGGCCGCAATGCCTGGCTGTCGGGCCGCACACTCGGCGCATCGCCGGAAGACGTCGGCCGCATCGGCGCGGCTTATATTCGGGGCGCCCGGGCCGCCGGCATCGCCGCCGTCGCCAAGCATTTTCCGGGCTTCAACGAGCTCGCACGCGATCCGGCGATGTATGACGTCTCCCTGGAAACCCCGCGCGAGACGCTGATCGCCGACGCCCTGCCCTTCCGTGCCGCGATCGCGGCCGGTGTCTCCGGCATCATGGCCGGCCCGGCCCCCGTCGCCGCCCTCGATCCGGACAATGCCGCCTGCACGTCCCGGGCCGTCATCGATCTTCTGAAGGGGGAGTTCGGATTTGAGGGGCTGGTGGTGACCGACGATCTCGACGCCCCGGCGACCCTGCGCGGCCGGCCCGTCGCCGAGGTGGCGGTCACGGCGCTCGCCGCCGGAGCCGACCTGCTGCTGGTCGTCGGCGGCCCCCACCTGCACGAGGTCGCCGACGGCATTCTCGACGCGGTCGCGGCAGGCACGCTGCCGCAGGAGCGGCTGCGCGACGCCGCCCGCCGCGTGCGTGCGTTCGCCGCCGGCCCCGGGGCCGTCAGCCGAAACGGGAGATGCTGAAGGGCTTCATATCGATCGGCGGGGTCCGGCCGGCGGCAAGGTCCGCGATCAGGCGTCCGGTCACGCCCCCCATGGTCAGGCCGAGATGGCCGTGGCCGAAGGCGAAATAGGTCTTGTCCGCGTTCGGCGCCTTGCAGATCACGGGCAGGCTGTCGGGCGTCGACGGCCGGTGCCCCATCCACGGGGTGACGTCGTCGGTGCGAAGGTCCGGCAGCGCCTCTTTGGCGAGGTTGAGCAGCCGGAAGGCGCGCTGGTAGTTGGGCTCCGCATCGAGCTTGGCGAGTTCCGCCGTGCCGGCAATGCGCACGCCGTCCAACATCGACACCGCGCCGAATTTCTGGTCGCCGAAGACAACCGGCCGGCCGAGTTCCACGCCCGCATTGCGCAGCATCAGGTGATAGCCGCGCTCGGTATCGAGCGGCACATAGGAGCCGAGCTTCTTGGCCCACGGCTTGGAATAGGCGCCGGCGGCAATGACGATCTCGTCGACCTTGCGTCGTCCGGTGGAGGTGATCAGCGTGCGCTTGCCGTCGGCATCGATCTCAAGATCGTTCACCGTCTCCTGCAACAGCTCGCCGCCATCGGCGCGGAATTTCCCGGCAAGGGTCTGCGTCAGCACGGCCGGATCGAGCGTGCTGATGCAATCGTTGAAGAGCAGCGCGTGCTTGTAGATGCGCGCGACCGCCGGCTCAAGCTGCGCCAGCGCCTCGACCGGAATCGTCTCGATGCGAATGCCGTGGCGACGGCGCATGTCGTGGGCCGAGCGCGCGGCCTCGAAGGCCGCATCGGTCTTGTAGAGATAGAGTTCGCCGGTCTCGCGGATCAGCGACCAGGCATTGGCCGCATCGAACAGCGGCTTGAAGCTGTCGACGGCCAGCGCCAGGATGCTGGAAAGCGCCGTTGCCGCCGCCTCGACCCGGTGCGGCGCCGCCGCGGCGATGAAGCGGATCAGGTATGGCGCCAGCCGCGGCAGATACTGCCAGCGCACCACGAGCGGCCCGTTCGGGTCCAGCATCATGCCGGGAACTTGGCTGAGGATACCGGGTGTCGACAGCGGCACCAGGCCGCCGACCTGGATGATGCCGGCATTGCCGAAGGAGCAGCCCATGCCGGGGGCGTCCCGGTCGATCAGGGTGACGTCATGGCCGTCCCTGAGGAGTTGCAGGGCGCAGCAGGTGCCGACGGTGCCCGCGCCCAGAACGGTGAAATGTCTCTTCATGGCTCGCCTTCCAATGGCTTTTCGCGACGAGGCGTCAGGGGGGGGGGCGTCAGACGGCTGCGACGAGCGCGATCTCGATGCGGATGTCGGGGGCGGCGAGTGCGGCGCCGATGCAGACCCTAGCAGGCTGCTTTCCGGGCACGACCCAGGCGTTCCAGGCATCGGAAATCTTTGCCCGGTCATCAATGTCGGCGAGCCAGATGGTGGCGGACAGCACCCGCTCCTTGCTGGTGCCGGCCTCGGCCAGCATTGTGTCGAACTTGGCGAGGATCTCCGCGGTCTGGCCCTCGACCGGCAGGCTGAGGTCGGACGCGACGATGCCGGAGACGAACAGCATGCCGTTATAGGCGACCATGTCCGACTTGTGGCCGGCGGGCGTGTAATGGGTGATCATGGAAAAAGGCCTGTCCTTTCCCGATCCGTCGCCGCCTGCCGGGTCGGCAGGCGGCATCATGCTGGCGGACCGTGCGCAGCGCATGCCCAGGTCACCCCGGCCCACGCGCCATGCGTTAGCTTTATGATTTTGCACGTGTCTCGGTCTCGATGCTGAGAGCCGCTTGGGAAGACACGCTTTTGAGGATCAGAACTTTGGGCGGCAGGCGCGAAGAAGGGAATACGGCCGATCGGTCATATCAGTTATCGCATATCCGCCATGGCAGGAGCCGTTCGCGCGGGGCTCACCGGCGCTCGGACAGCGCGTCGATGGACTTGGCGAAGTCGCGGATATCGTTGCGGATCAGCGACACCAGCTCCAGCGCACCGCGCTCGATCTTGCGGTTGCGCGCCGTGGCGATGCTGAAGGTGACCTCGATCCGCGGCTCGCCGATCCACGGCATGAAGACGTCGGGCCGGTCGATGTCGCCACACACCGACCCGAACGGCACCACCGCGAAACCGCCCTGCCGGCGGGCCAGCGCCCGCGCCGTCACCAGGCTGTCGACCTCGAAGACCACGTTGAGGCCGACGCCGGCGCGCCGCGCCGCATGCTCGATGGCGCGCCTGAGACCGTGCTGGCGGGTCTGGGCGATGATCGGCACACCGCTGAGCTGGGGAAGGCTCAGCTCGCTCTGCCCGTCGAAGCCGCGGCGGCGGGCGAGTTCGACAGAGCCGTAGAGCACGAGCCGATCCATGAAGACCTGTTCGGCGACGAGATCGCCGGACAACCCCGCATCGTAGAGCAGGCCGACGTCGATGCGCCCGGAGAGCAGCATCTCCTGGATGATGCCGCTGCCGCCGCCGGTCACCTGGACGGTCATGTTCGGACGCATCTCGGCGTATTTCAGCAGGCAGTCGGGCACGAACGCCTCACCGAGAAACTGGATGACGCCGAGCGAGATCGAGCCGCGAAGGTCGTTTCGCCCGTCGTCCACCTTGTGCCGGAGCGTGTCCGTATCCTTGAGGTAGCGCTGCGCAATACCGAGAAACTCCTCTCCGGTTTCCGTCAGCCGGACACCGCGGCCGGTCCTGTGAAACAGCTTGGCGCCGATATCGTCCTCAAGCTGGCGGATGTAGCGGCTGAGCGAGGGTTGATCGAGACCGAGCACCGCCGCAGCGGCCGAGAAGCTGCCGAATTCGGCAATTGCCGAGAAAAAGTGCAGGTGTTTTTCGTTCATGGGACCCGGGATTGCGATTCCGCCATATCTGTTATGGCAATTACTGGAATTGCCGTAGCAAGAACCGAGCCATAGCCTGACCTTATCGAACGGTCGCAAATCCAATGTCTGCCGGCCGGGAGAAATCCGGAGCGGAGAAATCCGGTAAGAGAACATCCGCTACCGGCCAGCGCGCAAGAACGCTGAATACTGTGGAGGACACGCCAAAGCCCCGCGATCACGAGGGGATCGCCACCAAACTGGGGAACTTTGAATGTTGTCTACACTCCAAAGCGCTTCCAGGCGTGCGGCTCTGCTTCTGACGGTCGCCGTCGGTAGCTGCCTCGCAGCCTCCAGCATCGCCAACGCCGGCACGACGCTCGACGCGGTCAAGGAACGCGGCGTTCTCAAATGCGGCACCTCGATCGACGTTCCCGGCTTCGGCTATCCCGATTCCGACGGCGTCCTGCACGGCATGGACGTCGACTACTGCAAGGCGGTCGCCGCGGCCGTCCTCGGCGACGCCACCAAGGTCGACTTCATCCCGCTGACGACCCAGACCCGCTTCCCGGCCCTGCAGTCGGGCGAGGTCGACGTCCTGTTCCGCCAGGTGACGACCACCTTCACCCGCGACACCTCGCTCGGCTTCCTGTCGGGTCCCTACACCGTCATCGACGGCCAGGGCATGATGGTGCCGAAGTCCCTCGGCGTCACCAAGGCGACCGAGCTGAACGGCGCCACCGTCTGCGTCACGCCGGGCTCCAACTCCGAGCTCAACATTGGCGACTTCTTCCGTGCCCACAACATGGAATTCACCTCCATCGCCATGGACAGCTTCGACGACATGCGCCGCGCCTTCTTCTCCGGCCGGTGCGACGTCTTCACCTCGGACCGTACCTATCTCGGCTCGATCCGCGTCCTGTCCAAGAACCCCGACGATTTCGTCGTCCTCAACGACGTCATCGCCAAGTCTCCGCTGGCCCCGGTCGTGCGCCAGGGCGACGACGAGTGGTACAACATCATCCGCTGGGTGGTTTACGCGCCGATGATCGCCGAGGAAGTCGGCGTCACCAGCGAAAACGTCGACGAAATGCTGGCATCCAGTTCGTCGCCGCGGGTGCAGCGCCTGCTCGGCAAGCAGGAGGGCCTGGCCAAGGGCCTCGGGCTGTCCGACGACTGGGCCTACAACATCGTCAAGATGGTGGGCAACTACGCCGAGCTCTATGACCAGAACCTCGGCATGAAGTCGGCGATCAAGCTCGATCGCGGCGCCAACAACCTCTACCTCAACGGTGGCCTGCTCTACCCGCCCCCGTTCCTTTGAGCCCTGCCGCCCCCCGGCGGCATCCGGACCTATCGAAACGGTTTCCCGCCCCTTGCGGCGGGAAACCGGACCGGGCTCAGACGGAGAGTGGATACCATGTTGGACGTTTCCTGGCGCAAGGGCGACCTCGATGAGGCGCCTTCGACGCCCCCTGCGACGACCGCGGCCGGCCTCCTGCCGCCGCCGCCGCCGAGCCTTCTCGGCCCCGCGCTCTGGCGCACAAGGCGCGGCCGCGCGGTTCTCTGGCAGGTGTTCGGGGCCGTCGTCCTGTTCGTGGTGCTGCTGGTCTTCACCCGCATCATGTACGGCAACCTGGTCCGCCAGAACCTCAATCTCGGCCTCGACTTCCTCAACCGCGAAGCCGGCATCGACATCGCCGAGAGCATCATTCCCTACGCGCCGGAAGACAGCCTCGGCTGGATGATCCTCGTCGGCGCGGCCAACACGCTGCGCGTCGCCATCATCGCCTGCATCCTGTCGACCGTCATCGGCGTCGTCGTCGGCGTCATGCGCGTTTCCGAAAACCCGCTCCTGAAGCTGGTGACGGGCGCCTATGTGAACCTTGCCCGCAACACGCCGCAGCTCCTGCAGATCCTGTTCTGGTACACGCTGCTCCTGCAGCTTCCCGTCGTCCGCAACGCCCTGTCGCTGGGCGACACCATCTTCCTCAGCCAGCGCGGATTGCAGGTGCCGGCCCTGGAATTCTCCGGCGACGGCACCGGCCTTGCCGCTGCAGGCGCCGCCGCGACCGCGCTGTTCCTCATTCTTGCGCCGCTATGGCGGACCGTCTTTGGCCGCTCGCCGCATCTGGTGACGCGGCTCGTCCTGGCGCTCATCGCCTTCATCGCCGTTGCCATCGCGGCCGGCGCCTTCTCCCTGTCGCCGCCCGTGCGCGGCACCTTCAACTTTACCGGCGGCATGACGCTGACGCCGGAATTCGTGGCGCTGACCGTCGCCCAGTCGCTCTATGCCGGCGCCTTCATCGCCGAACTGGTGCGCGGCGGCATCGAGGGCGTCCACCAGGGCCAGCGCGAGGCCGCCGGCAGCCTTGGCCTGTCCAATCTCCAGATGCTGCGCCTCGTCGTCGTGCCGCAGGCGCTGCTGGCGATCGTGCCCTCGGTGACGACGCAATATATCAGCGTCATCAAGAACAGCAGTCTCGCCATCGCCATCGGCTTTCCGGACTTCTTCTGGGCACTGTCGACCACCATCAACTTTTCCGGCCACAGCATCGAGGGCGTCGCCATCATGGTCGGCGGCTACCTCCTGCCGACGCTCTTGGCGGCCACGCTCATGAACCGCTTCAACAAGAAGCTGGTGGAACGGGGGCAGCGATGACCACCTTCATACAAACGCAGCCCATCCCGGCGCAGCCGAACCCGAAAAAGGAAGAGCTCTCGCTGCCGCGCCGCTACGGCAAGATGCTTCTCGGCACGCCCACCAACGTCTTCATCACCGTCGGCTGCGTCGTCATTCTGTGGCTGGTCGTGCCGCCCCTGTTCCGCTGGCTCTTCAGCGAGGCGGTATGGGCGGGCACGCCCGAGGAATGCCGCCAGGCGGCCGGCGCCTGCTGGCCGTTCATCCAGGAAAAATTCCGCTTCTTCATCTACGGCATGTATCCGCTGGACGAACGCTGGCGGGCGACCCTTGCCATCGTCATCCTGTTCGGCATCACCGGCATCGCCATGGTCCCGCGCTTCTGGGGCAAGGGGCTGGTCTTGACGTGGCTCGCCGCCATCGTCGGTGTGTTCTGGCTGCTGCTCGGCGGCTTCGGGCTTCCTCCGGTGCGCACCGAAATGATCGGCGGCCTGCCGCTCACCCTGTTGCTCAGCCTGACGGTGCTGCCGCTCGGCTTTCCCGTCGGCCTTCTGCTGGCCCTCGGCCGGCGCTCCGAGTTCCGCCTGTTCCGCTGGATTTCGATCGCCATCATCGAGGCGTTCCGCGGCTCGCCGCTCGTCGCCACCCTGTTCATCGCCTCGGTCATGCTGCCCTTCTTCCTGCCCGAGGGCATGACCCTGCCGAAGCTGATGCGCGCGCTGGCGGCGTTCCTGATCGTCGCCGCGGCCTATATCGCCGAGGCCCTGCGCGGCGGCTTCCAGGTCGTGCCCGAAGGCCAGGCCGAGGCGGCGTTCTCCATCGGCATGAAACGCTGGCAGATCCTGTTCCTGATCACGCTGCCGCAGGTCATCCGCCACTCCATTCCCGGCCTCGTCACCATCGTCGTCCTGTTCTTCAAGGACACCTCGCTGATCATCGTCATCGGCATGTCCGATTTCCTGGCCGCGATCCAGCTCGCCTCCCGGGACCCCGCCTGGATCGGCTTCACCGTCGAAGGCTACGTCTTCGCCGCCGCCTTCTACTTCACCTTCTGCTACGTGCTGAGCCTTTATGCCCTGCGGCTGGAGCGCCGGCGCCAAAACCATTGACCTTCTAGAGGGAAACTCCACCATGCCTGAACTGGCCAGTCGCGTAAGCAACACCCGCCCCTCCGTCACCATGGCCCTGATACGGCGCGCCGCGGAACTGCGTGCCGAGGGCAAGCAAGTGACGTCCCTGATCGCCGGCGAGCCGGACTTCAACACGCCGGAACACATCCGCGCCGCCGGCATCGAAGCCATCAAGCGGGGCGATACCCGCTACACCGCCGGCGACGGCACCAACGAGCTGCGCGCCGCCCTCGTCGACAAGCTGCGCAGGGAAAACGGCCTGGAATACGCGTCGTCGGAAGTCGTCGCCGCCAACGGCACCAAGCCGCTCTTGCAGGCCGCCTTCCTCGCGCTTGCCGATCCGGGCGACGAGGTCATCGTCCCGGCACCCTACTGGGTCTCCTATCCGGACATCGTGCGCCTGTGCGGCGCCGTCCCCGTGCCGGTCGTCTGCACCCAGGAGAACGGTTTCCTGTTGCAGCCGGAGGACCTGGAAGCGGCGATCACCGAGCGCACCCGCGCGGTCCTCATCAACACGCCGAACAATCCGACCGGCGCGGTCTACGACGCCGAGCTGCTGCGCAAACTCCATGACGTGCTGCAGCGGCACCCGGCCGTGACGGTCGTCACCGACGAGATCTACGAGCACCTGACCTATGACGGCCTGACCGCGCCGTCGCCGGCCTCCGTCGGCGAGGATGCCAAGGCACGCACCATCGTCATCAACGGCTTTTCCAAGGGCTACGTCATGATGGGCTGGCGGCTCGGCTTCGCCGCCGGCCCCGCGAACCTCATCAAGGGCATGTCGAGCGTCCTCAGCCATCTCGCCGGCTCGCCGAACTCGATCTCCCAGGCGGCGGCCGTCGAGGCCCTTCGCGGCGACAACAGCTACCAGGCATCGAACCGGGACTCCTATGTCGACCGGCGCGACCTGGCCCTGTCCATGGTCAACCAGATGCCAGGCCTTGAGGCGGTGCGCACCTCCGGCTCGTTCTTCGTCTTCGCCAATTGTGCGGGAACCCTCGGCCGCAAGACGCCGGCCGGCGAGACGATTAACAGCGACGAGGATTTCTCGCGGCTGGCCATCGACGAGGCCGGCGTTCTGGTGGTGCCGGGCAGCGGGTTCGGCCTATCGCCCTTCCTGCGGATGTCCTACTCCGTCGACCTTGAGGACCTGCGCGGCGCGCTGGAACGGCTGCGCAAGTTCTGTAACCGGCTTAGCTGAGCCCCATCCACATCCGGCATGAGCCGAGACCCGGAAACGCCCTTTCCGGGACACGACCCCCTGCCTCCATCGTTCAGGAGATGACAATGAAGATCTGTGTCTACGGCGCCGGTGCCATCGGCGGCCATCTCGCCGTGCGCCTAGCCGAGGCCGGCCATGACGTTTCCGTCGTCGCCCGCGGCCCGCACCTGGCGGCGATCCGCGAGGCCGGCCTGTCGCTGCAGAGCGACGGCAAGACGGTCACCGTCCACCCGCAGGCGACCGACGACCCTTCCAGCCTGCCGACGCAGGATATCGTCCTCGTCACGGTGAAGACGCCGGCCCTGATGGGCATCGCCGACGGTATCGCGGCCCTATGCGGACCCGAGACGGCCGTCGCCTTCTGCGTCAACGGCCTGCCCTGGTGGTACCTGGCAAGCCTTGACGTGCCCCAGGACGCCTGGTCGCCGGCGATCGCCGCCATGATCGGAGCCCTGACCGAGAAGGTCGGCATCTCGCGCACCATCGGCGGCATCGCCTTTTCGGCCAACCACGTCGAGGCGCCGGGCCTTATCATGAATTCCAGCCCGACGGCCAACAGGTTCGTGTTCGGCGAAGCGGACGAGCGCGTGCGACCGCTCTGCGCGGCCCTTGTCGAGGCGCTTTCCAGCGACACCCTCGATGCGGTCCACAGCGAGACCTTCGAGCGCGAGATCTGGAAGAAGCTGAGCCTCAACTGCGTCACCGGCGGGATCGGCGCGCTCACCGGCATGACCTCGCGCAACCTCCTCATCTTCCCGCCGCTCGCTGACCTGACCCGCGACGCCTGGCTGGAAGTCGGTGCCGTCGCCGCCGCCTTCGGGATGACCGACATCCTCGCCCCGCTGAAAGAGACGGTCGCCAGGGTCGGCAACCACAAGTCGTCCATGCTGCAGGACTTCGAACTGCGCCGGAAGCCGGAGATCGAAACCCTGCTCGGCGGCGTCAGCGATCTCGGCCGGCTGAAAGGGGTCCCCGTGCCGACCATCGACACGCTGCTGGCCCTGACCCGCGCCCGGGCGGAAACGCTCGGCATCGCGCCGTTCCCGAACCCGGCCCAGTCCTGACCCCGGCGGATTTCCCATGTCCATTCTTGCCATCATCATCCCGGTGATCGGTCTGATCGCCGTCGGCTGGCTGGCGCAGAAGACGCGTCTCGTGTCGCGCGCGGCCGAAGAAGGCCTGACCGAGTACGTCTTTTCGATCGCCGTGCCGGCCCTGATCGTCCTCACCCTGACCAAGGACTTCGACGGCAAGGATTTCTCCTGGGCCTACCTGATCGCCTATTTCTCCGGCGTGGCGGTCGCCTGGCTCGCCGGGATGCTGATTGCCACCCGGCGCGGCAACGGCACCTGGAAGGAAAGCGTCCTCTTCGGCTTCGTCTCGGCCCAGTCCAACACGGTCCTCCTCGGCATTCCGCTGATCATCCGGGTCTACGGCGATGCCGCGGCGATGCCGATGTTTCTGCTGCTCGCCGTCCACCTGCCGATCATGATGACGGCGGTTACGCTGATGGTCGAAGGGCCAACCTCCGGCACCGGCCTCAAGACCCAATTCGCCAAGATCGGCACCTCGCTGATCCGCAATCCGATCGTCGTCGCCATGATCATCGGGCTTTTCCTGAAGCTGACCGGCCTGACGCCCGGCGGCATCCTGGCGACCCTGCTGGAGGGCATCGGCAAGACCACCGCGACCTGCGCGCTCCTTGCCATGGGCATGTCGCTCGCGCGCTACAATCTGGTGCGGGGATTGACCAGCGGGCTGATGCTGAGCCTCGTCAAGCTCGTCGTCCATCCGCTCGCGGTCTGGGTGCTGGCCTTCAAGCTGTTCGGCCTGCCGCCCGTGGTCGGCGGCGTCGCCGTCATCTATGCCGCCCTGCCGTCGGGCATCAACAGCTACCTGGTCGCCAAGCGTTACGGCGCGGCGGAGATGGAAGTCTCGGCGACGATCATCCTGGCAACGCTGCTGTCCGTCGTCAGCCTGTTCCTCTGGCTGTCATTCCTCAACGCGCAATAGGAAACGGGCGTCGCCGCCCCGCTCCGGGTCCGGCGGAAAACGCCGAAAGGACGACCGGCCTCAGGCTGCGTCAGGGGCGACCCGCTCGCCGGTCTCTTTCAGGAACAGGTGCAGCCGGTCGCGGGCAAGAGACAACGGCACGGTGGCGCCCTCCTCGAAGCGATGGAGGAAGCGCTCCTCGAAGATCGCCTTGAAGTCGGTGTCGCCGGCCCGCATCGTGACGATGCCGCGGGCGCCGAGGAGTTCCACGAACCGTACCGAAAACGAGAGCGTCGCAGCGGTCTCCTCTTCCGGCAGATCGTCTGGAAAATAGAAATCGTCCGGCCGGAAGCCGATGGTGACCTTTGTGCCGTCCCCGGGGAGCGACGGCGCCGAAATGGCTCCGATCGGCGTCCCGACCTTGCCGTCCGAAACCGTGCCGTCGACGAAATTCATCGCCGGGCTGCCGATGAAGCCGGCGACCATCAGCGAGGCCGGACGGAAATAGATTTCCGAGGGCGAGCCGATCTGCTCGATCCGCCCCTTGTTCATGACGACGATCCGGTCGGCCATGGTCATGGCCTCTTCCTGGTCGTGGGTGACGTAGACGGTCGTCGCATCGAGGCTGCGGTGGAGCTGCAACAGCTCGGTGCGCATTTCAACGCGCAGCTTGGCGTCGAGATTGGAGAGCGGCTCGTCGAACAGGAACAGGCTCGGCTCGCGCACGATCGCCCGGCCGATGGCGACCCGCTGCTGCTGGCCGCCGGAAAGCTCGCGCGGCCGGCGGCCGAGGAGGTCGGTGATGCCGAGCATCTCGGCGGCCGTTTTCACCCGCTCGGCGATCTCGGCTGCCGGCAGTTTGCGCGCCTTCAGCCCGAAGCCCATGTTCTGGGCGATCGTCATATGCGGGTAGAGCGCATAGTTCTGGAACACCATGGCGATGTCGCGCTCGCGCGGTTCCAGGTTGGTGACGTTGCGCTCGCCGATCCAGATCTCGCCCGCAGTGGCCGGTTCGAGGCCCGCGAGCATCCTCAGCGTCGTCGACTTGCCGCAGCCGGAGGGGCCGAGAAGGACGGCGAACTCGTGCGGCTCGACGGTCAGGTCGATGCCCTTCAGCACCTCCACGGCGCCGAAACTCTTCGATAGGTCTTTCAGTCGAACGCCAGCCATAGACGGTCCTAGAACTTGACGGCGCCGCCGCCGAGGCCGCGCACCAGGTGTTTCTGGATGAAGAAGGAAACGATCAGGATCGGCACCACGGCAATCAGGATGGCGACCGCCATCTTGCCCATGTCGATGCCGCGGAAGGTCCAGAAGCCGGCGATCGCCACCGGCAGGGTCTTGCTCTCGCCGCCGGTGAGGATGAGGGCGTAGAACATGTCGTTCCACGACAGGACGAAGCCGAACACGGCCGCCGCCGCGATGCCCGGACGGATCGCCGGCAGGATCACCTTGTAGAAGGCCTGGAAGCGCGTGTAGCCGTCGATCATCGCCTGGTCCTCAAGCTCGCGCGGCACGTCGTCGAAAAAGCCGATCAGGAACCAGGTGATGACCGGCACGACGAAGGTCAGGTGCGCAAGGATGACGCCCATCAGCGAGTCGATGAGGCCGAGTTGGTAGAGGATCAGGAACAGCGGCAGGATCAGGATCGCCGGCGGCATCATCTCCGCGGCAAGGATCGTGAAGCGGAACCCGGCCCCGGTCTTGTAGCGCGAGAAGGAATAGGCCGCCGGCGCGCCTGTGAAGAGCGCGACGCTGACGGTGACGACCGAGACGATCAGGCTGTTGAGGATGTTCTTCGGCACGTCCGAGCCGAGCAGCACGTCGTTCCAGTTCCTCGCCGTCGGCGAGAACGTCCACACATCCGGCAGGGCGACGACGCTCGCCGGCTTGATCGAGGCAAGGAAGATCCACAGGAACGGGAAGAGGACGACGACGATGGCCAGCGCGACGACGAGCGCGACCACAAGGCTGGCAAGGCGGCTTTGTCCGACGGTGTTGGTCATGGCCCTACTTCCTCTGCATCGCGGAATAGAGGATGACGACCAGCACCAGGGTGATGGCGATCAGGATAAAGGCCATGGCCGCGGCCTCGCCCATGCGGAAGAACCGGAACCCGGTCTTGTAGATGTGAAAGAGGATGACTTCCGTCGCATCGCCCGGTCCGCCGCGGGTGATGGCGTAGACATATTCGAACACCTTGAAGGCATCGAGCGCGCGGATGATCAGCGCAACGAGGATGACGGGCCTGAGCATCGGCAGGGTGACGTGCCAGAACGTCATCCAGGGCGAGGCGCCGTCGACCTTGGCCGCCTCGAAGGGCGAGCGCGGCAGCGCTTCCAGCCCGGCAAGGAACATCAACAGCATGAACGGCGTCCACTGCCAGGCATCGATCAGCATCAGGCTGAAGAGGGCGAGATCGGCGCTGAACCAGTCGACCCCGAGCCCCATCAGGCGCAGATAGTGGGGGATGACGCCGAGTTCGGAACTGAGCATGAAGCGGAACATCAGGCCGACGGCGATCGGCGTGATGAACATCGGCGCCAATAGCACGGCGCGGGCAAAGTTCTGGAACCGCACCAGCCGCTGCAGCAGCAGCGCAAGGCCGAGGCCGAGCACCAACTCCAGGCTGACGGCGCCGGCAACGAACATCAGCGTGTTCGTCATCGCCTTGAGGAACGGCGCGTCGCCGAAGATGTAGAGATAGTTGTCGAGGCCGCGGAAGCGGACGTCGTAGAGCCGGGTCAGCCGGTAATCGTGCAGCGAGATCCAGGCCGAAAAGACAAGCGGGTAGGCCATCACCGCTGCCAGGAGCAGCGTCAGGGGCAGGATCAGTCGATAGCGCAGCGACACGATGCCGAACTTCCCGTCAGAGGCGAAAAGGGCCGCGACCGGCAGAATAGGCGCCGGTCGCGGTTGCTTGCCGGAGGACCTATTGGGTCCGTTTCACGCCGTTTGCTGCGGCGTCGAGCGCTTCTTTTACGGTCTTCTGTCCCGAAACGGCCGCGCTCAGCTCCGTTCCGACGATCTCGATAAGCTCTTCGGCATGGGGTCCGGTGGCGAGCGGCGCGGCATCCTCAAGAATGCCCTGCAGCGTCGTGTAGTAGTCCTTGCCGAAGCCCTTTTCCCAGACGTCCTTGTCGTTTATGACGCTGGTGCGCACCGGGGCGCCGCCGGCGATCACGCGTTCCTTGGCAACCTCCGGGCTGGTGATCCAGGAGACGAACTTCCAGGCCGCGTCCTTGTCCTCGGCATTGGCCGGGATGCCCCAGAACCAGGCGCCGAGCGCCGCCTTGCCGCCGGGCACTTCGTAGAGCTTGAACTTGCCGGCGAGGTCGCCGGACATGCCGCCCTTGGCGTTCAGCGTCGGCAGCATCCAGTTGTAGCTCAGCATGGTCGCGGCCTTGCCGGAAGAGACGGCCCGCAGCGCCTCGTCGAAGCCCCAGTTGAGCGAGTTCTTCGGGGCGGCGGTGTTGTAGGTGTCGATATACATGTCGAGCGCCTTGACGGCGGCGTCGTTGTTGATGATCACCTCGCCGTTCTCGTCGAACAGCTCGCCACCCTCGGCATAGAGCCAGTTCTTCCACTCCTCCATGATCTTGTAGCCCTTCTGGGGCTGCATGGCGGCGCCGTAGAAGTCGTCGGTGGTCAGCTCCTTGACGACGGAGACGTAGTCTTCCAGCGTCGTCGGGACCTCGATGCCCTTGTCGTCGAAGATGTCCTGGCGGACGATCAGGCCGAGGGCGTAGTTGTAGTAGGGAACGCCATAGGTCTTGCCGTCGACGACGCCGACGTCCGCGACGGCCTTGATGAAGTCGTCGTATTTGTAGCCCTCGTCGGCCTTGATGAAATCGTCGAGCGGGGTCAGGTAGCCGGCGCGCGAGAATTCCTCCATCCACGGATTGTCGACGATGATGACGTCATAGGTGGCGCTCGGCGCCAGGCTCGAGGTCAGGATCTTGTCGCGCATGGCATCGAACGGCATGGCATCGAAATTGACCTTGATGTCGGGGTTTGCCGCCTCGAACTTCTCCGTCAGCTTCTTGACGATGTCGTAGTCCGGCACTTCCTCGATGATGATGTTCAGTTCCGCCGCAAGGCTCGCCCCGGAGATCATCACGGCCGCAGTCCCGGTCATGAGTGTGGTCAGGGACCATTTGCAAAGTCTGTTCATCGCTTTTCCTTTCGCTGACAGCGTCTGTTCCGGCGGCCGTCTTGCGGGCCGCGCTCCTCCAAAAGACGCTTCGGATGCGCCCGTCGGGCTCTCGATGGTGCCTTTCTCTCCGCCTTCTCCCCGGTGCCGTCCGTCGCATGCGGCACTCTTATTGTCTTGAGGTGTCTTGAGGCCTCCTCAAGTCGTGTAGACGCCGCCGGTCACGTTGACCGCCTGACCGGTCATGAACCGCGCCGCATCGGACGCGAGGAAAACGATGACGTCGGCGACGTCCTCGGGTTCCTCAAGCCGGCCGAGCGGCGTCTGGTCGATATAGGACTGGCGCACCGCCTCCGGCGTCGAGCCGGCGAGCTCTGCTTCCCAGATCACCTCGCGGTCCTGCATCGGTGTGCGCACGAAGCCGGGACAGACCGCGTTGACGCGAATGCCGTCCCTGGCGTGTTCGCGGGCGAGCGCCTGTGTCCAGCCGACGACGGCGAACTTGCTCGCCGAATAATGGGCGAGGAACGGCGCGCCGACCTTGGCCGCCAGCGAGGCGGTGTTGACGATGACGCCGGGCTGTTTCTTGTCGAGGAAATGCCGGACCGCCGCCTGGTTGGTCAGGAAGATGCCCTTGGCGTTGACGTCGACATTGAAGTCCCAGTCTTCTTCCGTGAGGTCGATCGCCCGCTTCATGCTGGAAACGCCGGCATTGGCAACGACGATGTCGATCTGTCCGAAGGCCTCGCCGGCCTTGGCGAACGCCGCCTCGATCGAGGCTTTGTCGCGCACGTCGACTTTTGCGGTGACCGTTCCGTCGTCGAACTCGGCCGCGACACCTTTGAGCCGCTCGGTATCGATGTCCGTGAGGGCGAGCCGGCAGCCTTGCCTGGCGAATGCCCTGGCCGCTGCGAGGCCGATCCCGTTGGCGGCCCCGGTGATGAGGACGGTTTTGTTCATTTCGTTCCCATACGGTCGTTATAGCGTCACATTCTCACATAAACGAACACATTTCAATCACATTTCGTTTGAAAATGTGCTTTTTCTGTTTTAGATTGACCAAACAAACAAAATTGCACAAACCGTATACAAATCGGGCCGAACACAAACCGGGATTGGTGCTCCTTCATGCCGGACGTCAAAATGCCAGCGGTGCAAAGGCGCAAGCTCATCCTGGAGACCGTCCAGGAACAGGGTTTCGTCACCGTACCCGGCATGGCCGACATCTGCCGCGTCTCGGAAATGACGCTGCGCCGCGACCTCGACCAGCTCGCCGAGCAGAACATCCTGGTGCGCACCCATGGCGGCGCCGTCTCCCTGGAGCGCTCGGGCGGCCTCAATGTCGACCTGGTGGAGCCGAGCCTCGATGCCCGCGCCACCCGCAACAAGGCCGCCAAGCAGGCAATCGCCCGGCGCGCGCTTCAGATGATCGATCCGGGCACCAGCATCGCCCTCGACATCGGCACCTCGACCTTCGAGCTCGCCGACCTGCTGCATGACGTCGCCGTCAACATCTTCACCAACAGCCTGAAGATCGCCGGTCACCTGAGCGCCGCAACGCCGGACGTCTACATGCCCGGCGGACAGGTTTCCGGCACCGAGCCCTCCCTGATCGGCGCCCGCGCGGCCCAGCACCTCAACGGCTACTATTTCGACATCGCCTTCATCGGCGTCTCCAGCCTCTCCACCGAGGGGTTTTTCGACTATTCGCTCGCCGATGCGGAGATCAAGCGAACCCTGATCGCCCGGTCCGAGCAATCCGTCGTCCTCCTCGACAGCTCCAAGTTCGAGCGCATGTCCGTCGCCCTCGTTGCCAGCATGGACGAGATCGACGTCCTCGTCACCGACGCCCGCCCACCCGAACAGCTCGCCGCTGCGCTGGCCGATGCCGGCGTCCGCGTCGAGGTCGCCGGCTGACGATCAAGAAAAGACCAAGAACGAAGGAAAACCAGATGATTTTCGACTTTTTCGGCGACAAGAAGAAGGCCGTGGTCGCCATGGCACATATCGGCGCGCTGCCCGGCTCGCCGCTCTACGATGCCGATGGCGGCATGGACAAGCTCGTCGAGGATGTCGTCAGCGACATCGAGAAACTGCAGGCCGGCGGCGTCGATGCCATCATGTTCGGCAACGAGAACGACCGGCCCTATCTGCTCAAGGCAACGCCGGAGAGCATCGCCGCCATGACCGCGGTGGTCGCCGCCGCCAAACAGGTGCTCAAGGTACCGTTCGGCGTCAACTATCTGTGGGATCCGACCGCCACCGTCTCCATCGGGGTCGCCACCGGCGCCTCCTTCGTGCGCGAGATCTTCACCGGCGTCTTTGCTTCCGACATGGGCGTGTGGGCGCCCGACTGCGCGACGCCGTCGCGCCTGCGCCGCAATCTCGGCCGCACCGACATGAAGATGCTCTTCAACATCAACGCCGAGTTCGCCCATTCGCTGGACCAGCGGCCGATCAGCCTGCGCGCCAAATCGGCGGTGTTCTCGTCCCTCGCCGACGCCATCCTCGTCTCCGGTCCGATCACCGGCCAGCCGGCCGATGCCTCGGACCTGCGCACCGCCGCCGAGGCGGTCGAGGGCATGGTGCCGGTCTTTGCCAACACCGGCGTCAACATCGACAACGTCCGCGACGTCATGTCGGTCGCCTCCGGCTGCGTCATCGGCACCCATTTCAAGATCGATGGCGACACCTGGAACTCGGTCGATGGCGACCGGGTCAAGCGCTTCATGGACGTCGTCAACTCCGTCAGATAGGGCCCCCGCGCCATGCCTTGCGTCCTCGGCCTCGACATCGGCACCACCTCGACGATCGGCATCCTGATCTCCCTGCCGGACAAGGTGCTGGCAAAGACCTCCCGCCCGGTCACCTTCTCCTCGCCCAAACAGGGCTGGGCGGAGGAGAACCCGGAGGAATGGTGGGAGAACGTTGCCGCGATCGTGCCGACGCTGATCGCCGAGGCCGGCATTGCGGCCTCGGACATTGTTGCCGTGGGCGTTACCGGAATGCTGCCAGCCGTCGTTCTGCTCGACCGTGAGGACAATCTCCTGCGTCCCTCGATCCAGCAGAGCGACGGCCGCTGCGGTAAGGAAGTGACCGAACTCGCCGCCGAGATCCCCGAGGCCGAATTTGTCCAAAAGGCCGGCAACGGCATCAACCAGCAGCTCGTCGCCGCCAAGCTGCGCTGGATCGAAAAGCACGAGCCGGACGTCTTTGCCGGCATCGACACCGTCTTCGGCTCCTACGACTACATCAACTGGCGGCTGACCGCCGAAAAGGCGGTGGAGCAGAATTGGGCCTTGGAGGCCGGCTTCGTCGATCTCGCCACCGGCGACCTTTCCGACGACCTCATCGCCCTCGGCCATATCCCGCGCACTGCCGTGCCGCGCCAGATCGGCTGCCACGAGGTCCTCGGCCCCGTCAGCGCCTCTGCGGCCAAGGCGACCGGCCTGCCGGAAGGCATTCCCGTCGTCGGTGGCGCGGCCGATCACATCGCCTCGGCCTATGCCGCCGGCATCACCAAGCCCGGCGACGTCCTTTTGAAGTTCGGCGGCGCCATCGACATCATGCTGGCCTCGGAAAAGGCTATGCCCGATCCGCGCATGTTCCTAGACCGCCACCTGATCCCCGGCCTCTTCATGCCCAATGGCTGCATGGCGACGGGCGGCTCGGCGCTGAACTGGTTCGCGGAAAAATTCGCCCGCGGCGAGGCGGAAGCGGCCGCAAGCGCCGACCTCACCCTCCACCAGCACCTCGATGCGATCGCTTCAGAGACGCCCCCCGGCGCCGACGGCGTCGAGGTCATCCCCTATTTCCTCGGCGAAAAGACGCCGCTGCACGATCCGGATGCCCGCGGCGTCATCAACGGCCTCAGCCTCAACCACGACCTCCGCCATGTCTGGCGCGCGCTGCTTGAGAGCTACGCCTATGCTCTGCGCCACCACATCGAGGTCTTCAACGATATCGGCCACCCGACCCTCAGCTACCTCGCCTCCGACGGCGGGTCGGGCTCGCGCCTGTGGATGCAGATCTGCGCCGACGTCCTCCAGCATCCGGTGCAGTTGCTTGTCGGCCATCCCGGTTCGTGCCTCGGCGCGGCCTGGATGGCCGCCATCGGCGCCGGCCTGACCGACGACTGGGACGGCGTCTCGAAATTCGTCTCCTACGGCGAGCGCGTGGAACCCGACCCTGCCAACGCCAATCTCTACGACGCCGGCTATGCGCGCTTCCGGGCCAACTACGAGGCCCTCGCTAGCGCCTGCCGGACGCTTGCCCAATGACCATCCGCGCCGTTGCCTGGGACGTCGACGGGACCCTCGTCGACAGCGAACCGCTGCACCTTCGCGCGCTGCTCGCCACCTGCGCGGACTACGGCGTCGACATCTCCGACCTGCCCGACGACCGCTTCGTCGGCGTCGATCTCTACGGCGTCTGGGAGGCGCTGAAGGATCGCTATCCCTGGAGCCTTTCCCGGGAGCGCTGGATCATCGTCCTCAACGAGCACTACCAGCGCAACGCCGACAGCCTCAAGCCGATCCCCGGCGCGGCCGAGACGGTGCGCGCGCTCGCCGAGCGTGACATTCCGCAGGTCGCCGTCTCCAACTCCAACCGCGTCGTCGTCGACACCAACCTGAAAACCCTCGGCGTCGCCGACCTGATGCGGTTCTCCCTGTCGCTCGACGACGTGCCCGCCGGCAAGCCCGATCCCGCCCCCTATCGCATGGTGGCGGAGCGCCTCGGCCTTGCCCCTGGCGAAGTGCTCTCCATCGAGGACAGCCCGTCGGGCATCGCTTCGGCGCGCGCGGCCGGCGTCGTCTCCGTCGGCTTTGCCGCCTCCCCGGTCGATGTCGGCGCTGCCGACCGCACGATCAAGACGCTGGACGAAGTCATCGGCCTTGTTACCGCGAGCTGACATTTCCGCCTCGCAGCCGGAGTGTCCTCAGCAACGTCTGACTTGTTGAACACGCGCATCCGTTGGGGATATGTGAGACCTCACGCTCGGCGGCACCGCCGGCAAGGTTTCGAAAGCGCAAGTCCATTGAACGTACTGGCAATCGATCTCGGCGGATCGGCCCTGAAGGCGCGGCTCTATGATGGAACGGACCGCATTCTGGCGAGCGCGCGCCTCCCGGCGGCGTTTTCCCAGCCCGACGATGCGTCGTCGGAGCAGGACGCGGAGGAATGGTGGTGCCTGCTGCAAGCGGCCGTTACCGAGATAGCCGCTACCGCCGGAACGGCACTTGCCGACACTGGCGCCATCGCCATCTGCGGCATGACCCGCACCCAGGTCTTTCTGGACGAAGCCGGAAACGCGATCCGGCCAGCCATCGGCTTTCGCGACCGGCGCGCCGAGCGGGTGGCCCTCGAAGCCAAAGCAAAGCTCGACTCCTCCCGCATCCCAGAGGCGAAAAACCTCAACGCCTATCACCCAGCTGCAAGGCTCGCCTGGCTGAAAGAGCACGAACCGCAGGCCGCCGCGCGGCTGAAGGTCGTCCTGGAACCCAAGGACTATCTCAACTTCCGCCTCACCGGAAAGACGATGACCGACCACATCTCCGAGGCCCGGCTGATCGCATCCTTTCAGGGCGGCCCCGCCTCGCTCGCTGCAGCACTCGGTCTGCCGGACATGCTGCCCCCCATCGGCCAGCCCTGGGATCGGGTCGGCACCGTTCGGGAGGGATTGCCCGGCGCCCTCGGCCGCCTTGCCGGCGCCGACGTCTATTGCGGGTCGCACGACACCTGGTCGGCGGTCGCCGGCATCGGCGCCATGCGCCCCGGCAGCGCCTATTGCATCTCCGGCTCGAGCGAGGTCTTCGGCCTGATGACCGACCGCCCGGCAAGCGCCGAGGGCCTCATCACCCTCGACTGGGGCGACATCTGGCACATCGGCGGGCCCGGCCTCAACGGCGCCAACGTGCTTGACTGGCTGCTCGACCGCTTCGGGCCCAAGAACGGAAATACGGATGACGCCATTGCGACCCTCCTGGCCGAACCGCCCGCTCCCCGCCCTCTCCTCTTCCACCCCTTCCTGTTCGGCGAGCGGGTACCGTTCTGGGACGAAAACCTCTCCGCGGCGTTTTATGGCCTATCCTCGGAACACGGGCGCGGCGATATGGTGCGCGCGGCCATGGAAGGCATTGCGATGGTGAACAGGCGGACCCTCGACCTCGCGGAAAGCGCGGCTGGAATCCAGGCGGAACAGGTGTTCCTCGCCGGCGGCGGCGCCAGGGTGCCGGAATGGCCGCAGATCCGGGCCGACATGCTGGACCGTCCGGTGGTCATCGTCTCAGAGGACCCCGAGGCCGGCCTGATGGGCTGCCTTGCCCTTGCGCGGGTCGCGAGCGGCCAAGCGGTCAGTCTCGCCGACGCCGCGACGTCCCTTGCCCACAAGACCGTCCGCATCGAACCCCGGCCCGATCGTCGCGAGCGCATGAATTTGCTATACGAACTCTTCCTTGAGAGCTTCGACACGGTATCGACCATCTCCCGCAAGCTCGCCGCCCTCGCGCGCAGCCAGCCCACGTGATATCCACCCGATGATACCCTCCCCCGTCGCCTTCATGAGCAAGAGGCCGTGCCGATGAAGCAGCTCGTCGCCAAATACGGCACCGCCCTTTCCGGCCTCGCCCTGTTCGTCGTCTTCCTCCTCTTCGCGCGCAATTTCGCCTCGCCGGCCAACCTTCTGACCGTGCTGAAGCAGGCGAGCTTTCTGGCGATCTTCGCCTGCGGCTTCACCTTCGCGCTGCTGACGTCGGAGCTCGACCTGTCCTTTGCCAGTATCGCCAGTCTTGCCGCCGTGATGGTCGGCTGGCTCCTGCATTCCGACACGTCCTGGCTGATCGCCGTCGCCGCCGGCCTTGCCGTCGGCACCATCGGCGGCCTCCTGAACGGGCTTCTCGTGACCGCGATCAAGGTGCCCTCGCTGATCGCCACCCTCGGCACGGCATCGATCGCCACCGGCACCGCCTTCATGGTCACCGGCGGCGTCGCCTTCGTCGGCCGCTGGGATGCGAGTTTCCTCGCGCTCGCCCGCGGCAAGGTCCTCGGCATTCCGTTCCTCATCATCATCATGTTCGCGATTGTCGCCATCTCCTGGTTCGTCACCCGCCTGACGCCCCTCGGCGTCCACATGCAGGCGACCGGCGAGGCGGAAGGCGCGGCCCACCGCGCCGGCATCGCGACCAAGCGCATGAAGCTCCTCGGGCTCACCCTTTCCGGCGCGGCCGCCGGCGCCGCCGCCGTGCTTCTGGTCGCAAACCTGAGCTCGGCGGCGCCGCAGATGGCCGGGGATTTCCTCCTCAACGCCATCGCCGCCGTTCTCCTCGGCATGACCATGTTCGACCCCGGCCGGCCGAACATCGCCGGCAGCTTCGTCGGCGCCCTGATCCTCGCCATCCTCGCCAACGGCCTCGTGCTGTTCGGCGCCCCCTATTACCTGCAGGACATCATGCTCGGTGTCATCGTCATCGGCTCGGTCGGCGTGTCGGCCAGCGTGCTCAAAAAGGCCGCGTTCTCGGTCTGATAAATTCCAGAAGGAGAAACCAGATGAAGAAAACCCTCATCGGGCTTGCCGCCGCAGCGGCGCTGCTCGCCCATTCCGCCGCCGCCAACGCCTTCGAGATCGGCGTCGTCGCCTTCCAGATGTCGTCGGAGACCCACGCCCGGGTCGCGAACGCCGTTGAGGCCGCCGCTAAGGAAAAGGGCTGGGACGTCACCGTCCTCAACTCCAACGGCACCTTGCCGACCCACGCCGAGCAGATCGAGAACCTCGTCCAGCGCGGCGTCGACGGCATCATCCTGGCGATGTCCAAGCCCGTGGAGTTCGACGCCCAGATGGCCGCCGTCAAGGAAGCCGGCATTCCGCTGATCACCGTCATGAGCGGCGCCAGCCCCCACGCCCTGATGGACGTGCAGGTCAACGAATACGCCGTCGGCGCCTCGGCCGCGCTCTACCTGCTCGGCCAGATCGGCTACCAGGGTCCGATCCTCACCCAGCGCTTTGAGTCCAATGTCGGCACCCGCGTGCGCGGCAAGATGCTCGACGTCGTGCTGTCGGAGAACACCGGCGTCGAGGTCGTCGGCACCCACTCCATGGCCCGCACCAAGAGCTGGCGCGAGGACGTGCGCAGCGGCATGAGCGCGCTCATCCTGCAGAACGCCGGCAACTTCAAAGGCATCTGGGCCTCCTTCGACGGCCAGGCTTTCATCATCGACGACCTCCTGAAGGAGCAGGGCATGAACAAGGGCGACGTGGTCCTCGTCTCCATCGACGGCGGCGCGGAGACCTACCGGCGCATCAAGGACCCGGACTCCATGCTGATGGCGACCGTCGCCATTCCGTTCGAGAAGATGGGCGCGGCCGCGGTCGATGCCATGCAGAAGATCGCCATCGACGGCGCCGACAAGGCGAGCATCACCTCCGGCCCCTACCTCTTCATGGACGCCGAACTGGTCGATGCGGCCAACGTCGACAAGTACCTCGACTAGACAACGGACAGGCGGGCGGCCCCGGTCGCCCGCGTCATTCCCATGAACCAGATCCTCTCCGTCACGGGCGCATTCAAGAAGTACGGCGCAGTGACCGCGCTGCGCGGCGCCAACCTCTCCGTCAATGCCGGCGAAGTGCATGCGATTTGCGGCGACAACGGCGCCGGCAAGTCGACGCTCATCAAGCTGATCGCCGGCGTCGAGACGCCGGACGCCGGAACCATCGAGGTGCGCGGCACGCCTGTGTCCTTCGGCGACCCCCAGGATGCGCTCGCCGCGGGCATCGCCACGATCCACCAGGATCTCGGCCTCGCGCCCGCCATGGCCATCTACCAGAACATCTATCTGGGCTCCGAACTGAGCGTGCGCTTGGCCGGCATCCGGGTCCTGCAGAAGCGGGCGATGATGCGCGGCGCGCGGGAGATTCTTGCCAAGATGAACTCGGTGATGACTGACATGACCAAGCCCGTGGAGGCCCTGTCCGGCGGCCAGCGGCAGGCGGTCGCCATCGCCCGCGCCCTGCGCTGGAACGCCGAGATCATCATCATGGACGAGCCGACGGCGGCCCTCGGCGTGCGCGAGACCAAAGAGGTGGTGCGGCTCATCAACGAACTGCGCAACCGCGGCGCCACCGTGCTCCTCATCAGCCACAACATGGCCGACGTGATCGCCGTCGCCGACCGCGCGACGATCCTGAAGGGCGGCCGGGCGGTGACGTCCCTGTCTCTGGACGGCGTCTCGGCCGATGCGCTGGCCAAGATGATCATGGACGGCGCGGACGACATCGAGGAGGCGTGAGGCTCCGGCCTTTCGCTTTGGGTAACCTCGCGCAGCAGGGCTCCTTCAATCTGACAACAATGCGCCCTAGGTTCACCGGATCCAACCAAGGACAGGCGGCAATGACGGGCACAGAAAGACGGACCACTCCCTCGGACGCGGACCTTGCGCTGCGGCATGCCACGAGCCCGTCCGGGCTCGGCGCCGCCGTGCTCCCGAACGGCGCGCTCTTTGCCATCGAGCACGATGCGGGCGACCACCGCACCATGGTCAACCAGGTGCTGGGCTCACCCCTCGGCGGCGGTCTCGGCCGCATCGTTCTGAGGCTCGGCGACGGTGCCGTCATCCCCATCGCCGGATCGGGCGCACGCGGCCTCGTCGGCAGCGAGGGCGACCGCATCGTCTGGCAATGCGAGGAAAACGGCGTCCTGTGCCGCACGACCCTCTGGCTGCATCCTGAAAGCCTGGTGTGGCTCTGGCGGATCGACGTCACCAACGGGGGCAAGAACCCGATCCGCTGCGATGCCGTGCTGATGCAGGATTTGGGCCTCGCCGACCGCGGCTTCCTCACCAACAACGAGGCCTTCGCCTGCCAGTATCTCGACCATCACATCGCGGAAGCCCCGGACATCGGCCCGGTGATCATGACCCGGCAGAACCTAGCCCAATGGGACGCCCACCCGTGGCTCGCCCATGGCTGCCTCGACGGCACCGCCGGCTTTGCCACCGACTTCCGGCAGGTCCTCGGCCCGGACCACCGCGACCGCGCCGGCTTCGACCTCCCTTTCGGAACGGACCTGCCGTCGGTGCGCCTGCAAGGCGAATGCGCCGGCGCGATGCTGCAGTCCGCCCCCCTTGAGATCGCCCCCGGCGCCACCGCATCCCGGACCTTCTTCGGCGTCTATCGCCCCGACCATCCGGCAGCCTCCGGCGACGCCGACCTCAGCGTGGTGGAGGAAGCCCGGCGCGCCAGCGCAGCGTTCGAGCCGCAGGACGTCCGCCTCCAGGAAATCCGCCGCAGCGTCATCGAGGAAGCCCCGCCCCTTGCGGTCGACCCCTTGAGCGATGCGGAGATCGCCGAGCGCTATCCGGATCGCTTCCTTGAGGAACGGGACGGCGGAACGATGCTGTCGTTCTTCGTCCCCGAAGGGCATCAGAACCGGCATGTCGTCCTTGGCGACAAGGAACGGCTCGTGGCCCGCCGGCACGGCACCATCCTCCTCAGCGGGACGAGCTGGATGCCGGAGGACGACGCCCTGTCGCTGACCGCCTGGATGCACGGCGTCTTCGGCGCCCAGCTCACCATCGGCAACACCTCGCTGCACAAGCTCTTTTCCGTCTCGCGCGACCCCTACAACATTATCCGCTCCAATGGCCTCAGGATCCTCGTCGACACCGGCGACGGCTGGCGCCACCTCGCCGTGCCCTCAGCGTTCGAGATGGGCCTTCAGGACTGCCGCTGGATCTACCGGCTGGGAGACCGGACGATCGCCGTCTCCATGACCGTCGCCGGCGATGCCGCCGCGCAATTGCGCGTGGTTTCGGATGGCGCTCCCTGCCGTTTCCTCGTCGTCGGCCACCTCGTCCTCGGCGAGCGCGAGCTCGACGGCGGCGGACGCATCGCGATCGATGGATCGAAAAAGCGCGCCGCCTTCCGGCCGGCCGTGGGCCGGATCTGGGACGAGCGCTACCCCGAGGCCGTTGTCCACCTCGTCAGCAGCACGCCGGAAGAAGTCGAGGCCATCGGCTGCGACGAACTTCTCTTTGACGGCGAAGGAAGCCGGACCGGCGAAGCCGTCGTCGTCCAGACCCGTGCCACCAACGCCTTCAGCCTCGCCATTGTCGGCGCGATGACGTCGCAAGACACGGCCGCGGCGCTCGCCGAGCGCTATGCAAGCGGCGTCGACGATGCAGCGATACTGGCCGAGACGACCGCCTTCTGGGATGCGGTCTCACCGCATCTCGCCCTCGACGACGGCAGCCGCGACGCCACCGTCGAGGCGATGAACACCGCCCTTCCCTGGCTCGTCCACAACGCCCGCATCCACGTCGCCGCGCCGCACGGGCTTGAGCAATATACCGGCGCCGCCTGGGGGACACGCGACGTCTGCCAGGGCCCGCTGGAACTGCTCCTGACGCTCCGCCAGGACGCGCCGGCTAAAGAGATCCTGAAGACCGTTTTTTCCCAGCAGGACGAGGTCAGGGGCGACTGGCCGCAATGGTTCATGCTGGAGCCCTATTCCTTCATCCGCGACGCCGGCGCCCACGGCGACGTCATCGTCTGGCCGCTGAAGGCGCTCTCAGACTATCTGGAAGAGACCGGCGACCTGGCGTTCCTTAACGAACGCATTGGCTGGCGCCGCGAGGGCGGCGGCGCGGCGAGCGATGCGCACAGCACGGTCGAAGACCACGCCGCGCGATTGATCGCCACCGTCGAGAGCCGTTTCCTTGCCGGCACGCACCTCATCCGATACGGCAACGGCGACTGGAACGACTCGCTGCAACCCGTCGACCCGGCAAAGCGCGACTGGATGGTCAGCAGTTGGACCGTCGCCCTGCTCACCCGCCAACTCAGCCGCTATGCAGAACTCATGCATCAGGCAGGAAAGGCCGAGGCCGCAAAGCACTGCAAGACCATGGCCGCGGCGATGCGCGACGACTTCCGCAAATTTCTCCTGCGCGACGGCATCGTCGCCGGCTACGCGGTCTTCGATGCCGGCGGCGCGGCGCCGGAACTGCTGCTCCACCCAACGGATGAAACAACGGGCGTCTCCCTCTCCCTCATTTCCATCACCGAGGCGGTGGTCGCCGGCCTGCTAACGCCGGACGAGGTCAGTGAACACCTGCGCCTGCTGCACGAGCGCCTGTCCTTCCCCGACGGCGTCCGCCTCATGGACCGGCCGGTTCCCTATCGCGGCGGTGTCGAGACGGTGTTCCGGCGGGCGGAATCTGCGTCCTATTTCGGCCGCGAGATCGGGCTCATGTATGTCCACGCCCACCTGCGCTATGCGGAGATGCTGGCCGGGCTCGGCGATAGTACCGGCCTCTGGAACGCCCTTGCGGTCGTCAATCCGATCGCGGTGACGGACGAGGTACCAAACGCCACACTCCGCCAGAGGAACGCCTATTTCTCCAGCAGCGATGCCGCCTTTGCCGATCGCTATCAGGCCCGTGAGGAATGGCAGCGGGTCCGGGACGGAACGATCCCGGTCGACGGCGGCTGGCGCATCTATTCCAGCGGACCGGGGCTCTTCGTCAACATGCTGATCCGCCACGCCCTCGGCAGCCGCCGCGAATTCGGGAGCGAGATCGTGGCCCCTTGCCTGCCGCCAGACCTTGCAGGACTACACATCGACCGGACCTCATCGCTACGATAGGTCGGCACCTGCTTCTCGACCCGAATAGCAACCGCCTCCCGGCGGTCACTTCAGCCCGCCGGAAAAGCCCCGCGTCAGGCCCTTCTGGACCACGCCGACGAGGGCGAGGATCGGCAGCGAGGCGATGAAGCCGATGGCCGACAGCCGGCCCCAGAACGTCTCGTCCTCGGTGATCAGCGTCGCGATGAAGGTCGGCAAGGTGAATTTCGATGGCGTCTGGATGAAGAGCAGCGCGTAGACGAACTCGTTCCAGCACAGGATCAGAACGAAGACGGCGGTGGCGATCAGCCCCGGTGTCATCAGCGGCACGACGACATGGACCATGCGCTGGAAGAGCGAGGCACCGTCCATCAGCGCCGCCTCCTCATAGGCGACAGGGACGTCGCGCACGAAGCCGAGCAGCATCCAGATGGCGAACGGCAGCGCATAGACCTGGTAGACCAGCACCAGCCCGGCGAGCGTATCGAGCAGGCCAAGGGTCCGCAGCACCTGGTAGAGCGGGATGGCAAGGACGATCGGCGGCGACAGCTTGATCAAAAGCACGAAGAGCAGGAAGGCCATGTCGGCGTTCTTCGGCAGCTTCAGGCGCACGAGCGCATAGGCGGCGAGGAAGCCGGCAAAGAGCGCCAGAAACGTCGCTCCGAAGGAAACGATGAGGCTGTTCAGCATCTTGCCGAGGATGCCGTCGTCTATAAGCTGCCGGTAGTGCTCGCCCGTCGGCGCGTTGGGCAACAGGTCGACGACCGGCGACACGTACTCAATCGGCGGCTTCACCGATGTGCCGACCATCCAGACGATCGGCAGGAGCACGAGGGCGGTGACCAGATAGGCGAGCGCCGGGCGAAGGACCTTACCCCGCATGGGACTCCCCCTTCATGATCCGGACCGCGTAGAGCGCGGCGAGCGCGCCGGCAATAACGATCATGATAACGGCGGCGGCCGAGGCCATGCCGACGTCGAAGAACTGGAAGCCGAGCCGGTAGACATACATGGAGAGCGTCTCGGTCGCCTGGCCCGGCCCGCCGCCGGTCAGCGCATAGACCTTGTCAAAAATCTTGAAGCTGTCGATGGAGCGCAGCAGGGAGGCCAGCAGGATGTGCGGTATGAGAAGCGGGATGGTGATCCGCAACAGGATCTGCCGAGGCCCGGCACCATCCATCCGCGCCGCCTCGTAGATCTCCGGCTGGATCGACTGCAGGCCGGCGAGAAGGATCAGGAAGGTCAGCGGCACGGTCTGCCAGACGTCGACGAGGACCAGCGAAAAGATGGCGATGTCGGGATCGAACAGCCACGCCACCGGCGGCAGCCCGCCGGCGCGCAGGACGTTGTTCAAGAACCCGAAATCATAGTGGAACCAGGCCCGCCAGATGGCGGTGACGACCATCGTGGAGAGCACGAAGGGCGCGACCAGCGTCGGGATGACGATGAAGCGGCCGGGAAAGCGTTTGCTGACGAGGAGCGCCAGCAAGAGCCCGAGGCCGACCTCGCTCGCGGTCGCCGTCACCGTGAAGAAGATCGTGTTCCAGGTGGCGATGCGAAAGAAGGAATCGCCGAGGAGGGCGGCGTAGTTCTCCAGCCCGACGAAGCTGGCGCCGGAAAAGCCATACTCGGTGTAGAAGAACGATAACAAGAAAACCCGGACGAGCGGATAGATCGTCAACAGGCCGAAGAGAAAGAGCGCCGGCGCGAGAAACAGCAGAGGGACGAGGCGCCCGGATTTCATTCCAATTCCTGTGGGGTCATTCGCCGTCAAATCAAAAACGCGAGGGGAAGCGGGCGGTCCCGCTCCCCCGATCTTGCGGCGCCCGGAGCCTGTGCGGCTCCCTAGTGCGACAGGGCGCGGGCGATCTTGCCGTTGGCCTCGGCGAGCGCATCTTTCGGCGCCATCTGGCCGATCAGGGCGAGCTGCAGGTAGTCGCCGAGGATGGTCTCGACCTTCGACCACTGGGTGATGCGCGGGCGCGGCTGGGCGTTCATCAGGGCCGCGACCTGGTTCGGATACCAGCGGTACTTGGCGACGACGTCGGCGTCCTTGTAGACGCTGGCACGGGTCGGCGGCGTGCCGACTTCCAGCGCCAGTTTCTTCTGCATCTCAGGCGAGGTCAGAAAGTCGATGAAGTCGCGGGCGCGATCCTTATTCTCCGAGTCCGCCGGCACGGCGACCAGCCAGGAGCCGAGCATCGGCGCCGGACCCTGGACCTGGCCGGGAGCGGCCATGATCTCGATCTTGCCCGGCACCTTGGAGGCACTCGGGTCGTCGAGGGACGGCGCCCAGGCCGGCCACAGCTCGATGGTCATCGCGGTCGTGCCCTGCATCAGCGCGTCGCGGACTTCCGTCGCGTTGTAGGTCTCAACGCCCTTCGGCGCGTAGGACTTCAGCTCCAGCCACAGGTTCATGGCCTCAAGCGCAGCCTCGCTGTCGAGCGAGGCGTTGCCGTCGGCATCGACGATGCGGGCACCATGAGCCCACAGGATCGGCAGGAAACCGGTGACGATCGGGTTCGCCTTCTGGCCGCGATAGACGACGCCGGAAACGCCGTCTTCCTTCTCCGAGATCACCTTTGCGGCCTTGACCACGTCGGTCCAGCTCTCCGGTGCGCCGAGGCCGAACTTCTCGAACAGGTCCTTGCGATAGGCAAACAGCTCCACATTGCCGACGAAGGGCACGGCGTAATAGGGGCCCGTCCCCACCGGATAGCGCGAGACGGCCCGGGCCGGGGCGACGAAATCCTCGTCGACGCCGCCGCCGAGCGCATCAAGGTCGGCGAGCCAGCCCTTGGCCATGAACTCCACCGCCCACGGGTCATCGAGCATGATGACGTCATAGGCGGCGGACTTTTCGCGCATGGCGATGGTGACCTTCTCGAAGAGGCCGCCGCCAGTCAGTTCCAGCCGTTCGATCTCAAGATCCGGGTTCTTTTCCTTGTAGGCATCGACGGCAAGGCTGAGCGCCTTGCCATAGCCGCCGTCGCGGCCGGCGATGACCAGCGTCTCGGCCTTGGCGGCGACCGCCGTCAGCGCCAGGGCACCGGCCAGGAGGGCCGAAGTCAGCACCTTCATGTTGCATCTCCCGTGATTGCTTGGTTCCTGTCAGCGGACCGCCACCCCGACGCTCCGGAAAATTCGACGCCCGTCTGTCGGGCGAATGCAGCTTCCCAACGATCGTGCGCATCGATTGCAAACGTTTGCACGATGGCCATAGCCTAACCAGTCGAGGTGACGCTTTTGTGAAGCCGGACAGGAGGTTTTACGGCTAAAAACTGCGGATGCGAGTCATCAAAAACGTTTGCAAAAACGACGCTGCTCTCCCAATAATCTCCGCCATGACTCGGGTCACCATCAAGGACGTCGCCAGGATCGCGGGGGTCTCGCCCTCCGCCGTCTCGCGCGTCTTCACCGACGGCGCCAGCGCCTCTGAGGCAACGCGCGAAAAGGTGCTGACGGTGGCCCGGGACCTCGGCTACCGGCCGTCATTGCTGGCGCGCGGCCTCGTCGGCACCAGGACCAACCTCGTCACCCTGGTGATGGGGCGGATGCACGACCCTTTCGACGCCCTCTTCCTCGACGAACTCGCCGAAGCGCTGGCCGCCCGCGGCACCCGGCTGATGCTCGCCTCGGCGGGGCGCGACGCAGCGGGCGACAGCGGCCTCCTGCAGGCGCTCGACTACAAGTCCGATGCGGTGATCGTTGCCGCCGGCACCATGTCGCCGGAACATGCGGATCTGTGCGTGCGCGCCGGCCTGCCGGTAATCCTCTCCGGCCGGGTGCTCGACGCGCCCGGCGTCGACAGCGTTCTTGCCGACAATGTCGGCGGCGGACGTCAGGCGGCGGAGCTTCTCGTGCGCACCGGCTGCCGCCGGCTCGCCTATCTCGGCCGCGGCGGCGCCACCTTTTCCGACCGCGAGCGCCTGAAAGGATTTGCGGGGGCCGCATCAAGAGCCGGTATCGAGGTTGCGACGACAGCCGTCGCAGACCGCGATCACGGCACCGTCTTTCAGGCCGCAACGGACCTGTTCGCCGGCCCGGCGCCGCCGGACGGCCTGTTCGCCTCCACCGACAGCATGGCGATTGCGGCGATCGAGGCCGCCCGCGCCGTCGGCCTTTCGGTGCCGGACGACCTGTCCATCGTCGGCTTCAACAACGTGCCGGCCGCCGCCTGGCGCAGCAACCAGCTCACCACCGTCGACTATCCCATCGCAGGCGTCGTTTCCGGTATCCTCGACCTGCTCGACAGCCGGCTCGCCGACCCGGACCGCGCGCGCGAAGTCCGGCGCATTCCTACAGGGCTGGTCGTGCGCGCCACCACCCGCGAAAAGCATCCGCATAGGAGAGGCTGCCCATGAAAATCGTCGTCATGAGCGACATCCACATCAAGGCGGCAGGCGACATCTGCGGCCGCTCGCCCCAAATGTTCCTGCGCCGGGCCATCGGCCATATCGCGGTGCACCACGGCGACGCCGACCTTTGCGTGCTCCTCGGCGACCTCGCCGACGAGGGGTTGCCGGCGGAATACAAAGACCTCGCCAGCCTCCTCTCTGCCCTGCCGATGCCGATCGCCTACACCCTCGGCAACCACGACGACCGGGGCAATTTCCTGAACCAGTTCGCCGGTGTCCCGCGCGACGGCAACGGCTTCGTCCAATCGGTCACCGATGTCGGTTCGCGGCGCTGTGTGCTGCTCGATACCAACGTGCCGGACTACGGCGGTGGGCGGCTCGACGGCGGGCGCCTGGAATGGCTGGAGGAAACGCTCGCCGCAAGCGACCGCAAGTGCCTCGTCTTCCTGCACCATCCGCCGATCGACACCGCACTGCCGGCCTTTGCCACCATCGCCCTCGACGATATCGAGGCGGTCGACGCCTGCCTGTCACGACACTCCGAGAAGGTCGAAGCCGTCTTCTTCGGCCATTGCCACATGAGTGTTTCGGGCCTCGTCGCCGGCATCCCGGCCTTCGGGCTGAGGTCGCTGATCTACCAGGCCATACCCAACCTTGCCGACGACCGCTTCATCAGCGCCCCCGGCCTTCCGCCGGCCTACAGCGTGATCGTCGAGACCGCGACCGGCCTGACGCTCCATGTCGTCGAATTCGGCTATGACGGGCCGATCGAGTGAAAAGGCGCCCGGCCGCGCGGCTCCTGCCCCATCGTCGCGTTGGCGGTGACAACGGGGCAGAAAGCGCGTTCCGCGGCAGCGCCGTCCCTCAGACCACCAGGATGGTCGAGCCGACGGTCTTGCGCGCCTCAAGGTCCGCGTGGGCGGCAGCGGCCTCCTTCAGGCGGCGCGTCGCCGCGACGTCGAGGCGGATGGTGCCGTCGAGGATGCGATCGAACAGGGCCGAGGAACGATCGAGCAGCTCGCTGCGGTCGACGATGTAGTCGAATAGCATCGGCCGGTTCGCCGAAAGCGATCCGCCCTTGGCGAGGTCCGACATCTGGAAGTCGCGGAGCATCCCCGACGACTGCCCGAAATTGACGAACATGCCGCGCCGCTTCAGGCATTTCAGCGAGCCGCGCCAGGTGTCGGCGCCGACGCTGTCATAGACCGCCTCGCAGCCCGCGCCATCGGTCAGACGCTCGACCTCGGCAACGAAGTCCTCCGACTTGTAGTCGATGACGTGGTCGTAGCCGTGCTCCCTGGCGAGCGCGACCTTCTGCGGCCCGCCGGCGGTGCCGATGGCCGTGACGCCGAGGGCCTTCAGCCACTGGCCGAGGATCAGGCCGACGCCGCCGGCCGCGGCATGGACGAGGACCGTGTCGCCCGGCTTCACCGCATAGGACGCGGTGACGAGATAGTGCGCCGTCAGTCCCTTCAGCATGGCACCGGCGATCGCGGTGGCATCGATGCCGTCCGGCAGCGGCACCAGCCGTTCGGCCGGCAGCACCCGCTGCTCGCGATAGGCACCGCGCGGCAGCACATAGGCGACCCGGTCACCGACCTTGAGGTCGGCAACGTCCGGGCCGACCGCTTCCACCACCCCCGAGGCCTCCGCGCCGGGGATCATCGGCGTCTCGGGCCAGGGGTAGAGGCCGCTGCGGAAATAGACGTCGATGAAATTGACGCCGACGGCCGTATGGGCCACGACGACTTCGCCCGGCCCCGGCTTCTCCAGCGGCAGGTCCGTCCAGACCATCGCCTCCGGGCCGCCGGGTTCCCGGGCCACCAATCCGCCGCCCATCGCCTCAGCCTTCCACCAGGAAGGCCGGGTCGACCGGCAACTGCATGGCGGTGACCAGATGGTTGGTCTGAGCGGCCAGCCCGATCAGCGCCAGCAGCTCGGAATATTCCGCGTCGGTCATGCCCTTGGCGCGCGCCGAAGCGGTGTGCGAATGGATGCAGTAGTTGCAGCCATTGGCGGTGGAAACGGCGATATAGATCATCTCCTGCATGACCGGCGAGAGCGCGGTGTCGCCCGTCATGACCGCCTTCAGGCCTTCCCAGGTACGCTTCAGCGTCACCGGATCGTTGGCGAGGCCACGCCAGAAATTGTTGATGAAATCGGTCTTGCGGGTCGCCCGAATGTCGTCGAACACAGCCTTGACGGCGGGGTTCGCCTCGGCGTCGGCATCGCTCAAGATCTTCACGGTTGCCATGGTTTCCTCCTTATCTTTCAGGCTTTCGCCCAGTCCCAATAAAGCTGGCGCGCCTTGCGCGCGATCGGTCCGAACTGCAATTGGGCGTCGTCGAAGCCGATCACCGGCACGACCTTGGAAATGTTGCCGGTCGAAAAGATCTCCTCCGCCTCGCGGAAGTCGTCGACGCTCAGTGTCACCTCGTGCACGGCAACGCCGGCCTCGCGCAAAAGGCCGAGGACGCGCTGGCGGGTGATGCCGTTGAGGAAGGTGCCGTTCGGCATCGGCGTGAACACCTCGCCGCCGCGCACCATGAAGACGTTGGAGGTCGCCAGCTCCGCCACATTGCCGTTGGCATCGCAGCAAAGGGCGTTCTGGTAGCCCTTGGCCTGCGCGTCGCGGACCATGCGCGCATTGTTGGCGTAAAGGCAGGCGGCCTTGGCGTTGACCGGCATCACTTCCATGGTCGGCCGGCGGAACCGGGTGGTGGTGATGGTGAAGCCGGTCGGCTCGACCATCGGCATCTCTTCCAGGCAGAGCGCGAAATCGGTGGTGTCGGGTTTCGGCGGCAGGATGCCGACATCGTTCTCCTCGGCCCAGTACATCGGCCGGATGTAGACGTCGGTGCCCGGCGCGAACTTCTTCAGGCCCTCGAAGGTCAGCGCCTCGATCTCCTCGCCTGTCAGCGTCGGCGCAAGGCCGAGGGCCTCGGCGCTGGCGTTGACGCGCTGCGAATGGCGGTCGAGGTCAGGAGAAACGCCGTCGAACAGGCGGGCGCCGTCGAAGACGAGGCTGCCGAGCCAGGTTCCGTGCGAGGTCGCGCCGAGGATGCGCAAATCGCCCTCGTGCCAGTCGCCGCGCCAGTAAGTCCAGATTGTCTTAGCCACTAGTGCCTCCTTTGCGCCGCCCGGAGCCCTTTCGGCTCTAGTGGACGGCCGCGTACATGATCTTTTCTTCCGTCGCCTCGACCGGCGACAATTCTTCCACGATGCGCCCCTGCCGGCAGACCAGGATGCGGTCGGACAGGTTCATGACCTCCGGCAGGTAGGACGAAATCATCACCACCGCGAGGCCGCGGTCGGCGAGCTCCTTGATGAGCTGGTGGATCTCCGCGATCGCGGCGACGTCGACGCCGCGGGTCGGTTCGTCGAAGATGACGACGCGCGGCTTCTGCACCAGCCCCTTGCCGATCACCACCTTCTGCTGATTGCCGCCGGAAAGTTCCACGACGCGGGCATTGGCGTTGATCGTCTTGATGTTGAGCCGCCCGGTCCACTCCTCGGCGAGGTCGCGGATGGCGCGCATGCGCACGACCAGGCTCGCCTCGCGGCCCGCCGCCAGAAGGCCGCTATAGAGGTTCTCGCCGATCCCCATGGTCTCGAAGAAGCCTTCGGACTTGCGGTCCTCGGTGATGTAGGCGATGCCGTCGCGCACCGCCTCGGCGGGCGTGTAGTAGCGCACCGGACGGTCGTCGAGGGCGATGGCGCCGCCGCGCAGGAAATCCCGCTTGTAGACGCCGGAGAGGATCTTGAAGGTCTCCGTGCGGCCCGAGCCGATCAGGCCGAAGACGCCGGTGATTTGGCCCTCGAAGATCGAGAACGACGTGTTACGGACCGCCGCGCCCATGGAGATGTCCTGCACGGAGAGCACCTTGCGGCCCGGCTTGCGCAGATGGCTAACGTCGCGCTTGTTGTAGAGCTGGCCAGACAGGGAGCGGCCGACCATGGCGGCGATGATCTTGTCGCGGTCGAACTCCGCCGTCGGCCCGCTCGCCACCAGAACGCCGTCGCGCAGGATGGTGATGCGGTCGGAGATCAGCAGCGCCTCTTCCAGCGCATGGCTGATGAAGACGATGGAGACCCCTTGCGCCTTCAGCCGGCGGAGGAGCGCAAAGAAGTGGCGCTTTTCCTCCGGCGTCAGCGAGGCGGTCGGCTCGTCGAAGATGATCACGCGGGCCTGGTGGTGGACCGCGCGGGCGATCTCCACCATCTGCCGCTTGGCGGCGCCGAGCGTTTCGACCATCGCCGTCGGATCGACGGCAAAGTTCAGCGACTGCAGGAATTGCTGGGCGGAGATGTAGACCCCGCGCAGCCGGTTGAGGAAGCTCTCCGAGCCGAGATAAAGGTTCTGCGCCACCGTCATCGACGGCACCAGGCTGGTTTCCTGGAAGACCATGGCGATGCCGGCGTTCAGGGCCTCGTGCGGGTTGGCGAAACGGGCTTCCTCGCCGCGGTAGAACATGCGCCCCGAGGTCGCTTCCACGACGCCGGCCATGACCTTGGTCAGCGTCGACTTGCCGGCGCCGTTCTCGCCGAGGAGCGCGTGGATCTCGCCCTCGCGCAGCTCAAAGTCGACGTCCTTGACCGCCGGCACGCTGCGATAGGCCTTGGTGATCTTGTCCATGCGCACGATCGGGTCCATCACAAGCCCTCCGGTGCGAGGATGCAGTTGCCGCCCTTGGAGGCGACGAGCAGTCGGCCGTCCGCCTCGATGGCGCTGGTCGTGCCGTGACGGCGCCCGTTGGCGCGGCTGTGCAGGCTCGCGACAGGCGCCAGATGCTCGTCGAGCCGCACGACCATGCCGTAGGACCGGCTCGGCGCCCAGGCCTTGTGGACACCCATGGTGCGGATGCCGCCGCATTGCAGCGGCTCCAGAAAACTGCGGCCCGAGGAGAGGGTCGGCGCGATCCAGTATTCGCGCGGCACCTCGATCATCATGTCGTAGCGATAGTGCTTTTCCTGCAGCACCAGTTCGATAAGCCGGTTGCGCGGCGCGAAGATCGACAACAGGACGCCGCCGTCCGCGGCGGGCGACAGTCGCGCCGGATAGCCCGGCAGGTGCTTCACGACCGGGTCCGACCCGCCGGCATCGACGCGCACCAGGCGATGGCGCCAGCTTTCCGAGACGATCGCCATGTCTCCGCTGCGCGGCAGGACGCCGTAGGGCCAGGCGAGGCCGCGCGCCATGCGCTCGAAGGCACCGCCGGCCTTGCGCCGCCAGACCGAGCCGGAGGCGTTCTTTTCCATCAGGTCGGCGACCCAGGCCGAGGGCGGGTGCTGCTCGGAGCCGTTGGCCAGCCACAGCGAGCCGTCTTCGCCATAGGCGAGCGCCGTGATGCAGGAAATCCCTTTCGGCAAAGGCAACGGCGTCCCGCCTTCGATCAGCGTGCCGTCATCGAGCGCGACGGCGAGCGTACCGTCTGCATCGGCGGCCAGCGCGGTGATCGGGACGGCGAAACCCTCCACCCGCTCCCGCTCCCCGCCCTCGCCCAGCCGGTAGAGGCCCGGGCCGCTCGAGGCATAGACGGTACCGGCGGCCTGGCACAGATTGTCGGCGACGGGCAATTCGGCAAGGACGGGCGCCTCGTCGAGGCCGGCATTGGCGCAGAACGCACCGTCGAGCGGCGGGATGGTGATCGCCTTGCCGCGGAAGAGGTCGAGGATCGGATCGAAGATCATGTCCGCGTCCCCCAATAGGCGGTGTTGGCGTCCCAGGTCGGATCGGCACCCTCGATCCTGAACCGGCCGATGCGGTTGTTGAGGATGCCGCCGATGAACAGTTCGCCCTTGTGCTCGCGCATGGAGGTGACCATCGGGTGCGAGACGCCGGAGAGGTCGGCCATGGTGCGCACGATGTTGAAATTCTCGTCGAACTTGACGACGCCGCCGGTATTGATGTTGGGGAACAGCCACTCGTCCTGCGGCAGCCGCCGCGTCATGCGCTTGCGCATCGACGGATGGCGCAGCGACAGGTCGAAGGACGGCGTGCGCATGCCGAGCCAGGCCATCCAATAGGTGCCGTCCGAGGCGCGGTTGATGTTGTCGGTATAGCCCGGCATGTCCTTGATGACGCATTCCGCCGTCCCCGCCTTCGGGCCTTCCAGCCAGTAGCGGTGGATGCGGCAGCGCCAGCTTTCGGAAAAGAACAGCGACTTGTTGTCGTGCGCCATGCAGACGCCATTGGTGTAGCGGTAGCCGTCGAGCAGCGTCTTGGTCGAACCGTCCGCCGGGTCGTAGACCAGCAGCCGGCCGGTGCCCCGGTTCTCGATGGAATCGAGCGCCCAGTCATGGGCGTCGTAGCGCTTGGTGGAATCCGTGAAATAGATCTTGCCGTCCTGCGCGATGTCGAGGTCGTTCGGATCGCGCAGCCGCGCATCGTCGTTGACCGAGGTCCAGGACCGCGCCGTTTCCGCCGAAAGCCGCGTCACCTTTCCGTCCGGCGAGATCGCGTAGAGCCCCATCGCGCCGACGCAGGTGATGAGGTTGCCGTCGGCATCGAAGGCAAGGCCGAGCGGGAAGCCGCCGATATGGGCAAAGACCTCCGAGCGTGTGTAGTCCGGGGCAAAGAAGCGGATGATCTCGCCGTGCCTGGTGCCGCAATAAAGGTTGTCGTTGCGGTCGAGGATGACGTCCTCGGGTCCTTCCAGCTCGCCGAGCCCGATATGCTCGGCCTCCGACAGCTTGTTGTTCAGCGCATAGGGCGTTCCGGACCCCGGCACCGCCGATTGCGGCTCGCCCATGCGCAGATAGACCGGCGCCACATAGACCTCGTTCAGCACCTTGTGGCGGTTCTTCAGCCAGCGGATGTCGATGGTCACGGCGACGGCGAGCAGGATGCCGAGCACCATCTGGTTGGTGCCGGTGCCGTAGCCGAGGCGGATCAGCCCGTTGGTCAGGACGAGCACGATGATCGCGCCCATCAGGCCCTTGACCACCGAGCCGCGTCCGCCGCCGAGGCTGTTGCCGCCAACGACCGCCGCCGTCAGGGCGAGGATTTCAAGCCCGCCGCCGGTGCCCGGTCCGGCGCCGGAGAGCCGCGTGGCGATCAGGAACCCGGCGAGCGCCGAGCAAAGGCCCGAAAAGACGTAGGTGAAGAACACCGTCAGCCGGACCTGGATGCCGGCATTGTGGGCCGAGCGCCGCGAGCCGCCGACGGCAAGCACGTGCCAGCCGGGGCGCGAGCGGGTCAGCGCCACATGGGTGACGACGGCGAGCACGATGGCCGACCAGATCGGCACCGAGATGCCGAGGAACGTGCCGTCGCCGATGAAGTCCCAGGTGTCGGAGGAAACGAACGACATCTGGATCTTGGAGCCATGGGCGACGATGAGGATGTCGTAGAGCGCCCGGCCGATGATGAAGGTGACGAGCGTGGTGATGAAGGCGCGAAGGCGCAGGAAGCCGATCAGGTAGCCGTTGACGGCGCCGAAGGCGAGCCCGGTCGCCAGCGACGCCAGCAGCGCGACCCAGACGGGCTGTTCCAGGATGAAGAAAGTGGCCACCGCCGAAAACGCGGACAGGGCGAAGATAGAGCCGACGGCAAGGTCGATGCCGCCACCGAGCATGACGACGGTGAGGCCGATCACGACGAGGCTGAACTCGCCGAGCTGGCGCGTCGATTCCTGCAGCGAATAGAGCTGGAAGAAGCCCGGAATGATGCTCCCGAACGTCGCCACCGTAATGATCAGGGCCAGGAAGGGGATGGCGTTGTCGGTCCAGCGCTTGGTCAGGATCTCGCCGATCAGATGGTCGGGGACGAGATTGTAGCGCCAGGCTTGCAGCCGCTCGCGAAGTTTCATCGACGATTCACAAAACCAGGAGAGGAAAGGGACGGTCGGAAAGTCCGACCGCCCCGGTCTTGGGCGAATGCACCCGGTGTCAGTTGCCGGCCATTTCCTGCAGGGCCTTCAGGTCCCAGCAGCTATCCGGCATCATGTTGTCCTTCGTCGTCGCATGAAGCAGCGTGTAGATGTAGGCCGACGAGGTTCCGGCCGGCTGGCCGCTCTGCAGCAGGTACTTGATCATGGTGACCATGTTGTAGCTCTCCTGCTTCAGCTCGGTCATCACCACGGCGCCGTAGGTGCCGTCGGCAATGCGGTCGCAATCGGCCGTCTTCTCGCCGCCGCCGGTGGTCACCAGGAACACCTGCTCCTGCTTGCCGGCATCGCGGATGGCGGCCGCCGCACCGGTCGCATCGCCGTCCCAGAAGTCGATGACGCCGCAGATCTCCGGATGCTGCTGCAACATGGTCGTCGTCACGTTGCGCGAGGTGGTCGCGTCCCAGTTGGAGTCCGGCTTGGCGACGACCTCGAAGTCGGGATACTTCTCCAGCACCTCCATGATGCCGGCATACTGGAAGAGGCTGGTCGCATTAACCTGGTCGCCCTGCACCAGACCGATCTTCTTGGAGGAGTCCGGACCACATCCCTTGACGACGGCTTCCGCCTCGAGCCGGCCGAGTTCGGTCCAGTCGCTGCCGAGATAGGCATCGGCCTTGAAGTTGGCCGGGTTGTCGACCAGCAGCACATAGATGCCGGCCTTCTGGGCGCGCTTCATCAGCTTGGAGTAGGAGTTGAGGTCCGGCGACATGACGACCAGGACGTCGGGCTTGGGATCCGACGCAATCGCCTCGGTGATCGCCTGGGCGCCGGCTTCGACGCTCCAGTTCGGATCGCGGGTCTCAAAGACGCCGCCGAAGGCTTCCACTTCATGCTTGAGGATCGCGGCCCAGCCCTGCGCCAGGTCGAAGCCCATGGCCATCGGCACCAGGAGCACGCGCTTATCCTTCAGCGCTGCGGCGTAGGCGGCGGGCGCCGGATCCGCGGCGTTGGCGGGCAGCGCGGCGAGCGCCGTGGCAGCCACGACGGCCGCGGCCAGAAAGGTCTTGATCGGTTTCATGC
This sequence comes from Rhodobium orientis, assembly GCF_003258835.1. Taxonomy (GTDB): domain Bacteria; phylum Pseudomonadota; class Alphaproteobacteria; order Rhizobiales; family Rhodobiaceae; genus Rhodobium; species Rhodobium orientis. Next base: position 199,732 of record NZ_NPEV01000001.1, on the reverse strand, counting down.
TTGTGTCCTTTGCCCAGTTGGAAGGTTTGTTGTTGTGCCGCGCCGGGGTCAGATGTCCCCCTGTTGCGCGGTTTGTTCGTCGCGCGGATTGAGCAGTCCGTCGACGATGATTGCGGCGAGCAGGATGGTCGATTTGATGAGGTTCTGGTAGAGCAGCGGGATGTCGATGATCGTCATCGCATTGAGCAGAATGCCGATCAGCGCCGCACCCACCAGCACGTTACGCACGCCCCCCTTGCCACCCGACAGGCCGATGCCGCCGATCACCGCGACCAGCACGATGTCATAGAGCAGGGTGGAGTTGACGACGCGGGTGTTGATGGAATGCAGGCTCGCCGCCGTCAAAAGCCCGGCCAGGAAGGCGGTCACGGCCGACAGGGCGTAGCGCAGCAACAGCATCGGCCGCACCGGAATGCCGATATTGCGCGCCGCGACCGGATTGTCGCCGGCATAGTAGACGTAGCGGCCCCAGACCGTGAACCGCAGGAAGACGAAGACGAGGGCGGCGAGCGCCAGGAACAGATAGACCTCCACCGGCACGCCGAGGAAGCGCAGGCCGCCGAGAAGCTCGACCCAGTGGCCGTCGGGGACCGGAACCGCATCGGAGGAGATGAGCTGCGAGCGCACATAGCCGAAGACGAAGGAGCCGCTCGCCAGCGTCACGAAGATCGCCGGCACGTCCGCATAGGCGACGAGGAAACCGTTGACCAGCCCGATCGCCAGCACACCGCCCAAGACCAGCGCGAACGCCTGGTAGTCGGGCATTCCGTCGCCAAGGAGCTGCAGGTACCAGGCGACCGACATGGCCATCACCGCGACCATGGAAAGGTCGATGCCGCGGCCGATGATGACCACCGACATGCCGAATGCCAGGATGCCGAGGACGGCGATGGAGCGCACGATGGCGATCAGGTTGCCGGCCGTCAGGAAGCCCGGAAGACCGACCATGGCCGCGACGAAGACAGCAAGGGCGACGACTAGGACGATGCGTTCCTGGTTCAGATTCCGCAGGAAAACTCCCGCACTGCCGCCCATGCACGCCTCTTTTCTCGATTGTTCGCGGCCCACGCGGAGCCCTTTGAGAAAAGCTTAGCGAGCGGCAAAAGCTGCCGTCCAATGAAAGATTCGGCTTAATACCTATGCCGATCGGGAATGAGTTCAGACGATGCGCAGGTGCCCGTGGGCCGTCCCGGCCGGCGTCTCGCCCGTCCCCTCTTCGGCCATGATATGGGCGCGCAGCGCCTCCACGAAGCGCCGCCCATAGGCCGGCAGCGGCACCCGGCTGTCCCACATGGCGCAGATATCGAAGCGCACCAACTCGCCGCGCAACGTGATCGGCCGGCTGACGAGCGACCGCCCGGCCAGCCGCGCCGAGGATGGCACGACGGCGATCCCGTTGCCACCTTCCGCGAGCGCAAACAGCGTGTGCGGCGAGGTCGCTTCCAGCACGATGCGCGGCACCGCCCGCGACAGCCGGCAGGCGGCATCGAACACCTCGCGCGAGGCATGGCGGCGGTTGAGCGTCAGGATCGGGCTTTCCAGGAGATCGCAGATCTCGATCGGCGCACCGGCGTCGGGCAACAGGTCAGGCGTCGCCACCGCGACGAAGGCGAGGTCTCCCAGCCGCACCATGTCGAACGGGTCGATCGGCGCCGACGGCATCGAGCTGATGATCAGGTGCACCGCGCCCGCCTGCAGCTTTTCCACCAGTTCCGGCCCGCCGCCGTCCTCCAGCCGCACGTCGATGCCGGCATTGGCCGCGCGCCAGTCGCCGAGGAACGCCGGCAGGTAGCGCTCGATGAGCTGCGAGCAGGCGCCGATCTTCAAGAGCCCGCTCTGGTCGCGGGCAAGGTCGCCGGCGAAGGCGCGCAAGTCCCGGTCGGCGGCGAGCACCCCGTTGATGCGCGACAACAGCGCCTCGCCGGCCGCCGTCAGGCGGATGTTGCGCTTCGTCCGCTCAAAGAGGCGCAGGCCGAGGGAATCCTCCAGGCTGCGGATCTGCCGCGACAGGGCCGACTGCGTGATGTTGAGCCGCTGCGCGGCCGAGGTGATGTTGAGGAGCTCGGCCGCGGTGACGAAGCCGGCATAGGTGCGGATGTCCATCGGTGTGCCTTTGGCTGATCCATAGACGCCCGCGCCGGCATCGGCACCGGGACTGTCGGATGTTCCGTGTCCGAAGAGTATTTCCGGCACTGCCTGCGCGCAAGGCTGCCGACGCCCGGCGCCGAACCGACGAAGCGGCGCCCTCACTCGGCCGGCTTTTTGCGCCGTCCGAACAGGCCCTGATAGAGCGCCCTTGCCAGAATGGAGACCAGCACGACCATCAGGACGAAGGCGATGGGCCGTTCGAAAAAGGCGCGATACCAGTGCGACCGGAACAATTGCAGCACGCGGACCAGTTCGTTGTCGGCGATCGAGCCCAGCATGACGCCCATCACCACGGCGACCGGCAGATAGCCGTATTTCTTCATCAGATAGCCGAGAAGGCCGAAGCCGATCATCAGATAGGCATCGAAGCTCACATTGCGCCCGGCATAGCTGCCCAGAAGGGAAAAGATCATCAACAGCGGGACGAGGATCCGCGTGTGGATCGCCAGCGAGCCGGAAAAGGCGTGCCCCAGACCGCCGGCAATCGTCACCATGAAGACTTGCGAAAGGATCGCCGCCGAGATCAGGCCGTAGACGAGCGGACCCTGCTGCTGCACCAGCGCCGGTCCGGGCCGCAGGCCGTGGATCGTGAGCGCCCCGAGCAGCACCGCCGTCGCGACGCTACCCGGCACACCGAGGGTGAGCGTCGTCATCAACGCGCCGCCCGAGCAGGCATTGTTGGCGGATTCCGCGGCCACGATGCCCTGCGGGTTGCCCTTGCCGAAGCTTTCCGGATTTTTCGATGTCCGGCGCGCGATGGTGTAGGAGGCAAGGGCCGCAAGGGTCGCGCCGGTCGCCGGGATCAGGCCGATGACGATGCCGATGACGGTCGACCGGCACAGATTGACGGGATAGTCCAGCGCGCGCCGGAATCCCCGGAAGATGCCCGCCACTCCCCGGTTCCCGGCCATCTTGTCCTGATCGACGATGTAGTCCTGGTCGATCATCAGCAAGAGTTCCGTAATCACCAGCATGCCGATCAGAACCGGGACGATCTGGACGCCTTCGACGAGATAGAGGCTGCCGAAGATCGCCCGGGATTCGCCGGTCGGCACCAGCCCGATGGTTCCGATGAGCAGGCCGATGGCCCCCGAGATGAGCGCCTTGACCGGATCGGCGGTGCCGACCGCACTGAGAATCAGGACACCGAGCAGGGCGAGCAGGAAGAGTTCGGCCGGGCCGAAGCTGAGGGCGATGTCGGCGACGTAGCCGATGCCGCCCATCAGGAACAGGTAGGAGATCGAACCGCCGAGCGCGGAGGCCGCAATGGCCAGGCCCAGCGCCTCGCCGGCCTTGCCCTCGCGGGCCATCGGATAGCCGTCGAAGGCGGTCGCCGCGTTTTCCGGGGCGCCGGGCGTGTTCAGCAGGATCGCCGAGAGCGAGCCGCCATAGGTGACGGCGACATAGACGCAGGTCAGGAAGATGAGCGCGTTGAGCGGCGTCAGCGTATAGGTCAGCGGCAGCAGCAGCGCCACGGCCATGCCCGACGACAGGCCCGGGATGGCGCCGACGATCATGCCGAGGAAACTGCCGAGGATGATCCAGAAGATCGTCTCGAACGACAGAATCGAGAGAGCGCCGGTAGCGATCTGCTGAAGAGCGTCCATGGGGTTGGCGTCACCTTCTGTGCGAACGGGGGTCCAGAGGTTCAGAACAGGGAAAAGATGCCTGCGGGAAACACCGCCGCCAGCACGGTCTTGAACAGATAGACCAGCGTCACGGTCATGATGCCCGGCAACAGCACGAGGAGGACGATCCGGCGCTCGCCAAGCACCAGCAGGGCCCCGAGAAGAAACAGGAAAATGCAGATCATGGCGCCGAGGTCGCGCCACAGCACCATCATCAGCGTTGCCAGCACCAGAAGCGCGGCCCGGCGCACCGCGCCGCGCCAGGCACCGTCCGGCGTCGCTGTCGCCTCGCCGGCCGCAAGCACCGGCGCGGCCTGCCTTTGCGCGAAAAACTCCCGGCCGATCGCCACGCAGCGAATGACGATCAGCACGAGCATGCTGACCGACACCAGGCCGGGAAACACCTTTGCCTGGAACGACAGCGACGCGGCCTGCCACCAATAGGCCGCAAGGAATGCCAGGCCGATCGCCGGCACGACAAGTTCCCCGGCAAGCCGTTCGATGCCCCGAGACGTCTTTGGCATGGCGAGCTCCCTGCGGTGCAGACCGCCGGCCCCAAGGCGCGGGCCGGCGGCAGGCCGGATCGTCGGATCAGTTTGCGGTCGTCGCCTTCAAGGCCTCCAGCGATTTCTGGAACGCGTCGCGGTACTCGCTGCCCGGCGCCATCTTGGTCAGGTCGCCGGCGCCCTGGTCCTTGATCAGCTTCTGGTACTCCGGATCGGTCGCCAGCGAGGTGATGGCATCCTGCAGCTTCTGGAACCGCTCGGGATAGTTCTCATGCAGCGCTGAGGGAACCATATAGACCATGTGCCGGGCGAGGAAATCCGGCGTCGGCGGCGTCACGCCATAGGGCTTGAGCGCATCGACCATGACCTCGGCCTCGGGCCAGCGCGGGCTGGCCGTGGCGGAGCCAATCATCAGCGCCTTGGTCTGGTCGCGCACGTCGAAACGGGCGAAATCGTCGCCGACCAGCGAGGTGACGTGGCCGCCGAGCAGGGCCGCCGTGGTCTCCCCGCCGGACTTGTAGCCGACGAAGTTGATGTCGACGTCGAGCGCCTTGAACAGCCACTTGGCGAACTGCTCCTGGACGGCGCCGGAATTGACCGCGACCGACAATTCGCCCGGGTTTTCCTTGGCTGCCTTGATGAAGTCGTCGAAGCTCTCGTAGGGAGCATCCTTGAGCACCAGGAGGAGACGCGGATCGACGATGTCCACCGCCAGCACCTCCACGTCCTCGCGGGCGTAGGGCGCGTTGCGCAGCGCCACGGTCATGGAGATGTCCGGTTCGTTGGTGGCGACGATGGTGTAACCGTCGGCCTCATCGCGCAGCATCGCGGTGATCGCGACCTGGCCGCCGGCACCCGGCATGTTCTGGACGACGACGGACGAGCCGAGCTTCTTTTCCAGGAACCCGGCCATCATGCGGGCCTGGCGGTCGGTGCCGCCGCCGGCGCCGTAGCTGACGACCAGGTTGACCGGCCGGGAGGGAAAGTCGTCGGCGGCCTGGGCGGACGACGTCGCGAACACCGGGGCTGCAGCAAGCGGCATGGCCAACAGCGCGGCCGACACCAGGCACCTGGTGCCATGGGCTATGCGATCAACGAAACTCATGGTCTTCTCCTCTGTGAAGTCTTTGCTTCAGGTGGTTGTTTTTCTCCGGTGTTCCCGCGACGGCCGCAAAGGGTCGTCAGGTGTCTCGTCCGGGCCGCCCGCCGGCCTTCGTGGCGCTGACGCGCGCGGTTTTCGGGCCGTATCCGCCAGCGCCCGGAGTGTGCACGCTGATCACTTCGCCGGCTCGAATTTCCCGCTCTCCAAGGGCGCTGTAGAGGATTTCCTCGCCTGTCGTTCCCGGATTGAGGATGAAGGTTCCGGGTTGTCCGTCCGCGCCGCCGGCAAGCCCCCTGGCGGGCACGGTCTGCCGCTCCGCCGCCAGGGTGACGCGCATGTCGGCGAGCGCGCGATAACTGCGAACGATCCCCGCGCCGCCGCGATACTGGCCCTCGCCGGCCGATGCCGGGTTGAGCGCATATTCTTCGATCAACAGCGGATAGGACTGCTCCAACGCCTCAACGGGCAGGTTGGAGGAGCCCGACGCATGGACGCGGATCGCGTCGACGCCGTCCTTGTAGGGCCGCGCGCCGAGCGCACCGGCATAGGTCTCGTAATTGACCCAGAACTGGCCCGGCTGATCCCGGTCGCCGGAAAAGATGATCTGGTGGTGCGGGCCGCAGCCGGCGAGCGCGCGCTCCGGCACGAGCTCCGAGATGGTCCGGGCGACGACGTCGCCGATGACGGCACATGGCAGGGCCCGCGCACCGACGGCCGCCCCGACATTGGGGTTGAGGACGCTGCCTTCGGGCGACGTAATGTGAATGGCGCGGAAATAGCCCGAATTGGCCGCAAGGCCGGGATCGAGCAGCATCTTGAGAACCGAGTAGATGGTGGAATGGAGCGCCCCGAGGGGCACGTTGCGCGCGCTCTGCAACTGCGCAGCGGACCCGGAGAAATCGAGAAAGATGTCGGTGCCGCGCTTTTCCAGCGTCAGGCGGATCGGCACCGGCCGGTCCGGCGCGTAGACATCCGGGTCGAGGAAATCCTCCACCGTCGCGGTACCGTCGGGAATGCCGGCGAGGACCGCACGAAACCGCGTCTCGGTGGCGTTCATGTAACTGGTCAGGGCGCCCAGCGTCGCCGCCGCGCCGAACTTGGCAACGCACTCCGTGACGCGCCGCGACCCGACCTGATTGGCCGCGATCTGGGCAAGGAGATCGCCGCGGCGTTCGTCGGGCGTGCGCGAATTCAGCGCGACGATCGACAGAATGTCCTCGACGAGTTCGCCCTGCCGCATCAGTTGGACGGTCGGAAACCGGATGCCTTCCTGGAAGATGGTCTTGCAGGCGATCGCCTCGCTGCCGGCCAGCATGCCGCCAACGTCGGCGTGGTGCGCGATGTTCGCAACGAAGGCGACGGGCGTGTCCTCAAAGAACACCGGCGCCATGACGTTGATGTCGGGGAGATGCTGGCCGCCGCCATTGTAGGGGTCGTTGGCCAGGAACATGTCGCCGGCCCGAAGCGTCTCCAGCGGCCGGGTCCTGACGAGTTCGCGGACCGATCCGATCATCGAGCCGAGGTGGATCGGAATGCGCGGCGCCTGGGCGAGCACTTCGCCGTCGAGCCCGAGGACGGCGGTGGAGAAATCGAAACGCTGCTTGATGTTGGGCGAATAGGCGGTGCGCGCCAGCGCGGTCCCCATCTCCTCGGCGGCGCCGAGGACCTGGTTGTAGATGACCTCCGTCATGATGGGGTCGATGGTTGCCGGCGGTGTCGCCGCCGTGGTCTCTGCCGCGCTCATTCGGCCTCCTCCAGAACCAGCACACCGCTGGGCAGCAGCGTGAACGACATGCCGGGCAGCACGAGCGTGCTGGTGTCCATCTGCTCGACGATCGCCGGGCCTTGCATCGCCGTTCCCGGGATCAGGCTGCTGCGCTGGTAGATCGGTGTGTCGACCCGGCCGTCGTGCTCGAACCACACCGACCTTGTGGCGGACGGGCGCCCGTCGCCGGCAGCAGAGAGATCTTCCGCCGGATAGCGGGGCTGCCGGCCGGTCGCGACGATCCGGATGGCGACCAGTTCGACCCGCTGCGCCCGCGCGGCATAGCCGTAATTCGCCTCATGGGCGTCGTGGAAGGCTTTCCTCAGGGCCGCCGCGACCACTTCGTCGATGGCGCCGAGGCCGATGTCGACCTGCAGCTCGGAATCCTGGCCGCCATAGCGGAAATCCCCCAGGCAGGCGAGTTCGAAGTCGTCGGGTGCCTTGCCCTCGCGTTGCCGCCACTCCTCGACCTCGGCCAGCACATCGTCGCGCAGGTCGGAGATCGCGCCGGAAGCCCCGTCGGCGACCGGGATCAGCCGCGTCCTGCTGAAGTCCGCCCGCTGCCGCGAATGCAAAAGGCCGTAGGCGCACAGCAGGCCGGGATTGGCCGGAACGAGCACCGTCTTGATGCCGAGTTCGCGGGCGACTTCGGCGGCCTGGGCCGGCCCGCCGCCGCCGGCCGCCAGCAGCGCGAAGTCGCGCGGGTCGTGGCCCCGTTCGACCGAGATGACGCGAATGGCCTGGACGATCTGGGCATTGGCGATCCGGATGACGCCGAATGCCGCTTCCGTCCTGCTGAGGCCCAACTTCCCGGCAAGGTCGGAAATGACGCCATCGGCGGCGTCCCAGTCGACCTTCAGCCGGCCACCGAGCAGGGTATCCGGATTGAGCCGGCCGAGCACCTCGTTGGCGTCCGAGACGGTCGGCATCGTGCCGCCGCGGCCGTAGCAGGCCGGCCCGGGCGTCGCGCCGGCGCTCTGCGGGCCGACCTTCAACAGGCCGGATGCATCGATCCAGGCGATGCTGCCACCGCCGGTTCCGACCGTATGCACGTCGACGGTCGGGGTCTTCACCGGCAGTCCGGCGATACGCTGGTCGAGGCGCAACTGCGACTGCCCGTCCTCGACCAGGCAGACGTCGGCGCTGGTTCCGCCGACATCGAGGGTGATGAAATCGTCCTGCTTTGCGGCCGCGGCAACGGCGACCGCGCCGATGACGCCGGCGGACGGCCCCGACAGGAAGGTGTTGATCGGCTTTTCCCGCGCCGCCGTCGCCGACATGGTGCCGCCGCTCGACTGCATGACCCGGAGGAAGGCCTTGCCGGAAATGTCGTGCACGCCCCCTTCGAGCTCGGCCAGATAGCGGTCCATGACCGGCAGCAGGCTGGCATTGACCACCGTGGAGCAGAACCGCTCGTACTCGCGGAACTCGTTCACCACTTCGGCCGACGTGCAGACATAGACGCCCGGCAGCCGGCGCCGCACCTCGTCCGCGATCCGCTCCTCGTGCCGGTTGCTTGCGTAGGCATGCAGGAAACAGACCGCCACCGCCTCGACGCCGGCCGTCTGGATCCACGGAATGAGCGCCTCGATTTCGGCCGCCGGCGGCGCCTTCAGGACATCGCCGTTGCGGTCCAGCCGCTCGTCGACCTCGAAACGGTCGCCGCGTGCGGCGATGGGATCGGGCTTGTCCCTGTCGATGTCCCACAGATCCGGCCGCCGCTGGCGGCCGATGTCGAGAACGTCGCGAAAGCCCTTCGTGGTGACCAGGGCGGTCCGGGCGTAGCGGCTCTGCAGCACCGCATTGGTCGCCACGGTGGTGCCGTGGGAAACGCCTTCCAGCCGTTCGGGTGAGGTGCCGCTCTGGGCCAGGATTTCGTGCAGGCCCAGCAAGGCCGCAAGGGCGGGATTGTCGTTGGTCGAGGGGAGCTTGTGAAGAAAGACACGACCATTGCGGGGGTCGAGCGCCACAACGTCCGTGAATGTTCCGCCGATGTCGATACCAACGAGCACGCCCGCTTCCTTTTCTTCGCCCAGGGACGCGGCAAGCAAGGCATATCAAGATTGACTAGTCAATAATAATCTTGATCATGCAATTGAGCGGCGACGGCGACAAACGGTGGAAATGCCCGGAACGGCGGTCGCCGCCGACCGGATGCGACCGCCGTTCTGCCCGAGCCGGAAAAGCGTGAAAAGTTGGGACGGATCGGAGCCGGGCGGACCATCATTCCGGGGTCGACCGCCCGCGTGCGACGCACCGCAATGCTCGGCACCGCGGCGAAAACAATCGCCCCGTCAGGCGCCGCTGGTGTACTGGAACCGGACGTCGTTGCGGTAGCAGGACTCGCCGTGCGTCAGCGGTTGGCCGTCGCCGTCGTAGAATGTGTACTCGCGCAGGACGAGCGGCGTGCCTGGACGGATGGCGAGAAGGCTTGCCTGCTTTTCCGATGCGGCCGTCGCCGTCAGCGTGCCGACGATCTTGTCCGGCTTCAGGCCCAGTTCGCGGCGCAGGATATCGATGAAGGCCGTCTCCTCCAGGGCGCGGACCGTGATGCCCCGGCCGAGGTCGCGCCGGATATGGCGGATTTCCAGGCTGATCGGGCGTCCGTCCGAGAGCCGCACCCGCTCAAGCCGGTAGACGTCTTCGTCGTCGTCCAGAGCGAGCGCCGTGCGCACCTTTTCGTTCGGCCGCGTCAGGTCGAACCGCAGGAACTTGTAGGAAACGACGGCGCCCTGGCGCGCAAGCTGTTCCTCGATCGACTGCACGCCGGAGGAGACCAGCGCGGCATCGACCATGCGTTCGGCGACGAACGAGCCACGGCCGGCCTTGCGCACCACCCGTCCCTCATGGACCAGTTGCTGGAACCCGCTGACGACGGTCGCGCGTGTCGTCTTGAATTGCTTGGCGAGCGTGTTTTCCGACGGTAGCTTGTCGCCGGGCTGGAGCTCGCCCGACTCCATCAGCTCCAGCAGGTGATTGCGGATCTGCTGGTAGAGCGGCACGGCGCGCCCGGCGCCGGAACCGGCGGCTTGGTTCGTCTCTGCCAAGGGAGACCCCCGTTTACCAGTCATTTCCAGACAATTGCATAGTCAATTGAAATCTGGCATTCGGCGGACGGCTTGTCAACCGCGCGATGCCTCCGTGCCGGTGCCTCAACGCGCGGGCCCATCCGCTTCGGCGAAGGCGCCGCGCAATGCGTCCCCGATGGTCGCGCGCGCATAGTCCTCGAACAGGTCGATCAGCCTGCTGCGCTGCCGGTAGGGCGGAAAGATCAGCCCCAGCGTCACCGGCAGCCGGGGCCAGACGGGGCGGATCGCGATGTCCATCCGGCCGGCCTCTTCCAGCGCGGCCATCGGGTTGATGATGCTCACCCCCAGCCCGGCACGCACCAGCGCGCAGGCCGAGGCGCCGAGATCCGTCTCCACCGCGATGGCCGGCTCCACCCCGTCGTCGCGAAAAAACGCATCCACCTGGCGGCGCAGGGAACTGCCGCTGGAAAAGGCGATGAACCGCTCCCCGGCGAGGTCCGCGGCGCCGATGGCCTCCCGCTCCGCCAGCGGATGTCCGACCGGCAGGACGCACACGCAATTGGACGTCGACACGGGCACCATGTCGAGGCCCGTTCCACCGCTTCCGTAGAGCATGACGAGACCGACGTCGCAGATGCCGGAGCCCACCCAGGTATCGACGGCGCTCGCCGTGCCCGAATGAATGGACACCATGACGTCGGGATAGTCGGTCTTGAGGGCCGCGACCGACTGCGTGAGCAGGCCTCCGGCAAGGCGCGGCATGGCGGCGACCCGAAGGCTCTCAGCCCGGAACGAGCGGATATCGTCGGCCGCGGTTTCGAGGTTTTTCAGTCCGACGAAGGCCTTTTCCACCTCCTCGAAGAACTTCGCGCCCTCCGCCGACGTGGCGATGCGCGTGCCGTTCCGGACGAACAGGGAAAAACCGGCGATCTCTTCCAGTTGGCCGATCAGCCGGCTGATCTGCGGCTGCGAGGTATGCAACTCCTCCGCGGCCCGGGTCATGGAACCTGTCATGACCACGGCCCGAAAGGTCTCGATATGCTGCAGTCCCATGCGTCTGGCGATCATCAACACCCCGCGGAGTTGGCGACATGCGCGCGAATGCCCGTCCTCTGCCCCTGCAGCCGGCGCCCGCCCGCCCTGGCGCGCGATCTATCATATCAAATATGTATGATACTGACCAACATTCGCATTTCCGATATGTAATCCGCCATGCGATCCTTGCCGCGTCGAAGGACGGCACGAGCGCGACGGCTGCGGGAGCTGCCGCGGTGCCCGAAGCGAATCCTCCGGGCGCCCGCAAGGACCCGGCAACCGCATGCGGAGATCAGTCGAGATGGTCGTTCACCCCCCCGCCGGGACGCAGGCCGGCAACCAGGTCATCGACCTGCGCAGCGACACCGTCACCAAACCCACCGAGGCCATGTATGAGCGCATGCGCAGCGCGCCCCTCGGCGACGACGGGCTCGACGGGGACCCGACGGCGCTCGATCTGGAACGGCGCACGGCCGACCTCCTCGGCAAGGAAGCCGGCGTCTTCGTGCCCACCTGCACCATGGCCAACCTGATCGCGGTACTGGTCCAGGCGCAGCGCGCCGACCAGATCCTGGTCGGGGACAACGCCCACATGCTCCGGATGGAGCGGGGCACCTCGGTCTTCACCGGCGTTTGCGTCAGGGCCGTCCCCGGGACGGCCGGGGCCATGGACCGCAACGCGGTCGCGGAGATCCTGACCGTCGACCGCGGCCGCATCGCGACCGCGCTGATCTGCCTGGAAACCTCGCACAACGCCGCCGGCGGCACCGTCCTGCCGTTGGCGCACATGCAGGCGATCCGCGAGCTGGCGAACGAGGACGGCATCAGGGTCCATGTCGACGGCGCCCGGATCTTCAATGCCGCGGTCGCGCTCGATATCGCCCCCGACCGGATTGCGTCCCATGCCGACACCGTCGCCATCTGCCTGTCCAAGGGACTGAGCGCGCCGGCCGGAGCCGTCCTGGCCGGCCCTGCCGAGACGATCCGGCAGGCGCGACAGATGCGCAAGCTGCTAGGCGGCACGCAGCGGCAGATCGGCGTCCTTGCGGCGGCGGGCATCGAGGCCATCGAGGTCATGCGACACCGGCTCGGCGAGGACCATGCCCGCGCCGCCCGCTTCAGCAAGGCCCTCAACGCGGCAGGGACCACGCTGAGGGCGAGCGCGCCTGAAACCAACATCGTCCAGGTCGACGTTTCGAAAACCGGCCGCACGAGCTTTGAATGGGTCGACGCCCTGACCGCCAACGGCGTTCTGACACGCACCGTCAATCCCGCCCTGCTCCGCTGCGTCACCCATCGCCATATCAGCGAGGACGATATCGACCGGGCCGCGGACGTCTTCCTGTCGCTCGCCGGCCGGGAGCGGGCCGCTTAGCGCGGGCCCCAAAAACAGAAACTGCAATTCCCGGCGGCCGGGTTGAAGCCGGCGGGAACGGCAAGTCGTATCCGGCAAATCCGAGGGACTTTGTGGTAGGCCCGGCAGGACTCGAACCTGCAACCAGACCGTTATGAGCGGTCGGCTCTAACCAATTGAGCTACGGGCCCACGCATCGCTTGGAGCGCCCGTCCCCTATAGCATGTGAGCCCGGCGCCGCAAGCCCGGGCCGAAGGGGCGGGTTGAGCCAGGTTGCCTCGGGCCGGTGCGTCGTGTCTCGGGCTTTAGGGAAGGTTCGGACGACCGCGCCGCTCAGGCCGGCGGGACGCACGGATCGGGGCCGCAGGCGACCTCGTGGATCTCCTGCAGGCCCGGAATGCCGCGCAAGGGATAGGCGCCGAGATAGCGCGTCGGATCGTCTTTCAGGCGGCCGGCGAAATCCTTCGACATCAGGATCTTGCGCTGCAGTTCGCCGCACAGGCTGGCGATCCGGCTCGCCGCGTTGACGTCGCGGCCGATCATGGTGAAGTCGAGCCGGTGGCCGGAGCCCACATTGCCATAGGCGACGCGGCCGAAATGCAGCGCCACGCCGACGGAAAAGCCGGGCTCGGCCTCGCCGCCGATCCGCGCCGCCCGCTTCTGCACGTCCTTGGCCGCCGCATAGGCCGCCTGGCAGGCATCGTCGCTCGCCCCTTCCTCGGCCGGGAACATGGCCAGCACCCCGTCGCCGATGAATTTCAGGATCTCCCCGCCCCGCTCCTCCACCGCGGGCACCACGCAGTCGTAATAGCGGTTGAGGAGCCCGGTGACGGCCTCGGCCGACATGTCGAGCGACAGGGTCGTGAAATGGCGCATGTCGGCGAAAAGGATCGCCGCGCGCACGCGCGTGACCTCGCCGCGATGGACATTGCCCTCCAGCACCCGCCGGTGCGGCTCGTCGCCGAGATAGATCCGCAAAAGATCGTCGAGCATGCGGTCGAGGGACAGGATCTCCGCCGCCGCCGCGACCGCCGGCGCCAGCATCGCGATGACCATCAGATCGTCGTCGGAAAAGCCGCCGGGATCGCGGGTCGCCAGCGTCAGCCCATTGGAAAGGCCGAAGCGGGAGGAAAACGGGATGCAGATATAGTGGGTGTAGCCGCCCGCCTTCAGCTCCGGCACGATGCCATAGGCGTCGTCGGGCGTATCGGCCAGCCACAGCATGACCCATTCGCCGGTGTCGTGGGCGGCCTTGTAGGGGCTGTTGTCGTAAGCCGGCGAGGGGCCGGGCGTATAGGCATAAGGGTTGACGGTTGCCTGCTGGCCGAGCTGCCAGTGAAAGCCGAGGCCGGCATATTCGGAATGCAGGAGCCGGATGGCGATCGCCGCCCGTTCTACGGGAAGGCCGGTGGCCCGGGCATGGGCGCACAGGCCCTCGATGAAGTCGGCGCCGTTGGTCGCCCGGCGGCCGTCGCCGAGCAGCCAGCCGATCGCGGCCTTGGTCTTCAGCCACCGCTCCTGGGGCAGCGGCTTGGTCTTGGTGAATTCCGGGGTCGGAAGATCGACAACGTTCACGGCGCGGGACATCCTGGCAGATGAGAAAAAGAAGCAACGGGCGCGGAAGAAGCGTCTTCCTCCGCGTCACGAACGGAATATGGTCCTTTGCCAGGAAATCGCCAGTCGCAATCCGTCACGCTTGGGTGATGGGCAGCCATGTCGTCGATGCGGGGACAAGGGCAATCGCGCCCCGGCCTCAGAAAGACGGCGCCCGGACGACGGGAATGCTGCCGGTCAGCGACCGCAGGAAGGCCGCGATATCGGAGACATCCGTTTGGGTAAGCGTGCGCCCGCGCGCAACGAACGGCCGCCCGCTTCGGTCGCGCACGATCGACGTCGTGCCGAACGGATCCCCCGCCGTCGGGCGGCCAAGCTGAGCCTCGGCCATGATCCGCACGGCGTCTTCGAGCGTGTCGACCGATCCGTTGTGGAAATAGGGCGCCGTCAGCGCCACGTTTCGCAAGGACGGCACCCGCCACACATCTGCCCCGTGGCGCCCCCCGTCCGCCGTCAGGTCGAAGCGCGCCAGCAGCGGGCCCGTCCGGAAGACGGGAAAAATCCGGTAGGGCGAGGAGCGCCGGTCGGCTGCAATCGTGAACCACGGATCGGCATGGCAGGTCCGGCAGCCGACGTCGTCGAAGAGAAACAGGCCGCGCTTCTGGCTTGCGCTGAGGGCGTCGTCGTCCCCCAGAACGAAGCTGTCATAGGGCGATGCGGGCGTCACCAGGGTGCGCTCGAAGGCGGCGATCGCGCGAACGATGCCCCCGGCGGTGGCGGGCGCGGACAGCGCCTCGGCGAAACGCGCCCGGTAGTCGGCGTCGCCGGAAACGATCGCCACCGCGCGCGCCATCGACGACAGGCCCATCTCCACCGGGTTGAGGAGCGGTCCAAGCGCCTGCTCCTCAAGCGAGGCGGCGCGCCCGTCCCAGAACAGGCGCCGGAGGAACCCGGCATTGAGGACCGTCGGCGCATTGCGCGCGCCCCTCGCTCCGGCAATACCGACGGCGGTTCGGCGCCCGTCATCGCCGCCGGCGGCGATGTCGTGGCAGGACGCGCAAGAGACCGTCCCGTCGGCGGAAAGCCGTTTGTCGAAGAAAAGCCTGCGCCCCAGATCGACCAGCGCCGCATCCGGCAGATCGGTGGTGCGCGGCAGGGCTTTCCAGGCCTTGTTGCGAACGGAGAACCGCATCGACGAAGTTCCCAAGGAAAGGCCGGGACCGGCCGAGCGTCCGTCCCGCCCCGCAGGCGCAGGGTCGATGGCGCGCGCGGCGGCCGCAACGGCGGCCAACGCGCCCGTCGGCTGCAGGGAGAGGAGCACCACGGCCTTGATCGACATGGCGAGAATGCCGAAGCCAAGGAGCGCAGCAAGCCCGATCCGGCCGGGCGATGCCACGCCGATGCGCCGGGAAAGCTCGCCGGACACGAGAAACAGCACGCCAAGGCCGCAAACGGCCAGGAGCGGCAAAAGCAATGCGACGGTCACGGACGCGGCTCCTGTCGATAGGAAACGAAAGCCCTCGCGACATAGCGGAGACGACCGAAGCGTTCTGTAGCTTTGGTTACGGAGAAGATGTCATGCGCGGGGATTTTCCCGAGCTATTGCTACAGAAGTTCCCGCCATCCTTGCGGAACAAACAAGGAACCTGATATTATCCCCGTGTTGACCGCGACGAGTCGCGATCCGTAACCGATAGGACTGGTCCAATGGCCAAATCAGGCGGCAGCGGTAAGAACTACCGCAGTGCGAAATCAGGTCAGTTTGTGACGAAGAAATTTGCGAATTCCCATCCCGTAACCACGCTGGGGGAAACGCGTGGCGGCGGAAGCACCGGCGGCACGCACCGGAGTTCCAGAACAGGAAAATTCGTCACGGACGGGTACGCAAAAAAGCACCCGTCCACGACGATCAAGGATAGCTAAGCCTAGCTATCCAGGAAGCTCCGCAGCTTCCGCGACCGGCTCGGGTGCTTCAGCTTCCTCAGCGCCTTGGCCTCGATCTGGCGGATGCGCTCGCGGGTGACGGAAAACTGCTGGCCGACCTCTTCCAGGGTGTGGTCGGTGTTCATGCCGATGCCGAAGCGCATCCTGAGCACGCGTTCCTCGCGCGGCGTCAGGGAGGCGAGCACGCGGGTCGTCGTCTCGCGCAGGTTCGACTGGATCGCCGCATCGATCGGCAGCACCGCGTTCTTGTCCTCGATGAAGTCGCCGAGATGAGAGTCTTCCTCGTCGCCGATCGGGGTCTCAAGGCTGATCGGCTCCTTGGCGATCTTCAGCACCTTGCGGACCTTTTCCAGCGGCATCGCCAGCTTTTCGGCCAGTTCCTCCGGCGTCGGCTCGCGGCCGATCTCGTGCAGCATCTGGCGCGAGGTGCGGACGATCTTGTTGATCGTCTCGATCATATGCACCGGGATGCGGATCGTGCGGGCCTGGTCGGCGATCGAGCGGGTGATCGCCTGCCGGATCCACCAGGTGGCGTAGGTGGAGAACTTGTAGCCGCGGCGGTACTCGAACTTGTCGACCGCCTTCATCAGGCCGATGTTGCCCTCCTGGATCAGGTCCAGGAACTGCAGGCCGCGGTTGGTGTATTTCTTGGCGATCGAGATGACCAGCCTGAGGTTCGCCTCGACCATCTCCTTCTTGGCCTGGCGCGCCTCGCGCTCGCCCTTTTGCACCATATGGACGATGCGGCGGAACTCGGTGATCTCAAGGCCGGTCTCGGTGGCCAGATTCTGGATCGCCTGGCGTAGTTCGCGGATCGTCTCGCGCTCGTTGGCGACGAATTCCTTCCAGCCGCGCGAGCCGAGATTGGCGACCCGGCGGATCCAGTTCGGATCGAGCTCAAAGCCCTGGTACTGCTTGAGGAAGTCGTCGCGGCCCGTGCCGTAGCTCTCGGCAAGGCGCAACAGACGGCCCTCATACCCCATCAGACGGCGGTTGATGTCGTAGAGCTGGGCGACCAGCGAATCGATGCGGTTCTGGTTGAGGGAGAGACTTTTCACCTCCTGGATGATGTCTTCCTTCAGGCGCTTGTACCGGCGCTCCTGGCTCGGCGACAGGGTCTGGTTCTTCAGCCGGTTCTCGACGAGCTGGTCCTGCAGCTTGCGGAGCTTCTTGTAGTTCTCGGCAATGAGGTCGAAGGTCTCCAGAACCTTCGGCTTCAGCTCCGCCTCCATGGCCGCCAGCGAGATGTTGGCCTCGAAATCGTCGTCGTCGTCGCCGTCGTCGTCGCCGCTTTCCTCCGCCTCGTCGGCGTCCTTGCTGTCGTCGGCCTTCTTGATCGCCTCCTCGCTGGAGGCCTCTCGCGGCGTGGCGACCGCGGTGGCGCTCTCGTCCTCGCTGTCCTCGCCGCTGTCGCTATCGCTCTTGCTGCCCGGATCGGCGTAGGTTGCCTCAAGGTCGATGATGTCGCGCAGGAGGATCTGCGCCTCGTTGAGCTGGTCGCGCCAGATGATGATCGCCTGGAAGGTCAGCGGGCTTTCGCAAAGCCCCGCGATCATCGCCTCACGGCCGGCCTCGATGCGCTTGGCGATGGCGATCTCGCCCTCGCGGGACAGCAGCTCCACCGAGCCCATCTCGCGCAGATACATGCGCACCGGGTCGTCGGTGCGGTCGGCCGGCTCGCGGGTCGTCGTGGTCTTGGCGACTGCGGTGGAGGAGGCCGTGGCGTCGACGAGATCGCCGCCCGCGTTCTCCTTCGCGGCTTCCTCGTTTTCCTCCGCCTCTTCGGACTCGATCACATTGATGCCCATATCCGAGAGCATCGACATGGTGTCCTCGATCTGCTCGGAGGTGACCTCTTCGGACGGCAGCACCTCGTTGAGCTGGTCGTAGGTGACGTAGCCGCGCTTCTTGGCCTGCTTGATCATCCGCTTGACCGCGGCGTCGGACAGGTCGAGGAGCGGTCCGTCGTGGCCCTCGGTCGGGGTCTCCTGGGTCTCTTCGGATTCGGTCTTGGTGGCCATGGTCGTCTTGCCTCGCTTGCGCGCTTCAACTGTCGGCGCCGGCGGCCGGACGCCCGCATGCGGCGGGAGCCCGGCGGGCGCGCATTAGGATCGTCTCGAAGTCCTGGTGGTCGCGGTCTGGTCCGTCGTCGGCACGGTGATATCGGTGTCTGCGGCAGAGGCGAAAGGGCGCGACAGGGCCGCGAACGGCAGAACACCGCCCGCCGGGCGACAGCACGTCCCTCCCCGGCCGCGCGTCATTTCGTCTCGCCCCGAATGCATGTGTCGTGTTGCGCCCACGCCAAAAATCTCGTCGTCGGTAAACGGTAGAGGAACTCTCTTAACTCCCGTTTAACCGAAATTTCTTTGCCGCATGAGGGTCAAAAAAACTGTCATACGGTGTCGGGCGACAAAAGAAAACCGTTGCCGGTCCCTTTCGGCCTCGCGATCCGGATTGTCGAGCGGGTCTGAGATGCTTTCGTCGCCGATGCGTTGGGCGCTGATCCTCCGCTCGACCGTGTTATGTAATGCGGGTGGGCCATTGCGCAAGGTCGATTCGCGCCAGACGGCGAAGTTATTCGGGAGACTCGCGAATTTGGCCCCGGCGAGTCGTCCGGATGCTGCCGTCAGACGGCCGTGCGATCAGCCGCCTCGCCGCCCGTCGCCGTCTCGAATTCCAGCCGGATGATCCGTGCCGCCTCAGCCAGGTCGCGCTCCCGGCGGGCGACCTCCTCGGAGCGCCGGTTGACCTCCCGTGACAACTCCAGGATCCGCCCCTCCGTCGCCGGATCGATATCGCCGTCGGCGGTCGCCACCTCGTGGTTGAGCTCGTTGCGCATGGACCTCAGTTCCAGATGGTCGAGCAACAGTTCCAGGTAGGAATCGACGAAGTGCTCCGGCGGATGGAATTTAAGGATCGGCTGGTCGGCCCATAGGCTGCGCCGCCGTTCTGCATTATCGCGGACCCGCGAGAGCACGCTGGCATGCACCTCGTGCAGGACGTCGAAGAATTTCGGGTCGAGGTCTTCATAAAGCGCCGAGACCGCGTCGCTGTCCCGGTCGATGACGACCCGGTGCAGCTCCTCCTTGAAGCTGTCGAAATCGCCGCTGACGAAGGGGATCGCCTGCAGCCGCTCATAGTGCTGCTCGAAAAGCTGCGGAAAGGAGACGCAA
Organism: Rhodobium orientis; assembly: GCF_003258835.1. Classification (GTDB taxonomy): domain Bacteria; phylum Pseudomonadota; class Alphaproteobacteria; order Rhizobiales; family Rhodobiaceae; genus Rhodobium; species Rhodobium orientis. The sequence goes on along the minus strand of NZ_NPEV01000001.1, from coordinate 180,494 downwards.
AGGCCGAGAACGGCGCGCTCCAGCGTCGTCGCCTCTTCGACCTTGAAACCGGGCACCCTGGTGAGTGCCGGCGTCTCGTCGCCGTCCCGGCCCGCCCGCCGCGGCCGGCTGTCGCGCCGGCCGGACGCTCCCCGCGTCTGCTGCCAGAACAGCTCCGACAGCCGCACCCGGTAAGCCTGGCGATAGCGCCGCGAGACGAGACCGTCGGCTATCGTCGCGACCAGATCCTCGATGCGCTTTTCCAGCGCCGCCTTGCGCTCCGGCGTGTCGATCCGCGCCGTCGTCGTCTCGCGCTCCCAAAGAACGTCGAACAACGGCAGCGCTTTTTGGAGTTCCCCCATCAGGGCCTCGCGGCCGCCCTTGGCGACGAGGTCGTCCGGGTCCATGCCCGGCGGCAGGAAGGCAAAGTTGAAGGAGAGCCCGCTCTTCAGAAGCGGCAGGATGCGGTCGATGGACCGGTGGGCGGCGGCCGTGCCCGCGGCATCGCCATCGAAACAGACGACGGGTTCGGACGCCAGCCGCCATAGCCGCGTCATCTGCTCCTCGGTAAACGCCGTGCCGAGGGTCGCCACGACAGAGGAAATGCCGGACTGATAGACGGCGATGGCGTCGAGATAACCTTCGACGACGACGACGGAGCCGGTGTCGTGGGCCGGCTTGCGCGCCCGGTGCAGGTTGAAGAGCACGGCGCTCTTGTAGAACAGCGGCGTTTCCGGCGAGTTGAGATATTTCGGCTCGCGGTGCGGGTCGATGGTCCGTCCACCGAAGGCGACGACCCGGCCCCGCTCGTCCTCGATCGGCACGATCAGACGGTTGCGGAACCGGTCGTAGCTCTCGCGCCCGTCCTCCGGCTTCAGGATCAGCCCGGCCTCGATCATCGAGGCCTCATCGATTCCCTGCGCCAGCAGGTGCTTCTTCAGCCCGTCGCGCGCGTCCGGCGCATAGCCGATGCGGAACTCGGAAATGGTCTCCTTCCTGAGCCGGCGCCTGGCGACGTAGTCCCGCGCGGCTTGCGAACTCGGCAGCCGCAGCATCTCCTCAAAATAGCGGCAGGCGAGCTCGACCACCTCGCCGAGGCTCTTGCGCCGAGCCTCGCGCTTTTCAGCCTGCGGGTCCGGTGCGGGCATCGGCACCCCGGCCTGGCCGGCCAGCCGCTCCACGGCTTCCGGAAAGCTGACCCCCTCGGTCTCCACCAGGAAGCGGAAATGGTCGCCGGAAGCGCCGCAGGAAAAGCAGTGATAGCGGCCGCGCCGGTCGTCGGCATGGAAGCTCGGCGTCTTTTCCTGATGAAACGGGCAGCACGCCCAGAAGTCGCCCTTGGCCGGCTGCGACTTGCGCCGGTCCCAGGCAACGCGCGGCGCAACGACCTCCGAGATCGGCAGCCGAGCGCGGATTTCATCGAGAAAGGAGGTGGTGAACCGCATGGCGGCGACTATAGGCCAATGCGGGAACGGGCGTCATCGGAGATCGGCGCTGGGCAGCACGAAAAATGTTGACAAGCGCAATAATATTGTATATACAAAACGTATATTTTATAGATTCCGAGAGCAACTAAAATGAGATTTTTGGAGAGCCAAGAATTTCCAGAATTTGAGTGGAATGAGCGCAAAAGCGAATCCAATCTGGAAAAGCACGGCTTCGATTTTGACGATGCGATCTCGGTATTCGAGCAACCGCACCTCGTTGATCCTTGCGATTTTCCCGACGAAGAACGCCTCCTTGCTATCGGCCTTCTCGAGGGGGTGGAGATCGCTGTCATCTACACCATCCGCAACCAAAACTGTCGTGTGATCTCGGCACGAAGGGCACGAAAAAATGAACGACGAGCATATCATCAGGCGATCCGCTGGCTCGAAGGTGAAGGGCAAGACCGATTGGGAACGGGTCAAAAACCTGACCGATGAGGAGATCGAGCGCGCCGCCCGCGAGGATCCCGACTGGGAGGGGCTGCTCGACATAGACTGGTCGAAGGCCGTGCTGGTCGTCCCGGCGCCCAAGAAGGCGGTGTCCATCCGCCTCGACGCCGATGTGCTCGATTTCTTCAAGCAGGAGGGACGCGGCTATCAGACCCGCATCAATCAGGTGCTGCGCTCCTATATGGAGCATCGCAAGAACGAGGCCGAGGACGCCTGACCGGGCGCCCTCCCCTCACCAAACCTACTGAAGCTGTTCCTTGACGATGCCGCTGGCCTTGGAAAAGTCCATCTGGCCGGGATAGCGCTCCTTCAGGGCCGACATGGTCTTGCCCATGTCGCGCAATCCGCTCGCGCCGATCTCCGCGATCACCCCGGCGCAGACGGCGCGGGTCTCCTCCTCGGAGAGCTGGCGCGGCAGGAACTCGGAGATGATCTCGATTTCCTCGCGCTCTTCCTCGGACAGTTCCAGCCGCCCCGCTTCCTCATAGATGCGGGCGGACTCCTCGCGCTGTTTCACCATCTTGGCGAGGATCTGCAGGATCTCGTCGTCGCCGACGGCATCCTTGCCCTGGCTGCGGGCGGCAATATCGCGATCCTTGATCGCAGCACTGATGAGCCGCAGCGTCGCGACCCGTCGCTTCTGCTGCGATTTCATCGCATCCTTCAACGCAGCCTGAATGGCTTCTCTCATGACCCACCTCGGGATGTCGTGGACCGAGTTTTGGAAATTACACCGAAAAACCCCGTCCTGGCAAGCTTCCCCTGGATTAACTGTTTGATTTATATACAGCTTTTATTTTTCGCGCCTATTGACGAGAGATTCGCCTTGGCCTAGTCTCTGGCGCTCGAACGCCTTGAGTCCGGGCGGGCGAACCCCATCTGTCATCACGGTAACGCCAGCCATCGCAAGGGAGTTCCGCGGCAAGGAAGCTCTTGGTGAGAGCGATTGCGCGCCTGGCGCGCGGCGCGGCGGCAGTCAAGACAACAGTTTCGGACGGAAAATCAGCATCATGACCGACCCATGGCAAGACCCGCGCCCGACCGGGGTGCTCGTGCTCGCAGACGGAACCGTGATTGAGGGGATCGGCTACGGCGCCGTCGGCGAGGCCGTCGGCGAGGTCTGCTTCAACACGGCGATGACCGGCTACCAGGAGATCATGACCGATCCCTCCTATGCCGGACAGATCATCACCTTCACCTTCCCCCATATCGGCAATGTCGGCACCAACGACGAGGACATCGAGACGGTCAGCATGGCCGGATCCTCCGGCGTGCGCGGCTGCATCACCAAGACCGAGGTCACCGACCCGTCCAACTGGCGCGCCGGCAAGCACCTCGACGCCTGGCTGAAAGCCCGCGACATCGTCGGCCTTGCCGGCATCGACACCCGCGCCCTCACCGCACTCATCCGCGAGGCCGGCATGCCGAACGCGGTCATCGCCCACGCCCCGGACGGCAAGTTCGACCTCGAGCGGCTGAAGGCCGAGGCCGCCGCCTGGCCGGGCCTTGAGGGCATGGACCTGGTGCCGATGGTGACCTCCGCCCAGCGCTTTTCCTGGGACGAGACGCCCTGGGAATTCGGCAAGGGTTTTGGGCGCATGGAAGAGCCGGTCCACCACGTCGTCGCCGTCGACTACGGCATCAAGCGCAACATCCTGCGCCTGCTCGCCGGCGAAGGCTGCAAGCTGACGGTGGTGCCGGCCGAGACCAAGGCGGACGACATCCTCGCCCTCAACCCGGACGGCGTGTTCCTGTCCAACGGTCCGGGCGATCCGGCGGCGACGGGTGAATATGCCGTGCCGGAAATCAAGAAGCTCGTCGACAGCGGCCTGCCGGTCTTCGGCATCTGCCTCGGCCACCAGATGCTGGCGCTTGCCCTCGGCGGCGCCACCAAGAAGATGCACCAGGGCCACCACGGCGCCAACCATCCGGTCAAGGACCACACCACCGGCAAGGTGGAGATCACCTCCATGAACCACGGCTTCGCCGTCGACCGCGACAGCCTGCCGGCGGACGTGGAGGAGACCCATGTCTCGCTGTTCGACGGGTCCAATTGCGGGCTGAAGCTGAAGGACCGGCCGGTATTCTCCGTCCAGTACCACCCGGAGGCCTCCCCCGGCCCGCAGGACAGCCACTATTTGATGACCCGCTTCGTCAACCTCATTCGTGAGCGCAAGAACGAGGCGACCGTCGCCGAGCGCCCGGCACCGGGCGAAGCCCGCGCCGCGGGGTAACTTGCCGGCTGCCGCAGCAACCTGCCGCATCCGCCAGAGCAGGCGCGGCCTGTTATCGGAAATCCGCAAGGTCTATACCACCTGGGACAGACCCTGCCCCGGGAAGTGATTTGCTGCCCGCACGAGGGAGGCCGATCATGTCCGTCAAACGCCACGCCCTCTTCGCCCTTGCCGCCGGCGCCTTGATCGCCGGCACCTTCGGCTGGGCTTTTGCGGCCGGAACGATCCACAATCCCACCAGACACCGCATCATCCGCTGGAACGGCCTGCCGCCCGGCTATGAAGCGGTCCGGAATCCCTATGCCGGCGACCGCAGCGTCCTTGCCGAAGGCGCCGAGCTCTATGCCGACAACTGCGCCACCTGCCACGGCCCGAGGGGCATGGGCGACGGCGAGGGCGGCACGGACCTGACCCCGCCGCCACCGGTGCTGGCGCCGATCACGGCCGATATGATGGGACCCGGGCGCGGCATGGGCCGCGGCATGGGTATGGGTCGCGGTATGGGCATGGGCCCTGGTGGCGGCATGGGCCCGCGCCGCATGGCGATGATGCGGATCTTCCGCTCCGACGGTTTCTTGATGTGGACCGTGACGGAGGGCGGCGAGAAGCTCGGCACCGACATGCCGGCCTTCAAGGACGTGTTGACGGCCGACGAGCGCTGGAAGCTGATCAGCTACATCCAGGCCGGCCTGCCGGACGTCGCGCGGAAAGGCGCCGACTAGCCCGAGCCGCTACACCCGCCGTCCGGAAAACGTATCGCAGTCCGAGACCTTGCCCGACGACAGCCCGCGCCGGAACCAGCGCGCGCGCTGTTCCGAGGAGCCGTGGTTGAAGGCGTCCGGCACCACATAGCCCTGCGTTCGTTTCTGGATCGCGTCGTCGCCGATCTGATGCGCCGCGTTCAGCGCCTCCTCGATGTCGCCGGCCTCCAGCAGCCCCTTTTGCTGGGTGAAGTGCGCCCAGACCCCGGCATAGCAGTCGGCCTGCAGTTCGACGCGGACGGAAAGCTGGTTGGCCTCGCGCTCCGACAGCGTCTGGCGGCGCCGGTTGAACTCCGGCAGGACGCCGGTGAGGTTCTGGACGTGGTGGCCGACCTCGTGGGCGATCACATAAGCCTGCGCGAAATCGCCCGGTGCCTTGAAGCGCCGGCGGAGCTCCTCATAGAAGGCGAGGTCGATATAGACCTTGCGGTCGCCGGGACAGTAGAACGGCCCGCTCGCGGCGCTGGCAAAGCCGCAGGCCGAGCGGGCACGGCCGGAAAACAGCACCAGCGCCGGCTCCTCGTATTTCCGGTCGTTGGCGGAAAAGATCCGGTTCCAGACGTCCTCGGTGTCGGCGAGGATGACACCGACGAACGCCCTGCCCTCGTCGTTGCGCCCGCCCGCCGGCGCCGTCTGGCGTTGCTGCGAGACGGTCTGGCCGCCTTCCAGAATCCCCAGGACCTGCCGCGGATCGATGCCGAAGAGGAGCGAGGCGCCGATGGCGATGAGAACGAAAAGAATGCTGCCGCCGCCGGCCCGGCGCACCACGCGCCCGCCCGACCCGCGCCGGTCTTCGATATTGGAACTCTGCCGTCGTCCCCGCCAGCGCATCGCCGTCTCCCTATCGGTGGCTCGGCCACGCAACGGGCCGCGATGCGCGACAATAGCGCGTGACCGCCGGAAGTGGGAACCGGTTTTGGCGAAGACGGCAGAGAGCCCGAAAACGACGAAAGGGCGCGGCCGAGGCCACGCCCTTGTCGCTCATGCATCGGAAATTGGGAGCCGCCAGGCGAAGGTCCGACGGATACGCTTATAGGCGGAGGTCAGCTTGCACCAGGCCACTGCGGTGTTGTGCAAGTTGATCTTGCGCTGTCCGAAATAGCTGCGGGCAACCAGAATGTTGAGAGCCATCTGCTCATCCTCGTGTCTGCCGGTGGTCATCCGCAAAATACAATCTTGAAGTTGTGAATTCGTGCATATGTTAGGTTAGCGCGCGCTTACCGTGACGATTTCGGCCCCGCGCCTGCCGCCCCGTCGCATGGGCCTCCCCGTGGAAACAACGAAAGGGCGCAGCCGAGGCCGCGCCCTTTCGTTCACAGGTCAAGGTTCGCGTCGTGTCAGGCGAACAGCCCGCGGATCCGCTTGAAGGCGGCATTCAGCTTGCACCAGACCAGCGCGGACGTGTGAACGTCCACCTTGCGGTGCCCCATATAGCTGCGCGCAACAAGAATGTTGACGGCCATTTTTCTTCTCCTTGTGTCTCCCGGCGTCGCCGGGCCTCCCTCTTGAGGGGAGGTTGTCGTTCTCGGGTGCACTTGGTGCATCTTCGAAACGATAGATACGCACAGAGTGCCACTATTTCAAGTTAAAAAATGCACACTGTGCGCAATTAGCGCCGAACACGGTAAATGGTTCCCGCGTTTCCCGCGGCCGCCGCTTCACAATCAGGCATTGGAGGATGGAAACCGCACACCCTGGCGGATTGGCGGCCTTGAGAAGGGTCCGCGCCGCGACTCACCGGGCCGGCGGCGGCGCGCCACGCCGGCGGCCGTCCGAGCGGATCGAAAAGGATGGAAAACCGGCATGTCGCACGCCGGCAAATGCGGGAAACCTGTGCCGGGCGCCCGACCGCGGGACGCGGCCGTCAGGCGCCGAAATTCAGTACCTTGCGGATCAGGCGCGCCATGCTGCAGGAAAATGTCGCATGCCGATGGACATCGATCCCGTGCGGAGCGACCATCGCCCGTCCTATGATGAGGTCAGCTAGCATTTGCGTTCCTCCCGGCTCGTTCGAGCCTGCGCCCCCGCTGCGAACCCACGACGTTTGCGGAGACTCTATTGACTCCGTAGGCCCATTCGGACTTCACTAGCACTGAGTGCACGTTGGCGTACTCGGTGCGCCTCTGTCAACGCCCAGGGTGCACAATGTGCGCTGATGCCGCATCCGATTCCGAATTGCGCGTTTCCATGAAAAAAGCTGAAAAATCCGGCGACGACGATATCCCGATGAGCCCGGAGAAATTCCGCGCCTGGCGCAGGGCCCTCGGCTGGAAGCAGAAGGACGCCGCAGACGCACTCGGCCTGAAAAAGCGGATGATCCAGTACTACGAAAAGGGCAGACGCGACGGCAAGAAGGTGACGATCCCCAAATCCGTCCGCCTCGCCTGTTATGCGCTGTCCAAGGGCGTCACCGATTTCGATGGCGAACTGGTCGTCGCGGTCGCACCGGGCGGCGACCTGGAGGCCCATTCCGGCCCGCTCGAGCCGGAACTCGCCGCCGATGCGCAAAAGGCCGACGGCATCGCCGTGGAAACGCCCCTCGATGCCGGCAAAAACGCCGGGTAGGTGTGGCGCGCACCTGCGTCATGTTGGCCGGATTTGGCTGGCCATCGCCAATCCTATCGTGTAGAACCCGGCGCGGCTTCGCATAGCCATCCACGCACTTTCAGTGTTCGAATCCCGCGGGCCCACGGGCCCCCTTGCGAGAGCACATGCCCAAACGCACAGACATCCATACCATCATGATCATCGGCGCCGGCCCGATCGTTATCGGTCAGGCCTGCGAATTCGACTATTCCGGCACCCAGGCCTGCAAGGCGCTGCGCGCAGAGGGCTACCGCATCGTCCTCGTCAACTCCAACCCGGCCACCATCATGACCGACCCGGAGTTGGCCGACGCGACCTATATCGAACCGATCACGCCGGAAGTGGTCGCCAAGATCATCGAAAAGGAAAAGGAAAACGTGCCGGAGGGCCGGGTCTTCGCCCTGCTGCCGACCATGGGCGGCCAGACGGCGCTGAACTGCGCGCTGTCGCTGCGCCAGCTCGGCGTGCTCGAAAAGCACGGCGTTCAGATGATCGGCGCAACGGCCGAGGCCATCGACAAGGCCGAGGACCGCAAGCTGTTCCGCGAGGCGATGGGCAAGATCGGCCTTGAGACGCCGCGCTCCTACCTTGCCAACGCGTCCAGCCTGAAGCACGAGGACAAGGAAGCGAAGGCCAGGGAAATCGCCCGCATCGAGGCCCTAGACGTCTCCCCGGACGAGCATATCCGCCTCGTTGCCGAATTCGAGAAGGCCTGGGCCGCAGACGAGCCGAACCGGCGCAAGCGCTACCAGGAAAAAGCGCTGATCGAGGCGCTGGAAGCGCTCGCCGACATCGGCCTGCCGGCGATCATCCGCCCCTCCTTCACCCTCGGCGGCACCGGTGGCGGCATCGCCTACAACCGCGAGGAATTCCTCGACATCGTCGAGCGCGGCATCGACGCCTCGCCGACCGCCGAAGTGCTGATCGAGGAATCGGTGCTCGGCTGGAAGGAATTCGAGATGGAGGTCGTCCGCGACCGCGATGACAACTGCATCATCGTCTGCTCCATCGAGAACGTCGACCCGATGGGCGTCCACACCGGCGATTCCATCACCGTCGCCCCGGCGCTGACGCTCACCGACAAGGAATACCAGGTGATGCGCGACGCCTCGATCGCGGTGCTGCGCGAGATCGGGGTGGAGACCGGCGGCTCCAACGTCCAGTTCGCCGTCAACCCGGAGACCGGCCGCCTCGTCGTCATCGAGATGAACCCGCGCGTCTCGCGCTCCTCGGCGCTGGCCTCCAAGGCCACCGGCTTCCCGATCGCCAAGGTCGCCGCCCGGCTCGCCGTCGGGTACACCCTCGACGAGCTCGCCAACGACATCACCGGCGGCGCCACCCCGGCCGCCTTCGAGCCGACCATCGACTACGTCGTCACCAAGATCCCGCGCTTTGCGTTCGAGAAATTCGCCGGCGCCGAGCCGAGCCTGACCACCTCCATGAAGTCGGTCGGCGAGGTCATGGCCATCGGCCGCACCTTTACCGAATCCCTGCAAAAGGCCCTGCGCGGCCTGGAGACCGGCCTCACCGGGCTCGACGAGATCGAGATCCCGGGCCTTGGCCAGGGCGACGACAAGAACGCCATCCGCGCCGCCCTCGGCTCGCCGACACCAGACCGGCTCCTGAAGGTCGCCCAGGCCCTGCGCCTCGGCGTCGACCACGCCCAGATCTATGCCTCCTGCGCCATCGATCCGTGGTTCATCGAGGAGCTGCAGAAGATCGTCGATGCGGAGAAGAATATCCGCGAACGCGGCCTGCCGCCGACGGCCCGCGGCCTGGCGATGCTGAAAGCGCTGGGCTTTTCCGACGCCCGCCTCGCCGGCCTCACCGGCCAGGAGGAGGCCGACATTGCCGCCACCCGCGCGCGTCTCGGCGTCCACCCGGTCTACAAGCGCATCGACACCTGCGCCGCCGAGTTCGCCTCGCCGACCGCGTACATGTACTCCACCTACGAAGTGCCGTTTAACGGCGCGCCGGAAGACGAGGCGCAGCCGTCCGACAGGAAGAAGGTCATCATCCTCGGCGGCGGCCCCAACCGTATCGGCCAGGGCATCGAGTTCGACTATTGCTGCTGCCATGCCGCCTTCGCGCTGGACGATGCCGGCTTCGAATCGATCATGGTCAACTGCAACCCGGAGACCGTCTCCACCGACTACGACACCTCCGACCGGCTCTATTTCGAGCCGCTGACGGCCGAGGACGTGCTGGAAATCGTCCGCGTGGAGATGTCGAACGGAACGCTGCACGGCGTCATCGTGCAGTTCGGCGGCCAGACCCCGCTGAAGCTTGCCGAGGCCCTGCAGGAGGCCGACGTGCCGATCCTCGGCACCTCGCCCGACGCCATCGACCTCGCCGAGGACCGCGACCGCTTCCAGAAGCTGCTGGCCAAGCTCGACCTCCGCCAGCCCAAGAACAGCGTCGCCCATTCCATCGAGCAGGCCCGCATCGTCGCCGAACAGATCGGCTTTCCGGTGGTCATCCGCCCGTCCTATGTGCTCGGCGGGCGGGCGATGGAGATCGTGCGCGACGCCGAGGCCTTCGAGACCTATCTGCAGCGCACCCTGTCCGAGCTGGTGCCGCACGACATCCGCCAGCGCTATCCGAACGACAAGACCGGCCAGATCAACGCCGTGCTCGCCCGCAATCCGCTGCTCTTCGACTCCTACCTGTCCGGTGCCATCGAGATCGACGTCGACGCGCTGTGCGACGGCAGCGACGTCTTCGTCTGCGGCATCATGGAGCACATCGAGGAGGCCGGCATCCATTCCGGCGACAGCGCCTGCTCTCTGCCGGCGCATAGCCTCACCGCAGAGACCATCCGCGAACTGGAGCGCGAGACCGAAGCCTTGGCAAAAGCCCTCGACGTCGGCGGCCTGATGAATGTGCAATACGCGCTGAAGAACGGCGACATCTACGTCATCGAGGTCAATCCGCGCGCCTCGCGCACGGTGCCCTTCGTCGCCAAGACCATCGGCCTGCCGGTCGCCAAGATCGCCGCCCGGGTGATGGCCGGCGAAAAGCTTCAGCCGGCGATCGAGTGCTACGGCACGCGCGTCAATCCGCATGCCATCGACCACATCGCGGTCAAGGAGGCGGTGTTCCCGTTCGCCCGCTTCCCCGGCGTCGACACGGTGCTCGGCCCGGAGATGCGCTCCACCGGCGAAGTCATGGGCCTCGACCGCGACTATGCGCTCGCCTTTGCCAAGTCGCAGCTCGGCGGCGGCACCCGCGTGCCGACGGCCGGCACGGTATTCATCTCCGTGCGCGACCAGGACAAGGAACAGGTGCTGGCAACCGCGCGGCTGCTAGACCGGCTCGGATTCGCCATCATCGCCACCGGCGGCACCCAGCGCTATCTCGCCGACAACGGCATTGCGGCGACAAAAATCAACAAGGTGCTTGAAGGCCGCCCGCACATCGTCGATGCTATCAAAAATGGCGAGGTCCAACTGGTCTTCAACACAACCGAAGGCGCACAGGCCCTCGCCGACAGCCGGTCACTCAGACGGGCGGCGCTCCTTCACCGGGTACCGTATTATACGACCCTGGCGGGAGCGATCGCCGCAGCTCAAGGAATTGAGGCATATTCTTCCGGCAGTCTTGAAGTGAGGCCGTTGCAGGCATATTTCGCCCCGGTCTCGTAATTTTCCGCCCGTTCCGGCTCCGCGCAAAAAGCCGCGGTATCCGGGCGGGGGTTCATCTGTGTGCGGTTTCGCGCCGGGATGCGCGATATACACAGGCCGCATTGAAGACATGAAGAGGTCGTTGACCCATGGACAAGATTCCGATGACCATCGAGGGGCATCAAGCGCTCGAGGCGGAGTTCAAACGGCGCACCGTCGAGGAGCGTCCGCGCATCATCCAGGCGATTTCTGAAGCCCGCGCCCATGGTGACCTGTCGGAAAACGCGGAATACCATGCCGCCAAGGAACAGCAGAGCCACAATGAGGGCCGCATCGCCGAGATCGAGGACCAGCTCTCGCGCGCCAACATCATCGATCCGACCAAGCTCGGCGGCGACACCGTCAAGTTCGGCGCCACCGTCACCATCGTCGACGAGGACACCGACGAGGAAAAGACCTACAAGATCGTCGGCGACATCGAGGCCGACGTGAAGTCCGGCAAGATCTCCATCTCCTCGCCCATCGCCCGCGCCATGATCGGCAAGACCGTCGGTGATTCGATCGAGGTCGCGGCCCCGGGCGGCGCCCGCGCCTACGAGATCCTCGCGGTCAAATTCATCTAGAAATCGGATTCGCCGGGGCTACAGCAGTTCCAGCGGCGCGCCGCCGGCATCCTTGCTGTGGCGGATGGTCAGTGCCGTGCGCACGCTGTCGACCTGCGGCGCCTTGGTCAGTTCACCGATGATGAAGTTCTGGAACGACTGCAGGTCCGGCGCGACACAGAGCAGCATGAAGTCGATCTCGCCGGACAGCATCCAGCAGTCGCGCACGATGCCCCAGCCGCGCACCAGTTCCTCGAACGCCACGAGATCGGCTTCCGCCTGGGAGGCCAGCCCGACCATGGCAAAGGCCGTGACGTCGAAGCCGAGCGTTTTTTCCTCCAGCAGCGTCCGGTATCCGCGAATGACGCCGGCCTGTTCCAGCGCGCGCACGCGGCGCAGGCACGGCGGCGCCGAGATGCCGACACGGCGCGCCAGCTCGACATTGGTGATGCGACCGTCGGCCTGCAGCTCGGACAGGATCTTCCAATCGACGTCGTCCAACCGTAATTTCACCGCGAACTCTCCAGCAAGGGACGCAACCGTCTCTTGCGTACAATAAATGCCCAATTTCGCAATAAAATAATCGAAACGAGCAGGAATCGTACGTCGCGCGCACGCTCGCACTGGACCGCGGCAAACGCTGTGCATGCAAGGAAAATGGCCGAGATGACCCGAGCCGAGAACATCAGGATCCCCGAAACCGGCTGGGTGGTGACCAGCGGCAATGCCGGCCACCAGGAGCCGGCGATCGGCGTCTTCGAGGCGATGGGGATCCGGCCGAAGGTGATCCGCGTCGCGCCCGGCGCCCCGTTCCGCTTTCTCGCCCCCTACGGCCCGGCCGCCCGCCATCCCAAGATCGCCGCGCCCTGGCCGGACGTCGTGCTGGTCTCCGGTCGCCAGAGCATTCCTTACGCCCGTGCCATCCGCAAGCGCTCGGGCGGGCGCACCTTCACGGCGGTGCTGCAGAACCCTGTCGCCGGCATCAACGGCTTCGACCTCGTCTGGGTCAACGAGCACGACGCCCTTTGCGGCGACAACGTCATCCGCACCGTCACCACCCCGAACCGGGTCAATGTCGCCCGGCTGAAGGACGGCGCCGCCGCCCTGCGCACCCACGCGCCGGTCCTCACGGACCGGGTGCTCGGCGTCGTCATCGGCGGCTCCAGCCGGTTCTACCAGTTCCGCGCCGTCGAAGCCGAAGCGCTTGGCGAGGCGCTGGCGAAATTCGCCGCCGAGCACGGCTTTTCCGTCGCCGTCACGCCGTCGCGGCGCACCGGCAAGACCAACACCAACATCGTCCGCGACAAGCTTTCCGGCGTTCCCTCCTGGGTCTGGGACGGCACCGGCGACAATCCCTATTTCGGCATTCTCGGTATCGCCGAGCGGCTGGTGGTCACCTGCGATTCCGTCAACATGCTGGGCGAGGCCGCCTATACGGGCAAGCCGATCCACGCCTGGCGCCTGCCCGGCACCAGCGACAAGATCGGCGCCTTCCACAAGGACCTGATCGCCCACGGCGCCATCCACTGGTTCGACGGCACTTGCGAGACCTGGGACTACGCGCCCCTCGATGCCACCCGGTATGTAGCCGACGAGATCGTTTCGCGTTACATGGAAAGAAACGGCAGAAGACCGATCGAATAGGGAAGGACATCCGGATGAGCACGATCGACCTGGGGGCGTTCCGAGCGACGCCGCTTGAGACCGATCCCTTCGACTATCTTGTCGTGCCGCGTTTCGTGCCGCCCGAAAATCTTTCCGGAATCATCGAAGACTTCCCGTCCGTCCCCGGACCGGGCTCGCATCCGCCCAGCCTGTTGAAGATCAAGGGCGCGTTCGCCGACCTCTTGTCGGAAATGGATGCCGAACCGTTCCGCCGCGCGGTTGAAGAGAAATTCTCGATCGACCTTGCCGGCCGGCCGACCATGTTCACCGTCCGCGGCTTCTGCCGCCTGAAGGACGGCAACATCCACCCGGACTCCAGGACCAAGATCATCACCGTCCTTCTCTACCTCAACGAGGAATGGGAGGCAGAGGGCGGCCGGCTGAGGATCCTGAGGAGCGGCACCGACCTCAACGACGCCGCCGCCGAGGTCCCGCCCCATGGCGGCACCCTGCTCGCCTTCCGCCGCTCCGACACCTCCTGGCACGGCCACGAGCCGTTCGAGGGCCGCCGGCGCGCGATCCAGATGAACTGGGTGACCGACGCCGCCGTCGTCGCCCACGAACAGCGCCGCCACCGCCTTTCCACGCGATTGAAGAAGCTGAACCCGTTCCAGCCGGCAGGCTAGAGCCGGACCGGCGCCTCGGGGAACGCGAGTTGCTCCCGCGCGCGCCAGTCGTCGGTGACGAAATTGATGATCAGAGACTTGCGCACGCCAGGGATCGGCCGCGGCTCGAAGCCGTGCCAGCTCCGGTCGGACGGCACGAACACCATTGCGAAGTTCGGCCGGAACGGCGTCCGCTTCGCCCAGGTCTTCTTGTCGGCATAGATGTCCGTGCCGAGGTCTTCATGGCCGGCGATGTCGGAGAGATAGGCGAGCATCGTGAAGCGCTTGACGCCGATGTCGGTGTGCGGGCCGAGCCAGAAGCCGTCGGTATCCTGGCCGTATTCGATTCGCAAGTAGGTGCCGTCGAGGTCGGCGCCAAACACATCTGTGATTGTCCTTACCGTCTCCGGCGCCTGGAAACCGTCCGCCACTGCGCGGCACACCGGGTGCTCGGCCCGGTTTTCCACATCGAAATAGACCCGGGTCGCATTGTGCGCCTCGCGGGTGCCGGAGACGCCGCCAAGCTCGGGCGCCGGGAACGGCAGCGACTGCAGGCCCGCCAGCGTCGCCTCGTCGAACAGGCCCGAGACGAACCAGTGCGCATAGGGTGCGGCATGGCGCTCCGCGGCACGAATCGCGGGAATCAGGGTCTTTTCGGTGCTTGCCGGAATGGCCATATGGGATGTCGCTCGCATCCTGATCGGCTCGGCGCCGATCGCGCTGCGCCCGCGCCTGCGGGCACGCCGCAGGGTTTCAGTTGCGGCGTCATACGCCATGGCGGGGCCTCTGTCGAGCCGCCAGGGCACGGCCGCCGATACTGGCATGACCGTTTCGATTGGGATAAACCTAGGACGCAAAACGCCGAGGAGAAGGGAATGGCAACGCACAGCAGCAAGGTTCTGATCGTCGGCTCGGGCCCGGCCGGCTACACGGCGGCGATCTATGCCGCGCGCGCCATGCTGGAACCGATCCTCGTCGCCGGCATCCAGCCGGGCGGCCAGCTCACCATCACCACCGACGTGGAGAACTATCCGGGCTTTGCCGAGCCGGTGCAGGGCCCGTGGCTGATGGACGAGATGCGCAAGCAGGCCGAGAATGTCGGCACGACGATGATCAGCGACCATATCGTCTCCGCCGACTTTTCCAAGC
Organism: Rhodobium orientis; assembly: GCF_003258835.1. Taxonomy (GTDB): domain Bacteria; phylum Pseudomonadota; class Alphaproteobacteria; order Rhizobiales; family Rhodobiaceae; genus Rhodobium; species Rhodobium orientis. The sequence continues at coordinate 165,353 of NZ_NPEV01000001.1, read as the reverse complement.
GCCCGTTCCGGCTCGTCGGCGACAGCGGCGACACCTATGCCGGCGACACTATCATCATCGCCACCGGCGCACAGGCCAAATGGCTCGGGCTTCCCTCGGAAGAAAAGTTCAAGGGCTTCGGCGTCTCCGCCTGCGCCACCTGCGACGGCTTCTTCTACCGCGGCAAGCACGTGCTGGTCGTCGGCGGCGGCAACTCCGCGGTCGAGGAGGCGCTCTACCTCACCCACCACGCCGACCGCGTCACCCTGGTCCATCGCCGGGGCGAACTACGCTGCGAGAAGATCCTGGAGCAGCGGCTGATGGCGCACGACAAGGTCGACGTCATCTGGGACAGCGTTCTGGAGGAGGTGACCGGCACCGACGGCTTCCCGCCGTCCGCCAACGGCGCCCGCCTGAAGAACGTCAAGACCGGCGAGGTCACCGACTTCCCCGTCGACGGCATCTTCATCGCCATCGGCCACGCCCCCGCCGTGGAGGTGTTCCGCGACGAGGTCAAGCTGAAGCCGAACGGCTACATCTGGACCGCTCCCGATTCGACCGAAACGAGCGTTCCGGGCGTCTTCGCCGCCGGCGACGTCACCGACGACATCTTCCGCCAGGCCGTCACCGCGGCCGGCATGGGCTGCATGGCGGCGCTGGAGGCCGAACGGCACCTGGCGGCGCTGCCGGCCGTGGAAGCCGCCCAGTAACCCTTCTTGCGTTTGTATTAGGTTCAATCGGGCGGCGGCCTTTCGGGCCAATCCGCCCTGCCCGCGACCGCCGCTGCCGGAGGCAGGGGTCCCGCCCCGGATGGAAGGACGCTGAGAGCGCAATGGATTGGGACAAGCTTCGGATATTCCATGCCGCCGCCAGCGCCGGCAGCTTCACCCATGCGGGTGAAGAGCTCAATATGAGCCAGTCGGCCGTCAGCCGCCAGGTCTCCGCGCTGGAGGCCGAACTCGGCATCGCCCTGTTCCACCGCCACGCCCGCGGCCTCATCCTGACCGAGCAGGGCGAGCACCTGTTCCGCACCGCCCGCGACGTCTACATGAAGCTGGAAGCCGCCAAGTCGCGGCTGTCCGACACCAAGCAGCGGCCGTCCGGCACCCTGCGCGTGACGACCACGGTCGGCCTCGGCTCGACCTGGCTCGCCGCCCGCCTCAACGAGTTCGTCGACCACTATCCGGAGATCGAGCTCGACATCATGCTGTCCGACACCGAACTCGATCTGTCCATGCGCGAGGCCGACGTCGCCATCCGCCTGCGCCAGCCGGTGCAGCCGGACCTGATTCAGCGCAAGCTGTTCACCGTCCACTTCCACCTCTACGCCTCCAAGGCCTATCTGGAGCGCTTCGGCAGTCCCAAGACAGTCGCCGACCTCGACCACCACCGGATCATCACCTTCGGCTCGCGGCCGCCGTCCTACCTGCGTGACGTCAACTGGCTGGAGACCGCCGGCCGTTCCTCCGACAATCCGCGCACGCCGGCGCTCAGGATCAACAACATCTTCGCCATGAAGCGGGCGGTGCAGTACGGCATCGGCGTCGCCATGCTGCCGGACTATGTGATCGAGGCGGAGTCCCGCCTGGTGCAGCTCATCCCCGGCGCCGACGTGCCGACCTTCGACACCTATTTCGTCTACCCGTCCGAGCTGCGCAACACCGCCCGCATCACGGCGTTCCGGGACTTCCTGCTGACCAAGGCCGAGCGCTGGATCTACTGATCCGGCAAAACCGAATCACGCCTGGCAGTCTCCAAAAAGTGGAAAGACGGCACTGCCTTTTGGCAGAAATACCAATGCCGCAGCGCCTTGCCCGCCGGTCCGATCAAGGCTTTTCTTTGGCCATTCTGTCGCAGCATTGCGGCGCGCCATGCACGGCGCCCGGCAAGGAAATAAACCGGATTCCGGTGCATCCCCTGTCACGGGATTATTCACCCATTGACGGAAAAGCGTTTTCCCGCTTCGCTGCCCGATTTTTCATCATAGTTCTGCATGGTCTGAATATTAATCATGCGAAATCTGCATAACTGGCATGCCGGGCTGCCTATAGAAAAGGCATCTCCCATCGGTCATATAAACAATCAGCTGATGGCAATCGAGCTCACACCTCCCCGTGATCCTTTTGCGTGCAGCTGTTCCCCTCTGGAAGGTGATTTCATCGCGTCCGACAACGTGATGGATAACTGCCGGACCCGTAACCCGGGTCCGGCATTTTTCTTTTCCGGCTCGAAAAATCGATTCCTTCCGGGAGGCCTCGCACGGCCTTCAACCGGAAAGTGACCGACTCCATTTAAAGCGTCATTGCGAACAATTACCAACCGGCAGACGCCAGGGGAAAAGGCCGGTCACCCCATCCTCACATGAACAGCTTTTGGTCCGTAAGACCGGCATAGATGCCGGCGACCTGATCGCCATAGCCGTTGTAGATCTTCGTCGGATAGACCTCCCCGGACGGCAGCAGCCTTTCCGTGGCCTGCGACCAGCGCGGATGCGGCACCTCCGGATTGACGTTGGCCCAGAAGCCGTACTCGTTCGGATTGATCTTTTCCCAGAAGCTGACCGGGCGTTCGGCAACGAACGAGAAGCGGACGATCGACTTGACCGACTTGAAGCCATATTTCCATGGCGTCGCCAGCCGCAGCGGCGCCCCGTACTGCTTCAGGAGCGGCTTGCCATAGGCACCGGTGACCATGAAGGCGAGCTCGTTGGTCGCCTCGGCCATGGTCAGCCCCTCCACATAGGGCCAGGGATACCAGCTCTGCTTCTGGCCGGTCGCCACGGCCGGATCGAGGAAGGTCTCCATCCTGAGATACTTCGCCTTCGACGTCGGCTTGGCGTAGTCGACGAGCGCCTTCAGCGGGAACCCGGTCCAGGGTATGACCATCGCCCAGGCCTCCACGCAGCGCAGCCGGTAGAGGCGCTCTTCCAGCGGCACGCGGGCAAGGAGATCGTCGATGTCGAAGGTGAGCGGCTTTTCCACCTCGCCATCGATTGTGATCTCCCAGGGCCGGATCGGCAGCGCCTGCGCCGCCGAGGCAATGCTCTTGTGCGAGCCGAATTCGTAGAAATTATTGTAGCTCGACGCCGTCTTTTCCGGCGTCATCGGCCGCTCCACCGTGAACGCCTCGTTGCGGTCGACCGGATAGCGTGCAGCGCTCGGGTCCTCGCCCGCACCCTTGCCCTTGCCGGCAAGGCCGACCACCTCTTCGCTCTCCTCGCAGCCGCCGAGCGCGGCGGTCGCCATCAGCAGGCCGGAGGAGACGAGGAACTTGCGGCGGTTGAGGAACACCGCTTCCGGCGTCACCAGGGATTCCGGAAGCTCCCAGGAGCGCGTGCGTTTGATGAGCATGAGTTTGCCTTTGGTCGGGGACGTGTAAGGGGGGCCCGTTGAGGGCACTTGCCCGCGAATGTGGGCGAGACGGCTCTACAAAATCAAATCACAGCCGGGTGTGCCGACCGTGAGGCAAGGCGCATCGGAGCGGACATCGCTGCCTTCTAAAGCACAAAAAAACCGGCGGCATCGCTGCCGCCGGTCGATTTCGTTCGTCGATGAAGCCGCGAGACGACCCGTCGGTCAGGCCGCCTGCTTGCCGTGCCGCTCCAGCACCTGCTCGGCGAGCCGGCCGGTCAGCTCCTGCAGGTGGTCGAAGCGCGCCGTATAGCTGGCAACGCCCTGGGTTGCGGACCTGAGTTCGATGATCAGGTCCTGGATCTCGGCCTGGGGCATCATCGCCTTGACCTCGTCCCAGCCCGGCCATCCCGGCCGCGCATCGAAGCCGAGGAGCTGGCCTCTGCGGCCGGAGACGATGGCGTTGACCTTGGCCGTCGCATCGGACGGACAGACAACGGATACCTCCAGGATCGGCTCAAGCAGCACCGGCTTGCACTCGGCCATACCCTCGCGCATGCCGATCTGGGCCGCCATCTTGAACGCCTGGTCGGAGGAGTCCACCGAGTGGTAGGAGCCGTCCGTCAGCGTCACCGCAACGTCGACGACCGGAAAGCCGAGTGGCCCGGTGGCCAGATATTCCTCCACGCCCGCCTGCACCGACGGGATGTACTGCTTCGGCACGACGCCGCCGGTGATGGTGTCGGAAAAGACGAAGCCCTCGCCGCGCGGCAACGGCTTGATGTCGAGCACCACGTCGCCGAACTGGCCGTGGCCGCCGGACTGCTTCTTGTGCCGGCCGCGCTGGGTGACCGAGCCGCGGATAGTCTCCTTGTAGGGAATCTCCGGATCGAGGCGCTCGACCGAAATGCCGTATTTCGCGGTGAGCCGCTCGATGACGACGCGAAGGTGCATCTCGCCCTGGCCTTCCAGCAGCGTCTCGCCGGTGTCCTGGTTGTGCGAGACCTTCAGCGAGGGGTCTTCCTCGACGATCTTGGCGAGCGAGGCGGAGAGCTTGACGTCGTCCTTGTGCTCGGTCGGCCGGATGGCGATCGCCAGCACCGGGTCGGCCGCTTCCAGGGTGACGAGGTTCGCCGTGCCGCCCTTGGCGTCGGTCAGCGTATCGCCGGTCTTTGCCATGTCGACCTTGCCGAGCGCCACCGTCTCGCCGCGCACGGCCTTGGGATGCTTCGTCGTCTGCTGGCCCATCAGGGTGTAGATCGCCGAAATCCGGTCGTCATTGCCGTCGCCGCGATAGATGACGTCGCCGTCGGAAACGGAGCCGGAAAGCACCCGCGCCACAGACATCTTGCCGCCATGGGGCGTATGGAAGGTCTTCATGACCTGCAGCACGGCATTGCTGCCCGGCTCGACGCCGAGCCGCCCGCAGGTCGCATCGATCCCCGGCGCCTCGTGGCGCAGCGCCTTCAGGAGCCGGAAGATGCCGTTGCCGCCCTCGGCCGAACCGATGAACACCGGACAGATGACGCCGTCCTGCAGTTCCTGGACGAGATCATGGAACACCGTGTCGCGCTTCGGCTCGACGTCCTCCAGGAGCTGTTCCATCAGGTCGTCGTCATAGTCGGCGATCTTTTCCAGCATGGAGAACCGCGCCTCGACCTCGCGGGCGCGCTCGTCGTCCGGGATCTCGATCATCTCGCTCGGCGCATGGTCGTGATAGATGTAGGCGCGCTCCAGGGCGAGGTCGATGAAGCCGGAAACGGCACCGTCCGTGCGGATCGGGATCTGGCGCAGCACCAGCGGCACGGAACTGGCGGTCTGCAGATAGTTGAGGTTCTCGCGGACCGAGCCCTCGGCCTTGTCGAGCTTGTTGACGAACAGCACCCGCGGCACGCCGCGGTCTTCCAGCGCCTTCATGATGAGCTGCAGCGCCGGCACCTTCTTCTCATCCGGCTCGGCGACGACGATCGCAAGGTCGATGCCGGGCAGGATCGCATCGGTCTCGTGCAGGAATTCCACCGAGCCCGGACAGTCGATCAGCGTGTAGCTTTCATCCATGAAGCTCAGTTCGGCGACGTTCGCCTCCACGCTCATGGCGTGGGCGCGGGCCTCCGGCGAGGCATCGCCCACCGTGTTGCCCTCAGCCACCGTTCCCTGCCGGTCAATGGCCCCCGTGCGCGCGAGAATGGCCTCGAACAGAGTGGTTTTGCCGCTTCCGAACGGGCCGACCAGCGCAATGCACCGGGGCCCCGTTTCTCTGCCGTTGCCGTCTCCCATGATCACTCTCCTATTTTCGGCTGGTTATCCCGCGATCGCCGGACGGGTCGCGGTTGTGGCGCAGGGCGCCGCTTAACTTTGCATCGTCTCAGCACCAACGGCGCGACGCAAGGGAATCAACTGCCGCAGCGCAAAAAACGTCTCGCATTTTCCGACATTTCGAGAGCCGCCGGGATGAGCCATGTCAAACCGCGTTGAAACGACAACCGCCGGGCCCTTTCGGACCCGGCGGCGGTGATTGTCCAATGCATAAATCGTATGCGGGAGCGGAGCCGCACCAGCAGCCTCAGTCGAGGGCGCCGCAGAACCGCTGGATGCGCTCGCAGGCCGCCTCCAGCGCCTCCGTGGAGGTGGCGTAGGAGACGCGGAAGTTGGGGCCAGTGCCGAAGGCAGAGCCCTGGACGACGGCAACGCCCTCGGTCTCCAGGAGTTCGGTGACGAAATCCTCGTCCGTGTTGATGACGTTGCCCGACGGCGCCTTCTTGCCGATGGTGCCGGCGCAGGACGGGTAGACGTAGAACGCGCCCTCCGGCACCGGGCAGGAAAGGCCCTTCGACTGGTTCAGCATGCCGACGACGAGGTCGCGCCGGCTCTTGAAGACGGCGTTGTTCTTCGGGATGAAGTCCTGCGGCCCGTTGAGGGCCTCCACGCTCGCCCACTGCGAGATCGAACACGGGTTCGACGTCGACTGCGACTGCACCTTGGCCATCGCCTTGATCAGCGGCTCCGGGCCGCCGGCATAGCCGATGCGCCAGCCGGTCATGGCATAGGCTTTGGAGACGCCGTTGACGGTCAGCGTCCTCTCCTTCAGGTCCGGCGCCACCTGGGCCAGCGTCGTGAATTCGAAATCGTCGTAGACCAGGTGCTCGTACATGTCGTCCGTCATCACCCAGACATGCGGGTGACGGCGCAGCACCTCGGCCAGCGCGGCGATTTCCTCGCGGCTGTAGGCGGCACCCGACGGGTTCGACGGCGAGTTGAAGATCAGCCACTTGGTCTTCGGCGTGATCGCCGCATCGAGCGCCTCCGGCGTCATCCGGAAGCTGGTGTCGATGGTCGTCTCGACCGGCACCGGGGTGCCGCCGGCGAGCAGCGCCATGTCCGGATAGCTGACCCAGTAGGGCGCCGGGATGACGACTTCGTCGCCCGGGTTCACGGTGGCGATCAGGGCGTTGTAGAGCACCTGCTTGCCGCCTGTGCCGACCGTGATCTGGCTGGTCTTGTACTCAAGCCCGTTCTCGCGGGCGAACTTGGCGACGATCGCCTGCTTCAGCTCCGGGATGCCGTCGACGGCGGTGTATTTGGTCTTGCCGTCCCGGATCGCCGCGACCGCGGCTTCCTTGATGTTCTCCGGCGTGTCGAAATCCGGCTCGCCGGCGCCGAGGCCGATGACGTCGCGACCCGCGGCCTTCAGCTCGCGCGCCTTGTTGGTGACTGCAATCGTCGCAGAAGGTTTCACCCGTTGCAGCGCATCGGCGATGAAGCCCATGACAGTATCTCCCGGATTGGAAACTTGAGGACGCGCCCGTGGCGCTTGCCGCGACCCTAGTCTTGAAGCCGGCGCGAGGCAAGGCGCCGCCGGGGCAAGAAAGGCGTTTTCGCGGTGCGCCTATTCGGCCTGATTCCCGCGGGCTGCGAAATAGGCGACGATGTGGTCGATGTCCGAGCGCGACAGCACGAACTGCTCCATCGGCCAGTGCGGATCCTGCAGATAGGCCCGCAGGCGACCCTCCGTGTAGGTCGCCTTGTCGGCGGCGATGACGGCAAAGCTCGGCGCGCCCACATCGGCGGCGCGGCTCTCGTAGCCGGCGACGAGGTGGCAGTCGGCGCAGCGGTCGGCGATGAGGCCCTTGACCTCGTCACCGCCCGCGCCCGCAGCCGGCGGCACGGCAAGCAGCAGAAAGGCCAGAAGAGCGGCGAGACGGCGAAGCATTTTCGGTTCCTCCCGCAATTTCCGTGGTTGGATTCGACACCACAGAAATGGGGATTTCCCGCCACTGAGCCAAGAACTTGCGACGATTTCGCCGGGCCGCCGAAAGGTCTTAGGACGGCCGGTCGGGCAGCGGGGGAAGCGACGTCCTGGCATCGCCCGAGACGGGCTCCACGACCTGCTCCACCGGCGCCGGGGCCGCAGCGCCCAGCATGTCGCCGAGCGTCGAGCCGGCCTTCATGAAGAGGCCCTGGCTGATCAGGCCGACGCCGGCCAGCGCCGACAGGACGACGGCAACGATCGCCATCCGCTCCAGCATCGCGCGTTCGCGGAAGTCGTTCTTCGGGCCGGTCATTGCCAGTCCTCCCAGGTCGAGCGGCGGTCGCGGCTGAACGAGCGCGCCAGGTGCCGCCACATGACGAGGACGACGAACAGCATTGCGGAGAAGAGGATCGCGTTGAGCCCGGTGACGATCTTCTGCTCCGGCTTGGTCAGAGGCAGGCGGTCGGATTTCGGAATCGCCGCGATGCGGCCCGGCGCCGTGCCGGACGTCCCGTTGAGCACGGGACCGATGACGACGGAGGGCGCGAGCGCCAGGGCCGCCGGGCCGTGCAGCGTCTCGGCCGCGATCTGCGGCGAGGCTTCGGCGGTGACGGAGCCGGCAAGCGGGACCGCCGAGAGCGCCAGCATGGCCGCAAAGGCCGCCGCTTTCAGCCGTCCGGCGCGCCGGCGCCAGGTGGTCGACCGCATCGGCTTGTCAGTGCGCCAATGCTTGTCGGACCGTTGTGAAATCCGTTCAATCATGACCCGCAAATCCCCGTTTTCATTAAGCATGATAGAGCCGGACAAATTCGACCGGGGTTTGCTTCCTTTTGGGCAATGGCCAAGTCATTTCTGGGCGAGAATGTGGCGGCGTTAACACAGGTAAAGACTTAGTTTCCAAACCCTTGCGCGACGGGGTCCCGATCTGTAGATTGGCTTTTAAATTAGACAAAACTAATGTAACGGAGATTTCCCCATGTCCATCGACCGCATGGTGCTGGCCTTCGCCGGCATCGTCATCCTCGTCTCGCTGCTGCTGGCCGTCACTGTCAGCCCCTATTTCCTGTGGCTGACGGCCTTCGTCGGCGCCAACCTCCTGCAGTCGGCCTTCACCGGCTTCTGTCCGCTGGCGATGATCCTGAAGCGCTTCGGCGTGACCCCGGGCGCGGCGTTCTAGGGCGACGCCGGTCTTTCGGGCGATGCCATGATTGTGAGCCGCGCCAGGCCGGCGCGGCTCTCGTTTTGCCGTTTCCGTTGCCTATGTCTAGAGGTCGACATTCCCCCTGCCGGCAGCCGGGCTCCTTCCGGTTAGCTGCAATGAGGAGGCCGACCCGATGATCAAGACCCTGCCCCGAACCGCTCGCCGCCAAGCCGTAGTGGCTGCACTCGCCCTCGCCGTCAGTGCGGCGCCGGTCGCCGCCAAAACTTTCCGGACCGACGACTATGCCGTCGACGTTACGGCCGTCGCCTCCGGCCTTGAGCATCCGTGGTCGCTCGCCTTCCTGCCGGACGGCGCGATGCTGGTCACCGAACGGCCCGGCCGGCTGCGGCTTGTGCTCGACGGCTCGCTGGTCGATGCCCCGGTCTCCGGCGTGCCGAAGGTTTACGCCAGCGGCCAGGGCGGCCTCCTCGACGTCGTCCCCTCGCCCGACTTCGCCGACAGCAACCTGATCTACATGAGCTATGCCGAGCGGGGCGACGGCGGCGCCGGCACGGCAGTTGCCCGTGCCCGGCTGGTACGCGAGGGCTCATCGGCGCGGCTGGAAGACGTCGAGGTGATCTTCCGCCAGCAGCCGAAGACCACCACCAGCCACCACTTCGGCTCGCGCCTCGTCTTTGCGCGGGATGGCAATCTCTTCGCCACCCTAGGCGAGCGCGGCCAGCGCCCTCTCGCCCAGGACCTTTCCACCCATAACGGCAAGGTCGTGCGCATCGCCCCGGACGGCAGCGTTCCCAACGACAATCCCTTCGTCGGCACGGACGGTGCCCGCCCGGAGATCTGGTCCTACGGTCACCGCAACCCGCAAGGGGCGACGCTGCACCCCGAGACCGGCGAGCTGTGGACCGTGGCGCACGGCGCCCGCGGCGGCGACGAGGTCAATATCCCGATGTCCGGCCGCAATTATGGCTGGCCGGTGATCTCCTACGGCCGCCACTATTCCGGCGCCAGGATCGGCGTCGGCACCCACAAGGAGGGCATGGAGCAGCCGGTCTATTACTGGGATCCCTCGATCGCCCCCTCCGGCGCTGCCTTCTATGACGGCGACCTCTTTCCGGACTGGAAAGGAAGCCTCTTCGTCGGTGCGCTGAAGTTCCAGTTGCTCGCCCGGCTCGATGTGAAGGACGGCAAGATCGTCGGTGAAGAGCGCATGTTCGAGGGGGCGTTCGGCCGCATTCGCGACGTGCGCAGCGGCCCCGACGGCGCAATCTGGCTGCTCACCGACGAGGCCAACGGCCAGTTGTTGCGGGTCGCGCCGGCGGAGTAGGGCTGCGCGGCGGTGCACCTGTTCGCTGGCGTCGTCCCGGGCCTTAAGACACTGCCCGGCCGGGCATCCGTTGGCCGACCCAGACGGCAAACGCCGATGCCAATCGGCAAGGCCGCAACTGGATTGCTTCGCTCCGCTCGCAACGACGACGTTTATGATTTTCCCAACAATTTCAACGTCATTGCGAGGAGGCCGCCAGGCCGACGCGGCAATCCATTCGGCATCGGCGGCACGACCGGCCAATCCGGGAACGCAATGCCGCCCGCCCGATCCTCAACCGCCACCCAGACCCCGAGCCCGGGTCTAATGCCCCTCTCCACACGGGATGCCGTAAGGTGTCGATTGGGACATCGGCGAACCGCGTCCGTACTCTCCAACGGGCCACTTTATTGATACGGGCAATGGATCCCGGCTATCCGCTTCGCTACGGCCGGGATGACGACGGAAGTTTGTCGGAACACGAAGCGCAACGTCGCGAACAAAAACGGCCGGGCGATTAACGCCCGGCCGCTCGCTCTCCTGAAACGATAACTCCGCTCAGCCCTTGGCCGCAAGCGCCCCTTTGATCACCGTGTCGAGCGCGCGATATTCTTCGCAGCCCGTGCCGCAGCTCCGGGCGATATGGCCGAGCTGCTCCCGGGCCAGGTCGATCCGGCCGAGCGCCACATAGCCCTCGCCGAGATATTCCCGGGCGAGATCGAAGGAGGGATCGATGGCGAGCGCCCGCCGGTAATAGGCAAGGCCGGTGTCGAAATGGCCGAGCTTGCGGTTGGAATACCCCAGCATGTTGAGGACCCGCGGATCGCGCTCATAGGCGATCGGGTCGAGCAGCGCGATGGCATCCTCAAAGCGCCCGTCATAGGCGTAGAACCGCGCCACCTGGTAGCGGGTCTCCGAATCGCCGTTGAACGCCTTCACCGCCACGCACTTGCCGGTCTTGCGGTCGCGCACCGTGCCGCGCTTGCAGGCGCCCTTGGCCTTGATGCAGATCCGCGAAACCGGATCCCATGTCATGCCGGGACCGCAGCTCGACGGCCCCGCGGGACCGCCGCCATCGGCGGCCCGCGCCGGGGCGCCGAGCACTATCATTGCCAGGCCGGCCGCAAGGGCTGCGGCCGCCAAAAGGCCAAATCGCGCTGTCATTCTAGAACTTCCCCTCGTTGCTCCGATTATCGGACGCCGCCGCGCCCGGTTTCCCCCGGTTCTGACTGCGGCAGCTCTTTTCCGATATCGGAACTTCGCAAGCGAATTCAAGCAATGAGGTCGCGGACCGGCCTGACGTCGCGGCTTCCTGGGAACACTTTTTCGCCAAGCGCGGCCTCCGAGACCCCGAGATGGTCGCCGATGACGCCCTTGAGGATGGCCCTCAGGTCCGTCGTCGGGGCAAGGTCGCGGCCGTCATAGAGGGCGCGGTCGGACAGCCCCGGCCAGTCGGCGATCACGCGCCCGCCATTGACGGCGCCGCCGACGAGGATGGCCAGCGTCGCGGTGCCGTGGTCGGTGCCCGACGTGCCGTTCATGCGCGCGGTGCGGCCGAATTCGGTGACGAGCGCGACGACAGTGTCCCTCCAGACCGGCCCCATTTCGGTTCGAAGCGCGCCGATGGTGGCATCGAGCGCTTCGAGCTGCCGCCCGAGCCGGCCCTTGAACGGCCGCTCGTTGGCGTGGGTGTCCCAACCGTTGAGGCTGAAGGCGCCGACGCGCGGGCCGTCGGCATCCGACATCACCTTGCCGGCGACAGTGCCGGTCGTGCGGTAGGAGCGCACCTTGCCGCCGCCGCCCATCTTGCGCGATTGCCGCATCACCTCGCGGGCGGAATCCTCGCCGCCGACGAGATCGTCGAGTTCCATGCCCTCCGCGATGGCCGCCGCCAGCGTCGGATCGGCGTGGGTATAGATGTCGAGGAGCCGGAGGCGGGTGTCGGTGCTCGCCGTCTGGAAGGCCGGCGGCATCCAGGACAGTACCGGCGCCGACCCGCGCATCACCAGCGGCAACTGCGCGCCCATGGCAAAGCCGCGGCTGTCGATCGTCTTTTTCGCCGCGGCGACTTCCAGCGCCCGGTTGAGCCAGCCGCTGTCGCCGACGCCGGAGCGCCCGTAGCCGCTCTCCAGCACGTCCTGACCGTCGAAATGGGAGCGCTCGCGATAGGGCGTCGATACCGCATGGACGAACAGCGCCTCGCCGCTGCGATAGAGCTCGGCGAGTTGCGGCATGTTCGGATTGAGCGCGAAGAAGCCGTCCAGCCGCAGCCCGGAATTCGGCCCGGAGCGCTCGAAGGCAAGACCCTCGCGCACGTTCTGGTAGTCCGGGTCGCCGACCGGGGCAACGACTGCGAGCCCGTCGACGCCGCCGCGCAGAATGCCGGTGAGGAACCGCGGATCGCGGCCGGAAGCGCCGGCAATGCCGGGCAGGAACGGCGAGACGGCGAGGCCGCCGCTGACGGCCAGGAACTGGCGCCGGGAAAGATCGCTGAGGACCATGGAACTATCTCCGCTGGAAACCCGGGGTCATGAGAAGGAGAGCCAGGGCCTGGCCCTTGTTTTCGGCGCGCGCGATCACCTGGCGCGAATGGTCGTCGAGGGCCGGCCCGAGAAGGTCCTCGGCAATCCGGTCGACCGGCTCGCGCGGCGCCTTGCGCCGGGCGATGCGCTGCGCCCAGTCGAGCCGTTCGAGCATGGCGTCGGGCGACACCCAGGCATCGTCCTCGTCCGGCCAGCCGGCCGGCGACGGCGGCGCCCACATCTTGTGGCCGAGCGCGTTCAGCGCCTTCATCATCTGCCGCTCCTGCGGCCGCCAGCCGGTCGCCCGCGCCGTCGCAACGATGAAATCGTAGGGCGGCAGGAGCTTTTGCGCCGGCGTCTCCCAGGCCTCGTCGGACGCGATCAGGTCGTAGGTCAACTCGCGCAGGTCCCCGTCGGTCTCGCGGAAGGTCGCGGCAAGGCGCCCGACCAGTTCATCGGACGCGCCGTCGCCGACGAAATGGCGCGCGAACTTGCCCGCGACGAACCGGGCCGTGGCGGGATGGCGCGCCAGGTCCTCCAGCACCGCCTCGCCCTGGTCGACGCCGCGCCCGCCATAGCGCCGGCCGAGCACGGTGAAGGCGCCGGGCTCGTGGACCCTGCGGTGGAACACGAACACGCCGCCGCGCGGCGAATCCACCTTGCCGACGGACCAGCCGGTCAGGATCCGGGCGAAATTGGTGACGTCCTCCTGGGTGTAGCCGCCATGCACGCCGAGCGTATGCAGCTCCATGATCTCGCGGGCGAGATTCTCGTTGAGGCCGCGGGACCGCCGGCGCCCGACCGGCGAGTTCGGGCCGGCGGATTTTTCGTTGTCGAGATAGAGCAGCATCGCCGGATGCTGGGCGCTGGCGAACAGCATGTCGCGGAACCGGCCGAGCACATAGGGCCGGATGGCCTCGCGCTCATAGGCACCGGCCATCGCCCGCACCCGGCCGTTCTTGGCGGCCGAAATGCAGAAATGATTCGACCAGAAGCCGACCAGCCGTTCCACCAGCGGAGCATCGGTTTCGATGGCGTGGCGGGTCCGGGCGTTGATCTCCTGACTGTAGTAGTCGACCGCCGGGCGCGGCCCCATCATCCGCTTCAGATCGTCCATCTGCTCCCGGTTGTCCTTGTCGAGGCCGCGAAGCTGCCGCTTGCGTTCCCGGCGATAGGCGACATGGTCGCGCTGGGCCTGATCGGCGCGCGGCAGGTCGGCATCGTCGATCCGCGCCGCATCGGCACGGTCGAGCTGCGCCACCAGCCACTCGCGCGGGCTGGCGAGCCCGGCCGCTTCGCCGCGACGCGGGCCGCAGCCGAATCTTTTCAGTGCCGTGATTGCGTCCTTCGAAATCATCGGTCCTCCAGATCAATCCTTGCCGGACAGCGCCCGGCGACCGCGCCGTTGATGCCCGGAGGGCACTGAACCGGCGATGAATGCCGGTGTCGGTTTCGGTTCAGGGCCCTTCGACGGGACAAGCCGCCCTGCGGTTTCGGCGCCGCCGTGCGCCATCGCCGTTCCCGTCCCGTCATATTGGGCGCGCCGGGCCATATCGGCAAAGTCTTCTTCACGATTGGGACGGAATTTCGTCGCGACGTCTGGGCACTTTCAAAAGCCGGGGAAACCGTACTAAAAAACAGGCACAGGAGAGGATTCGCGTTATTCTTGACGACCGCAGGCACAAGAGCGTCGAACCGAACCGAAACACCGCGGGAGCGAAAAGTGGGAACCGGTTTTCGAAAAGATCCGATGCTCCAACAAAAAGTTAGAGCGGGAGTGGGATTTGCCCTCGGCACGTCTCGCCCTGACGTCGACAGAACAGCCCGCCGAACGAGAAAGATAAGGAGCTGTGAGATGGCCGTTGAGCTGAACATCGATCCGGACACGGTCCGGCTTTTCGCCCAGAAGGCGCGGCTGATCGAATCCTCCGTCGATGACTCCTTCGAGGACGGCCACGAGCACGACGTCGAGTTCGATCCCGAATCGCTGTCGGACTCCCATGCCCATGAGGGCCTGCAGGAGGAAGAAGCCGACAACATGACGCGCGACGAGCTGAAGGCGCTGATCGAGGATCTCAACGTCGACGAATCCGCCGAACTCGTCGCCATCGCCTGGGTCGGCCGCGGCGACTACGACGTCGCCGACTGGGACAACGCCGTCGACATGGCCCGCGGCCGCGCCGTCGGCTCCACGGCGCGCTACCTGCTCGGCATGTCGATGCTCGCCGACTATCTCGACGAGGGCCTCGAAGCGATCGGCGTCTAGCATGGCGACCGGCGGGGGCCAGCGGAGGATCGAGCAACGCCCGGCGGTCCGCGCGTCTGCCGCCATCTCCGGCGCCCTGGCCCTTTTCCTCGCTTTTTCCGGCACTGCCGCCGCCGATCCGCGCATCGACATCACCACGATGAGCTGCGCCGAGGCAGCCGATGCCGTTGAGGCCGCCGGTGCGGCCATCGTCTATTACGGTCCGCGGCTCTACAAGCGGATCGTCACCCATCGCGGCCATTGCGAGCGCGGCGAGGGCACTGCCCCCGAACACCTGCCGACGCGCGACGAGGCCTCCTGCTTCGTCGGCTATCGCTGCGAGCGGCGCATGCGGTTCCCCGGGCGGTTCTAGGAGAAATCGATGCGCAGTGCCGCCGCCGCCATGGTCGCGTTTCTCTTCTGCCTTGCCGGATCCGGAGCCGCCGCCGCGCCGCGCGCCAACACAACGGCCATGACCTGCACCGAAGCGCAGACCCTCGTCGCCGGGAGCGGTGCCGTGGTGCTCGCCACCTCCACCTTTCTCTACTACCGGTTCGTTTCCAGCGAGGCCCAGTGCCCGCGCGAACAGGTGACGCGCCCGGCCTTCGTGCCGACCGCCGACGATCCCGAATGCCCGATCGGCTATCGCTGCGCCTCGGCCTTCAACCCCGGCCAATAGACCGCCCGAAAAAGCCGTTCACCGAAAAACTGCCGCATTTTGCGCCTTATAGGCTGCAAACGCTGCATGCGACGGGCAATCCTTTACCACCTCTTAAATTGCCGCATTTAGCCTGCAACGAGGGAGTCGGTGCCGGAGAGGAGTTCCGGACGGGACGCGGGTAAGATCACTATGGCCACTCGGCGCGCCAAGCGCATCGAACCGAAATTCGACGACGGCGAGCGTTCGCCGGCGCTCGACCTGCGCCTCGACGAGAGTGACCGCGCGACGGGCAGCGGCGGCGCGAAACCGCGCTCCCGGCCGAAGAAAAAAGCCGCCAACAGCAACACGAGCAGCAAGACCAAGGCACCCGCCGCCCGCGGCACCGCAGCAAAGAAGCCGGCGTCCGGCCGGCGCGGCAAGGGCCGCCGCAAGAGTTCGCGTGGCGGCGGCAACGGTGGCGGCGGAGGCATCACCCGGTTCCTGCGCCGCAGCGTCTACTGGACCGTCGTTGCCGGTATCTGGGGCACCATCGCCTTCGTCGGCCTCCTCGGCTACTACGCCGCGCACCTGCCGCCGACCTCCGAATGGGCCGTGCCCCAGCGCCCGCCCAACGTCAAGATCGTCGCCGCCGACGGCAGCCTTCTCGCCAATCGCGGCGACACCGGCGGCGAATCGGTGCGCCTGGAACAGTTGCCCCCGCACCTGCCCGAGGCGGTGATGGCGATCGAGGACCGGCGCTTCTACTACCATTTCGGCATCGACCCGATCGGCCTTGCCCGGGCCATCGCCACCAATCTCTATGCCGGCGGCCTCGTCCAGGGCGGCTCGACGCTGACGCAACAGCTCGCCAAGAACCTGTTCCTGGAGCCGGAACGCACGTTCCGGCGCAAGATGCAGGAGGTGGTGCTCTCCTTCTGGCTGGAGGCGAAATTCTCCAAGGAGCAGATCCTGGAGATGTACCTGAACCGGGTCTATTTCGGTGCCGGCGCCTATGGCGTCGATGCCGCCGCCAGGCGCTATTTCGGCAAGTCCGCCCGCAAGGTGACGCTGGCCGAGGCGGCGATCCTCGCCGGCCTGCTGAAGGCACCGTCGCGCTATGCCCCGAACCGCCACCCGAAACGCGCCGAGAAGCGCGCCCACACCGTGCTGATCGCCATGCGCGACGCCGGCTTCATCACGGACCGTGAGGCGAAGGTCGCGATCGCGACGCCGACCGCCGTCGTCAGCCGGCACAATTCGGCGAGCGAGAACTATGTCGCCGACTGGGTCATGGACCAGTTGCCGAGCTTCATCGGCTCGCTCGACGAGGACATCGTCGTCGACACCGCCATCGACGTGAACCTGCAACACGCCGCCGAGGAGTCCCTGCGCCAGACGCTCTCCGAAGACGGCAAGAAATATCGCGTCACGCAAGGAGCAGTCGTCGTGCTCGACGCCTCCGGCGCGGTCAAGGCGCTGGTCGGCGGCCGCGACTACGGCAAGAGCCAGTTCAACCGGGCGATCGCCGCCCATCGCCAGCCCGGCTCCGCCTTCAAGCCCTTCGTCTACCTGACGGCGCTGGAACAGGGCATGACGCCGGAGACGATCCGCGTCGACGAGCCGGTCTCCATCAAGGGCTGGCGGCCGAAGAACTACTCCAAGGAATATCGCGGCCCGGTGTCGCTGACCCGCGCGCTCTCCAAGTCGCTGAATACGGTCGCCGCGCGCCTCGCCTACGAGGTCGGGCCGAAGCGCGTCGCCAGGACCGCCAACCGGCTCGGCATTACCTCCAAGCTGAAGGCCAATCCTTCGATCGCGCTCGGCACCTCAGAGGTGACGCCGCTGGAACTCACCGCCGCCTATGTGCCGTTCTCCAATGGCGGCTTCGGCGTCGTCCCGCACGTCATCAAGCGCATCCGCACGGCCAGCAACAAGCTGCTCTACGAGCGCAAGGGCTCCGGCCCCGGCCGGGTGGTCTCCGACGCGGACGTCGGCATGATGAACCACATGCTGCGGGAGACGGTGCTGAGCGGTACCGGCCGCAAGGCCTCCCTCGGCGACCGGCCGGCCGGCGGCAAGACCGGCACCAGCCAGGATTTCCGCGACGCCTGGTTCATCGGTTACACCAGCTACTTCACGGCCGGCGTCTGGCTCGGCAACGACGACAATTCGCCAACGCGGCGCGCCACCGGCGGCAACCTGCCGGCCAAGATCTGGGCCCGCACCATGCAGACCGCCAACGAGGGGCTCGCCGTCGTCGACCTGCCCGGCAGCTACCGGCCTGCGCCGGAACCGATGCCCGAGGCGGTCGCCATGGACGGCAACGACTGGGGCACCGATGCGCCCCGCCGCAGGCCCGGCATGCGCCAGGAAATCATCCCGCAGAAACAGCGCGCGCCCGGCCTCCTGGAACAGCTTTTCGGCGGCTGACGCGGCCGCTCGCCTCACGGATACGTGAACGGGTGGACGAGCCTGCAGGTTGCAGCTCGCGGTCGTGGCTTTAGGCTTTGGCGTATTGCCCTTGACCCTCTGGAGCCCGGCCGTGACCCGTCTGTCGATCGCCCTTGCGCTTGTCGTCGCCCTTGGCGCGCCGCTCGATGCCGCCGCGCAGCAGGAGACCGCTCCGGCGGACCCTGCGGCGCCCGAAGCGCCCGATCCGGGCGGCATCGCCCGGGACTTCTGCCACGCCGTTGCCGCCGCCTCGCGCTGCCGCAAGGCCGTCACCATGCCGGACGGCACCGAGGCACGTCTGGCCGAAGAGGCCGGCGCCCGACTGCGCGGCGACGATTCCCCGACCCGGGCCGCCTGCAGCGCCGGCTACGCCGAATTCTACGCCAGCCAGGGACGGCTCGGCCGCGACGAAGCGTGCAGCGGCGTTCTCGCCCTTTTCGGCCCTGCGGGCAGCCGCCGCGCCGGGCTGCTTGCGCCCCGCGGCAAACCGAAACTGATGTTGCCGGAGGACGAGGTCGCAGCCATCGCGAGCGACCTTTGCTATGCCGATCAGGTCGCCAAGAGCTGCTCCGGCCTCGCCCTCTCCGACGGTCTTGGCGCCCGCCTCGCCGGCCAGACCGGGGCCGACCTGCGCGCTGAAGGCGGCTACTTCGCGGCCGAATGCGGCAACGGCTCTTTTGCCGCCTCCATGGCCCGCGGCCGCACCTCGATGGAGGCGTTCTGCGCCGACGGGCTGGCCCGTTTCGGTCTCGCGGGGACGGACCGCGCCGGCTTTTTGACCGGCAATGCTCCCGGCGTGCCGGCGACGCCGGTCGCCACCAGCCCGGCGGCGGACCCGACCACCGGCCTGCCGCGCCAAGCTCTCGTCGTGCTCACCGCCTTGCCGCCGCTGCCCATCGGCAAGACCGCCGAGGAGGTTCTCGGCTTTGTCCCCGGCGGCCTGCCAGCGGAGACGTGTGCCGAAAGGCTGGCCGTGCGCACCCGGAACGCCGCCGCCCTTGCGGAAGCCAGGACCCTTGGCGAGACCACCCGCCTCGCCGTCCGCCTTGCCGCCGACATCAAGCTGACCGAAGCGGTCTGCGGCGGCGAGGCGGCGGAGATGCCCGACGCGGAAGCCGCCGCCGTGGCGACCTCCGGCCTGGAAGCCTGCCACATCGTTCTGGAAGAAACCGACGCCCTCGGCGACGCCATCACGGGCTATCTCAGCGACAAGCACTACCGCGCCATGCTGGCCATGGAAGAGGCCCGGTCCTGGGCCCTTGAGGCCTTCGCGCCCGCCTGTTCCAGTCTCACAGAGCGCCGCATGACCTCCGCGCTGCGGTTTGCCCGCACCCGGCTGGCGCGGGACCGGAAGACCTATCCATGCCTTGCCTGGCAGAACTTCATCCGCGACGAACAGGACGCGGTGCGCGCCCTGAAGGAAGACGGCGCATGGATGGCCGCCATCGAACGCCTCGATAACCGCCTCGCACCGGCGATCCACGGCCTCGATGCCGCCTGCGACAAGCAGAACTATGTGGAATCCAACACCAAATACTGGCTGTTTCAGCGCCGGCAGATCCAGGCGGACATGGCCGAGGCGGAGTGAGGCAAGCTACGCCGTCAGCAGTTGCGGCGGTTTCGCAAGGCGCGTGCTGACCCGGTTGCGGCCGGACTCCTTGGCGTCGTAGAGCGCCTCGTCGGCGCGTCGCGACAGGTCCTCGACGGTATCGCCGGCATGGTGCTGGGCAACGCCGAGGCTGCTGGTGAAGCGGATCGGACCGAGCGGGCTCGCGACCACGCCGCTCTCGATGGCGATGCGGACCTCCTCGGCCATATCGACCGCCAGCGACAGCGGACAGCCGGGCAGCGCCCAGCAGAACTCCTCGCCGCCGACGCGCCCGAAAATTCCGGTCCGACCGTTGAACTGCGCCGCCAGCGACTGGATTACCTTGTCGCCGATATCGTGGCCATAGCGGTCGTTGATGCCCTTGAAGCGGTCGATGTCGAGCATGACCAGCGACAGGGGGTCGCCGCTGAGGCGCTCGATCTCCTCGCCCAAGAGGCTGAAGAAGTGGCGGCGATTGAGCACGCCGGTGAGCGAGTCGGTCTGCGACAGCCAGAGGATCTCACGCTGCGCCTTCAGGAGCCGTTCGGCCGAGCGCATCCGCGCGTGCAGTTCCGCCTCCAGCGGCGGCTTGCGGAAGAAGTCGTTGGCGCCGCTGTCCAGCACCTCCACCAGCATCGAGCGCTCGCGGCTCGACGACATGATGATGATGTAGATGGGCGCCCTTGTCTCGGCCAGGATGCGCGCATCCCAGCACAGTTCCAGACCGCACACGCCGGGCAGCTCGATGCTCGTCAGCAGCACATCGATATCGGGGTTGTCGTGCAGTTCCCTGAGCGCCTCATGACCGTCGCCACAGCAATGCACGACGTCACCGCGCCGCTCCAGCATCTCTGCAATTACCCGTCGCCCCAACCGAGACGTTTCCGCCAGTAGAATTTCCATTTGTCCCTTTCGAATTGCTCGGCTCCCAACGAGCGCCTCGTGCAAAAACCTTGCGGAACACTATTTGGGGTCAAAGGACCCGAACCCGGACACGGGACCGGATTTCCGCCCCTTATAATCGGTCTAAGTGAATAAATCGAATACAGTGCAACGCGGCTCCGTCGGGCGCCCGAGACAATGTGACTTGGCGGCCCGAGGAGTTTCTTCCATAGTCCGACTCATGTCACGATCTTCGAAAAAAACCGATGAAAACCGGCAGGATGGCTTTGCCGAAGCGCCCCAGGCGCCGCTGGAAGGCACCCCGCTTTCCGGCCCCTCGAGCACATCTCTCAGCGACTGGGCAAAGGAAATTTCCGAGGCTGCCGACGCCGAGACCGCAAAACCTGCGACAAAAAGCCCCAAAAAACGGAATAAGGCCGAAAAACCGTCAAAAACCGCCCGCGGCACCTCCATGGGCGGCAAGGCGACCGCGGCCGAACGCGCCAAGGGCGGCCTCAACCCGGTCGCCGGCCTCGACATCTCGCTGGAAGACGCCGCCGGCCTCTCCGACAGCGGCGTCACCGCCACCGTCGAGGCCCTGTCGCAACTGATCGAGCACGGCCGCCCGGAATTCGCCGGCGACGTCTGGCAGCCGCACCGCCCGCCGCGGCCGGAAAAGTCGGAAGGCGGCATCCCGCTGAAGATCGTCTCCGAGTTCGAGCCGCGCGGCGACCAGCCGGAAGCGATCAAGGAACTGGTCGAGGGCATCGCCAACGAGGACGACTGCCAGGTGCTGCTCGGCGTCACCGGCTCCGGCAAGACCTTCACCATGGCCAAGGTCATCGAGGCGACCCAGCGGCCGGCGCTGATCCTCGCCCCCAACAAGACGCTGGCGGCCCAGCTCTATGGCGAGTTCCGCTCGTTCTTCCCCGACAACGCGGTGGAGTATTTCGTCTCCTACTACGACTACTACCAGCCGGAGGCCTACGTTCCGCGCACCGACACCTATATCGAGAAGGAATCCTCCATCAACGAGCAGATCGACCGGATGCGCCACTCGGCCACCCGCGCCCTGCTCGAGCGCGACGACGTCATCATCGTCGCCTCGGTCTCCTGCATCTACGGTATCGGCTCGGTCGAGACCTATACGGCGATGACCTTCGCCATCGAGATCGGCGACCGGCTCGACCAGCGGCAACTGCTCGCCGACATGGTCGCCCTGCAATACCGCCGCTCCGACGCCAATTTCGTGCGCGGCACCTTCCGGGTGCGCGGCGACACCATCGAGATTTTCCCGGCCCACCTTGAGGACCGCGCCTGGCGCATTTCGCTGTTCGGCGACGAGGTCGAGGCGATCACCGAGTTCGACCCACTGACCGGCCGGAAGTCCGGCGAGCTGCAGTCGGTGAAGATCTACGCCAACTCCCACTATGTGACGCCGAAGCCGACGCTGCAGCAGGCCACCAAGTCGATCAAGGAGGAGCTGAAGCATCGCCTGGTCGAACTGGAGGCCGCCGGCCGGCTGCTGGAAGCCCAGCGGCTGGAGCAGCGCACCCGCTTCGACCTGGAGATGATCGAGGCCACCGGCTCCTGCGCCGGCATCGAGAACTATTCGCGCTACCTCACCGGCCGCAAGCCCGGCGAGCCGCCGCCGACCCTGTTCGAGTATCTGCCCGACAACGCGCTGGTCTTCGTCGACGAGAGCCACGTCACCATCGGCCAGCTCGGCGCCATGTATCGCGGCGACTTCCGCCGCAAGGCGACGCTGGCCGAGTACGGGTTCCGGCTGCCCTCCTGCATGGACAACCGGCCGCTCAGGTTTGAGGAATGGAACGCCATGCGGCCGCAAACGACCTGCGTCTCCGCGACCCCCGGCGGCTGGGAGATGGAGGAGGCCGGCGGCGTCTTCGTCGAACAGGTCATCCGCCCGACCGGCCTCACCGACCCGCCGGTCGAGGTCCGCCCGGCCTCCACCCAGGTCGACGACCTCCTCGGCGAGGTCCGCGAGGTGGCGCAAAAGGGCTACCGCTCGCTGGTTACCGTGCTGACCAAGCGCATGGCCGAGGACCTGACGGAATATCTGCACGAGCAGGGCGTGCGCGTGCGCTACATGCATTCCGACATCGACACGCTGGAGCGCATCGAGATCATCCGCGACCTGCGCCTCGGCGCCTTCGACGTGCTGGTCGGCATCAACCTGTTGCGCGAGGGCCTCGACATCCCCGAATGCGGGCTGGTCGCCATCCTCGATGCCGACAAGGAAGGATTCCTGCGGTCCGAGACCTCGCTGATCCAGACCATCGGCCGCGCCGCCCGCAACGTCGACGGCCGCGTCATCCTCTATGCCGACCGCATCACCGGCTCCATGGATCGCGCCATCGGCGAGACCGACCGCCGCCGCGCCAAGCAGGTTATTTTCAACGAGGAAAACGGCATCACGCCGGAATCGGTCCGCAAGGCCATCGGCGACATCCTCGACTCCGTCTACGAGCAGGACCACGTCACCGTCGACAAGGGTTTTTCCGAAGACGCCCCCATGGGCCACAACCTCCAGGCCCATATCGCCGACCTGGAAAAGAAGATGCGCGACGCCGCCGCGGACCTCGAATTCGAAACCGCCGCGCGCCTGCGCGACGAAATCAAGCGCCTCCAGGAAACAGAACTCGCCGTCGCCGACGACCCCCTCGCCCGCCAATCCGCCATCGAAGGCAAGGCCGGCGGTTATTCGGGCGACCGCAAGCACGGCCGCGCGCAAAAGGGCGGCAAGGGATCGGGGTCAAGAGTGCGGAAGAATACGCTGGACGAGATGACCGTGGGGCGGACGGAGAAGCCGCGGAAGTAGGGGGCTTGTCACCCCTCCTGCCGGGCTGGCCGCTGGCCTCCCAGTCATCCCGGGCGGAGCGAAGCGCAGACCCGGGATCTCCTGCCGTCGGACCGCCTCGGCCCGGCACAATCCGGGAACGATCGCTGCCAATCAAAAGTTGCGCCCGGTTGCCGCAGCCACGCTTCCTGATTGACAGAGCGCGTGGCCGGCGGGACGATCAGTGGCCGGTTGAAACGGCCGATCGCCTTTCCGGCCGCGGCGTCGTGATTTTTTGAGCAGAGAGAAGATTGATAGACGGAGGGGTGAAAAATGACAGATGGCGAGACCAGCAAACCTCCTCCGCTATACACGAAAAAAGAGTTCGTCGAGCAAAGCGCGATATTATTTCCTGCCCTTAACCTTATAGCACCCCTCTGGGTATACAAATATGATGAAGCACCAACGAACGTCGGCAATTCGCAGTTTTTCTATTTCCAATTAGCGGCATTGGCCTTGTCCATTGTTCACTTTTGGATTTCCTATGCGAAATTGAGTTTTTGGATTCGCTCAACTGCGTTTCTATTCTATTTGGCTTTCGCAATAGGAGTGGCACTTTCGGTTTTCGAAACCAACTTATTCGTCATAAATGACTTCATGATTTTTGGCTTTGGAATAGTCACCTTCCTAATTTTCAACATTCTCTTTTCGAAAAAAATATGAGCGCAATATCTTTGCTTTCCCTTTTCGTGAATTCAGCACTTCAATTTCCATCGTGCCGTTGGAGCCTCGAAGCAACAGCCAATCGTCAGGCCGAAAGCCCCGGCTCCACACCAAGTCGCTTCATGTAGTCGAGCAATGGCGAGATATCCGCATCGATCTGCGCCGTCCGGCTGTGCGAGATCGGCTGGTCAATATCGCAGATGACGAAATACATGCCCCCAAGCACGTAGCAGATCAAAATGATGCTGAGAAAACCGAAAAAGCCCGGAATCGAAATAATGACGGCCAGTGCATAGAAGATCAGAATTCGCTGCAGGAACTCGTCGTAGATGCGCGGTGTTTCGGTCTTCATGCGAAAGACGATGTACGAGACCTTCTGATTGATCGATGCCCGGATCGGCGCGCCGATATTCGCTTCCTGCATCTTCAGTATGAGCCGATCATGCACATCCCAGAAACCGTCCGGATTCTCGCCGGTTCGGAAATAGGTCTCCAACTGCGCGGTCCATTCCCGGATCAGGCTCCTGTCGACGGTCGTCTGGATGCTCTCCAACAGGCCAATGGTTTCGATCAGGCTGTCTTCGAACTTGTGCAGACGGGTCTGCGCAACGCCGAGCTTCGATCCGAGCAGGACGCCGATCGAGAAACCAACCACCGCAATCACGGTACCGAGGTTTCCGATCTCCGGAACCCATCGCTGGTCCTCGAACGCGAACACGACGATCTTCAAGGCCATGCCGATCGCCATGTAGGGAGCCGTCTGCGCCAGAACGCCCTTCCAGAAGGGATCCTGCTCGCGCCGGAACCGGACGATCTTCAAAATCCGGAACAGACGAAACAACCGCAGGACCCGGAAGAACCCGACGCTGACAACGCCCCCGAAGGCGAAGATGAGCAGGGAGGGAAAGACAGCAAGAAAATCGACGATCCCGTAAAAGCTGAAAACGTATTTCTTGGGTTTCTCTGCTAGCGCGACCCGGAGGACATATTCGACGGCGAAAACAATGACGATGACGTAATCGGCCACGTCGACGACCACCGCCATTTGCGGGCCGATGTCGTCCTTGTAACGAACCTCGACGACAAGGAGGAAAATGGAAAGGAATATCAGGACGAGGAGAATGTAGTTGAAGACAACATATTCCCGACTTCCTTGAGCGTTGAGAGCCCTGTCGAAGAAACGCAACATGCCAACGGGTTCGCCCAGAAATAGAACTTCGCCGATAGTGCGCGCACTTTCGCGGTTGTCAATGATCTGAGCGGTGCCCGTCTACCGGTCGCTGAGGACCTGCTTTCCCCTTTCCGTCATTGCGAGCGCAGCGAAGCAATCCAGCAACGGCCGTCGCGCCCTTCTCCAACATACCGAATAGACAGTGGCATCGGATGTCGCGCCGCGCATGACGGGGAACGAACCCGGATGGCACGGCCCATGCCACCGTCCCCGGCGTCATTGCCGTGCTTGACACGGCAATCCATGAGGCTGTGGCTGCAATCGCTCCCGTCGTTACCAACCGCGAGGCATCATGGACCACCGTGTCGAGCACGGTGGTGACGCCGAGTGTGGGGGACAGCGGAGCCAGATGCCGCAAGCCCAATCGGAGCGGCCGATGCGGGCATTATGGGCGTGGCATGCTTGCGTCAGGGGCGGCATCGGCGGAGAGGCGGGCCGCCCGCCCTTCCAACCCCTAACTCCCCCTTGACCTCGCCTCCCCCGCCCCCGATCCTTCCCCCATGTCCGTCCGTCCGCCCTCTCTCTACGCCCCCAGGGGCCTGACCGATCCGCTGACCGCGTCGATCGACCGGGAGGTGATGGAGGAAAAGGCCGGGACGCTCGGGCGGCTGTTGCGGGAGTTGGAAAAGCGCCTGAAGAGGCTCAAAGCCTTCGAGGCGGACCTTCCCACGCACGCCCTCCCCGAGGACGACCCGCGCCGGCAAGAGCACGCGAACCTCATCGACGCCGCCGGCGAGACGCTCTGGTACACCGTCATCCAGCGCGACCTGTGCGGCTTCACCCGCACCGACCAGTTCTTGGCGGACATGAAGGTGCCGAAATCCGTGCGCCTGCGCATGGGCGTCGTCGCCCGCGCCGCCGGCACCAAATAGCCGTCTACTTGTTCTCCATCGCCCTGTTGTGGCGGCGCAGCAGCACGGCGGAGGAGGAGAACGCCCCGGCGTCGCCGGCAAAGACGTTGATGCGGCCGGTGGACAGCCGCGCCGCCTTTAGCGCCTCGGTGTCGGCGAGCGCCTGGCGCAGCAGCGGCAGCCGCGCCGACTTGGCGTATTCGCGCTTGTCGAAGGCAAGGTTCTCCGCCCGGCAGCGCAGGCTCTCCAGCTTGGCGATCCGCGTGATCACCCGCCGCGCGGCCGCGCAGGACCTCTGCGGCGTCATCTGCCGGACCGAGCGCACGAACCGCGTCATGCACTTCTCGTAGATCGCCCGGTGGGTCAATTCGTGCTTGCGCGCGTTCTTGATGAAGGCGCGGTAGAGCCGGCGCGTGCGGCTCTTCAGCCGGCGCTCGCCCACATGCCGCGGCAGCGTGATGACGTAGCTTGTCTTGACCGAGAAATCCTTGACCTTACACGTCTTTCCGGACTGCAGCCGGCCGCTTGGCTCGACCGAGGTCTGGATGCTGGCGATCGAAAAGTCGCCGCGATTGACCCGCCGCTGGCGCCAGATGTCGACGATGATTTCCGCCGGCGTCTCGCCGCGCACCGCGTAGTGCTTGTAGACGGTCTTGCCCATAACCGGGGCCGCGCCGGCCGGCATCGCCAGCACTGCGATGGCTGCGATCCCGATTGCGATCTTGTGCGCCCGGCCTGCCATTCGTGGCCCTTTTCATCCATTGTCGAAGACCACTATAGCGCCGATGGGCGCCGACGCCACGCCTAAGCCGGCCGTACCCGCCTATTGCAGGAACGGGTTGGTCTTGCGCTCCTCGCCGATGGTGGTCATCGGCCCGTGGCCGGGCAAGACGGCGACGTCGTCGCCGAGCGCATAGAGCTTGTCCTTGATTGAGGAAATCAGGGCGGCATGGTCGCCGCGCGGAAAATCCGTGCGCCCGATCGAGCCCTGAAACAGCACGTCGCCGGCGATCAGGAACCGGCCGCTCTCCAGGAAAAACACCACATGGCCGGGCGTATGGCCCGGGCAATGCAGCACCTTGAAGGTCAGATCGCCGACGGTGACCGTATCGCCGTCGCCGAGCCAGCGATCCGGCGTGACGTTGCGCCCTTCCGCCGGCACGCCGAAGTCGCGGCCCTGGGTCGCAAGGCTCTCCAAGAGGAACGTGTCGTCCACATGCGGGCCCTCGACGGGAATGCCATAGGCCTCGGCAAGCTCCGCCGCGCCGCCGGCATGGTCGAGATGGCCGTGGGTCAGGAGCACCTTTTCCGGCGTCAGGCCCTTTTCCGCGATCACCTCCTTGATGCCCTCGACGTCGCCGCCCGGATCGATGATCGCCGCCTTCATCGTCGCCGTGCACCACAGGATCGTGCAGTTCTGCTGGAAGGCGGTGACGGGCACGACGATGGCGTTCATGGGCGACATGAAAGGTCCTTTCGGGAAAGCGGCAGGGGTCGGGCGGCGCCACGATACACAATGCGGCAGCGGCGCGCACCACCCGCCCCATTGGTGCCATCAAGGTCTCACCAAACGGTCATAGAGCGCCGCTATCGTATGACCTCGATATGCCCGCCTCCGGCGGGCGAGACGAAAAACGGCGACCAGGACAATGAGCGACTACGGATTCAGCGAGCGCATGTCGCGCCGCCCCGACGACGACCCGGCCGAGCGCGGCCCGCGGCAGTTCGGAACGGTGAAATTCTTCAAGGCGGACAAGGGCTTCGGCTTCATCAAGCCGGACATGGGCGAGGTCGACATCTTCGTTCATATCTCCGCAGTGGAGCGCTCCGGCCTCGGCACCATCGATTCCGGCCAGCGCATCTCGTTCGAGACCGAGCCGGACCGGCGCGGCCGTGGCCCCAAGGCCGTCGGGCTTCGCCTGGAGGATTGATCATCGGCTTGCATTTGCCGCCGCGGCGCGGCAGGTAGGGGCGGATCGCGGCGCCGGAACGCCGTACCAGAGGCCCCTTCATGAACTACCGCCACGCCTTCCACGCCGGCAACTTCGCCGACGTCGTCAAACACGCAACGCTCGCCCGCGTCCTCGACTATCTGAAGCGGAAGCCGGCAGCGTTCAGGGTCATCGACACCCATGCCGGCCTCGGCGTCTACGACCTTTCTTCCGACGAGGCCCTGCGCACCGGCGAATGGCAGGGCGGCATCGGCCGGCTGATCGAAGCCGAGATCCCGGAAAATATCGCCGCGCTGCTGGAGCCCTATTTCGAGACGATCCGCGACCTCAATAGCGACGATGCCGTTGCCGCCTATCCCGGCTCGCCGGAGATCGCCCGGCGCCTGACCCGCCGCAACGACCGCCTCACCCTTGTCGAACTGCACCCGCGCGACTACGAGGCCCTCTTTGCGCTCTATGCCGGCGACCGACGCATTAAGGCTGTGGAACTGGATGGCTGGCTGGCGCTGGGCTCCTTCGTGCCGCCGAAGGAAAAGCGCGGCCTCGTCCTGGTCGACCCGGCCTTTGAGGAAACCGAAGAGTTCGCAACGCTCGCCGACGGGCTGGCAAAGGCCCACCACCGCTGGCCGACCGGTATCTATCTCCTGTGGTATCCGATCAAGGACGCGACGAAGGTGCGCCATTTCCACGAGGACATCAAAGCCTCCGGCATCCGCCGGGTGCTGCGCGCGGAGTTCCAGGTCGCGAGCGGCGACAAGGACGGCCCGCTCACCGGCTGCGGCCTCCTCGTCGTCAATCCGCCCTATACGCTCGCCGACGAACTGAAGCTGCTGCTGCCCTGGCTGCAGAAGACGCTGGCCACGGGCCCCGGCGCCGGCCACCGCCTCGACTGGCTCGTTCCCGAATAGCCACACCGTCCGGCCATTTCGCGCGCATATCAGCCCTTCCGCTTGACGCCGCGCGGCCGCTGGCCCATCGTCGCGTCACAATCGGAAAGACCTTGCCAGGGGCCCGTCATGAGCCGTATCGCCCGCCTTGTCCTTGCTGCCGCGCTGCTTGCGCTCGGCGCCCTTCCGGCCTCGGCCTTCTTCTGGAACCACAGCAACGATCCCGATCCGGACCGCCACGTGCCGGCCTGCGACAGCCCCGGCGTCTTCCGCTCCATCACCCATCGCTTCGCCCATGCCGACCGCGATTTCTACAGCGGCATCCAGGCCATCGACGAGATCGACCAGGTGCAGCAGCTTGCCCTCATCTCCAACCGGCCGAGCCCGCTGGTGCGCCGCTATTGCCGCGCGCGGGTCCACCTCTCCGACCTCAGCCACCGGACGATGTACTACATGATCGAGGAGGAGGCCGGCTTCGTCGCCCTGTGGCGCGGCGTCGAATTCTGCATCCGCGGCCTCGATCCCTGGTACGTGCACGACGCCAAGTGCCGCACGGTACGGCCATAACCCGTCCGATGCTTCGCGCCCTTTCGGTCGCAATCCTCGCCGTCATCGCCGCCCAGGTGCTGCGGCCGGTGCCGTCGCTCGCCGACGGACGGCCCGGCGTCTTCGACTACTATGTGCTGTCGCTGTCCTGGTCGCCGAGCTACTGCGAGGCCGAAGGCGCGCGCGCCGACCGCTTCCAGTGCGGCTCGAAGCGCCCCTATGCCTTCGTCGTCCACGGCCTCTGGCCGCAATATGAGAAAGGCTGGCCGGACTACTGCCACATGCGTGACTTCCGGCGCCTGACCGAGCACGAGGTGACCGGCATGCTCGACATCATGCCGAGCCGCGACCTCGTCCGCCACGAATGGAAGAAGCACGGCACCTGTTCGGGCCTCTCGCCGGTCGGCTACCTGGAGCGCATGCGCGCGGCCCGCAAACGGGTTGTCGTGCCGCCGGCCCTCGTCCATCTCGATGACTATCGCATGGTCGATCCGGACCTGGTGGAAAAGGCCTTTCGCGCCGCCAATCCAGGGCTTGAAGCCGGCGCCATCGCCGTTACCTGCGACCGGCGGCGGCTGCGCGAGGTCCGCATCTGCATGACCCGCGAGCTTGACTTCCGGCCCTGCCGCGCCGTCGACCGCCGCGCCTGCCGGCGCGACCGGGTGGTCATGCCGCCGTCGCGCCGGAACGCGGCAAAGCGCAACCCTTAAGCCGTCCGGCGCGTTGATCGGGCCTGGAAGGAGGCAATGATGGCCAAGACACACCTTGCCGCCGCGATTGCGGCGTTGATCCTGACTGCCGGCTCCCCTGCCGGCGCCGAGGAAAGCACCTTCGACGACTGGTCCGCCGTCTGCGAAGAGGAAGACGGCTGCATCGCCTCAAGCCTCGTCGGCAAGGCAAGCGGCGGCTATGACGCCCGCTTCGCGCTCAGGGTCGGCCGCACCGCCAAGGCGGATTCCGCCTGGACGATCTCCATCTCCACGATAGCGGTCCTTGCCGACCGCGACCGTCCGGCCGAGGTCCGCGTCGACGACAACCCGCCGCTGACGCTGAAGCCCGAACGCGGCTACGCGCCCTTCGGCACGGTCAACGACTTCTTCATCGTCGACGACGGAACGCTCAACATCCTGATCGGCCAGATGCTCGCCGGCGAGAGCCTGCGCTTCACCTTCCTCGACGTCTCCGGTACGCCCCACGACGTCGATTTCCCGCTCGCCGGCGTTGCGGACGCGCTTCTGTGGATCGACGAGGCCCAGGGGCGGCTCGGCAGCCCGCTCCTTGCCGGCCCGCCCAACCATCTGAGCCCGGCGCCGAAGATCGACAACGCCGCCGCCATCGCCCGCCTCGGCGTGCCGCCGCATCTGCTCGCCCGCCACCGCGCCGCGAGCACCTGCGAGGACCCGAACTCCGAACACATGAGCGGCTTCGATCCGGTCATCGGCGCCGTCTCCAAGACCGCGACCCTTTACGCGCTGCCCTGCACCGCCGGCGGCAACAATGTCGGCTACCGGCTCTACATCGTGGAGACCGGCGAGATCGGCGGCATCGAACCGCTCTATTTCGCGGCCTTCAACGGCGATTACGGCTGGGTCGGCACCGACACCCTCTTCAACATCGCCTTCAACGAAGAGACCAAGGAGCTGACCAGCGCCTACAAGGCGCGCGGCGCCGGCGACTGCGGCCATTCCGGCACCTGGGTTTGGAAGAACTACGCCTTCGCCATGCGGGAGTTTTCCGCCCCGAACCGCTGCAACGGCAGCGGCGGACCCGGCGGCTGGCCGAAGGTCTATCCGGCGAAATAGCGGACGCTCTTGCGCCCTGCGCAAAATGTCCCGATGATTTCACCGACAGCACAGACATTCGGGGGGCGGTACGAACCGACGATGGCAAACAAGAAAAACAGCGGCGGCAAGGGACATCTGGCGTCCCTCGACATGACGAAGACGATCAAGAAGAAGAAGTACCACCACAAGCTCGGCAAGCTTCAGGAGGAACTGCGGCAGATCCAGCAGGCCTACCTGTTTTCCGGCGACGCCGCCGTCCTCGTCTTCGAGGGCTGGGACGCCGCCGGCAAGGGCGGCACCATCCGCCGCATGATGGCACTGCTCGACCCGCGCGGCGTCAAGGTCTGGCCGATCGCCGCGCCGCGCGACTACTACCGCGAGCGCCACTACCTGACCCGCTTCTGGGAGCGCCTGCCGCCGAAGGGCACGATCTCGATCTTCGACCGCTCCTGGTACGGACGGGTGATGGTCGAGAGGGTCGAGGGCTTCGCCACCACGACCGAATGGCAGCGCGCCTTCGACGAGATCAACGACTTCGAGCGGCTGCTGGTCGAGGACGGCACCAGGGTGCTGAAATTCTTCCTCCACATCACGCCGGAGGAGCAGCTCCGCCGCTTCGAGGAGCGCCTGCGCGACCCCATCAAGCGCTGGAAGCTCGGCTACGAGGATTTTCGCAACCGCAAGCGCTGGCCGGAATATATCGAGGCCATCGAGGAGATGCTCGACAAGACCTCGACCAGGATCGCGCCCTGGCACCTGGTGCCCGCCAACGACAAGCGCTATGCGCGGATCGAGATCATATCGACGATCTGCCAGAAGCTCGCCAAGGACGTCGAACTCGGCCCCCGCCCGCTCGACCAGAAGACGCTGCTGGAAGCCAACAACATCTTCGACCTCGACCCCGACCTCGTCGCCAATCTCGCCGGCCGGACGGAGTAGGAGCGGCAGGGCACCGGGCGGTCGTCACCCCGGCTGCAGCGAAGCGGAAGGCCGTAGTCCGTTGCCCCTGTCGACACGGTACGCAGGCGGTCGTCGCAAGGGCCGTTACTGGATTGCTTCGCTCCGCTCGCAATGACGGTTTTATCAATGCTTTCAACGTCATTGCGAGGAGGCCGATAGGCCAACGCGGCAATCCAGGAGCTACAAACCCCGCGCCCGCAGCAACACGAACACGAGATCGCGCCGAAGTGCGATTTGTCCCGAGCAGCGACCATCGAAGCCGTCAGGCTTCGCAAGGCCGACCGGCCGCCGGCGCCGTTGCGCCGCCCTCGCGGAGCCGCGAGCGCAGCGAGCCGGCGTGAGCGACAAAAACCTCAAAGCCCGAGCACCGGCCTCAGCTTCTCCGCCAGCGCATCGAGCGGATTCTCCGCAAGCGGTTCACCGGCAAGGACCGCGTCCCCGAACCGCGCGCCGTCGGCCTCGGCGAGCGGCAGGCGCACCAGGCGCCGCGCGCCTTCAAGGGCATCGATCGCCTCGTCGTCGCGCGTCGCCGTCCGGCGCTCCGGCACCAGGGCGACGACCGGGCGGCGCGCCGCCACTGCCTCCATCAGCATGGTCGCGGAATCCTCCGTGACCGCAAGGATGTCGGCGGCAAAGAGCCGATGGGCCGAGCCGGCTCCCGCCGCGCGGATATCGACAAAGCCGGCAACGGACGGCTCTTCGGCGGCAAGGCGCTGGAGCATGTCCGACGCCGCATGGGGCGTGCGCCGGGAATTGGTCAGCGTCCAGGAGAGCCCTGCTCTGCCCGTTTCCCGGACAAGGGTTTCGAGCCGCTCCCAGTCGGCCGCGCCCCAGGAATGGCTGCCCGACGGCCCGCCGACGAACAGCGCCGCCGTGAGCCCTGCGAGATCCGTCCCCTTCGGCCGCTGCGGCGCGGGAAGATCGTCGGGCTCGAAGGGCGGCGGCTTCAGGGTCAGGATATGGTTCGCCCGCACCGCCTGGCTCGGATAGATGGCGAGCACCGCCGAAAACCGGTCCTCCGCCATCTCCCTGAGCGAGCCGATGAAGATGTTCCTGGCTGCGAAATGGCGGGCGAGCAGCGCGTTGGCGGCCATCGTCTCCGCCCCGGCCGAGACGATGATGTCGGGCCGCGCGATGGCGGCAAGGTCGAGCCCGTGGGCAAGCCTCAACGCAAGCGCCGGCGAAAACGACATGAGCGAGACCAGTTGCCGCTGCCGATGCCCGCGCAGCCAGCCGGGGCTTTTCACCTGCACGCGCTCGACCGTGACCGGAACCAGCCGCTTCAGCGCGCGGATCGCGCCCTCGCTCTGATGATAATGGCCCGGCCGTGAATCGCTGAGGAAAAGGACTTTTGCCGTCATGGCACCGGCGATAGCACAGCCCCCGCGCCCGCAACAGCGCCGATGCATTCGTGGTCCCGCGCCCGGCCCGCTCTGCGGTTGCACGGCAGCCCTGCACGGGAAACCGCACTCCGGGTGGTTTCTATCCGACATCGCCGCGCCTATATAGGCGGGCAATCCGGCTTACCAGGCCATCCACGAAACGCACCCTCTCCGGCATCCTTCAGGGCCCGATGCGGGGCGACAGCTCGAACGGGTTTGATGCTCCTCGATCTTGCCAGTCTCTTCGGCGGTCTCGCTATCCTCCTGATCGCCGGCGACGTCCTCGTTCGCGGGTCCGTCAGTCTGGCACAGCGCCTCGGCATTCCCTCGCTGATCATCGGCCTGACCATCGTCGCCTTCGGCACCTCGGCCCCGGAATTCGTCATTTCGGTCCGCGCCGCCCTGGACGGCGCCGGCGGCATCGCCATCGGCAACGTGGTCGGCTCCAACGTCGCCAATGTGCTCCTCGTCCTCGGCCTGCCGTCGATCCTCGCCGCCACCTATTGCGGCGACGAGGGCGTCACCCGCAGTGCCAGCTTCATGATCGCCGTGTCGCTGGTGTTCGCGCTGTTCTGCTATTTCGGCGTTATCGACCGGGCGGCCGGCGTCATGCTCCTCGCCCTCCTCGTGATATTCCTCACCGCTTCCGTCAACGTCGCCCGCAAGGCACGGCGCGACCGGCGACGCAACGAGCTGGAAGCCATCGACGACGAGGTCGGCGGTGTGCCGAGCCGGCTCGCCGTCGCCATATTCTTCCTGGTCGCCGGCCTTGCGGCACTGCCCGTCGGCGCGCAACTGACGATCAACGGCGCCGTCTCCATCGCCCGCGCCTGGCACGTCTCCGACACCGCCATCGCGCTCACCATCGTGGCGCTGGGCACCTCGCTGCCGGAACTCTCCACCACCCTCATGTCGGCGGTGCGCGGTCACACCGGCGTTGCCGTCGGCAACATCGTCGGCTCCAACATCTTCAATCTCCTGGCGATCATCGGCGCCACCGCGCTCATCGCGCCGATCGCGGTGCCGGCCGAGATCGTCAGCTTCGACATCTGGGCGATGCTGGCGACCTCCGTGCTGATCCTGCTCTTTGCCGCCTTTTCCGCCACCATCGGCCGCGTCACCGGCATCGCCATGACCGCCGGCTACGCGCTTTACATCGTCATCGTCTTCCAGATCGGCGCCGCCTGAGAGGCCGCATCCGGCGATTGATAATGCCGTGACGCCCCTTATTTTAGAACCCTCGAACACTACTCGGGGGGACCGCCACATGGCAGAAGACGCAAAAACGCCCGGCCATATCCTGATCACCGGCGCCGCCAAGCGCATGGGCCGTGCCTTCGCCAGGACCTTCGGCGCGGCCGGCTGGTTCGTCACCATCCACGTCAACACCTCGCTCGGCGAGGCGGCGGATACGCTGGAAGAGGTCAAGAAGGCCGGCGGCGACGGCCGCATCCTCGCCTTCGATCTCACCGATTTTTCCGCCTATGACGCGTTCTTCGAAAAACTCGCAGCAGACAGCCCGCCGCTCACCGCGCTCATCAACAACGCCTCCATGTTCGAATATGACGAGGCCTGGACCTCCGAGCCGGCGACGCTGGAAAAGCATTTCCACGTCAACGCCGCCGCCCCGATCCTGTTGTCGCGCCGCTTTGCCGAACTGGTCCGCGACCGCGGCGGCGAAGGCGTCATCGTCAACATGCTCGACAACAAGGTGTTCGCGCCGAACCCGGACTATTTTTCCTATTCGATCTCCAAATACGCGCTCCTGGGCGCCACCGAGCTGATGGCGATGGCGCTCGCCCCCCATGTGCGGGTCTGCGGCATCGCCCCGGGGGTGACCTTCGTCTCGGGCGTTCAGAGTGACGACGACTATGAGGAGACCAAGGCGATGAACCCGCTGAAGCGCGCGATCGAGGTGGAGGACATCTGCCGCACCGCCCGCTTCATCGTGGAATCGCGCACCCTCAACGGCGAAGTCATCACCGTCGACGGCGGCCAGAAGCTGATGAAGCTGGAGCGCGACGTCGCCTTCATGACCGAGCGGCAGAAATGAACATCTCCACCCTGGCGCAGGCCAGCGAGCGCCTGGCCGTATCCTCACAAACGGCCCCGAAGGGGTCGCAAGGCCGAACGGCCGCCGGCGCCGATGCGCCGCCCCCGCGGAGGCCAGCGAGCGCAAGCGAGCGCCCGGCCGTGAGCGAAAAAAACGAGCCCGAAGGGATCGCGAGGCCGCCCGCCCGCCGGCGCCGTTGCGCCGCGCCGTCGCCGGCCCGAGCGTAAGCAAGGAACAGCCGTGAGACAAAAAACAACCGTCGCGCTCTTCCTGGAAGACTTCGAGGTCACCATCGACATCGGCATCCACGACCACGAGATCGGCGCCCCGCAGCGGGTGCTGATCAATGTCGACATCGAGGTCGATGCGGTCGTCGACGGCGCCAAGGGCGATGCGATCGACCACGTGCTCGACTACGACTTCATCCGCAACGGCATCCACGGCCTCGTCCAGACCCGGCGCTACAATCTCCAGGAAACCCTTTGCCGGGACATCCTGGCGATGCTGTTCTCGCGGCCCGAGGTGCTGGCCGCCACCGTCTCGACGCGCAAGCTCGACGTCTATCCGGACTGCAAGTCGGTCGGCTGCCGGATGGAGGCGCGGCGCTGACGCGCCAGCGTGGACGGCGTCGGCCGCCGCAGGCTTTCGGCGACGGGGCCCCGGCGGTTGCGCCGGCAATGTGCGACGGCACGTTCTCGTAAGCAAAAAAAACGCCGGCGGTGGCCGTATAAAAAGTATATTTTCGCTTTTCCTCAATTTTATTTCGAATAAAAACGGATTTGAACGTTATATTAAAGGGTTCGGCAACAATAGTACTGGAAAAGGTCCGAAACCCCGCGTTCGATCTGGAGTATCTGCGTTGATACCGACATCCTTCCAGCGTCTGGCTTTCCGGATTCCCGCTCTCGTTGCGGTCTCGGCCCTCGTCCTCACCGTCGCCGTCGGCGTTGCCAGCTATTGGGCGGCCTCGACCAACGCCCACGACATGACCATGGAACGGCTCGAGGCCGTTGCCGGCTCGCGCAAGGCGGAGCTGACCCATTACCTCGAGGCCGTCGACGAGGATCTGAAGACGCTTGCCGCGAGCCCGATGACGATCGACGCCGTGCAGGCGTTCACGAAGAGCTGGAGGGAGATCGGCGCGGATCCGACGGCCGCCCTGCAAAAGGCCTATATCGAGGACAATCCGCACCCGACCGGCAAGAAGGACGAGTTGGACAGCGCCGGAACGACACCCTATGACGGCGTCCACGCGGCCTATCACCCGTGGTTCCGGAAATTGCTGCGCGCCCGCGGCTACTACGACATCTTCCTGTTCGATACCGAGGGCAACCTGGTCTACACGGTGTTCAAGGAGCTCGACTACGCGACCAATTTGAACACCGGCCCCTGGAAGGACACCGACCTCGGCAATGCCTTCCGCAGCGGCTTCGGCGCACCGGCGGACGGCATCACCTTCTTCGACTTCCGGGCCTATGCGCCGAGCAACGACGCGCCGGCCGCGTTCCTGTCCGCGCCCATCGTCGCCGACGGCAACACCATCGGCGTCATCGTGTTGCAGATGCCGATCGACAAGCTCAACGCGATCCTGGGCGACCAGGAAGGCCTCGGCAAGACCGGCGAAACCGTCCTCGTTGGCGCCAACGGCCTGATGCGCAACGATTCCACGCGGAGCGCCGACACCAACGATATCCTGACGACCCGGATCGAGGGCCCGGTCATCAGCGAGGCCGTTGCCGGCGAAACGTCCAACGGCGCGATCGACGGCTATCGCGACATGGAGTTTCTCGCGGTTGCCGCACCGATCGTCTTCCACGACACGAAATGGGCGCTCGCCGCCCTGCAGGGCACCGGCGAGGCCAACGCACCGGTGGCCGCGCTCGGCCGCACGCTCCTGATGATCTGCATTCCGCTATTCCTCGTCGTGCTTGCGGTCGCGTTCCTGGCGGCGCGCTGCATCACCCGCAAGATCTCCCGGCTTGCCGGGACCATGCGCCGGCTCGCCGACAACGACCTTGAGGTCGAGGTACCGGACTACGAGACGAAGGACGAGATCCAGGAGATGGCCGAGGCCGTCATCGTGTTCAAGCAGAACGCCGTGGAGCGCGAACATAACCGCGCGACGCGCAAGGTCGAGCAGGCCGACCGGGCCGAACGCCAGGCACGGATCGAGGGGCTGATCGGCGATTTCCGCGCGCGCTCGCAGACGATCCTCGGTTCGCTCTCCGGCCGCATGGGCGAGATGCAGGAAACCGCCCGGGTCCTGTCAGCCGTTGCCGACGAGACCTCGGAGAAGGCGACCGGCGCCGCCGCGTCCTCCGAAGAGGCCTCGGTCAACGTCCAGACGGTGGCCAGCGCCGCCGAGGAACTGGATGCCTCGATTGCCGAGATCGCCCGCCAGGTCGGCGAGACGACCGCCGTCGTCCAGGAGGCCAGCACCACCACGCGCACCGCCAACGAGCGCATTTCCGGCCTCGCCGATGCGGCCCAGCGGATCGGCGAGGTGGTCAACCTGATCCAGGACATCGCCGCCCAGACCAACCTCCTCGCCCTCAACGCGACCATCGAGGCCGCCCGCGCCGGCGAGATGGGCAAGGGCTTTGCCGTCGTCGCCTCGGAGGTCAAGACGCTGGCCTCCCAGACCAGCAAGGCGACGGAGCAGATCGCCCAGCAGATCGGCGAGATCCAGGGCTCGACCGACGAGGCCGTCGGCGCCATCCAGTCGATTTCGGAAATCATGGAACGGGTGAACGGCTACACCAGTGCCATTGCCGCCGCGGTCGAGCAGCAGGGCGCGGCCACCGGCGACATCTCCCGCAACGTCCAGGAGGCGGCGGCCGGCACCCGCGAGGTGGCCGCCAATGTCTCCGGCGTCACCACGGCCGTCTCCAGGACCTCCGACTCGGCCGACAGCGTCGCCGACACCTCGCGCAGCGCCGCCGACCAGGCCGAGGAACTGCGCGTCGCCGTCGACCGCTTCCTAGACGGCGTCGCCGCCGCCTGACGGACTTCAGCGGCGCACCCGCCGCCAGCTCTTCCTCCCGACTGCCCGGCGGAGCCTTCGCGCTCCGCCGTTTTTTTTGGAATTTCCAGGCCCTGCTGCGCGGCAGCCAAACGGCTTCCACCGCCGCCCTCCTCCTTCGCGCCGGAAATGTCCTATATCTGGGGCGAGCAATAGCAGCGAACCGAATCGCCCGAACAACAAGCCCGTGACACAACAAGCCGAACAACAGCCGGAAGAGACAGAAACCGAAGCCCCCGTGCGCCGCGGCGTCGAGGTGATCGCCGATTTCGTCAAGCGCCTGCCGAATGCGCCGGGCGTCTATCGGATGATCAATGGCGACGGCGATGTGCTCTATGTTGGCAAGGCGCGGAACCTGAAGAAGCGCGTGACGAGCTATACCAAGCTCGCCGGCCAGTCGAACCGCATCGCCCGGATGATCCAGGCGACGGTGACGATGGAGTTCGTCACGACGCGGACCGAGACCGAGGCGCTGCTTCTTGAAGCGAACCTCATCAAGCGCCTCCGGCCGCGCTTCAACGTGCTCCTGCGCGACGACAAGTCGTTCCCCTATATCCTGCTGACCGGCGACCACGACGCCGCCCAGATCGTCAAGCACCGCGGCGCCCAGAAGCGAAAAGGGCGATATTTCGGCCCCTTCGCCTCGGCCGGCGCCGTCAACCGCACCATCAACGCGCTGCAGAAGGCGTTCCTGATCCGAAGCTGCTCCGATGCGGTCTATGACAGCCGCACGCGGCCGTGCCTGCTCTACCAAATCAAGCGCTGCGCGGGTCCCTGCACCGGCGAGATCGACGCTGAGGGCTACGAGCGGCTGGTAAAAGAAGCGACGGCGTTCCTCTCCGGCAAGAGCAAGGCGGTGAAGGCGGAGCTTGCATGCGCCATGGAGGCGGCGTCGGACCGCCTCGACTTCGAGCAGGCCGCCGTCTACCGCGACCGCCTCGCCGCCCTTTCCCACGTCCAGTCGCACCAGGGCATCAACCCGCAGACTGTCTCGGAGGCCGACGTCTTCGCGCTGCACCAGGAGGGCGGCCAGACGGCCATCGAGGTGTTCTTCTTCCGCACCGGCCAGAACTGGGGCAACCGCTGCTACTACCCGAAGGCCGACAAGACCCTTGAGGCCGACGCGGTGCTGGAAAGCTTTCTCGCCCAGTTCTACGACGACAAGCCGTGCCCGAAGCAGATCCTCCTGTCCCACGATTTCGCCGAGCGCGAGCTGCTCGCCGCGGCGCTGACGGAGAAGACCGGCCGCAAGGTGGAGATCTCCGTGCCCCAGCGCGGCGAGAAGAAGGAGCTGGTCGAGCACGCCCATGCCAATGCCCGCGAGGCGCTCGGCCGCCGGCTCGCCGAATCCTCGTCCCAGGCGCGGCTGCTGGAAGGCGTCGGCGAGGTCTTCGGCCTCGACGCCATGCCCCGGCGCATCGAGGTCTACGACAACTCCCACATCATGGGCACCAATGCGGTGGGCGGGATGATCGTTGCCGGTCCCGAAGGCTTCGTGAAGGGCCAGTATCGCAAGTTCAACATCAAGTC
Source organism: Rhodobium orientis (assembly GCF_003258835.1). Classification (GTDB taxonomy): domain Bacteria; phylum Pseudomonadota; class Alphaproteobacteria; order Rhizobiales; family Rhodobiaceae; genus Rhodobium; species Rhodobium orientis. Next base: position 125,261 of record NZ_NPEV01000001.1, on the reverse strand, counting down.
GACGGACATCACGCCCGGCGACGACTTCGGCATGATGCGCGAGGTAATGACACGACGCTTCTCGCGCCTGCTGAAGGAGGCCGGACCGCGCGGCGGCGATGGGAATGGCGACGGCGAGGAGGACCGCGACACCGTCGGCGCCTGGCCGGACCTCGTCCTGATCGACGGCGGCCGCGGCCAGCTCAACGCGGTGCGCGAGACGCTCGCCGAGCTCGGCATCGAGGACCTGCCGCTGGTCGGCGTCGCCAAGGGCCCGGAGCGCAATGCCGGCCGCGAGACCTTCTACCTGCCGGAGCGCGACAGCTTCATGCTGCCGACCCGCGATCCGGTGCTCTATTTCATCCAGCGCCTGCGCGACGAGGCCCACCGCTTCGCCATCGGCTCGCACCGGGCCCGGCGCAAGAAGGACCTGACCAAGAACCCGCTCGACGAGATCCGCGGCGTCGGCCCCGGCCGCAAGCGCGCGCTTCTGCGCCATTTCGGCACCGCTAAAGCGGTCAGCCGCGCCGGCATCGACGACCTGCGATCCGTGCCCGGCATTTCCGAAAGCATCGCCCAGATCGTCTACGACTTCTTCCATGAGGGCGCCGGATAGGCTAGGCAGGGGCCGATCCGTTTCCCGGTGTTTCGGCTGTCGCCATGGTCCACCGCCTCATCCCGGCGCTTGTTTTCCTCGCCCTTGTGTCGGCCGGCCCGGCAGCAAGCCAGGGCGGCGGCTGCATCTGCCTGAAGGAGCCGCGCGAGACGATCCTGAAGGAGGCCGACGTGGTCTTCGTCGGCAAGCCAACCAAGGTCTCCAAAGCCGACGAGGACGGCGTCGAATGGGAAACGACGGTCTTTGCCGTCGACAAATGGCTGAAGGGTCGGCAGGGCGACGCCAACGGCGCGGAAATCTCCATTCCGCCCTCGGTCTGCGCCGTGCGCTTCAAACCAGGCACCGGCCCCTTCACCGTCGCCGCCTTCCTCGACGAAAAGGGCCGGCTGATCACCAATAGCTGCATCATGCTGAACATTTCTCGAAAGCAGTAGCGGCAGCGACATCAGGAGACGGTCATGCGTGATGGCAAGTACGTTTCGCTCTTCCTCGGCGGCCTTGTCGCCCTGTCGGTGCTCGCCGCGACCGCCGATGAGGCCAGCGCCTGTTCCTGCCGCCGCGTGAGCCAGGCCGACGCCATGGGCAGGGCCGACATCGTTTTTGAGGGCGAGGCCACCGACGCGCGCCTCGCCGGCGGCCGCAAGCGCGAGACCACCTTCCGCGTCGACCGCGTCGTCAAGGGAGAGGTCGGCGAAACGGTGCGGATCGTCACCAACCGCCAGTCCGCGACCTGCGGTGTCGATTTTTATCAAAGCAACTACGGCCCGCTGATCGCGGCAACGCGCGGCGACGATGGCCGGTACCGCACCAATTCCTGCCTGATGTGGAACATCAACCGCAAGTGAGGGAAGGAGCCGCGCCCGCGGCGGAGGCGTCGACATCCAGCACGAAGCGCTGCTCGGCGACCGGCGTTCCCCAGCTCGTCGCCTCGCGCTCCTCCGTCAGGCGAAAGCCGCAGGATTCGTAGAGATGCCGGGCGGCGTCGAGCCCGGCAAAGGTGTCGAGATAGCAGGACGCGGCGCCGGACGATTGCAGGAACCCGACGGCCTCGTCCATCAGCCGGCGCCCGAGCCCACGGCCGCGCGCGGCGTCCGTGACGACGAACCAGCGCAGATGCGTCCCGCCGGGCGCCAGCTCCGGGTCGCTGCCGTCGATGACGACGGAGCCGAGAAAAGTGTCTCCGTCATGGGCGTGCACCAGCCGGTCGCGCGCCGGATCGTAGCGCTCCAGGAACGCGGCCAGCCCGCCCGCGACCTTCGCCTCGAACACCGGCCCGAAATCCCATTCCCGCGCGTAGTAGACGGCATGGGCCCGCACGATCTCGCCGACCACCCCCGGCACCCAGCCATAGCCGATGACCATGCCCGACCGATCCGAACCCTCTGCCATGATTGCCCCCCCGAAACGCCTCGATCCCTGTCGCAGCGACCCTAGACCTCGCTCGTAGCCGCCGACACCCGATACCTGACATGCCTTTCCAACAACACGAACCGCAACCGCGCCGTCACAAACACGCCTTAGGCTTGCCCGGCAAACCACGATCCCGTTGCGGGAATTCGCCTGCGCGTCCTTGCCGCCGCCATTCGATGGCGTTCCCGCATTGACCCGAAAAGCCGGGCATGGTGTTCTCGCACCGCAAAGGCACCGTCCCAAGCCTTAAGCCGCGCCAAGAGCCTCATGCCGCGATCACACGCCTACAGCCTTCCGAATATCCTGACCTATGGCCGCATCGCCGCGGTGCCGATGGTCGTCGTCTGCTTTTTCGGCGAGGGGAAATTTTCGGGCAGCGACGCCGCCCGCTGGACGGCGGTCATCCTGTTCGTGCTCGCCAGCATCACCGATTTCCTCGACGGCTACCTGGCCCGCGCCTGGGACCAGCAGTCGTCCATCGGCCGCATGCTCGACCCGATCGCCGACAAGCTGCTGGTCGCCGCATGCCTGTTGCTGCTCGCCGCCGACGGCACCATCGCCGGCTGGTCGCTCTGGGCCGCCATCGTCATCCTGTGCCGCGAGATCCTGGTCTCGGGCTTGCGCGAATATCTCGCCGAGCTGAAGGTCAGCGTGCCGGTGACGCGGCTCGCCAAGTGGAAGACCACGGTACAACTCGTCGCCATCGGCTTCCTGCTGGCCGGCCCCGCCGGCGAGCGCTACCTGCCGGGCACGACGCTGATCGGCCTGACGCTGCTGTGGAGCGCGGCACTCGTCACCCTATATACCGGCTACGATTATTTCCGCGCCGGCATCGGCCACCTGTTCGAGGACGAATCGTGAAGCTTCTCTATTTCGCCTGGCTGCGGGAACGCGTCGGCAAGCCCGAGGAAAACGTCGACCTGCCGGCCGACGTCGCCACCGTCGCCGACCTCATCGCCTGGCTGAAGGGCCGCGGCGAGGAGTTCGAGTACGCCTTCGAGGCGCCCGAATTGATCCGCGTCGCCGTCGACCGGGTCCATGTGGAGCATGACACGGCGATAACCGGCGCCCGCGAGATCGCCATGTTCCCGCCGATGACCGGCGGCTGAGTTTCAATGCCTGCCACGATCCGCATCCAGGCCGAGCCCTTCGACCTCGCCGCCGAGAGTGAAAAACTGCTCGACGGCCGTGCCGACATCGGCGCGCTTGCCAGTTTCACCGGCTATGTCCGCGACGAGGACGGCCGGCTCTCCGCCTTGGAGCTGGAGCACTATCCGGGCATGGCCGAGGACGAGATCGGCCGCGTCGCGGCAAAGGCCGAAAGCCGCTGGGAGCTTCTCGGCCTCACCGCCATCCACCGCTACGGCAAGCTCGCGCCCGGCGATCCCATCGTGCTGGTCATCGCCGCCGCCTCGCACCGCCGCGCCGCCTTCGAGGCGGCCGAATATATGATGGACTATTTGAAGACCCGGGCGCCGTTCTGGAAGAAGGAACACCTGAAGGACGGCACGACCGGCGGCTGGGTCGAGGCCAAGGACGCCGACGACAGCGCCCTCCTGCGCTGGAAGGAGTAGGCCGTTCCTGGGCTGACCGCCGGCCGGCAGCAGGGCTGGATTGCCGCGTCGGCCTGACGGCCTCCTCGCAATGACGTTGAAACTGTTGGCAAATCCGTCATTGCGAGCGCAGCGAAGCAATCCAGAACAGCGGTTCGACCCGCAACACCCTCGCCCCTACTGCTCCGCCAGCAACAGCCGGCCCCCGAGCAGCACGAACGAGCCGGCGAATGCCCGCCGCATCCAGGCCAATACCGATGGCCTTGAGATGACGTGGCGGCGCACGGTGGCGGCGAACACCCCGTAAGCGACGAAGACGACAAAGGTCATCGCCATGAAGATGGCGCTGAGGAACACCATGGACCCGGTCGCGCCGGCGCTTTCCGGATCGATGAACTGCGGCAGGAAGGCGAGGAAGAAGATCGACAGCTTCGGATTGAGGATGTTGATGAGGATCGCCTTGACGATGATCCCGCCATGCCGCGTGGCGTCCTCGCGCACCTCCTCCCCCGGCGGCACGGACAGCGCGCCGCGCTCCTTCAGCATCGTCCAGGCGAGATAGAGCAGGTAGATCACGCCGGCGATCTTCAGCACCTGGAACGCCGTGGCGCTGGCGTGCAACAGCGCCGCCAGTCCGAGGATGGCGGCCGCCATATGCGGCACGATGCCGAGGGTGCAGCCGAACGCGGCGGCAATGCTGGCCTTGACCCCCTTCGACAGCCCCATGGCCAGCGTGAACAGGACGCCGGTGCCCGGCGCCAGCACGACGACGAAGGAGGTGACGAGGAATTCCGGGCTCATGGCGTGTCATCCAGGAAGGGGCATTTTTCGGCCGGCACTATGCGCTCCGGGACCTCTTCTCGCAAGGCATCCATCCGCCTCACGGCGCCGTCAGTTCGGTCGCCGGCTCGGCCCGCCGGCCGGCGATGAAGCGGTGCTCCTGGGTCCGCCCGCCGAAGCCCCAGTTCGGCGCCGGCACCTCGTCGACGACGATGTAGCTTTCCGTGCGCACCGCGCCGGTGAGCGCGCCCATCGCCGCGAACACCGCATCGATATAGGCCGAGATCTCCGCCTTGGTGTTGGTGCCGGCCGTCACCTTGACGTCGAGGGCGAAGCTCGCGCGCGCTGCGACGTCGCCAGCGAGCGGTTCGGCGCCGATGAACCAGCGGGCGGGATCGTGCTCGTGGACGATGACGGCGGTGACCTCGGGCGCCTTGCCGAGATGGCGGGCGGTGAGGTCGGTCAGAATCCGGGCGGCTTTGCCGGCGCGGTTGCCGTCCTTAGCGGCGGAAAGGGAAAGCGTCAGAAGCGGCATGTCGAAATATCCTTGCGGTGTGGGAAGCGATGCCGCGACCATGCCCGAAGGTTTTATTTGATAAAATCGAATTGTTCTTCGCCAAAGATTCGATAATATTGAATTATGAAGCCGTTCGATCCAACCCTGTTACAGGCCCTGGTCGCTTTTGCCGATACCGGCACGCTGGCCCGCGCCGCCGATATCGTCGGCCGCACGCCCTCCGCGGTGACTGCCCAGATGCAACGGCTGGAAGCAGCGGCCGGTGTGCCACTCTTGAGGGACGACGGAAGGCGCAAGGTGCTGACCGATGCCGGGTCTCGCCTCGTCGCCCATGCGCGGCGCATCCTCGCCGCAAACCGCGAAGCGCTGATGAGCGTTGCGGGCGCTGAAATCGACGGCCGGGTCGGCCTCGGCATCACCCAGGATTTCGCCAAAGGCCCGCTGACGGAGGTGCTCGCCCGCTTCGCCCGCACCCATCCGCGCGTGCGGCTCGACCTGCGCGTCGGCGGCACGGCGGACCTGACAGAGGCCTATCGGAGCGGTCAGATCGACCTCCTGGTCGTCTTGAGAAACGCCGTGGAGCCCGACGAGGTCGCCGTCTTTGCCGAACCGATGTGCTGGCTCGCCGCGCCGGGCGGCCTCGCGGCCGCGGACCAGAAAGACCTGCCGCTCGCCCTGATCGATCCGCCCTGCGCGTTCCGGGCAGGCGCCCTTTCAGCGCTCGACAGCGCGAGCCGTAGCTACCGGATCGCCGCCACCAGCCCGTCACTCGCCGGCTGCCTTGCCGCCGTCGCGGCGGGCGTTGCCGTCACCGCCCGCACGCCGCGCTGGGCCGCGGGGGATCTTGCGCCCGCGCCCGCCTCCCTCGACCTGCCGGCCTTGCCGAAGGCGGAGTATTCGATCCGCATGCGGCAGGAGGCCGGCGACGCCGCCCGGCGCCTCGGCGCCGCCCTCGCCGAAGACCTGCCGGACCGGCGGCCTGCTCAATCCACGGGATAGACCTTGCCGGTCTTCAGAACGAATTTCAGCGCCGGATAGCAGCCGTCCACGTATTTCTTCCAGCTTCGGTTGGCGTCGCCGCTGTCCTTCGACAGGCAATAGCCCTTGCCGTTGGAGGCGCCGAATGCGACGTTGTTCTCCTTGTTCTCTTCGTCCTCGTAGTCGATCTCGTCGATGAAGAATCCATCCTTGCCGCTGGTGCGCATGATGAAGTGGGTCGGGTTTCGTTCCGTGCCCTTCTTGTATTTGCCACGGGCCGGAAACTGGGTCGGTTCGGAAATATAAACCGCCCATTGGTTGGAATCGCATTGCGGCGGACCTTCCTTGAACTCCGGATGCTTGACCACGGCTTTCAGAGCCGACCAGACCAGAAAGGTTTCGGCCACATAGTTCGTCGTGGTCTCGTAGAGCTTCAGATCGTCGCGCCAGAACTCGACGGTAATCGTGTTCTTGGTCTCTTCGTTGTCGATCTCGCTGTGATCGCAATTCACCTTGATAATGTGGCGCTGATGCGTCGATTCGTTTGCGAGCCCCGGAGCCACCGCGACCGCCGACAGGCACATGACCCCAATTGCCGATGCCAGAATTGCCTTCATTGTTCCCCTCCTGTTTTGTTTCCGATTTTTGATATCGGTTATTAGTTGCATAAAATATTACCGACAATCAAACATTTCAATGCTACGGAGCGGCCCGTTTTGCGCGCGCAATCCGCCGAACGGACGGGTCGGCTCGCTGCGCGCCGGCCCACGCACGCAAAACGACCGGGAGATCGCTCTCCCGGCCGCTGATAATTTCAGGAGGTAACGCGCCGGCTCAGCCGACCGCGGCGACCTTTGCAGGCTCCTGCGGCAGCACCGCCGCCATGTAGTCTTCCATCAGCGTCTTGGTGATGTCGCCGACGGTGAAACTGTAGGGGCCGATCTCCGAGACCGGGGTGACCTCGGCCGCCGTACCGGTCAGGAAGCACTGCTCGAAGCCCTCCATTTCCTCCGGCAGGATCGCCCGCTCCACCACCTCGATCCCGCGCGCCTTCGCAAGGCCGATGACCGTGCGCCGCGTGATGCCGTCGAGGAAGCAGTCGGGCTTCGGCGTATGGATGACGCCGTCCTTGACGAAGAACACGTTGGCGCCGGTCGCCTCGGCCACCTGGCCGCGCCAGTCGAGCATCAGGGCATCGGCATAGCCCTTGGCTTCGGCCGCGTGCTTTGAGATCGTGCAGATCATGTAGAGCCCGGCCGCCTTCGACTTCGACGGCGCCGTACGCGGATCCGGCCGGCAATATTCGGCCATGTCGAGGCGGATGCCCTTCAGCCGCTCTTCCGGCGCGAAATAGCTCGGCCACTGCCACGCGGCGATCGCCAGATGGATGGTGTTGGCCTGCGCCGACACGCCCATCATCTCGCTGCCGCGCCAGGCGATCGGCCGCACATAGGCGTCGATCAGGTTCGCCCGGACGAGGAGCTGGTTACAGGCGTCGTTGATCACCTCGGCCGAATAGGGAATCGAAAAGCCGAGTACGCGGGCCGACTCGATCAACCGGTCAGTGTGCTCTTCAAGCTTGAAGATGGCGCCGCCATAGGCCCGCTCACCTTCGAACACGGCGCTGGCGTAATGCAGCCCGTGCGTCAGCACATGCACCTTGGCGTCGGTCCAGGGGACATAGGCCCCGTCATACCAGATCTCGCCGTCGCGCTGATCGAAAGGAATTCCCGCCATAATTTTCTCCACTGGCGCTTGCTCTCGCGCCCTTGTTGTTGCTGCGTCGCGATCCGTCCGCGGGCCGCCGGTTCATCCCCCGGGAAAGGGGCAGTGGCTTTTGCGTCGCGATAAAACAATCGATATCGTGCACACCGCCGGGAACGGACCTGCCACGCAAGTTCGTATGCCTCGAAATGGGGCCTTGCGACCGATCATTTCGTTTCGACGGGCATATGGGTAACAATCGACACGAAATAAGTCAATATGGCTGACATAAATTCTTCCTCCGCGAAAATACGCACGGCTGGACAGGATGGCGCCGGCGCCGCTGACGACGTCCGCGAACCCGATCTCGACTTCGAGCTGATCGAGCTTTTGTTCTTTGCCTACCGCGACTTCGTCAGCGATCCGGACACCATCCTTGCCGAATACGGCTTCGGGCGCGCCCATCACCGGGTGCTGCATTTCGTCAATCGGAACCCCGGCATCACCGTCACCGAGCTCCTCGATATCCTGAAGATCACCAAGCAGAGCCTCGGCCGGGTGCTGAAGCAGCTCGTGGAAAGCGGCTTCATCGAGCAGCAGACCGGATCCTTCGATCGCCGCCAGCGCCTGCTTTTCGCCACGACGGCCGGCCACGACCTGGCGATCCGCCTTGCCGCGCCGCAATCGCACCGTATTCTTGCCGCACTAGAGAAACTCCCTGCCGGGAGCGAGGCCGCCGCCCGCGACTTCCTCCTGCAACTCGTCAACGACACCGAACGCGCCGAGGTCCGGCGGCTGACGGCGAAACGCTAGAACGCGCGGCATCCGCGCGCGTGGAATGAAGACCCCATGGAGACCCAGGCAGTTCACCCGCCGGACGATGCCCCGCACCTTCTGGTGATCGACGACGACAGCCGCATCCGCGACCTGCTGTCGCGCTATCTCGGCAATCACGGCTTCCGCGTCACGGTCGCCGATTCCGCCGCCGCCGCACGGCGCAAGCTGGAGGCGCTGACCTTCGACGCCCTCGTCATCGACGTCATGATGCCGGGCGAAAGCGGCCTGGAGCTGACCTCGGCCCTGCGCAAGGCGTCCGACGTGCCGATCCTGATGCTGACCGCCCGCACCGAGGTCGAGCACCGCATCGAAGGCCTGGAGGTCGGCGCCGATGACTACCTGTCGAAGCCCTTCGAGCCGCGCGAGCTGCTGCTGCGCCTCGGCAACCTCTTGAAGCGCGGCGACGCCAAGCCCGTCGGCGTGCCGACCGAGGTCCGCTTCGGCCCCTTCACCTTCCACCTCGATCGGCGCGAGCTGAAAAAGGGCGACGACCTCATCCGCCTTACCGACCGGGAGCGCGGCCTGTTGCGCATCTTTGCCGAAAAGCCTGGCGAGACCGTGCCCCGGCACCTTCTCATCGGCGGCGACGGCAATCTCGGCGAGCGCACCGCCGACGTCCAGATCAACCGCCTGCGCCGCAAGCTGGAGCCCGACCCGACCAACCCGATCTATCTGCAGACGGTGCGCGGCGTCGGCTACCGGCTGATGTGCGACTGACGGGCCGGCGATGGCGACCAGCGACACCTCCCCGGCCGTCCGCTCGCGCCTCGCCCGCCTCTGGCGGCTCGTCCGCGGCGGCTACAACATCGTCGCCGGCACCCTCCACAACTACATGCCGAAGGGGCTCTACGGCCGCGCTCTCATCATCATCGTCGCACCGATGGTGCTGCTGCAGTCGGTGCTCGCCTTCGTCTTCATGGAGCGTCACTGGGAGACCGTCACCAACCGCCTGTCCGACGCCACGGTGCGCGATATCGCCGCGCTGATCTCCATCGCCGAACAGTATCCCCAGGACGACAACTACGAAAAGCTCTCCGAAATCGCCCGCGACGACCTGCAGATCATCATGGTGATGATGCCGCCGGGCCCGCTTCCGCCGCCCGCGCCGAAACCGTTCTTCTCGCTGCTCGACCGGGCGCTCAGCCGCAAGATTTCCAAGCAAGTCGGCAAGCCGTTCTGGATCGACACGGTCGGCCGCTCGGACCTTGTGGAGATCCGCGTCCAGCTCGACCATTCGATCATGCGCATCTTCGCCAAGCGCAGCCACACCTACGCCTCCAACTCCTACATCTTCGTCATCTGGATGGTCTCCACCTCGCTGGTACTGATCATCATCGCCATCCTGTTCCTGCGTAACCAGATCCGCCCGATCCAGCAGCTCGCCAACGCCGCCGAAAGCCTCGGCCGCGGCCACGAGGTGGCGGATTTGCGGCCGCGCGGCTCGCGCGAGGTGCGCCTGGCGACCGAGGCGTTCCTGGAAATGCGCGGCCGCATCGCCCGCCACATCGAGCAGAGAACGGTCATGCTCGCCGGCGTCAGCCATGATCTCAGGACCGTCCTCACCCGCTTCCGCCTGGAGCTGGAACTGATCGGCGAGGGCCCGGAGATCGACGCCCTGAAGCGCGACGTCGACGAAATGCAGGCGATGTTGGAGACCTATCTCACCTTCGTGCGCGGCGACGGCGACGAGACCGTCACCGCCACCGACCTGGCGGCGATCGTGGAGGACCTTGAGATCGAGGCCGAGGCGCTCGGCGCGACGGTCACCTCGCGCATTGAACTGACGACCGACGTGGCGGTGAAGCCGAACGCCTTCAAGCGGATGCTGCTCAACCTCGTCACCAACGCCGCCGGCCACGCCGACCATGTGGAGATCGCCGCCCGCAACGCCGGCAACGCCGTCGTACTGGTCATCGACGACAACGGCCCGGGCATCCCCGAGGAGGAGCTGGAGACGGTGTTCCGGCCTTTCTACCGCCTCGACACGGCCCGCAACCAGGACCGCCACGGCACCGGCCTCGGCCTCGCCATCGTCCGCGACATCGCAAGGGCCCATGGCGGCGAGATCAGCCTCTCGCGCTCCCCCCTCGGCGGCCTCAGGGCGACGATCCGCATCCCGATCTAAGAGGCAGGCGCCCGCGATAGGATTGGAATCATGGGAGATTCCGTCATTGCGAGCGAAGCGAAGCAATCCAGAGCGGCGGTGCGTTGTCCAAATGCCGAGAGGTGGTCTCTGCCATCATCCGAGGCGACAGCCGAGCCTCGTGCCCGACGCACCCTCGTAACCTGTCGCAACCGTTTGCTGGATTGCCGCGTCGGCCTGTCGGCCTCCTCGCAATGACGTTGAAAAGTCTGCGGAAACCCACTGAAGCCGTCATCGCGAGCGCAGCGAAGCAATCCGGCATGACCGAGCCAGTGGTGTCGCTCCGCACTGCCGCAAACTCTCCCGTCACCCCGGCCGAAGCGAAGCGGAGAGCCGGGGCCCATTGCCCCCATCGACACGGTAGCCCGTGGCGGGTCTTGGCACGGCCGACACCCACGCAAACGCGCCGTTCCCTCAACACCCGGCATACCGTGTGGAGAAGGGCACTAGGCCCCGGGTCAAGCCCGCGGTGACGAGCGTGTTTGGGTCAAAGGGAATTTAGCCGCCGCTATCGCCGCGCCATGGGGCTAACGCCCCGTCAGGCAGCCTTCAGGGCCGGAGCATCAAAAGCCCCGCCAACCTCAATAAAGCCGCCCGCCATTCGCCACCGGGCGCTCGATGGCGGCGAGCACCACCTCGCCATTGGCGTCGGGAAAGCCCATCGTCAGCACCTCGGACATGAACTTGCCGATCTGGCGCGGCGGGAAGTTGACGACCGCCATCACCTGCCGACCGACCAATTCATCGCGCGTGTAGTTGACGGTGATCTGCGCCGACGACTTCTTGACGCCGATCTCCGGGCCGAAATCGATCTTCAGCTTGTAGGCGGGCTTGCGCGCTTCCGGATAGGGCTCGGCCTCGACGATGGTGCCGACGCGGATATCGACCTTCAGGAAGTCGTCGAACGTGATCTGCTGCGCCGGGGCACCGTCGCTCATGGAAGAACCTTTCGGAATGTGCCGATCAGGCGGCCGTTGCGTCGGCGCCCTCCGCGGGGAAATCCTTCAGATGATCGTCCTGGCGGACCGAACGCCGCCGGCCGCAGCGCCGGGACATGCGCTCGAGCCGGGAGACCACCTTCTCGCCGCGCCTGAGCTCCTTGTCGAGCGCCGACATGGTGCGCGCCAGCCCCGGATCGTCATCCTTCAGCCAGGTGCGGAACACCTTGGCATAGGTCAGGACCATGCCCTTGACCTTGGCAAGGCCAACGATCCCCGAGGTGTCGATCCCGGCCCCCGTCAGCATCCAGTTCTGGGAGACGGACGAAAGCCGGGCGAGCGCCATCGTCAGGAACGGGTCGCGCCTTGCCGAATGGCCCAGCGAGGCGAGTGCCGCCTTGTAGGGCGCCAGCGCATCGAAGCGGCGCATGACGACGTCGAACAGCCGGTCGCGCGGCGTCTCGTCGGCCGCGCCCTCTTCCTCGCCCTTCAGCACCGCCATGTCGATGCGACGGAAGAAGTCGGCGAGGATCGCCAGCTTGCCGTCATAGGCATCGCGCAGGGTGGCAAGGTCGACCTTCGCCTCCTCGGCGATGGCCACCAGCGAGATCTCCTCGAAGGCGCGGGTCTCGGCCAGCGCCATAAAGGCATCGATGATTTTCTTGCGATTGCGGTCCGTAGCCATGGATCACCTCTCCTTTGCGGCCAAGATAGGACGCCGCGGCCGCGGGAAAAAGGGTAGACGGGTAGTGGGTTTTCCTGTCGGCGCTAGCCGGCAAGCTCGCGCGAGCGCTTCGTTGCAGCCGCAACCGCCTCGCGCATCAGCCCGGCAAGCCCGCCCTCCTCGGCCATCAGCACGTTCAGCGCGGCAGCGGTCGTGCCGCCTGGAGACGTGACATTCTGCCGCAGCGTTGCAGCATCGAGATCGGAGCGGTGGAGCAGCTCGCCCGCCCCGGTGACGGTCTGGCGGGCAAGCGTCATGGCGAGATCGGCGTCGAGTCCAGCCGCACGGCCAGCTTCCGCCAGCGCTTCGACGAGAAAGAACACATAGGCCGGGCCGGAGCCGGAAACACCGGTCGCGGCATCGATCAGCTCCTCATCCTCGACCCAACCGACCTTGCCGACGGCGGACAGGAGATCCGTGACGACGGCGCGCTGCGCACGACCAACGTCACATGTGGCAACGGCCACCGTCATGCCGCGGCCGACCTGGGCCGGCGTGTTGGGGATGGAGCGCACCACGTTATCGGTACCGAGGCCTACCGACAGCGTCGCGATGGTCGTCCCGGCGGCGATGGAGACGACGACGGTCTCGGACCCGACCACCGGCCGCAAGGCGGGTAGCACGTCACCCATCATCTGCGGCTTGACCGCGACGAGCAGGACGGCGGCGGTGACATCGTCCGGCGCCGAAGCCTCCAGGCGAATACCCTTTTGGGAAATCAGGTTGGCGATCTCCGGCGGCGGGCCCGGGTCGATGACCGTCACGCCCGCCGGGTCGAGCCCCATGTCGAGCCAGCCGGCCAGCATCGCCCCGCCCATCTTGCCGGAGCCGGCAAGAACGAGCGGCGTTGCCGCGGCAAGGCTCATGCCTCGCCTGCCGTCTCGAAAAGCGCGGTGTCGAGCGCCTCGTTGGCGCTGCGACCGGCCCAGACGACGAACTGGAAGGCCTGGTAGTAGCGCTCGCAGGATTCTAGCGCGTTGCCGAGCATGCCCTCGACCTGCTGGCTGGTCGCCTCCGCGCCGCCGGCAAGCAACAGCGACTGGCGGAACATGACGAAGCCTTCCTGGTTCCACAGGTCGAAATGGCCCATCCAGAGCTGTTCGTTGACCAGCGCCAGGAGCCGCATCACCTCGATCTTGCGCTGTTCGGTGACCTTCAGGTCGAACGCGCAGGCCAGGTGCAGTGCCTCGATGTCCTCCAGCCAGGAGAACGAGACGTGGTAGTCGCACCACTGTCCGGAAATGGAGATGGTAATTTCGTCGTCGCCGGAACGCTCAAACGCCCAGTCGTGGAACGAGGCGATCTGCTCGATCATGTCGACGGGGTTGGTGTGGCGTTCGATCTCGAAATCGATGAGGCTCATGGCGACCTCGCACGTAAGAAAAGAACCGGTTCGGCAACGCAAAACACCGACGCCGAAAAGAACGATCCGATCTGCCCCAAACAAGACCGACTCAAGCGGGCACCCGGCGGGATCGTCGGTGCCGATTGCGTCACCACTGTGACACCCGGCACGAATCCCCTTTGAGAATCAGTATAGATGTCCCGATGCGCATATTGAAAGGCCCTGCGGTCATGCGGCCCAAGGCACCTGTGGATTAGCAGTATTTCCGGTATCCATCGTCGATGCCGCAGCGCACACAATGCGCCTGCCGCAGATAGCAACATGCGCGCGACGGCACGCCGAAACGGCTGTTTCTCTCAGATCACGGGTCGTCAGGCCTTGCCGGCGGCCTTTGCGGCCGGCTTTTTCGCGGGCTTCTTCGGCGCCGCGCCCTTGCCTTCCAGTTCGGCCACCCGGGCCTCCAGCGCGCCGACCCGCTCAGCGAGCCCGTCGGCCTCCTTGCGGGCGTTGGCGGCAAGTTCCATCGCCGCGTCGAAATCCTCGCGGCGGACGATGTCCATATCGGCGAGGAACCGTTCGGCCTGGCCGCGCACCATGGTCTCGACCTCGCGGCGCATGCCCTGGGCAACGCCGGAGGCGTCGGTCATCAGCTTGGCGAATTCGTCGAAAAGCTTGTTGTTGGTCTGCGTCATATCGGGGATTCCTTGCGCACGGCGGCGGTTCTGCTTTCCTATCAGGTAAGCGGGTTTGCCTGCGGTTTCAACTGCGCCGGGCCAACCCCGCGCTTTGCCGCACGGCGGGCGCAGCGCCGCGACGGGCACCGGCAGGCAGCCGCGTCATCGTCCTGCCACGTCGCCATGGCCGGGTGCGGCCTCGTCCAGTCCCAGCGCTTGACGTTTTTCGCACGGCCCGGCAAGGCTGCGCCGACGCCGACCGCAAAAAGGCCCCACATGCCGACCCTCGTCCTTCCCTATCCGGCGATAGACCCGGTGCTGATCTCCATCGGTCCGTTCGCGATCCGCTGGTACGCCCTTGCCTATATCGCCGGCATCCTGCTCGGCTGGTGGTATGCTCGCCGGCTGGCCGCGCGCGAGGAGCTGTGGCGCGGCAGGCCGGCGATGACGCCGACCGACATCGACGATTTCGTCGTCTGGGCGACGCTCGGCATCGTCCTCGGCGGCCGTCTCGGCTACGTGCTGTTCTACAAGCCCGCCTTCTACCTCGCCAATCCGCTGGAGATCTTCCAGGTCTGGCAGGGCGGCATGGCCTTCCATGGCGGCTTCCTCGGCGTCGTCGTCGCCATGATCCTGTTCGCCCGCAACCGCCGCATCAATGTCTGGAGCCTCTTCGATGTGATCGCGGCAAGCGTCCCGTTCGGCCTGTTCTTCGGGCGCATCGCCAATTTCATCAATGCCGAGCTGTTCGGCCGGCCGACGGACGTGCCCTGGGCGATGGTCTTTCCGACCGACCATTTCCAGCTTCCGCGCCACCCGAGCCAGCTCTACGAGGCCACCCTCGAGGGCATCGTCCTCTTCCTCTTGCTGCGCCTCCTCACCCACAAAGCAAAGGTGCTCGACAAGCCCGGCTTCATCGCCGGCGCCTTCGCCGCGCTCTATGGCTGCACCCGCGTCATCGGCGAGTTCTTCCGCATGCCCGACGCCCATATCGGCTTCCTCGCCGGTGGCCTGACCATGGGCATGCTGCTGTCGCTGCCGATGATCCTCGTCGGCATCGCCCTGATGACCTGGGCCGCACGCCGCAAGGCCCGCGCCGCCGGTAGCGAAGGCGCGGGGGCGCCGCGCCGATGACCGATACGCTCAGCGACCGGCTCGTCGCCCGCATCCGCGAGACCGGGCCGATCACCGTTGCCGCCTATATGGCCGAATGCCTCGCCGACCCGGGGGACGGCTACTACATGCGCGGCGATCCCTTCGGCACGGCCGGCGACTTCGTGACCGCTCCGGAAGTGAGCCAGATGTTCGGCGAGCTGATCGGCGCCTGGACCCTTGCACTCTGGTACAAGATCGGCGCGCCGGATCCCGTCCGCCTCGTCGAGCTGGGCCCCGGGCGCGGCACGCTGATGGCCGATTTTTTGCGCGTCGCCAGCCTTGACCCGGCCTTCCTGAAGGCCGCTTCCCTGCATCTCGTCGAGATCAGCCCGGCGCTGAAACAGCGCCAGGCCGAAACGTTGAGCGGCGCACCCCTGACACCCGAGTGGCACGACCGCTTCGAGGACGTGCCGGACGGCCCGGCGCTGGTCGTCGCCAACGAGTTCTTCGACGCCCTGCCGGTCCACCAGTTCGTGCGGACGGAGAGCGGCTGGCAGGAACGCCTCGTCGGCCTCGATGCGGATGGGGCCCTGGCCTTCGTCGTCGGCTCCACCCGCCTGCCCGACACCGCCGTGCCGGCGGCCTGCCGCGGCGCCAAAGTGGGCGCCATCCTGGAGACCTCGCCGGCAAGCACCGCTGCAATGGCCGCGATCGCGGATCGTATCGTGAAGCACGGCGGCGGCGCCCTTGCCATCGACTACGGGCACCTCGCAACCGCGCCCGGCGACACCTTCCAGGCCGTCCGCGGCCACGCCTATGCGGACCCGCTGAAAAAACCGGGCCAGGCCGACCTCACAGCCCATGTGGATTTCCAGGCCCTTGGCGAAGCAGCCGAGGCAGCGGGAGCCGTCGCCCATTCCGGCCTTACTCAGGCCGATTTTCTCCTCAGACTGGGCCTCATCGAGCGCGCCGGCCGGCTCGGCCACGGCCAGGAGGAAAGGGTGCAGAACGACATTCGCGATGCGGTGGAGCGCCTTGCAGGCCCCGACGCCATGGGCCATCTCTTCAAGGTGCTGGCCGTCACCGGCCCCGGAATCCTGCCGGAACCGTTTGACAGCCGGCCCGCAGCACCGCACGATCCATGAAGAATGATGACTTGCTAATGAAACGGGGATCCATGATCGAAGCGCCGGACCTCGCCGCGCTCACGGGCATTCGCCACGGCTTCTTTACGCGCAATGGCGGCGTTTCCAAAGGGGTTTATCAGAGCCTCAATATCGGCCTCGGCTCCGACGACGACCGCGAGGCGGTTCTGGAAAATCGCAGGCGAGTCGCGGACGGCCTCGACGTTGCCGCCGACCGGCTCGCCCTGCCCTACCAGATCCATTCGCCCGACGTCGCCGTGCTCGACGCCCCCTGGGGCGCCGAGGAACGCCCGCGCGTCGATGCCGTCGTCACCGCAACGCCGGGGATCGCCGTCGGCGTCACCACGGCCGACTGCGGGCCGGTGCTCTTTGCCGATGCGGATGCCGGCGTCGTCGGCGCCGCCCACGCCGGATGGAAAGGCGCCGTCGGGGGCGTTCTGGACAACACCATTGCGGCGATGGAAGGAAAAGGCGCGCGCCGGGAGCGTATCCATGCCGTCCTCGGCCCGACGATCTCGGTGAAGAACTATGAGGTCGGGCCGGAATTCGTCGAAAGGTTTCTGGACGAGGATGCGACCAATCGGCGCTTTTTCGGCGATGCCGAACGCGACGGCCACAAATACTTTGACTTGCCGGGTTACATTATGCAGCGACTTGAAAGATGCGGCGTGAAGAAGGCGGCGATGCTGGGGCTGTGCACCTACGCGGACGAGGCCCGTTTCTACTCCTATCGCCGGGCGACCCACCGCCGGGAACCCGACTACGGCCGGCTGGCCTCGGCAATCGTCCTGGCCGGCTGAGCCGACAGCAAGGAGCGGCGCCGATCGCTCCATAAAGACAGAACGGCCGGTGCGGCCGACGAGGGAGAGACACATGGCCCTTCATTTCCCGCTGGAAGAATACGACGACCGACGAGCGCAGGTGCTGGAGAAGATGGACGAGCGGCATCTGGATGCCATGCTCATCTTCGCCCAGGAGAGCATGTACTGGCTGACCGGCTACGACACCTTCGGGTTCGCCTTCTTCCAGTGCCTGATCTTCACCCGCAAGGACCAGTTCGTGCTGTTCACGCGCGCGCCGGACCTGCGCCAGGCCAAGCACACCTCGCTGATCGACGACGTCCGGGTCTGGCAGGAGCGGGGCGCCCGCAATCCGGCCGGGCCGCTGCGCGATCTGCTCGACGATCTCGATCTCCTCGGCGCCCGCATTGGCGTCGAATACAACACCCACGGCCTGATCGGCAGCAATGCGCGGGTGCTGGACGAGATGCTGCGCTCCTTCGCCCGCGCCGAGGACGCCTCCGACCTGATCCCGCCGCTGCGCGCGGTCAAGTCGCCGGCGGAAATCGCGGTCGTGCGCGAGGCCGCCGCCTATGGCGATGCCGCGCTTGAGGCCGGCATTGCGAGCATCGAGCCGGGCGCCAATGAGGGCCACATCCTCGCCGCCATGCAGAACGCGGTCTTTGAGGCCGGCGGCGACTATCCCGGCAACCCCTTCGTCATCGGCTCCGGCCCGGACGCGCTGCTGTGCCGCTACAAGTCCGGCCGCCGCAAGCTGGAGGCCCAGGACCAGATCACCATGGAGATCGCTGGCGTCGCCCACCACTACCATGCAGCGCTGATGCGCACCGTCATCGTCGGCGAGCCGACCAAGCGGCACCTGGAACTCTACGAATCGGCGCGCGAGACCATCGCCGAGATCGAGAAGGTCCTGAAGCCCGGCACCAAGTTCGCCGACGTTTTCGAGACCTATGCGCGCGAATCGGACTCCCGCGGCCTTGCCCCGCACCGGCTCAACGCCTGCGGCTACTCCCTCGGCGCCCGCTTCGCGCCGTCCTGGATGGACTGGCCGATGTTCTACCGCGACAACCGCGCCGAGGTGGTGCCGGACATGGTGCTCTTCGTCCACATCATCCTTGCCGATTCCTCGACCGAGACGGCGATGACCCTCGGCCGCACGTACCTGACCACCGACGGAGCGCCCGAGCCGCTGTCGAAGCTGAGCCTCGACCTCGTCACCAAATAGCCTCGCAACGGCCGTTCGGGATTTGCTAGGAAGAGCCGGGTAGCCTATGGCGACGACGGCGGGCACGGCCGGCCGATCTTGACGGACGGGATGATAAAACAATGACGACGCGGCTTTTCCTCCTCATCGCCCTGGCAGCGACCTCGCTCCTTGCCGGCTGCGGCCCGAACGGCAGCCCGCCGACGCCGGGCGCCCTCGGCGCCACCCCGCCGCCCGCCGCCGCGCCGCCGCCGGTGCCGGCGAGCGATGCCACCATCGCCTTCGAGCCGTTCATCGGCATGCCGGGCAACCGCGCCGACGAACTCGCCAAGCGCATCGGCGTCGAGGCCCAGCGCCAGAACCTCAACCTGGTGCGCCGGCTCGACGCCGAGGCGACCTACCGGGTCCGCGGGTATCTCACCGCCGTCGGCAGCGACTCCGGCGCCACCATCGTCTATGTCTACGATATCTTTTCCGGCAACACGCGTGTCCATCGCATCACCGGCCAGGAAGTTTCCGAAGGCTCCGACGGCGATCCCTGGAACGGCGTCGAAAACGACGCCCTGAAGAACATCGCCGCCCGCACCGTCATCGAGATCAAATCCTGGCTGCAGGGCGGAGCCCGGCAGGCTTAGCAGCGAAGATCGCCACGACGATCAAAGCGGGATCGCCGTCTCGTCCTTGGCCGTGCGGATGACCATCATCGTGAAGAAGCGCGCGACGTTGGTCCGGTCGCGGAACAACCGGTCGCACAGGCCGTCGAACTCCTCCATGTCGCGCAAGCGCAGCACCAGCACCACGTCGATCTCGCCGGTCACCGCATAGGCCTGGGCGACGGCCTCCTCGGCAACGGCGAGGTCGAGAAACCGGCGCATGTGCTGTTCGCCGTGCAGCTTGAGCTCGACCGTGACCAGCGCCTTCAGGACCCGGCCGGCGCGGGCGGGATCGAGGATCGCGACGATGCGCTCGATGATCCCCGACCGGCTGAGCCGCCGCACGCGACGCAGGCAACTCGACGGCGAGAGCCCGACCTCTTCCGACAACGCCACATTCGTGCGCGACGCATCGCGCTGCAAAAGGTTCAGGAGCTTTCTGTCGAGACGGTCCATCGCGCCTTCCCACGGCTTTCGGCCAGCGTGCAATAAAATTGCATAAGACTGCAATATTAGACCGCAAATTCGAACCGGCCCGGGATACCAGAAAAGGGCAATCCCGAAGGAGGCCGGCAATGGCAGTTCTCGACGTCGTCCGACTGAAGACCCTGGAAACGCTTCAGATATACTGGGTGCTCGCCCGCATCATGGTGCCGGTCGCCGTGCTGACGGAGCTATTGTCGCAGCTCGGTGTCATCGAGGCGGTCGCCCCGGCCTTCGCGCCCGTCATGGCCCTTGTTGGGCTGCCGCCCGAACTAGGTCTGGCGTGGCTGACCGGCCTGCTGGTCGGCGTCTGGGGCGCCGTCCCGCTGGTCTTTGCCCTCGTCCCGGCAGGGTCTCTCAGCGTCGCCGACATCACGGTGTTTTCGGCGCTTCTGGTAATCGCCCACGGCCTGCCCATGGAGCAGAAGATCATTCAGAAGGCCGGGCCGGCGATGTTGCTGACGACGCTGCTGCGGCTCGCGGGCGCCCTCGCCTACGCGTTCCTGCTGCACCGTCTTTACGCGGCCACCGGCTGGCTGTCGGTCCCCGTGGCACCGGCCTGGATCCCGATGGGCGCCCCCGCCGACTGGTCCGCCTTTGCCGTCGGCCTCGCGGAGACCATGGCCTCCATGCTCGTCATTTTGCTGGCCCTGTCCTTCGGCCTGGAAATCCTGAAGCGGATCGGGCTGCTCGACCTGATGATGGCAGGCCTCGCCCCCGGACTGCGGCTTGCGGGGGTTCGGCGCGAGGCCGGCCAGTTCGCCGCCATCGGCCTCTTCCTTGGCATTTCCTATGGCGGCGGCCTCCTGATCCGCGAGGCCCGGTCCGGCACGGTGTCCCCGCGCCAGGTCTTCATCGCCTGCGTTTTCATGGGCTTCGCCCACAGCATCATCGAGGACACGCTCATCGTCATGGCGCTCGGCGCCGACGTCGGCGGCATCCTCCTCGGCCGCCTGGCCTTCGCCATCGCCGCAACCGCCGTCGTTGCCGCGCTCGTCCGAAGGATGTCGGAGAAAACGTTCTACATCTGGGCTTGCCGCCCCGCCGCGCTCGGCACGCAAGGCGGCTGAATCACGGCCCTCGCGATTTCACCCCACCAGCCGCCGCCACACCCCCGGCGTGACCCCAAAGGCGCGGCGGAACTGGCGGGTCATGTGGGCCTGGTCGGCAAAGCCTGAGCCAAGCGCCGCATCAGCAAGGCTCGCTCCGGCGCGGATGTCGCGTTGCGCCCGCTCCAGCCGCCTGAGCACCAGGAACCGGTGCGGGCTGACGCCGAAATGGCGCCGGAACCCGCGGGAGATGGCGAACCGGTCGAGGCCGTGCTCCGTCTCCAGTGCCGCCATCGACACGCCGTCCCGCCATTCGGCAAGCAGATGATCGCGGATGCGCCGCATCGCCGGCCAGTCCTGCGCGCATTTCCCGGCCGACGCGCCGGCCATGCGTGCAAACACATCGGCAAGCCGTGTCACCGACGAGACGACCCCGAGATCGTCCGCCGCCGGATCGGCAACCGCAAAAAGCTCGCGCAGCGCAGCGAGCAACCCGGCATCGCCGCTGATCACATCGCCGACGAAGGGCAGCGACCGTCCGCCGAGCGCCTCGGCGATCAGGTCCGGCGCCAGATAGGCCGTGCGATAGCCATAGCCCGCCTCGGTACCGGGATGCCCGTCATGCTGCTCGTCCGGGTGGATGACGAAGGCCTGGCCGGGCAGCGACGCCCGCGCCTCGCGCCGATAGCGGAAGCTCTGCACCCCGTGCGTGGTGATGCCGACCACATAGGCGTCGTGCCGATGCGGCGCGAAGGCATAGCGCAAAGCGGAGGCCTCGAAGACCTGCACGCCCTCGCTGGCCGCCAGAGGCCGGATCGTGCCGATGTCCTGGCCCTTGCACATTCGTTCAAGACCCGCCCGTCGATTGCCGGAATACTCGTCACAAGAATGCTTGTCACAAGCACCGATCCTCAGAATTGACCAATCCGGCGACAATGACAAACGACCTCCTGCTCCTCTGGCTGACCGCCCTGCCGCTGATGGCGAGCCCAGGCCCGGCGACCCTCAGCCTTGCCGGCGTCGGCACCGCCTACGGCTTCCGCCGCGGCCTGCCCTACTGGGCCGGCATCGTCCTCGGCACCTGGGCGATCCTGGTACTGGTGGCGAGCGGCGCAACGGCCCTGATCCTTGCCGAGCCGGCACTGGTCGTGCTTCTGACGGTCGCTGCCGCCGCCTACATCCTCTATCTCGCCTTCAAGATCGCCACCGCCCCCGTCGGCAGCCGAAAGGCCGGCGACGAGACCGCGCCAGCCTTCGCACCCGGCCTCATCCTGGCGCTCGCCAACCCCAAGGCCTATGCGGCGATCGGCGCCGTCTTCACCAGCCACACGCTCATCGCCGGCGACGCCTTTGCCGATGCCGCGGCCAAGATCGCCGCCCTCGGCCTTGCCGTCGTCGTCTTCGCGACCGTCTGGCTCGCCTTCGGCTCGGTCTTTTCGCGGTTCCTGGCCGATCCCACGCTCGGGCGCATCGTCAACATCGCCTTTGCGGCCATGCTGCTGGTCTCGGTCGCCTTCGCCGTCATCGGGATGTGACCGAACCCGCCCTGTGGCACTCACGCGGAAGACGCCAACAGCACCACCCCGGCAAGGATCACCGCCGACCAGCCAAGCCGGTGACGCAGATTGCCCTCGCCGAGAAGAAGGCTGCCCATCAGGACGGTGACGAGCACGCTGATTTCCCGGATCGGCGCCACGAACACCACCGGCGTGAAGGTCAGCGCGACGAGGACGAGGATATAGGCGAGCGGATTGAAGACCGCGATCGCCAGAACGCCGCCCCGGTGCTCCCGCCAGTGCCGCAAGACGTCGGCCCGGCGCCGGAAGGCGACGGGGGCAAGGACGATGCTGCGCCCGGCGCTGGAGGCGTAGTCCATCAGTAGCGGCGGCACGGCAAGCGCCGAGACCGCATAGGCGTCCCACGCCGTGTAGCTGCCGATCAGCGTTCCGGCGCCGATGCCGAAGGCGAGCGAGACGGTGGCATTGCCCGCCGATCGCCTCACGCCGCCCGTCAGCATGAAGACGCCGAAGACGATGACGACGGCCCCGGCCGCGATCTGCCAGGAAATCGCCTCGCCGAGGACGGCGACGGCGAGCCCGGACGACAGCAGCGGGCCCGTCGCCCGCGCGGTCGGATAGACGAGCGACAGATCGCCCGTGCGATAGCCGGCCTGAAGGACGAGGAAATAGCCGAGATGAAGGCCGGTGCTGCCGGCGATGAAGGAGAGCTGGGTGAGATCGAAGGCAGCGGAGCGAACCCAGATCGCCACCGCCAGCGGCAGGTAGAGCGCTACCGACAGCACCGAAAACAACCAGATCAACTCCGGGCCGCCATTGATCCGTTTGACGAAGAAATTCCAGGTGGCGTGGCAGAGCGCCGCCGCCAGGACGAGAGCGAAACCGAGGGGTGTCATGAAAACCTCAAAGGCCGGGTGTGAACGGACGTGCCAAAGCACGCCCTTCCATCCCCCCTAGTTTTTTCGCCTTTAAGGTGTCTGCCCGATTTCGGGCTCGTAACAGCGCTCGGACCGGACCCGATGCTCGCCAGTTTGACCTGGCGGCTCGGCGGAACCCTAGCTGCACATGGATGGGCACCTGAAGATTAGCCGTCCGCCGATAATTGTAAAGACGGATGCGCTGACGCGGGCGGAGCCCGGTCCGCCCATCCACCGCGTAAGGCATCCTCCTGTTGTGCGCCCGCCACAGCGTTGCTAGAAGGAAGCCCTCAGCGCCGCAGCGAAAAGTCGTGCGCCCGGCGTGGTTTGCAGTCCCCAGCGCACTGAGCGCTCGCCCGTCGAGCGAAACCAGTGGCCAGATAGAAACGTACCCGCCCATGATGCTCGTCGCCGGAAATTCCAACCGGGCGCTTGCCGAAGAGATTTCCGCCTATCTCGAAGTCCCGCTCTGCAAGTGCCAGGTCCGCCGCTTTGCCGACCAGGAGATCTATGTGGAGATCCTGGAAAACGTCCGCGGCCAGGACGTCTTCGTCATCCAGTCGACGAGCTACCCGGCGAACGACAACCTGATGGAGCTCTTGATCATTATGGACGCGGCGCGGCGCGCCTCGGCAAGACGCGTCACCGCGGTGCTGCCCTATTTCGGCTATGCCCGCCAGGACCGCAAGCACGGGCCGCGCACGCCGATCTCGGCCAAGCTCGTCGCCAACCTGATCGCCGGCTCCGGCGCCAACCGAGTGCTCACCCTCGACCTCCATGCCGGCCAGATCCAGGGCTTCTTCGACATCCCGACCGACAACCTCTATGCCGCGCCGGTGATGACCCGCGACATCAAGGAGCGCTACCAGAGCGACAATCTGATGGTGGTCTCGCCGGATGTCGGCGGCGTCGTGCGCGCCCGCGCGCTCGCCAAGCGCATCGATGCGCCGCTCGCCATCGTCGACAAGCGCCGCGACAAGCCGGGCGAGTCGGAGGTCATGAACATCATCGGCGACGTGGAAGGCCGGCGCTGCATCCTCATCGACGACATCGTCGATTCCGGCGGCACGCTGTGCAACGCCGCCAATGCGCTCTTGGAAAAGGGCGCCACCGGCGTCATCGCCTATATCACCCACGGCGTGCTGTCCGGCGGCGCCGTTGCGCGCATCACGGCCTCGCGGCTGGAAGAACTGGTGATCTCCAACTCCATCGAGCCGACGGCGGCGATCAACGCCGCGCCGAACATCCGGCTCCTGTCGATCGCCCCGCTGCTGGGCGAAGCGATCAACCGCACGGCCCTGGAAAAATCGGTCTCCAGCCTCTTCGACTAGGATCGATCGGGCGCCTTAACGAGAAACGGCAAGAAACCGGGGTGCCGCGCCCCGGCGCCATCTTGCCCTTCGACGCGCTCTCCACTATAAGCGGCCCGCGGCGCTTGCACCCCTGGAGGCGGCGTCTGATCAGGCACGCAAGTTTTTGCGGCCTTTTTTCTTTAAGGAGACACCGATGAGCGAGAGCTACGAGATAGCGGCCACGGTGCGCGAGCGGGTTGGCAAGGGGGCCGCACGTGCATTGCGCCGCGAGAACAAGATTCCTGCCGTGATTTACGGCGACAAGAAATCCCCCGAGCCGATTGCGGTCGATTTGAAGGACATGACCATGCGTCTGCATGGCGGCGCCTTCATGACCACGGTCGCCACCGTCAATGTCGACGGCAAGAAGTCCCGGGTCATCCCGCGCGACTTCCAGCTTCACCCGGTTCGCGACGAACTCCTGCACATCGACTTCCTGCGCATCACCAAGGGTGCCAAGCTGACCGTCGAAGTGCCGGTGACCTTCATCAACGAAGAGTCGAGCAAGGGTCTGAAGCGCGGCGGCGTCCTCAACGTCGTTCGCTACACGGTCGAACTCGACTGCCCGGTCGACGCCATTCCGGACAATCTGGAACTGGACCTTGCCGGCCTCGATCTCGGCGATTCCATCCACATTTCGGCGGTGACCCTGCCGGAAGGGGTGACCCCGGCGATCACCGACCGCGACTTCACCATCGCCACCATCGCGGCTCCTGCCGGCCTCCAGGAGGAGGAAGAGGAAGAAGCCGAAGCGGCCGAAGCCGAGGCGGAAGCCGAGGGCGAGGGCGAAGGCGGGGAAGACGGTTCGGAGAAGTCCGAAGACGGCTCCGAGCAGTAATCGGTCCCGGACGGCAAGCCGGGAGGGCCGGCCATGTTCATACTCGTTGGCCTTGGCAATCCCGGCTCCGACTACGCCGACAATCGCCACAATATCGGCTTCATGGCCGTCGACGCCGTACACCGCCGCCATGGCTTCTCGCCCTGGCGGCGGAAATTCCAGGCGGAGGTCGCCGACGGCCATCTCGGCAGCGAGAAGGTGCTTCTCGTCAAGCCGATGACCTATATGAACGAATCCGGCCGCGCCGTCGGCGAGGTCGTCCGCTTCTACAAGCTTCAGCCCGAGGACGTGGTCGTCATCCATGACGAACTCGACCTGCCGCCGGCAAAGACGCGGATGAAGACCGGCGGCGGCCATGGCGGCCACAACGGCCTCAGGTCCATCACCTCCCAGATCGGCGACCGCTACCGGCGCCTGCGCCTCGGCATCGGCCATCCCGGCCGCAAGGAGCTGGTCCATTCCTATGTCCTGAAGGACTTCGCCAAGGCGGACCTCGACTGGCTGGAGCCGTTGCTCGACGCCATTGCCGACAACGCGGTGCTCTTAGCGACCGGCGCCGATTCCGCCTTCGCCAACAAGCTGCACCTGGCGCTCGGCGGCAGCCCCACCGGGCCGAAGAAGCCGGCAAAGGGCAAGGGTGGCGGAAAGAAGAACGACAAGCCGGAGGCGAAGCCCGATCCGAAGGCGGCCGACACGCCGGCAGAAAAACCGGCGACGGCGGACAAGCCTGCCGAGCCGCAAAAGCGCGGCGCGCTGGCCGAGGGCCTCGCCCGGCTGTTCGGAAAGCATGACTGATTTCGGGCATCGGGCCGAAAAGTGGGCACCGGTTTTCGGAATCACCCGATGCCAAGCTAAAGACCTCGGGCATTAAGCGCCCAACCGGAAAGACGAAAAGACCATGGGTTTCAAATGCGGGATCGTCGGTCTGCCGAATGTCGGCAAGTCGACGCTGTTCAACGCCCTGACCAAGACCGCGGCGGCCCAGGCCGCCAACTATCCGTTCTGCACCATCGAGCCGAACACCGGCGAGGTCGCCGTGCCCGATCCGCGGCTCGACAAGATCGCCGAATTCGCCGGCTCGGCCAACATCGTGCCGACCCGCATCACCTTCGTCGACATCGCCGGCCTGGTGCGCGGCGCCTCCAAGGGCGAGGGCCTCGGCAACCAGTTCCTCGCCAACATCCGCGAGGTCGACGCCGTCGTCCATGTCTTGCGCTGCTTTGAGGACGGCGACGTCACCCATGTCGACGGCCGCATCGATCCCGTCACCGACGCCGAGACCGTCGAGACCGAGCTGATGCTTGCCGACCTTGAGAGCCTGGAGCGCCGCATCGTGGCGCTGCGCAAGAAGGCGCAGGTCGGCGACAAGGAGGCAAAGGCCGTCCTGCCGGTGATGGAGGGCGCGCTCGCCCTCCTCCAGGACGGCAAGCCGGCGCGCCTGCTGGACGTTGCCAAAGACGACGAGGCTGCCTTCAAGGCCCTCAACCTGTTGACCTCCAAGCCGGTCCTCTATGTCTGCAATGTCGACGAGGAATCGGCCGGAACGGGCAACGCGCTCTCCGCCAAGGTCGAGGAAATGGCCGCCTCCCAGGGCGCTGCCGCCGTCGTCATTTCCGCTGCCATCGAGGCGGAGATCGCCCAGCTCTCGGCG
This sequence comes from Rhodobium orientis, assembly GCF_003258835.1. Taxonomy (GTDB): domain Bacteria; phylum Pseudomonadota; class Alphaproteobacteria; order Rhizobiales; family Rhodobiaceae; genus Rhodobium; species Rhodobium orientis. Next base: position 98,359 of record NZ_NPEV01000001.1, on the reverse strand, counting down.
GACGAGCAGGCCGAGTTCCTGGAGACCATCGGCCTTGAGGAGCCGGGCCTCGACCGGCTGATCCGCGCCGGCTACGACCTCCTCCACCTGATCACCTTCTTCACCGCCGGGCCGAAGGAGGCCCGCGCCTGGACCGTCTACCGGGGTGCAAAGGCTCCCCAGGCCGCCGGCGTCATCCACAGCGACTTCGAGCGCGGCTTCATCCGCGCCCAGACCATCGCCTTTGACGACTTCGTCGCCTGCGGCGGCGAACAGGGCGCCAAGACCGCCGGCAAGGCCCGCGACGAAGGCAAGGAATACGTCACCCAGGACGGCGACGTCATGCTCTTCAAGTTCAATACCTAGAGGCCTGCGCGGGCCAACGCCCGCTTGACCTTGCCCGCGCTACCGGCTCTCCTCTCGGCATTGCCAAACACACGGGCCGTTCCATGCTCGCCTATCTGACGCTCATCTTTTCCTGCCAGCTCGCCGGCGAACTGATCACACATTTCCTCGGCCTGCCCGTGCCCGGCCCGGTCGTCGGCATGGTCCTCTTGTTCGCCTTCCTCGCCCTTCGCGGCAGCGTCCCGGCCGACCTTGCCAGGGTCGCCGACACGCTGCTCGCTCACCTGTCGCTGCTGTTCGTGCCGGCCGGCGTCGGCGTCATGCTGCATTTCCGGCTGATCGCTTCTGAAGCCCTGCCGATCGGCGCAGCGCTTGTCGTCAGCACCGTCCTCACCATCGCGGTGACCGCCACGATCATGGCCTGGTTCGGCCGGCGCGGCGACACGGAAAAGGGCTGAGCCGATGGCGGACCTGCGCGACATCTGGGCCTACTTAAGCGCCTCGCCGCTCCTGCACCTGACGCTCACCCTTGCCGCCTTCCTGATCGGGACGCTGATCTACAAGAAGAGCGGCTCGAACCCGCTCGCCAATCCGGTGTTCCTCGCCGTCGCGATCCTCGTTGCGCTGCTGCTCCTGACCCGCACCAGCTACCAGGACTATTTCGACGGCGCCCAGTTCGTCCATTTCCTGCTCGGCCCGGCGACCGTGGCGCTTGCCGTACCGCTCTACCGCCAGTTCGAGCGCATCCGCCGCTCCGCCGTCGCCATCGCGGTCAGCCTCATCACCGGCTCGCTCACCGCCATCCTCTCCGCGCTCGCCATCGGCTATCTGCTGGATGGCTCGCGCGATGCCCTTGCCTCCCTTGCCGCCAAGTCGGTGACCGCCCCCGTCGCCATGGGCATTGCCGAACGGCTCGGCGGCCTTCCCTCGCTGACCGCCGTGCTGGTTATCGTCACCGGCATCTTCGGGGCGATGGTGGGGCCCCTCGTCCTCACCCTCATCGGCATCCGCGATCCGGCCGCAAGGGGCCTCGGCCTCGGAACCGCGAGCCACGGCATCGGCACCGCGCGCGCCTTTCAGGAAACGGAGATCGCCGGCGCCTTTTCCGGCCTTGCCATGGGCCTCAACGCGCTGGCGACCGCCATCCTGTTGCCGCTGATCTGGCGCCTCGCGACCTGACCGGCGCGACATTTTCAGATAAAGATTCGATACCTTCCGATCGCAAAAGTGCTCCCATGACTGAGTTCCGCTATTTCGAGGATTTCGTCCCCGGCGAGGAGATCGACCTCGGCAGCTACGATCTCGCCCACGATGAGATCGTGGAGTTCGCAACGGCCTTCGATCCCCAGCCCTTCCATCTCGACGAGGAGGCCGGAAAAGCCTCGCTGCTCGGCACCTTCTGCGCCTCCGGCTGGCAGGCCTGCGGCGTCACCATGCGGTTGATGGTCGACGGCCTCCTTGCCAACACCGCCTCCATGGGCGCCGGCAGCATCGACAGGGTGCGCTGGCTGAAGCCGGTGGTGCCGGGACGGCTTTTTGCCCGTCTCCTGGTGCTCGACGCCCGCGCCTCGCGCTCGCGCCCGGAAATGGGCATCGTCCAGTGCCGGGCAACGCTGATGGACGAGACCGGCAGCGCGCTCCTTGAAATGGAATTTCCAATGCTGCAGGGCCGGAGGGCGGCCCCGTGAGGCGCTTCGAGGAGATCGAAATCGGCCTTGAGATGGACCTCGGCCGCCGCACGGTGACCGCCGAGGAGATCGTCGCCTTCGCGAAAAAATACGACCCCCAGGCCTTCCACCTCTCCGACGAGGCGGCCCGCAAGAGCCATTTCGGCGGCCTTTGCGCCAGCGGCTGGCACACCACGGCGCTTTGGATCCGCGCCTATGTGGACTACTGGGTGGCGGAGGACGCGCGCCTCCATGCCGCCGGCATCCCGGTCGTCGCCATGGGTCCCTCGCCCGGCATCGAGGACCTCAGCTGGACGAAGCCGGTCTATGCCGGCGACACCTTGAGCCTTTCCTCAAGGATCGTCGACAAGCGCATCTCCCGCTCGCGCCCCGACTTCGGCATCCTGACCTCGGAAAACGGCGCCGAAAACCAGGACGGCACTCCGGTCATGCGCTTCACCGGCCGCATTTTTTTGCCGTTGAGGCCAGTCTGAGACGACCGGTTACGCGCCAGACTCGGTAGCCAGAACTCTGATGCGGGCCGGCCGGCTGTCGTCGTCGCGCGGACCGATGCGGATGTCGATGTCCTGACCGAGTGCGGTCAGCGCCCGCATCAGCCGCTCTACAGACACTCCGCGAAGCTGCCCGCGCAGGAGATTGGACAGGTCCGGCTGGGCCATGCCAATCAGCGTCGCCGCTTTCGTCTGAGTGAGCTGACGCTCGGCGATCAGGCGTTTCAGTTGCACGACGATCTCGGCCTTCAGGAGATGCTCGTCCGCATCGGGCAGGCCGAGATCGGCAAAGACGTTGCCACTTCCGACAACGACCGCATCCGTTTTCTCGTCCGTCATCGGCTCTCCTCCGTGCGCCAGCGCTGATGATGCTCCTCGGCAACCTTCAAGCGCCGCCTGATCAGGTCGACCTCCTGCTTCGGCGTCGCAATGCCCTTCTTCGACTTCTTCTGGAAGGCGTGAAGGACATAGACGGCACCGGCAAGGCGAACCGTATAGACCACCCGAAAGGTGTTGCCGTCGTGGTGCTCGACCACCTCCAGGACGCCGCGGCCGCCGAATCCCTTCAGCGCGCTTTTGCCGAGCCCGCCTCAAAGCTGCACTGCGCTTCGTAGAGCGCAAGGCCGACTTCCTGGCGCACAGGATCCGGAAAGGCGCGGAGATCGTCCCGGCTCGAAGCCACGAAGAAGCACGGTTTCACGATGCCTCGCATCCCGACCGCAGGAAGATTATAGGCATATAACTATAACTCTTCAATGCCGCCCGGGCAGCCCTCAATCCCCCTCGAATTCCATCAGCGTATGCACCGCAATGCCCTTGTCGCGCAGGCGGGCGGTGCCGCCGAGGTCCGGCAGGTCGATGATGAAGGCGGCGGCGACAATCTCGCCGCCGGAGCGGTGGATCAGCTCGGCGGCGGCGACCGCGGTGCCACCGGTGGCGATCAGGTCGTCGATCAGCAGCACCCGGTCGCCCGGCTTGATCGCGTCGGCGTGAATCTCGATCGTATCGACGCCGTATTCCAGGCTGTAATCCTGGCCGATGGTTTTGTGCGGCAGCTTGCCCTTCTTGCGGATCGGCACGAAGCCGCGGCCGAGTTCGTGGGCGACGGCACCGCCGAGGATGAAGCCGCGCGCCTCGATGCCGATGATGATGTCGATCTGCGCCTTGGCCTTGAAGAACGGCCAGACGATCTCGTCGACGGCGGCGCGAAGGCCCGCCGGATCGGCGAACAGCGTGGTCAGGTCGCGGAACATGATGCCCGGCTTGGGATAGTCCGGGATCGTCCGCACGAGCCGCTTCAGGTCCATTCCGTTGCGAAGTTCCATGGCTGCCTCCTCAGGACTTGTTGAGGACACGGCCGGCGACCGCATCGAGCTTGGCGACGAGGGCGGGATCGCGCGCGTCCGGCGCCGTGATCATGGCGAAGTCGAGGGCGGTGTCGGAGCCGATCGGACAGGGCTGGTGCTCGCGCGGGAAATCGCGGGCGAGCCGGCCGACGAGCTGCTGGGCGTGGTGGGCATTTTCCTTCAGCACCTTGAGGATCGCCGTGATGTCGACCTCGCCATGGTCCGGATGCCAGGAATCATAGTCGGTGACCATGGCCACAGTCGCGTAGCAGAGTTCCGCCTCGCGCGCGAGCTTGGCCTCCGGCATGTTGGTCATGCCGATGACGTCGCAGCCCCAGCCGCGATAGAGGTGGCTTTCGGCCAGCGAGGAGAACTGCGGGCCCTCCATGGCCAGATACGTGCCACCGCGCCGGTAGGCGATGTCCTCGGCCCGCGCCGCCTTCTCGATCTCGTCGACGAGACCGGGGCTGACCGGATAGGCCATGGAGACATGGGCGACGCAGCCATTGCCGAAGAAGCTCTTTTCGCGCGCGAAGGTGCGGTCTATGAACTGTTCGACCAGCACGAAGGTGCCCGGCGCCAGCTCCTCCTTCAGCGAGCCGCAGGCCGAGACGGAGACAAGGTCGGTGACGCCGATCCGCTTCATGGCGTCGATATTGGCCCGGTAGTTGATGCCGGTCGGGCTCAGCCTGTGGCCGCGCCCGTGCCGCGGCAGGAAGGCGATCGGCAGGCCGTCGACCTCGCCGATGCAGATCGCGTCGGACGGCTCGCCCCAGGGGCTCTCGACCGTCTCCCAGCGCGCGTTTTCCAGCCCCGGCAGATCGTAGAGACCCGATCCGCCGATTACCCCAAGCATTGATTTCGTCATCGAGGACCCTCGCCCATGCTCCGGCCCGGGCGCCGGGACGCAAGGCCCGACACCGCACTCGGCCGCCGCCGCCAATGGCGGTCATTGAAACTCCCGGCCGTCCGCACTATCGTCCGCCCGATCCCCACGCAATGAGGTACCGGATTGGACAAGAAATTCAAGGTGTTCGGCGTCGGTCTGCAAAAAAGCGGCACTTCGACGCTGCGCGAATGCCTCGGTCTCCTCGGTTACGACATCGCCCGGCTGCACAAGCGCGTCTTCTTCGATGCCCGCGCCGGCCGCATGGAGGCCGTCCTGCCGCACCTCGACGCCCACGAAGCCTTCACCGGCCTTGCCCCGCCCTATCTCTACGAGGTCGGCCTGGAACGCTACGGCAAGGCGATGCGCGCCGTGTTGACCACCCGCCGCTCGCCGGAAAAATGGCTGAACAGCCTGATCTCCCATTTCGAGCGCCGCTCTGTCTTCGGCAACAAGCTCAACCTCGACGTCTATGGCTATCTCTATCCGGTCGGCCGGGAAGAGGAGTTCATCGCCTATTACGAGGCCCACAACCAGCGCGTCCGCGATTTCTTCGCGCGCCAGGGCGCCAGCGACCAGTTCCTGGAAATCTGCTGGGAGACCGGCGACGGCTGGAAGGAACTCTGCGACTTCCTGGAAGAGCCGGTGATGGAAGGCGGCGTACCGCACTCCAACCGCACCGCCGACCTCGGCAACAAGCCGATCCGGATCGCCGCCAACCGCATGCTGATGAAGGGCTACGCGGCCCTCGTCAGGTAGTGTCGCGCCGCAGCGGATCGGTCTCCGTCCCCTCGCGCGCACCCTCCGCCACACCGGCCTCCTCGCCATGCCGGCTCTGGCGCCGCTGGCTGCGGCCGGGCCACCATTTGCGCTGCACCCACATCCACTGCGCCGGCGTCTCCCGGATCCATTGCTCGAAGACGTCGTGAATCGCCTGGGTCGCCGCGGCGATGTCGGCATCGCGGTCGTCGGTGACCGGATAGTCGATGTGCTGCATGTCGATGCGGAAATGAACACCGCCGGTGCGCACGCAGCGCCCGGCGATCAGCGGCACCCGGCAATGACGGGCCAGCATCGCGGGAAAATAGGTCGCCGATGCCCTGTGGCCGAAGAAGGTGACGTCGATGCCCTTGGATTCGCGGAGATCCCCGACCAGCGCCACGGACCCGGTCCGGCGCAGATGTCCGAGCAGCGTCCGCGCCGTATCGTGGCCTTTGGACAGGAGCCCGTGCGGGAAAACGAGCATGCGCTTTCGGCGCAGATAGGCGTCGACCAGCGGGTTCTTGACCTCGCGATAGACGCCGACCGGCTTCACACCCGCGGCTACCGCCGGCAGGATCACCACCTCCCAGTTGCCGAGATGCAGCGAGACCAGGACCATGTGGTCGCTGTCCGTACCCATGCGGGTCTCGACCATGCCGTCCGGCCAGGAAACACGCTTGTCCTTCTGTGCGACGATGCGGTCGATGAGCAGGGTCTCGGCCGACACCCGGCCGAGGTTCTCCCAGGCATCGCGGGCGATCGTGCGCCGCTCCGCCGCGCTCTTTTCCGGCATCGCCCGTTCCAGGTTTTCCAGCACCCGCTGCTGCCGCCGGGTCAGCGGCGCCAGCATCCGCCAGATCCGCCCCATGACCGCAGAGGCCATATCGAGCGGCATCAGCCGGACAATGCCGACGACGGCGAGGAAGAGGCCGTATTCCAGGCCGTATTTCAGCCGTCTCAATGTGCCGGGGCGGTCGGGATCGTGATGCGGCATGGCGGAAGAAGAGGTCGGGTTCCGGTCTGGCCGGCTCCTGCCGGCGGCATGACGGTGTCGCTGCGAACGGTGCAAAAAGCAAGACCCCCGCCCTCCGGCAGGAGAGCGGGGGCCGCGATTTCGGCGTCAAAAGGGCTCTAGTGGTCGATGTTGGCCCAGAGCTTCTTCTTGACGAAATAGAGCATGCCGGCCAGCACGATCATGTAGATCATCGCCATGAAGCCGATGCGCTTGCGCTGCTCCAGCTTCGGCTCGGCCGCCCACATCATGAAGGCCGCGACGTCCTTGGCATACTGGTCGACGGTCGTCGCCGTACCGTCCTCATATTCGACCAGCTCGTCGAACAGCGGCGGCGCCATGGCGATATAGGTGCCGGCAATGGTCGAATGGCCGTTTTCCTTACAGCCTTCCGGAACGCCGCCGACGGTGAACGCGGTGTTGTAGTAGCCTTCGAAGTCGGCGCCGCATTCGGGCGACTCTTCATAGCCCGTCAGGATGGCATGGATGTAGTCCGGGCCGCCCTCCTGGTACTGGGTGAAGACGTCGAACAGGAACCACGGGAAGCCGCGATGCGGACCGCGGGCCTTGGCCAGCAGCGAGAAGTCCGGCGGATGGGCGCCGTTATTGGCGTATTTGGCCGCTTCCGCGTTCGGGAACGGAGACGGGAACTTGTCCGACGGCTTGCCGGGCCGCTCGAACATCTCGCCCTCTTCGTTCGGGCCGTCCTTGATGGTGTATTCCTCGGCCAGCGCCTTGACCTGCTCCTCGGTGAAGCCCGGCCCGCCCGGGTCGGCGAGGTTGCGGAACGACACCAGCTCCATGGAGTGGCAGGCCGAGCAGACCTCCCGGTAGATCTTGAAGCCGCGCTGGAGCTGCGCCTGGTCGTAGCGGCCGAACGGTCCGGCGAAGCTCCAGGAGAGCTGCTCCAGGTGATGGCCCTCTTCGGCCGCGGTCGCCGGGACGCTAGCAAGGGCGAACGCACTGGCGAGGCAGGCGGCGGCGACGGTGGATTTGATCATCGTCTTCATTGGAAAAACCTCCTGTTTCGCCCGCGTCAACCGCGCGTTTCCGGTGCCGAGGTCGCGTCGGCAGGATGTGCCGAGCCACCGTTCTTGGCCAGAACCGCATCGGAAATGCTCGCCGGCAACGGTTTCGGTTTCTCAAAGAAGCCGAGCAGCGGCAGGATGATGAAGAAGTAGCCGAAATAGTACGCGGTGCCGAACTGCGCGGCCGTGACGTAGACCGGCTCCGCCGGCTGCGATCCGAGCCAGCCGAGGATGACGCAGTCGACGGCGAACAGCCAGAAGGCGGTCTTGAACCACAGCGACCGGTAGGCGCCGGAGCGCACCTTGGAGGTGTCCAGCCAGGGCAGGATGAACAGCACCAGGATGGCGCCGAACATGGCGATGACGCCGCCGAGCTTGTCCGGGATGGCGCGCAGGATGGCGTAGAACGGCAGGTAGTACCATTCCGGCACGATGTGCGGCGGGGTGACCAGCGGGTCGGCCTGGATGTAGTTGTCCGGATGGCCGAGATAGTTCGGGATGTAGAACACGAACCAGCCGAAGAAGATGCAGAACAGCATCAGCGCGAAGGCGTCCTTCATCAGCACGTGCGGCGCAAACGGCGCCATGTCCTGGCGTGACTTCGGCTCGACGCCCGTCGGGTTGCCGTTGCCGACCACATGCAGCGCCCAGATATGCAGGATGACCACCGCGGCGATCATGAACGGCAGCAGGTAGTGCAGGGAGAAGAACCGCTGCAGGGCCGGGTTGCCGACCGAGAAGCCGCCCCACAGCCACTGCACGATGCTCTCGCCGACCAGCGGGAAGGCGGAGAACAGGTTGGTGATGACGGTGGCGCCCCAGAACGACATCTGGCCCCACGGCAGCACGTACCCCATGAAGCCGGTCGCCATCATCAGGAGATAGATGATGACGCCGAGGATCCAAAGCACCTCCCGCGGTGCCTTGTAGGAGCCGTAATAGAGACCGCGGAAAATATGGATGTAGACCGCGATGAAGAACATCGACGCGCCGTTCGCGTGCAGGTAGCGCAGCAGCCAGCCGTAGTTCACGTCGCGCATGATGTGCTCGACCGAATTGAAGGCCATGTCGACATGCGGCGTGTAGTGCATGACCAGCACGATGCCGGTCACGATCTGGGCCACCAGCATGAAGGTGAGAATGGCGCCGAAGGTCCAGAAATAGGAAAGGTTCTTCGGGCTGTAGAACCCGAAGGTCTCATTGTAGGCAAGGCTGACGATCGGCAGCCGCGCTTCCATCCACTTCACGAAGCGGTTCTGCGACTGGAACTTCGAATATTCGGACATCTATATTTCCTTCAAGCTTCCCCTTTTATCGGCGATGGCCGATATTCCTCGTTCCGGCTTGTGCCGTTGTTTCGGCCTCAGCCGATCTTGATATTGGTGTCCGACAGGAACTCGTAGGGCGGGATGTGCAGGTTCTCCGGCGCCGGGCCCTTGCGGATGCGGCCGGCCGTGTCGTAGTGCGAGCCGTGGCAGGGGCAGAAATAGCCGTCATAGTCGCCGGCATTCATCAGCGGGATGCAGCCCAGATGGGTGCACACGCCGATCATCACCAGCCAGGGCTCCTTGCCGGTGGCGGCGCGGTTTTCGTCGGTCGCCTGGGCATCGCCCGGCAGGTTCGCGTTGCGGGCGTTGGCGTCCGGCAGCTCGTCGAGCGGCACCGCGTTGGCTTCCTCGAGTTCCTTCTCGGTGCGGTTGCGGATGAACACCGGCTTGCCGCGCCATTTGACCTTGATCGACTGGCCGACCTCGACGGCGCTGACGTCGACCTCGATGGAGGCGAGCGCGAGCGCGGAGGCGTCCGGATTCATCTGGTCGACGAACGGCCATGCGACGGCGGCGACGCCGATGGCGCCGACGGCGGCCGTCGAAATGTAGAGCATGTCGCGACGGGTGGGTTCGGCAGTGGCAGAAGCAGACATGGCGTGTCCTCTTTTCGCATGCGATGCGCGCGATATGCGGTCGCACCTGCTGTAGTCCGCGGGCAATATGTTATTCGCCAAGCGAGATACTTGGCCTCATTGGCGTTCTTAGGGGGAGGTGCGTCGACTGTCCAGACCGACTTATGTCAAAACGACTGTTTGTCGCAACCGCCGCCCCCTCTAAAAGCCGTCCCCGAAAGCCTTTTAGCGCATGGCGCGGGAGAGGTCGATATCGGAAACCACGAATGAGACGAAACGTGCGTATCGCCTTGTATCAGCCGGATATTCCACAGAATACCGGAACCATTCTAAGGTTGGGAGCGTGCCTCGGCGTCGCCGTCGACGTCATCGGGCCGACCGGGTTCAGGACCGACGACCGGGCCCTCAGGCGCGCCGGGCTCGACTATCTGGACCGCGCCGCCCTGACCTTGCACGACGGCTGGGAGGACTTCGACGCTGCCAGGCGCCGCACCGGCGGGCGCCTCGTGCTGTTCACCACCAAGGCAAGTCGATCCTTTGTCGATCTGTCATTTGAGGAAAGTGATATACTGCTTTTCGGTCGCGAGTCCGCCGGCGTGCCCGACGAGATCCACGCCAGGGCCGACATCCGCACGATGATCCCGATGGTCGACGGCACGCGCTCGTTGAACCTCGCCGTCTCCGTCGCCATGGGCGTCACCGAGGCGCTGCGGCAGACGGGTGGAATGCCGCAGACCGCATGAGGGAAGCGGTCACAACCTAGACGGTCCTTGATCGGTCACTATCGTCGAAACCGGCACCCGTGATGCCACCGATGCCGCCCTACTGCGCGGCGTTCTCCGCCTCGTCCTCGCCCAGGAAACCGCCGGACTGGCGCGCCCAAAGGCTCGCATAGAGGCCGCCGAGGGCGAGCAGGTCCTCGTGCCGGCCTTCCTCGACGATGCGGCCCTTGTCCATGACCACCAGCCGGTCCATCGCCGCGATCGTCGACAGCCGGTGGGCGATGGCGATGACGGTCTTGCCCTCCATCAGCGTTCCCAGGCTCTTCTGGATCGCCGCCTCGACTTCTGAGTCGAGCGCCGAGGTCGCCTCGTCGAGCACCAGGATCGGCGCGTTCTTGAGGAGCACCCGGGCAATGGCGATGCGCTGGCGCTGGCCGCCGGAAAGCTTGACGCCGCGCTCGCCCACATGGGCGTCGAATCCCTGCCGGCCTCTCGGGTCGACGAGGTCGCGGATGAAGCCGTCGGCCTCGGCCATCTCCGCCGCCCTCAAGATGGACGCATCGTCGGCACCGGGAGCGCCATAGGAAATGTTGTCCCTGACGGAGCGGTGCAGTAGCGAGGTGTCCTGGGTGACCATGCCGATCGCCGCCCGCAAGGACTCCTGGGTGACGGTGGAGATGTCGGTGCCGTCGATGAGGATGCGCCCGCCTTCCAGGTCGAACAGCCTGAGGAGCAGATTGACCAGCGTCGACTTGCCGGCGCCCGAGCGGCCGACCAGCCCGACCTTCTCGCCCGGCGCGATGGTCAGCGACAGGTCCTCGATGATCCCGGTCTCCTTGCCGTAGTGGAAGCTCACCCGCTCGAACTCGATCCGTCCCTGGCGCGGCACCAGGTCCTTCGCGTCCGGCCGGTCGGTGATGCCGTGCGGCTTGGCGATCGTCTCCATGGCGTCCTGGATGGTGCCGAGGTCTCGGAAGATGTTGGAAATGGAGAACATCATCCAGCCCGACATGGTGTTGAGCCGGAGCACCAGGCCGAGCGCCAGCGCCACGGCCCCGACCGTCAGCACCCCTGCCTGCCACAGCCAGACGCAGAGGAACCCGGACACGGTCAAAAGCAGGCCGTTGAGCGCCACCAGCGAGAACCGGATGGTGGAGATGATCCGGGTCAGGCTGCAGAGCGCCTGCCACATCCAGGTGAGCCCCTCGCGCGCAAACGCGTCCTCATGGCCCGTGGTGTCGAACAGCTTGACGGTGTGGATGTTGGTGTAGGCGTCGACGATGCGGCCGTTGAAGACCGAGCGCATATCGGCGAGCCGCCGTGCGGCGCGGCGGATGCGCGGGATCAGGATGCTGCCGATGGTGACGTAGCCGGCGATCCAGACGCCGACGACGACGCCGAGCCGCCAGTCGAGGTCGAGAAAGATGGCAAAGGTCGAGATCGCGAAGATCACGAAGTACCAGAGGCTCTGGAAGATATTGATGAGGAAGTCGCCGAGCGCCTGCCCGGCCTGCATGACCTTGGTCGCGAGCCGGCCCGCAAAATCGTTCTGGAAATAGGTGAAGGACTGGCCGACCACATGGCTGTGCGCCTGCCAGCGCACCAGATTGAAGAAGCCCGGCACGATGATCTGCTGTTCCAGGAGCGCGCCGGCAACGAGCGCGGCGGAGCGCAGCACGAGGACGACGAAGACCATCCAGAGGAACGTCGCGCCGTGCTCCTGCCACAGCGTTGCCGGTTCGGCCGTACCGAGGAGATCGACGATGTCGCCGACAAAGGCGAACAGCAACAGCTCGGTCGCCGCGATCAGCGCGCCGTTGAGGAAGAAGAAGATGAACCACCATTTCGCCTGGCGCGCATAGTGCCAGATGAACGCGCCGAGGCGCGCCGGGGGCTCCAGTGCCTCCGGCGGCCTCAGCGGATCGACGATGCGCTCGAAACGTCCCAGCATTATTCGGCGACCTCGGCCTCCTCCTCGTCCTCGCACAGAAACCCGCCCGACTGGCGCGCCCACAGGCTGGCATATAGGCCACCCCTGGCGAGAAGCTCCTCGTGGTGGCCTTCTTCCACGATCTCGCCCTTGTCCATGACCACCAGCCGGTCCATGGCCGCGATGGTCGAAAGCCGGTGGGCGATGGCGATCACCGTCTTTCCCTCCATCAGCCTGCCGAGGCTTTTCTGGATCGCCGCCTCGACCTCGGAGTCGAGCGCCGAGGTCGCCTCGTCGAGCACCAGGATCGGCGCGTTCTTGAGGAGCACGCGGGCAATGGCGATGCGCTGGCGCTGGCCGCCGGAGAGCTTGACGCCCCGCTCGCCCACATGGGCGTCGTAGCCCGTCCGGCCGCGCTGGTCGGACAGGTCCTGGATGAAGTCGTCGGCCTCGGCCTGGCGCGCGGCCTCGCGGACATCCGCCTCGGTGGCGTCCGGCGCACCGTAAAGGATGTTCTCGCGCACCGAGCGATGGAGCAGCGAGGTGTCCTGGGTGACCATGCCGATGGCGGCGCGGAGCGACTCCTGGGTGACGGTGGCAATGTCCGAGCCGTCGATCAGGATGCGTCCGCCTTCGAGATCGTGGAACCTCAAAAGCAGGTTGACGAGCGTCGACTTGCCGGCGCCGGAGCGGCCGACGAGGCCGACCTTCTCGCCTGGCGAGAGCGTCAGGGAGAGGTTCTCGATGACGCCGCCCTCCTTGCCGTAGTGGAAGCGGATGGCATCGAAATCGATCCGCCCCTCGCTGACCTCGAGCGGCTTGGCACCGGCGATGTCCCGCACCGCCTGCGGCCGCGACAGCGTTCCCATGCCGTCCTGCACCGTGCCGATATTCTCGAACAGCGCCGAGACCTCCCACATGATCCACTGGGACATGCCGTTGAGCCGCAGCATCATGCTGATGGCAATGGCGATCGCCCCCAGCGTCACGGCATCGAGCCGCCACAGCCAGATGGCGACGGCCGCAATGGCAAACAGCACCAGCGAGTTGAGGAAGTAGAGCGCCGACTGGAACAGGGTCACCAGCCGCATCTGCCGGTAAACGGTATGCAGGAACTGGTCCATGCCGTCCCGGGCATAGGCCGATTCCCGGCCGGCATGGGAGAACAGCTTCATGGTCGCGATGTTGGTGTAGCTGTCGACGATCCGTCCGGTCATGACGGAGCGGGCATCGGCCTGGGCCTGCGAGACCCGCTTCAGCCGCGGCACGAAGAACCACAACAGGCACACATAGGCGACGATCCAGGCGACCATCGGCGCCGACAGGCGAATGTCGGAGGCCGCCATCAGCACCACCATGGAGACGAAATAGACGCTGACATAGACCAGCACGTCGAGCACCTTGGTGACGGACTCGCGCACGGCCAGCGCCGTCTGCATCACCTTGGTGGCGATGCGCCCGGCGAATTCGTCCTGGAAGAACGCATAACTCTGGCCGAGCAGGTAGCGGTGTGCCTGCCAGCGCACGATCATCGGAAAGTTGCCGAGGATCGACTGGTGGATGACCACCGAGTCGAGAAAGACGACGGCCGGCAGCAGGACGACGATGACGACGGCCATGCCGGCGAGCTTCCAGCCGTGCTCGGCGAGAAACGTCGCCCGGTCCTGGTCCGACAGCCAGTCGACGAGGTTGCCGAGGAAACCGAAGAGCAGCACCTCGCCAACGGCGATGACGGCCGCCGTCGCGCCCATCACGGCAAGCAGCGGCGCCACCGGCCTGGAATAGTGCCAGAGGAAGGGCATCAGGCCCCTGGGCGGCTCGCCCGGAGGGGCGGCCGGGAACGGATCGATCAGTTTTTCAAACCAGCCAAACATGGCCAAGCTCCGAATTGGGGTCGCGGCGGCGCGCCTGTTGCGGCAGCGCGAAAAGACGGGCGGGCGCATCGCCGTCACGGGCAATGCAGCAAACGCCCGGCCGAACGGCGTGATCCTTTCAAGGATCCACGGCGCGAACGCGGCGACAAAAGCGATATTATGGGATGCAGAGAAACGCTAAAGGGCGCTTTGGTGTCAGGCGGCTCGCATACGTGGGATGCCGGGCGGATAACATCCGAAACGGATTCTCATCGGCATCTCCAATTGCGCTGACGCAAAGCGCCGCGCGCGGGTCGCACGCAGCATCAGGCTTCCTTATAGCCGAACCTTCCCGGTTTGGGAATGCCTGACGGGGCGTCCCAGGGCTACCGGAGGGCCCGCTGTGGCCGGCCGGACACATCTGACTCCGGTTGCCGTTCCCCCGTATCATTGCGTATGCAAGGGGGAGAGAGCGGCGGATGAACGCGCCGGCACAATGAGGGGAAGACCAAAAATGAGCGAACTGCCGGCCGACATCGAAGAGCGCAAGGAGCGCGCCCGCGCCTGGTTCCGCGAACTGCGCGACAGCATCTGCGCTGCCTTTGAGAAACTGGAGGACGACCTGCCCGAGGGCGTGCCCGGCGCCGACGCCCCCGCCGGCCGCTTTGTCCGGAAACCCTGGAGCCGAACGGATTCCACCGGCGCCGATGGCGGTGGCGGCGAAATGAGCCTGCTGGGCGGCCGCGTCTTCGAGAAGGTCGGCGTCCACATCTCCACGGTGCATGGCGAGTTCTCGCCGGAGTTCCGCGATCGCATCCCCGGCGCCGACCAGGACCCGCGCTTCTGGGCCTCCGGCATCTCGCTGATCGGCCACCCGCAGAACCCGAACGTGCCGGCCGTGCACATGAACACCCGCATGGTGGTGACGACCAGGCAGTGGTTCGGCGGCGGCGCCGACCTGACGCCGGTGCTGGACCGCAGGCGCACCCAGGACGACCCGGACACAAAGACCTTCCACGAGGCCATGGAAGCGGCCTGCAAGGCCCATCCGGCGGCGGACTATCCGAAATACAAGGCCTGGTGCGACGAGTATTTTTTCCTTAAGCACCGCAACGAGCCGCGCGGCGTCGGCGGCATTTTCTACGACTACCACAACTCCGGCGACTTCGACGCCGACCTCGCCTTCACCCGCTCGGTCGGCGAGTCCTTCCGCGAGGTCTACCCGGCGCTGGTGCGGCGCAACTTCGAGAGGCCCTGGACCGAGGCCGACCGCGACGAGCAGCTCGTCCGCCGCGGCCGCTACGTGGAGTTCAACCTGCTCTACGACCGGGGGACGATCTTCGGCCTGCAGACCGGCGGCAATGTGGAGTCGATCCTGTCGTCGATGCCGCCACTGGTGAAGTGGCCCTAGACGGCGGAATGACCGGAAAGGCCCTATGGATTGCCGCGTCGGCCTGACGGCCTCCTCGCAATGACGCTGAAAACACTCACAAAATCGTCATTGCGAGCGCAGCGAAGCAATCCAGTGCAGCCTATCCGAAGTGCACTCGCGCCCCCTACTCCACCTCATCCGCAATCAGGCTCCGCGCATAATCCAGCGCCGCATCGCGTCCCGGCGAAAAACCCTCCCCGATCCACCAGTCCTCAACACGGGCAAGCAATTCCCCGACCGCCGGCCCCGACGGAATGCCAAGCGCGACGAGGTCCCGCCCCGAGACCGGAAAGCGCGGCACCGGCCAGCGTCCGGCGAGCCCGAAAAGGTCGCGCCAGCCGGCATCGTCGCCGGCCGCATCGGACCAGGCCCAGGCAAGCAGCACCGCGCCGCGGAAGGTCTCCGCATCGCTGCGGTAGAGCGCCAGCCTGGCCGCAGCCTCGCCCATATCCGCGGAAAGCCCCGGCGCCAGCCGCAGCACCTTGACCATGCGCCGCCGCACCTCGTTGGAGAGCCGCAGCCGTTCGGCGACCCGCTCCGCGTCCTCCGGAATGCGGGCGCTGAGGGCGGCGTGGGCGAGGGCGGCATCGAGGGAGGCCGGAAGGTTAGCTGCAAGCGCCGTCAGCCGGCCGAGCGTCTCCGGAGAACCGATGCCCCCGAGGACGATCTGCAAGATACCGCTGTCGGCCATGATCCGCGTCGTCGCCGCCCCGCCCGGCGCCATGGCGAGCCGCCGCATCTCCTGGCCGATCCGCTCCGCAGACAGGTGCCGGAGGCCCGAGCGGCCGCGCACGGCCGCAAGCAGACCCTCCCGATCGATCGGCCCGTCGCCGTAGCTGGCATGGAAGCGGAAGAAGCGCAGGATCCGCAAATAGTCCTCGTGGATGCGCGCGTCCGCATCGCCGATGAAGCGAACCTTGCGCGACAGGCAGTCGGCGCGGCCGCCGACGAGGTCGTAGACGGTGCCGTCGGCGCCGGCATAGAGCGCGTTCATGGTGAAGTCGCGCCGCCGCGCATCGGCCTCCCAGTCGCGCCCGAAGCGCACTGTCGCTTTTCGCCCGAAGGTCTCTATGTCCTCGCGAAGGGTGGTGACCTCGAACGGCGTGTGCGCCACGACGAGGGTGACGGTGCCGTGCTCGATGCCGGTCGGGATCGCCCGGAACCCGGCCGCCTCGGCGCGTTCGACGACCGTTTCCGGCCGCGCCGTGGTGGCGATGTCGATGTCGCTGACGGGAACGCCGAGCAGGGTGTTGCGGATCGCCCCGCCGACGATGCGCGCCTCGTCGCCCTCAACGTTCAGCGCGGCGAGCACCCCTTGCAGCTTGTCGTCGACAAGCCAGCCCGCCTTAAGCCTCGTCGCCATAAAGCCGCTCATAGATGCGCCGGAGGATGCCGGCGGTCACGCCCCAGATATAGCGGTCACCATAGGGCATTTCGTAAAACATGCGGTAAAGCCCCTCGTGGATCTTGGACGAGCGCCGGTGGTTGGAGGTCGTCATAAGAAAAGAGAGCGGCACCTCGAAGGCGTCGGCCACCTCATGCTCGTTGATCGTCAATGTGAAATCCGGCGCCACGACGGACAGCACCGGCACGATCCGGAAGCCGGAATTGGAGACATAGGGCTCCAGTTGCCCGATCGGCTCGATGACATCGCGGACAAGCCCGATCTCCTCCTCCGCCTCGCGAAGGGCCGCATGGAGCGCGGAGCGGTCCCCGTCGTCGATCTTGCCGCCGGGAAAGGCGATCTGGCCGGCATGGGACGGCAGGTGCTCGGTGCGCACGGTCAGCAGCACCGTCGCCTCCGGCTCGCGCGCCACCACCGGCACCAGAACCGCGGCATCGCGCAGGTGCCGGTCGTGCAGCCGGTCGAGCGCGGGATCGATCAGATGGTCGCCCGCCTCGCCATCGCCGTGGGTCGACAGCCGCGCCACCCGCGCCCGGAAGTCGGCAACGCTGAACGGGCGGATATCTGTTGAAAGGCTCATTGGGCCAGCCGCTCCAGCTCGGCTGCGGGAAGGATCGGGAAAAACGTGCCCCCGCTCCACACCCCGAAATGGGCCGCGCCGTCGACGTCGCGCGTCGTGCCGAGATCGACGAGCTGGTAGAGCAGCGGCCGCGCGAACAGCGCTTCCAGCCGGCCCCGCACGAGGATATAGGGCTTCACGCCGCCGGTTCCCTCTTCCACGGCAAAGCGCAAGGGATGCTCTGGCCCGGCCACGACCACGTCGCCCACATTGGTGCGCAAGGTGATCGTCTGGCCCTCGCCGTCACCGTCCGAATGCATCTCCACGGCGACGAACGGCGCGTCCTCCACCTCGATCACGATTTTTTCAACGGGCGT
This sequence comes from Rhodobium orientis, assembly GCF_003258835.1. Taxonomy (GTDB): domain Bacteria; phylum Pseudomonadota; class Alphaproteobacteria; order Rhizobiales; family Rhodobiaceae; genus Rhodobium; species Rhodobium orientis. The sequence continues at coordinate 80,641 of NZ_NPEV01000001.1, read as the reverse complement.
GACCAGGTAATATTCCTCGTTCTCCTCGCGCCTCAGCACCGAGGCAAAGAGCTCGACCAGCGGCTGCCGGCCGATCGGCGTTCCCATGTAGAACCAGGTGCCGTCGGCGGCGATGCGCATGTCGATCGGCCCGCAATCGGGCGGATTCCAGTTCTCTATCGGCGGTTTCCCGCCCTTCAGGCCGCCGGCTCTGCGCACCAGCGCATCGAGCGGGCTTTCTGCATCTGCCATTCTGCTTCCCAAGTATTGCCTGTATATGCGCGTCGCCGGGCGTCATCATTCCGCCGGAAACGCCGCTTTCTTTGGTCGCGCGTCGCTTTCGATGGTGACGCGGCGAGGTCCCTCCCTAAATGACCTCATAGGGATGCGTGACAAGCTGAATGCTGTCAAACTTCCAGCGACTCGAGCCTTTCCAGGAACAGCCAGACGGGACAGACGTGACCACCGACATCAAGGAAATCGACGACACCGACGTCGTGCGCGAAGCCGATGCCGCCGTCGAGCGCATCGTCGCGGCGCGCCGCGCCATCGAAACCGTCATCTTCGGCCAGCGCGAGGTGGTGGAAAAGGCGCTGGTGACCGTGCTTGCCGGCGGCCACGGGCTGCTGGTCGGCGTGCCCGGCCTTGCCAAGACCAAGCTGGTGGAGACCATGGGCACGGTGCTGGGCCTCGACGAGCGGCGCATCCAGTTCACGCCGGACCTGATGCCGTCCGACATCCTCGGCTCGGAAGTGCTCGACCAGTCGCCCGACGGCACTCGCTCCTTCCGCTTCGTGCGCGGCCCGGTCTTCGCCCAGCTCCTGATGGCCGACGAGATCAACCGCGCCAGCCCGCGCACCCAATCGGCGCTGTTGCAGGCCATGCAGGAATACCATGTGACGGTCGCCGGCGCGCGGCACGACCTGCCCTCGCCGTTCCATGTGCTCGCCACCCAGAACCCGCTGGAGCAGGAAGGCACCTATCCGCTGCCGGAAGCCCAGCTCGACCGGTTCCTGACCCAGATCGACATCCACCACCCGGACCGCGACGCGGAACGCCGCATCCTGATCGAGACCACGGGCGCGGCCGAGACGCCGCCGGAAACCGTGTTGAATTCCAGCGAACTGATGCGCTTCCAGCAACTGGTGCGCCGCCTGCCGGCCGGAGAGTCGGTGGTCGAAGCGATCCTCGACCTTGTCCGCTCGGCCCGTCCCGGCGACGGCGAGGACCAGGAGGCCCGCCTCATTTCCTGGGGCCCCGGCCCGCGCGCCAGCCAGGCCCTGATGCTGACGGTGCGCGCACGGGCGTTGCTCGACGGCCGCCTCGCGCCTTCCGTCGACGACGTGGTGGCGCTCGCAGAATCGGTCCTGCAGCACCGCATGGCGCTGACCTTTGCCGCCCGCGCCGACGGCCACACCGTGCGCGAGGTCATCTCCCGCCTCGTTGCCCGCATCGCCTGACCCGGCGACCTTTTACGGACACCGCCCGACCGCATGGCAATAAAGAAGCAGACGAAAACCGAGATGGACGCGCCGGCCGATGCCCATTGGCCGGCGATCCTGCGCGATTCGCGCACCGTCGCGGCGAGCCTGCCGGATCTGCTGGTCGAGGCCCGCCGCATTGCGGTGACCGTCGCCGCCGGCTGGCACGGACGACGCCAGCCCGGCCCCGGCGAGACGTTCTGGCAGTTCCGTCCCTTCGTTCCGGGCGAGCCGGCGCAGCGCGTCGACTGGCGCCGCTCGGCCCGCGACGACCACCTCTACGTCCGCGAACTGGAATGGGAGGCCGCCCACACGGTCTGGCTCTGGGCGGACCTGTCGCCGTCGATGGCCTTCCGCTCAAACCTTGCCCCCGGCTCCAAGCGCGACCGGGCGCTGGTCCTCCTGCTGGCGCTGGCCGATCTCCTCGCCGCCTCCGGCGAGCGCATCGGGCTCCTGGATCTGACCCGCCCGACGGCGAGCCGCGGCGCGGCCGAGCACATCGCCACCACCCTCAGCCATTTCGCCGAGCCGATCGCCCTGCCGAAGACTGCCGCCGTGAAGCGGTTCTCGGACGTCGTCCTGTTCGCCGACCTGCTCGACCCCATCGACGTCCTTGAGGACTGGGTGCGAAAGCTCGCCGCCAATGGCGCAAGGGGCCATCTGGTGCAGATCCTCGATCCGGTGGAAGAGACCTTCCCCTTTGCCGGGCGCACCGAATTCCTCGATCCGGAAAGCGGCCTCAGGGTCGTTGCCGGCCGCGCGGAGACCTGGCGCCAGGCCTATATCGACCGCCTCGCCGCCCGGCGCGAGCGGCTTGCCCGCATCGTCGACCCGCTCGGCTGGACGCTCATCATCCACCACACCGACAGGCCGGCGGCCGAACCCCTGCTGGCCCTCCACCATAGACTGACGGAAAGCGACCACGGCCACGTCGTCCTGATGAACCGCAGCGATACGGCGGAGGCGGCGCGATGAGCTGGCTTCCCCTAGGCTTCGGTGCCCCGGCAATGCTCGCCGCCCTCGCGCTCCTCATCGCCATCTGGTGGCTCCTGAAGCTGGTGCCGCCGCGGCCGCGCGAGATCGACTTCCCGCCGACCCGGCTCCTGGCCGAAATCGCCCACCGGGAGGAGACACCGTCGCGCAGTCCCTGGTGGCTGACGCTGCTGCGCCTTGCCGCAGCCGCCGCGATCATCCTGGCACTCGCCGAGCCGATCTGGCGCCCGGCGCTGGAGCGCACCTCCGCCGACGGGCCGATGTGGATCGTCATGGACAATGGCTGGCCGGCCGCGACCGGCTGGGACGCCCGCGTGACGGTCGCCGAACGCGCCATCGACAAGGCCAAGGACGGCGAGCGGCCGGTGCTGCTGGTCGCCACCGCCGACGGCGCCCGCCAGGAGATCGTGCCGACGGACCCGGAAGAGGCCCGCAACCGGCTCCGCGCCATCGCCCCGCGCCCCTATTTCAGCGACCGCGGCGGCCTCGTCGAGGCCCTTAACGAGGCCGCCTCAGACACCCCGCCTGGCGAGATCATCTGGCTCGCCGACGAGGTCGACGACGGCTCGGGATCGGCCCTCGGCACCGCCCTCGCCCAGATCGCCGGCGACGCGCCGGTCACCATCTATGAACGCGAGGGCGCCTCGCCGGTTGGCCTTGCCGGCGCCGCCAACGACCCGGACGCGCTGACGGTCAAGATCCTGCGCACCGGCGGCCTTGGACCCGATAACGGCCTCATCGAGGCCCGCGACCGCAAGGGTTTTGTCCTCGGCACCGCGCCGTTCCGCTTCGAGACCGGCGCCAACGACACCGAGGCCCGCTTCGACCTGCCGGTGGAGCTGCGCAACGAGATCGCGCGCCTTGCCGCGGTCGGCGGCGAGACCGCCGGCAGCGTCCAACTCCTCGACGAGCGCTGGCGCCGGCGCACCATCGGCCTGCTGGCCAGCGATGCCACGGAAACGGCCCAGCCCCTGCTCGCTTCGCTGCACTATCTCACCCGCGCCCTCAATCCCTTCGCCAACATCCGCATTCCGGAAAAGGACGACGTCACCGCGGCGATCCCGGAACTCGTCGATGCCGGCATTTCCGTGATCGCCATGGCCGATATCGGCACGCTGGTGCCGGCGGCCCGCGATCCGCTGGAAAAATGGGTGCGCGGCGGCGGCGTGCTGGTCCGGTTCGCCGGCCCGCGCCTTGCCTCCAGCACGGACGATCTGGTGCCGGTGCGCCTGCGCTCCGGCGACCGCAGCCTCGGCGGCAGCCTGACCTGGGAGCAGCCCCAGGCGCTCGCCAATTTCTCCGAGAACGGCCCCTTCGCCGACCTGCGCCTGCCCGAAGACGTCACCGTCACCCGCCAGGTGCTGGCCGAGCCCGACCCGGACCTGCCCGACAAGACCTGGGCGAGCCTTGCCGACGGCACGCCGCTGGTCACCGCCGCCCGCCATGGCGACGGCTGGCTGGTGCTCTTTCACGTCACTGCAGACACCGACTGGTCGAACCTGCCGCTTTCCGGCGTCTTCGTGGAGATGCTGCAGCGGATCGTCGCCTTTTCCGCCCGCACCGAGGCCGACGCGGCAACCGACGCCAATGGCGAGGCCGCTGTGCTCGCCCCGCTGCGCACGCTCGACGGATTCGGCACGCTGTCCGCGCCGCCGGCCGAGGCCGAGCCGATCGGCGAGGCCCAGCTTGCCTCAGCCGTGCCCGGCCGCACCCATCCGCCGGGGCTCTATGGCGCCAGCGAGGCGTTCTTTGCGTTAAATCTCCTGAAGCCGGACGCCAGCCTTGCCCCGCTCGACCTCGGCCCGCTCGGCGGCACGGCGACCATCGCGTCCTATGACGTCACCGGACCGCGATCCCTGCGCGGCCTCCTCTTCGGCATCGCGCTGGCGCTTATCCTGATCGACACCGTCGCCGTCATCCTGATCGCCGGCGGCCTCGCGACCTTCTGGCATCGCCGCCGCGCCGCCGGTATTCTTCTCGCGGCCGCCACCGCGATGATGCTCGCCGTGCCGCGCCCGGCCTCGGCCCAGGAACTTTCCGCCGCCGACCAGAAAGCGCTGGAAGCGACGCTCTCCACCCGGCTCGCCTATGTCATCACCGGCAACGAGACCATCGACACGGTCAGCCGCCGCGGCCTGATGGGCCTGACCCAGTTCCTCACCCAGAGGACGGCGCTGGAGCCGGGCGAGCCCATGGGCGTCGACGTTGCCAGCGACGAACTCGCCTTCTATCCGCTGATCTACTGGCCGATCGACCCGGAGGCCGACGCCCCGACCCAGCAAACCATGGCAAGGGTCGATGCCTATATGAAGAACGGCGGCACGGTGCTGTTCGACACCGGCGACGCCTACACCCAGCCGGCCGGCGGCAATGCGCCGGGCATCACCCCGGCGACCGCCAAGCTGCGCGAGATCCTTGCCAATCTGGACATTCCGCCGTTAGAGCCCGTGCCGGCCGACCACGTGCTCTCCAAGGCCTTCTATCTGCTACAGACCTATCCCGGCCGCTGGGCCGACGGCCAGCTCTGGACCGAAGCGACCCCGAAAGGCGAGGCACGGCCCGACCGCCCGGTCAGCACCGGCGACGGCGTCTCGCCGATCCTCATCACCTCCAACGATTTCGCCGGCGCCTGGGCGGTCACCGACGACGGCCGCTTCTACCTGCCGATGTCGTCGCCAGACCCGTTCCAGCGCGAATGGTCGTTCCGCGTCGGCGTCAACATCGTCATGTACACCCTGACCGGCAACTACAAGGCCGACCAGGTGCACATCCCGGCGCTGCTGGAACGGCTCGGGCAATAGGGGCAACGGATGACCTGGTCGATCGACACCGCCCCGCTGCTGCCGCTGCCGCTGATCCTGGCGGCAGCCGCCGTCGCCCTGGTGCTCATGGCGGTCGCCTTCTGGCGCCGCCAGCGCGGAGCGCCGCTGCGCGCCGCCGCGCTCGTCCTTCTCATCCTCGCCCTGCTCGATCCCTCGATCCAGCGCGAGAACCGCGAGCCGCTGACCAGCGTTGCCGCCATCGTCGTCGACCGATCCGAAAGCCAGGCGCTCTCCGGCCGCACCGAGGCGACGGACGCAGCGCTTGCGGCGCTCACCGAACGGCTGTCGCACCTGCGCAATGTCGAGACCCGGATCGTCGAGGCCGGCCGCGACGACAGCGGCACCGCCGACGGCACCGAGCTCTTCGACAGGCTGGCGGAAAGCCTTGCCGACGTGCCGCCGGAACGCTTCGCCGGAACGCTGATGATCACCGACGGCCAGGTGCACGACGTTCCCAAGAGCGCGGAAAGCTTCGGCTTCGACGGGCCCCTGCACGTGCTCCTCACCGGCCGCAAGGACGAGCAGGACCGGCGCATCGTCGTCGAACGCGCGCCGCGCTACGGCCTCGTCGGTTCCGAACAGACCGTGGTCCTGCGCTATGTCGACGAGGGCGGCGACCAGAGCCCGGCCCGCATGGTCATCCGCCGCAATGACGACGAGGTCGGCGCCGTCGTCATGGTGCCCGGGGAAAAGACCGAGGTGCCGGTCGAGATCACCCATGGCGGCAAGAACATCTTCGAGTTCGAGATCGACGGCCACCCGGCAGAGCTGACGACCCAGAACAACCGTGCCGTCGTCGCCGTCAAGGGCATCCGCGAGAACCTGCGCGTGCTGCTCGTCTCCGGCGAGCCCCATTCCGGCGAGCGCACCTGGCGCGACCTGCTGAAGTCCGACGCCTCGGTCGACCTCGTCCACTTCACGATTCTAAGGCCGCCGTCGAAGCAGGACGGCACGCCGATCAACCAGCTCTCGCTGATCGCCTTTCCGACCCGCGAGCTGTTTTCCGAAAAGATCGACGAGTTCGATCTCATCATCTTCGACCGCTACCGCCGGCGCGGCGTGCTGCCCTCGCTCTATTTCGACAACATCACGCAATATGTCCGCAACGGCGGCGCCATCCTGATCGCCGCCGGCCCCGACTTCGCCGATCCCGGCAGCCTGTCGCGCACGACACTCGCCGAGGTGCTGCCGGCGACGCCGACCGGGGTCGTGCTGGAACAGCCCTACCGGGCCCATGTCAACGAACTGGGCGAGCGCCACCCGGTGACCCGCGGCCTGCCGGGCGCGGCCAGCGATCCGCCCGACTGGAGCCGCTGGTTCCGGCTGATTGCAGCGGAAACCGCCACCGGCCAGACGGTCATGACCGGCGCCGACAACCAGCCGCTGCTGGTGCTGTCGCGCGTCGACAAGGGCCGCGTCGCCCTCTTGCTGTCCGACCATGTCTGGCTGTGGGCGCGCTCCTTCGAGAATGGCGGCCCGCACGGCCCGCTCTTGAGGCGCCTTGCCCACTGGCTGATGAAGGAACCGGACCTGGAAGAGGAAGGCATCACGCTGGAGGCCCGCGGCCGCGACCTCGTCGTGCGCCGCCAGACCCTTGGCGAGACGGTCGATCCGGTGACGGTGACCGCCCCGACGGGCACCACCGAGACGGTGGACCTGCAGCGGCTTGATCCGGGCCTGTGGGAAGCCGTCGTGCCGGCGAGCGAGATCGGGCTTTATTCGGCAAGCGATGGCACCCGCACGGCGCTCGCCTCCGTCGGCCCGGCCAATCCGCGCGAATTCTCGGCCATGCGCTCCACCGACGAGAATCTGCGGCCGATGGCCGAGGAGACGCGCGGCAGCGTCCGCCGTCTTACGAGCGATGGCGGCGACATCGACGTGCCGAACGTCGTCGCCTTGAAAGGCGGGACAGCCTTTGCCGGCTCCGGCTGGATCGGACTGAGAACGACGGACGCCAGCGTGCTGAAAGGCATCGACCGGTTGCCGCTTTTCGCCGGCCTCCTTGGCCTCGCCCTGCTCCTGGGGATCCTGTCGCTCACCTGGTTCCGCGAAGGACGCTAACCTTCGACGGCCGCTGCGCCCGCCAAAACCCGTCCGGACGTCACCGCGCCGTGCGCGGCATCCGCCGCGCCCTCTTGGAGTTCGGCCAGCAGCAGCCGGTAGGGATCGACCGGCCCCGGCAGGGTCAAAGCGCCCGGCCGCGCCCGTTTGAACCCGAGAGGCCCGTAATAGGGCTCGTCGCCGACCAAGAGCACCAGCCGGTGGCCGCTTGCCGCCATCCCGGCCCTCGCCGCCGCCACCGAATGGCGCACCAGCGCCTTGCCAATGCCATTGTTCTTGAAGGCCGGCAGCACGGCGAGCGGGCCGAGCAAAAGCCCCGACACCCCGCCGATATCGATCGGCGTCAGCCGCACCGATCCGACGAGCCCGCCGTCCCGGCGCACGACGAACGAAAGCGCGGGATCGTGCGGCACGCCCTCGCGCAGCCGGAACGCGGTCCGCGCGAAGCGGCCCGGCCCGAAGGCGGTTTCGTGCAGGGCTTCGATATCGGCGTCGTCGCCCGGGGATTCCAGCTCTATCTGGGGGCTTTGTATCGACATGATCATGGGGTCCGCGAAATGCGATTTGGCGATCCGGCCGGCCGGCGCCAAGGGATCATGCGATTTTCTTTGCGAAAGGATCCGGACGCGACGGTCAGCAGGCGTGAACGGCTCGTGACGCAGCGTCACAAGACCGGTTTCGTCGTCGCAGTCGGGATAGCGGCCGCATGGCGGGCTCCGTTGGAAGAATGGGCGAGGCGATTATCACACCCCCGCAAGGCCGTCCAGCAGGATTTGGATCGGGAAAACGCCGTCATATGTCCTGAAAGCATAGCTTCATGAAAATCCGGTAACTGAGCCATGCGTTTCGGGCGGGTCTGACCTGCCTCTGCCCCCCTAACCAATCAGCAATAGAATGCCTATTAAGTGGTCATCCTCTGCATAGAAATTAATCGCCGGCGCCGAGAGCCCGGCGATTTCGTCGTCCCACAAAGGAAAGACCGATGTTCAGCTTTTTACGCCGCCGCCGTCGCGACCAGCGCTTTGTCTGGAGTCCGGCAGTCGACTTTTCCAACCGTCGCGTTGCCGCGGCACTGATGACGTTCAGCTCCAACTGAACGACGGCCGGACGCACGGCTCGTGCCGATCTGCCTGGCTCCCCTCGTCTGAGGGTGGACGCCGGGCGATCCGGGCACTAGATGCGAGGCATGTACCGCCTCGCCCACCTCTCCGATCCCCATCTCGGCCCGCTGCCTGACGCGCGCATCCGCGAGCTGATGTCGAAGCGCGTCATCGGCTACGTCAACTGGCACCGAAACCGGGCCGGAACCCACACGGCCGACCACCTGACGACCCTGCTCGCCGACCTGGCGACCCAGGCGCCCGACCACATTGCGGTCACCGGCGATCTCGTCAACCTGTCGCTGAAGGCCGAGATCGAACCCGCCCGCGCCTGGCTGCAGAGCCTCGGGCCGCCCCATGACGTCACCGCCATTCCCGGCAACCACGACGCCTATGTGCCCGGCTCGGTGAAGCGGGCGATCAAGTCCTGGCGCCCGTTCATGACCGGCGATACTGCAGCGCTCGACGGCAACGACTTTCCGTTCGTGCGCCGGCGCGGCCCGCTGGCGATCGTCGCGCTGTCCAGCGCCACGGCCTCCGCTCCCTTCATGGCGACCGGCGTCTTCGACAGCCGCCAGGCCCGGGCGCTCTGCCGGACGTTGAAGAGCCTGCAGGCCGAAAACCTCTTCCGCGTCGTCCTCATCCACCATCCGCCGGTCCGCTCGCGCAAATACTGGCACCGCCGCCTCATCGGCACGGGCCATTTCAGCCGCGCCATCCACGAGGCCGGCGCCGAGCTGGTGCTGCACGGCCATACCCATGTGGACAGCCTCGTGTGGATCGACGGCGACACGAGGCCGGTGCCGATCATCGGCGTGCCGTCGGCCTCCAACGCCCCCGGCGACAAGCGCCCGGCGGCCCGCTACAACCTCTTCGATATGGAAAAAACCGACGGCGGCTGGACCTGCGCCATGACCGAGCGCGGCCTCACGCTGCCCGGCAAGCCGGTGTCGGAAATCCGCAGCCGGCGTCTCGTCTATTCGCCCGGCGCGACCGTTTCCGAAGACGTCTCGGAGCCCGTCGCCGCTTCCGGCTGAGTTTCGGGCGCGCCGGCCAGTTCCGGAATGCTGCCGGTCTCATCGGCCGGTTCAGCCGCGGTCTCCTCCTCGGCAGGCGTTGCCGGCGCCGTTTCCTCGGTCGCCGTCGCCGTCTCTTCACTGGGCTCCGCCGTCAATTGCGGGAACGAGGCCGTGCCGCTCGTCTGCAGGAATTTCAGGTGCTGGCGGAAATCGTACTGGCCGGAGGCCTGCATCCAGACGGCCAGCGCCGCGCAGCCGAGAATGAGCCCGAAGAGAAAGGCAAAGCCGGCATGGCCGCGCTCGCGCGGCCGGCCCGCCGGGCCGTCCAGGCGTGCCGTGTTCGCCGCTTCCGCCTCGTCGTCCCGCGCCTTGGCCTCCGCGGCCTTGTCCTCGTCGCGCTTCTGGGCTTCCGCCGCTTCCTTCTGCGCCTGCTCGTTCAGCCGCCAGATCTGCCAGTCGGCCTCCACCGCCCGTTCCAGGTCGACGACCCGCTCCGCGATATAGGCAGTGACGCGGTCGGCGAGCGTGCCCGTATCGTCGGTCTCGGCAAGAACGATACGGCCGAGCCGCGTGTCCTTCAGGAAACGGTAGGTGTGGATATCGTTGGCGACCGCCACATGGGAGGTGACGTCGATCCACAACCGCGGCGTGGCGCCGGCGGAAATCTCGCAGATGAACTGGTCGCTCTTTTCCCGCGCCTCGGCAAAGACGCCTTCCAGCTCCCGCGCCACCAGCTCCAGGCGCACCTGCTCGGTCTGCCGCCGCTGTTCCAGCGCATCGGAGCGGTCGGCCTCGGCAATGCGCGCCTGCTGCACGGCTTCGCGAAGCGTGCGAATGCGCTCGTGCGGCACCACGTTGTCTTCCATCGTCATGACCCGGTCCTTTGCCCGATCGGCCCCCCGCTTAACGAACTGTTAACAGAATTTCGGCGCCATGGCACGCCCGCCGCGACCCGCCGCGCCCTTGCCATTGGATACATGCTCGGCCATCTTCGCCCATCGAACGACACGAGGATGAGAGCGGGCAACCATGAGCGAACTGCCGAAAAGCGCACGGCTCGTCAGCGAAGCTGCAGCGCGTGCCGGGCTCAATGTCACGGTGATGGAAATGCCGGCCTCGACCCGCACCGCCGAGGACGCGGCGAGCGCCTGTGGCTGCACCGTCGCCCAGATCGTCAAGTCGCTGGTGTTTCGCGGCAAGACCTCGAAAAAGCCCTATCTCTTCCTCGTCTCCGGCGCAAACCGGGTGAATGAGAAGGGCGTCGCGAAACATCTCGGCGAGGCCTTGACCCGACCCGATGCCGACGACGTGCGCGCCCTCACCGGCTTTGCCATCGGCGGCATCCCGCCGCTCGGCCACGCGACGCCCCTCCAGACCTTCATCGACACCGACCTTCTCGGCTTCAATGTCGTCTGGGCCGCGGCCGGAACGCCGAAATGCGTCTTTTCCTGCGATCCGAACGCCCTTGCCGATGCCATCGGCGCGACGCCGGTCGACGTCAAGGGATAGCCCCCATTTCCGGAGCATTTTTCAGATGAAAGTTGACGGCACCGATTATCGCACGATCTGGCTCAACGACGACGGCTGGAGCGTCGGCATCATCGACCAGACCCGCCTGCCGCACGTCTTCACCACCCTCGATCTGAAGACCCTCGACGATGCCGCCCGCGCCATCCGCGACATGTGGGTGCGCGGCGCACCCTTGATCGGGGCGACCGCCGCCTACGGCATGGCGCTCGCGCTGCGCGACGACGCCTCCGATGCGACGCTGGCCACCGCGACCGACGTGCTCCTGGCGACACGGCCGACGGCGATCAACCTGCGCTGGGCGCTGGAAGAGATGGAAAAGGTGCTCTCGCCGCTCGACCCCACCGAGCGTGTCGCCGCCGCCTACAAGAGGGCGGCGGAAATCTGCGACGAGGACGTGGAGATCAACGCCGCCATCGGCAAGGCCGGTTTGGCGCTGATCGAGGCAATCGCGGCCAGGAAACCGACCGGCGAGGCGGTCAACGTCCTCACCCACTGCAATGCCGGCTGGCTCGCCACCGTCGACTGGGGCACGGCGACGGCGCCCATCTACATGGCCCACAATGCCGGCATCCCGGTCCATGTCTGGGTCGACGAGACAAGGCCGCGCAACCAGGGCGCCTCGCTGACCGCCTGGGAGCTCGGCCACCATGGCGTGCCGCACACCGTCATCGTCGACAATGCCGGTGGCCACCTGATGCAGCACGGCAAGGTCGATCTCGTCATCACCGGCACCGACCGCACCACCGCCACCGGCGACGTCTGCAACAAGATCGGCACCTATCTGAAGGCGCTCGCCGCCGCCGACAACAGCATTCCGTTCTATGTCGGCCTGCCCTCGCCGACCATCGACTTCCGGGTCGAGGACGGCGTTGCCGAAATCCCCATCGAGGAGCGCGCCATGGAGGAGGTCTCGCGCCTCACCGGCCGCACCGACGCCGGCACGATCGCAACCATCACCATCCTGCCGGACGGCTCGCCGGCGGCCAACCCGGCCTTTGACGTGACGCCCGCCCGGCTCGTCGCCGGCCTGATCACGGAGCGCGGCATCGTCGACGCCAACAGGGAGGCGATCGCCGCAGCGTTCCCGGAACGGGTGTGACCCTCACTTCCCCGGCAGGATCACCGGAATATGCGCGGCCGCGTCGCGGCGGAGGACACCCGTGAGGCGCGGGTCGTCGACCACCTCGATGGAACGGCGGAACGGCCGGAAGCCGGAGCGCATGTAGAAGGACAGTGCCGCCGGATGGTCGAGGGTGCAGGTGTGGACCCAGAGCCGGCGCGGGCTCGTCGACCAGGCGATCTCCAGTGCCCTCGTCATCATCCAGCGCCCGGCGCCCTTGCCGACGAGGGCTTCGCTCACTCCGAAAAAGGCAAGCTCCACGTCCGGCGCCCGGCGCCGGTCGAGTTCCACGATCCCCTCCGCCCGGCCATCCGCCATCAGCGCGTGGACCTCGATGCCCGGATCGTCGAGAATCGCGGCGAGCGCGTCGTCGGGCAGTTCCAGCCGCGAAAACCATAGCCAATCCTCGCCGATACGCCGGTAGATGTCCCGGTACCAGGCAAGGTCCGGCGCACCCTTCGGCCACGCCATTCTGACGAGGTCAAGGTCGCCCCGCTCCGGCGCATCGCGCGGCTCGGGCGGCGCCGTCATTTCCAGCGAGGTGACGATGGAGGCGACCTTGCCGGAAGGCAGATCGGTCATGCCGTTGAGGTCGAGATAGGTCATGCTGTCGCCGGGTTCGGAACATGTTTTTTCCCTCGATAGCCGATCGCCGCGGCGACGCCAAGCACCCCCCGCGACCATTCAAGCCTTGCGATAGGCGCACGGGCAAGCGAGACTCGTCCCGCCATCCCCGGCCTCGCCTGTCGGCGCCGGGACAAGACAACGACAAGATCCGGAAGGACGTCCGACAAACGATGCCGCAACAGCTTATCCTCACCGTCATCGCCCGCGACCGCCCCGGCGTCGTCGAGGCCGTCGCCGAAGCCGTCTCGTTTTCCGAGGGCAACTGGATCGACAGCGCCATGTCGCGGCTCGGCGGCGAATTCGCCGGCATCGTGCGGATCCAGGTCCCGGACGACCATGTGGAGGGACTGACGCGGGCGCTCTGCGACCTTGCCGGCGAGGGCATCTCGGTGACCTGGCGCCAGGCGGAGACCGGCGGCGGCACAATCGGCACGGCCGCCCACCTCGCCGTCACCGGCCAGGATCACGCCGGCATCGTGCGCGACGTCAGCCGCATCCTCGCCGCCAACGGCGTCAGCGTGGAAGACCTGAGGACCGAGGTCTTTTCCGGCTCCATGAGCGGCGAGGCAATGTTCTCCGCCGATGCGGAGGTGATCCTGCCGGACGGCCTCGACGTCGACGACCTGCGCGATGCGCTTGAGCTGATCGCCCACGACATCATGGTGGATATCGATCTGAAGGAGCTGGAGGGTCAGTCCAACTAAACGGCGCGAGCCCAGTAACGGTAGGCCGCAAGCGGACCAGACGACGCACGCCCGTCATCGCGAGGGTCCGAAGGACGGGGAGCAGCGCATGTGTACGTGCCGTTGCGTTAAACAAGATCGTCATCGCGAGGAGCCGTAGGCGACGCGGCGATCCAGAGCAATTTGCTCGGAGCGTATGGCCCCTGGATTGCCGCACTCGCTTCGCTCGTTCGCAATGACGACGAACCGATCTGTGCACCATGCGCCCTAAATGCTCGCCACCGTCTTCAGCCGCGCCCGCGGGTGGATCTCGCTCTGGCTCATCACCGTGGTATGCGAGCGGAAGCGTTCGACGATGGAGCGCACGAAGGGGCGGATCGGCGGCGAAGTGAGCAGCACCGGCACCTCGCCCATGCGCGCCGCCTCCTCGAAGGCATCGCGCACGGCGACGACGAATTCCTGCAGCTTCGACGGCGCCATGGCGAGCTGGCGGTTATCGCCCTCGCCGACCAGCGCCTCGCCGAACTCCTGCTCCCATTTCGGCGACAGGGCGATCAGCGGCAGGTAGCCGCCCGGCGCCTGGTACTGGGCGCAGATCTGCCGCGCAAGGCGCGTGCGCACATGCTCGGCGATCGACTGCGGCGAGCGCGTGAAGCCGGTCGCCTCGGCGATGCCTTCCAGGATCGACGGCAGGTCGCGGATCGACACCCGTTCCGTGAGCAGCGTCTGCAGCACGCGCTGGATGCCGGAGACGGTGATCTGGCCGGGCACGATGTCGTCGACCAGCTTGCCCTGCTCCTTCGGCAGTTCCGAAAGCAGCTTCTGGACGTCGGCGTAGGACAATAGGTCGGAGACGTTGGCCCTCAGGGTCTCCGTCAGGTGGGTCGACATCACCGTGGAGGGATCGACCACGGTGTAGCCCTTGATAGAGGCCTCCTCGCGTAAGGATGCCTCGATCCAGGTCGCCGGCAGGCCGAAGGTCGGCTCGGTGGTGTGGGCGCCCGGCAGGTCGATCTGCTTGCCCATCGGATCCATCGCCATATAGAGGTTCGGGTAGACGATGCCGCGCCCGGCCTCCACCTCCTTGATCTTGATGATGTAGTCGTTGGCCTCGATCTGCACGTTGTCGAGGATACGCACCGGCGGCATGACGACGCCCAGTTCCGCCGCGAGCTGGCGCCTCAGCGCCTTGATCTGGTCGGTCAGCCGGTCCGGCCCGTCAGCCTTGTTGATCAGCGGCAGCAGGCCGTAGCCGAGCTCGATCCTGAGGTCGTCCATCTTCAAGACTTCGCTGATCGGCGGCTCGGACGGTTCCGCCGGCGCCTGGGCCTTTGCCTCGGCGACGACCTTTTGCGCCTGGTTCATCCGTTGCTTGCGGTCCGACACATAGGCCACGTAGCCGGCCCCGGCGGCGAGCGTCAGGAACGGGATCACCGGCATGCCCGGCAGTGCCGCCATCACCACCATGACGAAGGAGGAGACGCCGAGCGCCTTCGGATAGCCGGAGAGCTGGGCGACCAGTGCCTTGTCGGCGGCGCCCGTGACGCCGGCCTTGGAGACCAGCATGCCGGCGGCGGTGGAGACGATCAGCGCCGGGATCTGGCTGACGAGGCCGTCGCCGACGGTGAGCAGCGTATAGGAATGGCTGGCGTCGGCGAGCGACAGGTCCTGCTGGGCAACACCGATGACGATGCCGCCGATGATGTTGATGAAGGTGATGAGGAGGCCGGCGATGGCATCGCCGCGCACGAACTTGGAGGCACCGTCCATGGCGCCGAAGAAGGCCGATTCGTCTTCCAGGTTCTTGCGCCGCTCGCGCGCCTGGCCCTCGTCGATGAGGCCGGCGGACAGGTCCGCGTCGATCGCCATCTGCTTGCCGGGCATGGCATCGAGGGTGAAGCGGGCGGCGACCTCGGCGATGCGCCCGGAACCCTTGGTGATGACGATGAAATTGACGATCACCAGAATGGCAAAGACGATCAGGCCGATGACGAAATTGCCGCGCATGACGAAGCTGCCGAAGGCCTGGATGACCGAGCCGGCGGCATCGGTGCCCTCATGGCCGTTGGCGAGAATCAGCCGCGTCGAAGCGAGGTTGAGCGCCAGCCGCAGCATCGTCGCGATCAGGAGCACCGTGGGAAAGGCGGAAAACTCCAGCGGCGTCTGGATGAACAGGGCGGTCATCAGGATGAGGACCGAAAAGATGATCGAGATCGCCAGGAAGACGTCCAGCATCATCGCCGGCATCGGCAGGATGAGCAGGACGAGGATGGTCATAACGCCGGCGGCGAGCCCCAGGTCGCCGCTCTTCAGCGTAGCGATGATGCGCGACAGGGTGATCGTGAAGGCGTTCGGGCCGGCAGCGCCGGCCTTGGCTCCGACCTCTCCGGGAGCGGGCGGTTGCGCCGGCGCCTTTGCCGAAACGTCGCCTGCCGTCACATCGGTCATCTGAGTGCTTCTCCGGTCACCTGAAGCCGTCCGGGCGCAGTTTTGGCGCCGACAGTCGCTAGGCAGAATTTGCCTAGCGTATGGTTACCGGGGAGTTAACGAAGCGGCCCCGCAACACGATTTGGTCGACGCGGCTCCGTTCAGGCGCCGTATGCGCGGGCCTCGCCCGGCGGCGGCACGTCGACGCCCTCGTCGCTGTACTGGTTCAGCTTGTTCCTGAGGGTGCGGATCGAGATGCCGAGGATCTTGGCCGCGTGGGTGCGGTTACCGAGGCAGTGGTCGAGGGTGTCGAGGATCAGCGTCCGCTCCACGTCGGCCACCGTCTGGCCGACCAGCGTACGGGTCACGGCTTCCGCCGTCATCGCCGCGTGCTCAGCCGGGCCCCTCGCCACCGTCTCGATGCGGCTGCCGTCCGGCATCAGGATGGCATCGGCGTCGATCTCCTCGCCGCGGGCCAGCAGCACCGCCCGGTGCATGGTGTTTTCCAGTTCGCGCACATTGCCGTGCCAGCGCGCCGAGGAGAGCTGCCGGCGGGCCTCTGCCGCGATCGGCCGCACCGGAACGCCGTTCGCCGCCGAATATTTGCGCACGAAGAACTGCGCCAGCTCCAGGATGTCCTCCGGTCGCTCGCGCAGCGCCGGAAGCTTCAGGTTGACGACGTTGAGCCGGTAGAGAAGGTCCTCGCGGAAGCTGCCCTCGCGCACGGCGTCGGCGAGATTGCGGTTGGAGGTCGCGATCACCCGGATGTCCACCGGCACCGGGCGCGAACCGCCGACCCGGTCGATGACCCGTTCCTGCAGGGCGCGCAGCAGCTTTGCCTGCAGCCGCGCATCCATCTCGGAGATTTCGTCGAGCAGCAGCGTGCCGCCGTCAGCCTCCTCGAACTTGCCGACGCGCCGGGCGACGGCGCCGGTGAAGGCGCCCTTCTCGTGGCCGAACAGCTCCGATTCCAGGAGGTTCTCCGGGATCGCGGCGCAGTTGACGGAAATGAACGGTTTCTTCGCCCGCCCCGACTTGCGGTGGACGTGGCGGGCGAGCACCTCCTTGCCGGTGCCGGATTCGCCGGTGATCAGGATCGAGGCGTCGGACGGCGCCACCTGGTCGGCAAGCTGCACCACCCGCGCCATCGCCTGGTCGCGGAAGATCATGTCCGCCGCATCCTCGGCGACCGCGGCAAGCACGGCGGCGATCAGTTCCGGATCCGGTGGCAGCGGCACGTATTCCTTGGCGCCGGCGCGGATCGCCTCGACCGCGGCCCTGGCGTTGCTCTCAACGCCGCAGGCGACCACCGGCACGTGGATGCGTTCCTGTTCCAGCTTCTCGATCAGGCCGGCGATGTCGAGCGCCACGTCGACCATCAGGAGGTCCGCACCGCTGGAGCGCAGCACCTTCAGCGCCACGGCGGTGTCGTCGGCATGGGTGACGGTCGCGCCGCCGTCGATGGCGATCTTGGTGGCCATCGTCAACTGGCCGTTCAGGGACCCAATGATGAGGAGTCGCATCGTTCTTCTCCAGGGACCAAACGCGCTCAGCGGTCGGTCTTGATGATCTCGGTCATCGTCACGCCGAGCTTTTCGTCCACCAGCACCACTTCGCCGCGGGCGACGAGCCGGTCGTTGACATAGATGTCGATGGCTTCGCCGACCTTGCGGTCGAGTTCCAGAACCGTGCCCGAGGACATCTTCAGAAGATCCGCCACCGGCATGCGGGAATGGCCGAGCACGGCCGACACCCGGACCGGTACGTCGAACACGGCTTCCAGGTCCGACGCGGTCTTCGACTGCGGCTCGTCCTCTTCCTCGCTGAGCACGCGGTAGCCGGCCTCCGACATTTCCTTCAGGGCCATCGGATCGGCGCCTTCCAGACCGTCACGTTCCGCGGTTTCGGTCTTGCCGCCCGGCAGGTCGTCGTCGCTCATTGCTCACTCTCCATCGCCGCCGCGGCCTTTGCCGCGGGATCGGCTGGCCCGCCACCATCGCGGGCCCTGAAATAGGTTTCGATCGCCGCGTCGATTTCCGCCTCGATCGCGGCCCGGTCGCGGACGATGCCGCCGTCGGCCCATTCGATGCGGCAGTCGCCGCGGGCAAGGTCCGGCTCGCCGAGGACGACGAGGCGCCCGAGGAATCCGCGCTCGTGGGCGATGCGGTCGACCTCGGCCTTGATCGCGTCGGCGTCGTTTTCCTCGACGCGCACGACGATGTGCGGCGCCTGGCGCAGCGGCCCGAGGCAATCCTCGATCAGCGCCGCGATCTCGCCGGTCGGCTCGCGCGCGATCAGATGGTCGACCAGCTTGCCGGCGATCTGGCGGGCAAGCTCGGCGGCCTCGCGCTCGATCCGGACCCGGTCGGCATCGAGGGCCCCGAGGATCCCCTGCGCCGCGGAGACCAGCCGGCCGGCCTCATCGGCCATCCGCTTGCGGGCCTTGGCGGTCATTTCCTCCATGCCGTCGGCGTGACCGCGCGCATAGGCGCGCTTTTCCGCCGCCACCAGGGCGTTGAGGTGGTTGGAGAGCGGCGCGTCCGAGGCCTCCTCGAAAACCTCCGGCTCGACGGGTTCCGGCTCCGCCGGTGCGGAGAAATCCGTGTCGAACAGGAACCGTGCCGGCGCTGCCATCTTTTTCTTTCGTCCTGTCGAGGTCGCCTTAATAGACAAGCTCGTCCTCTGCCTTGTTCTTGGTGATCATGATCTCGCCGCTGGCGGCCAGATCCTTGGCGACGGCGACCATGCCGGCCTGGGCGTCGTCGACGTCGCGCAGCCGCACCGGACCCATCGCGTCCATGTCGTCCTTCATCATCTTGGCCGCGCGCTGCGACATGTTGGAGAAGAAGAATTCGCGCACTGACTCGTTGGCGCCCTTCAGCGCCGTCGCCAGCCGGTCCTTGTCGACCTGGCGCAACAGGGTCTGGACGCTGCCGGCGTCGAGCTTCGACAGATCGTCGAAGGTGAACATCAGGTTCTTGATGTGCTCGGCCGCCTCGCGGTTGTTCTCCTCCAGCGCCGTCATGAAGCGCGCCTCGGTCTGCCGGTCGAAGCTGTTGAAGATGTCGGCCATCAGCTCGTGGGCGTCGCGCCGGCTGGTGGTCGACAGGTTCGACATGAACTCGACCCGCAGCGTCTGCTCGACCTTGTCGAGGATTTCCTTTTGCACCGACTCCATCCGCAGCATGCGGGTGACGACCTCGAGCGCGAACTCGTCGGGCAGGATCGCCAGCACCCGCGCGGCGTGCTCGGAGCGGATCTTGGACAGCACCACGGCCACCGTCTGCGGGTATTCGTTCTTCAGGTAGTTGGCGAGCACGTTCTCCTGCACGTTGGAGAGCTTCTCCCACATGTTGCGTCCGGCCGGCCCGCGGATCTCCTCCATGATGGTGGCCACCTTTTCGGCCGGCAGCACCGACTGCAGGATCCGTTCGGTGGAATCGAAGTTGCCGAGCAGCGCGCCCTTGGCCGACAGCTTGGTGACGAAGTCCTTGAAAAGCTTGTCGAGCATGATCGGCGAGATCGGGCCGAGCTTGGCCATGGCGATGGAGATCTGCTTGACCTCCATCTCGTCGAGCGACTTCCAGATCGGCGCGCCGTGCTCGTGGCCGAGCGCCAGCAGCAGGACGGCCGCGCGCTCCGGTCCCTTCAGTTCGCGCTCTTCCTGATCCTCGTGGATCTGGAGCGCCTGGATCTGCTGGGCAGCATTCATCTCAGCGTACTCATGCCGGGGCTTCGTTGAGCCAGGTGCGGACGATCGAGATGGCCTCGTTCGGATAGTTCTCGATCAGGCCGCCGACGCGCTCGATGGAATTGGCGTGGTTTTCGCCCTCCGCCTGGGCGTCGTTGAACCAGTCGGCGAAGTTCTCTTCCTCCAGCGGCGCCGGCAGGGCGGGCGTGCCGTCGGCGTTGAGCTGCAGCATCTCGCCGTTCGGCCCCGTCACCATTTCGACCTCTTGCTTCTCCGGCTCGACGATCTTGCGGACCAGCGGACGGACGATGAAAAGAAGCGTCAGCAGCGACAGGAGCACGATCACGCCGAGTTCGGAGAAATAGAAGATGTCGCGCTTGGTGAAGTCGAACAGGCCCTCTTCGGCGCCGTCGAGGGGAAGCTGCGAGGGCGCGGAGGCAAAGCGCAGGTTGACGACCTCGACCTGGTCGCCGCGCTCCTCATCAAAGCCGACCGACGAGCGCACCAGCGCCGCGATCCGCTCCAGGTCGTCGGCCGAGCGCGGCGCGTAGTCGAGTTCCCCGCCCTGCTGCGGGGTGTAGATGCCGTCGACGAGGACGGCGACCGAGACGCGCTTGATCCGGCCGGCCTCGACCACCTCGGTGCGCTCGGTCTTGGAAATCTCATAATTGGTGGTTTCCTCGGTGGTGCTGGACGCCTCGCGCGGGAGATTGTCCTCGCCGTCGGCATTCTGGTTGGCGTTCGGGATCTGGTTGCCGGCGGTGACGCCCCGCTGCTCCCTGCGCACCGTGGAGTTCTCCTCGCGCGACTGCGAGGACCGGACCACCTGGCCTTCCGGATCGAACTTCTGCTCGGTCTGGGTGATGCGGTTGAAGTCGAGTTCGGCGGCGACCTGCACCCGCGCCCGGCCAGAGCCGACGATTTCCGAGACGATGCCCTCGATGCGCTCGCGCAGCCGGCGCTCATAGGCGACGGTGCGCTCCTGCAGGTGGCTTGCGAGCAGCCCCTGGGCATCGTCCTCCGTGCCGCTGGCCAGCAGCCGGCCCGTCTCGTCGACGATCGACACGTTGGCCGGCTTCAGCCCCTCCACCGCAGTGGCGACGAGGTGCTGGATGGCGGCGATGTGGCTGCGGTCGAGGGTGCCGCGCACGCGCACCACGATCGAGGCGGACGGCTCCTCCTTGTCGCGCTGGAACAGCTGGCGCTCCGGCAGCACCAGATGGACCCTTGCGGCCGAAATGCGGTTGATCGACTTGATGGTGCGCGACAGCTCGCCTTCCAGCGCCCGCAAATGGTTGATCGACTGCACGAAGCTGGTGGTGCCGAGGGTATCGGTCTTGTCGAAGATTTCGTAGCCGATGTTGCCGCCGCTCGGCAGGCCCTGCTCGGCGAGCCGCATGCGGACCTGGAGCTGGGTGCCTTCCGGAACCAGCACGACGGCGCCGTCGTTGCGCAGCTCGTATTCCACGGCCGTCGCCTCGAGCTGGCGGACGATGGCGGTGGTGTCGGCGAATGAAAGGTCGGTGTAGAGCGGCACCATCTGCGGGGTCGACAGCCGCGTCATGACGATGGCGAAGAAACCGACCAGGATCGCCGCTACGGCGCCCATTGCGCCGAGGCGTGCCGGTCCGAGCGCCTTCAGGAAATCAACGACCCCATTCACGACTATTATCAACCCTACCGAGGCTCAAGGGCCAGTCCACCCGGACGGATGAGGGTTTGGGACGAGGACGTCCGACCGGGCGGATCTGGTAGGCAAGAATTTCCGGGTTGTCGGTAAATAAGCCGTTAACACCCCCGGCCCGGACGGGGTTTTCTTCGCAGGCTGCGACGGTCGCCGTTGCGGATTGCGAATTCGGAGTGCCACTTCTGCCGCCGCCGGTTAACCCTTGCGAGGAGCGGTAATCGGCGCTTCAGGGCGTTTTCGCGAGGCGCGCGGGCATATGGGCGCGGCAAGCGGTTAACCGTGCGGCAAAAACGTGCAGCGAAACGAAAAATGGCCGGCTCAAGGGCCGGCCACTCAATCTGGTCATGTCGGTCGTTTCTAAAAAACGCCGCGGGTCAGTTGCGATACTGCTGTATCCGCGTTGCCCGCAAGCCGGCGAGACCGTGGCGGTCGATGGAATTCTGCCATGACAGCAGCTCCTCGATCGTCAAGGTATAGCGCTGGCACGCTTCCTCAAGGGATAAAAGACCACCACGCACCGCAGCGACCACCTCCGCCTTACGACGGATCACCCATCGCTTGGTATCGACGGGCGGCAGATCGGCGATGGTCAGAGGACTTCCATCCGGACCAATGACGTATTTAACTCGCGGTCGCACTCGATCGGTCATCGTACTCTCACACTTTACCCTGACCTTCAATGACCGAGCATAGGCGTTGGCTTTTAAAATTTGCCTAAGAGCGCAGCAACAAATCGGTAAGAATTGCCGGGACTTGGCAATCTCTTTATTCACTTTATATCCCCGCCCCCTCCTGCCGCCGCCGACGGACCGGAATGCGATCGGCCCAGCCTGGAAAACGCGTGCGAAAACGGGCACCCGGAAGCGGTCCCTCCGGGTGCGGAAAACTCTTTACAAAAACGGATCGAAGCCGGGTGTCCGGGCGCCTTAGGAGGCGTCGCGGATGGCGGTCACGTTGCCGACCGGAACCTTGATGTCGCCGATCTTGAGGACCGCCTCGCCGCCGCTCATGTCGACCTCGTCGACGATGCCGGTCAGCGCGGTCGACACGGTGACGGCGTTGCCGGCCGCATCCTGCGCCTCGATGTTGATGGTGTACTCGCCATCCTCCACGGTGCGCCCGCTGGTCGTCTGGCCGTTCCAGACGAACGCCCCGCCGCCCTGCTCCAGGGTCACCTGGTCGGTATAGACCGCCGCACCGGCAGAGTTGGTGATGGTCACGGTCGCCGTCGCCGCCGACTTGACGTCATAGGTCCACGCCGCCGTGCCGTTGCGCAGCACCGTCGTCTCGCCGGTCGCCTCGATCTCCTTGCCGATATAGCTGACCAGCGCGCCGGTGCTGGATGCGGAGATGCCGTTGATGATGCTCTCCAGGTGGTCGTTGGTCTTGATCTGCTGTTCGACCGACGAGTACTGGGTGAGCTGCTCGGCGAACTTGTCGGCGTCCATCGGCTCCAGCGGGTTCTGGTTCTGCAGCTGCACCGTCAGAAGCTGCAGGAACATCTCGTAGTTGTCGGCAAGGGAGGTCGCATCTTTCGTCGCCTGGGACGTCGACGAAGAGGACTTCGATGCCAGACTGGCCACGGCGGAGGAAGCGCCGGTGGGATCGATGCTCATGGTTCTTTCCTGTCTCTAGATGCGGACGTCGAGGCGCCCGTCATGGGCGGCCCGCATGGTGTAGGTCGCCACCGGGCGATCTGCGACGTCCATGTCGTCAACGCCCTCACCGTCGAAGAATGACGGCTCGCCGTCCCCGTCCTGCGACGCGGTCTGGCTGCCATTGTCGGAACTCAGGGAGAATTCCAGGCCGCCCTCGGCGGTCTTGATACCCTGCTGTTCCAGCGAGCGTTCCAGCGCCCGCGGATCGCGCATGAACATGTCGAGGGTCTCGGAGCGCTCCACGAAGAGATGCGCACGCACGATGCCGTCGTCGCCGACCCGAAGCCGGACGTCCACCCGGCCCAGCTCCGGCGGATCGAGGCGGATCTCGAAGCGCGTCTCGCCCTGGCGGGCGAACTTGGCGATCTCCACCGCAGCGCTCGATGCAGCCGTTGCCGCCTGGGCCGCGACGGCAGGGGTCTGCACCGCCTGCTGGGCGGTTGCCGCGGTAGCTCCCATCGGCATCAGGGTGAAATTGTTGGTGGCGTCGGCCGGCGCCATGGCGGCAAGCGCCGGGTCGGCGGGCGCGGCGGCGGCCTGGCCGATGGTCTGCGACAACAGTGCGGCCGCGGACGTCTGGGCGGTGGTGCCGGCCGTTGCCGATGCCGCCGCCTTGGTGCCGGTGTCCTTTGCCGCCAGGTGACCGAAGAGCTTGGCAAGGTTCGCATCGCCGTCACCGTCGCCATCGGCGGGAGGCTCGGAGCCGAACAGGCTGGCCGGCCTGGCGTCCGCAGCCTTGGTCGCATCATCGGCCGCCGCATCCGGGCCGGATGCGCCTGTCTGCGTGCCTTTCGCGTTCGGCTGCGCGCTCGCCTGCTGCGCCCCGGCGGTGTCCTTCGTCGAAGCCGCAGCCGCAGCCGTGGCAGCAGATGCCGCTTCCGCCGCTCCCCTGGCCGCGGCCGGATCGCCGGCTCCGGCACCGGTCAGGAGCCTCTGCAACAGCGCATCCTGTTCGGCAAGGCCGGCGATCACCGCACCGACCGGGTCGTCGCTCGACTGGGCGATGAGGTTGGCAAGCTCGGTGCCGTCGGCAAGCGTCCTGTCGCCGAGCAGCGCGTTGATCTCCTGAAGGATCTCCTCCGCGCTACGGCTCGCGCCGGAGCCGTTCGCGGCCTGCAGCTCCAGGAGCAGGTCGGCGAGGTGCTCGATGTCTTCCGGGTCGGTGAGCAGCGGCTCGCCGTCCTCGGTCTTGGCCTCGGTCAGCCGGGTCACCAGTTCCTCGCGCGGGGTCGTGGTGCCGTCCTCGTTGGTGGCGACGTCCTCAAGCGCGGCGGTGTCTTCCGTTTCAGGCGCCTCGTCGACGGCCGGTGCCGCATCGGCGGTCGACTCGCTTTCGGCCGCGGTCTCGACCGTCTTCGCCGATTGCCGCCGCTCGGTCCGCGCCCGATCGTCCGGCGCCGGCGCCTTGCTGCGCTCCGAAGCGGCGCTGTCCCTGGACGGCTCCGTCGGCCGCGGTTCCTCGCGGGGCTCCGGTCGGTCGAGCATGCGCTCGAACCTGTCGTCGCCGCCACGGTTTCTCTTCACCAGAAGCGTCGGATCGCTGGTGCGGACGGAATCGGACGTGAACCCAATGTCGAACAAGACGGCAACTCCATAGGAAGGCCATGAAAACCCGTCACCCGTATTGCAATCTCGGGGCCAACCAAGCGCGGCGGGCAAAAGGTTGAAATTCCAGCGGATTTTCTCTAGACCGGCGGCGATGCGGCGGCGCCGACGGGGCAAGCCCTGCCGGGTCGGCAAAAGCTGCCCCGCAAAGAGCACGTGAAGGAGCGGCAGGCCCGGGCCGCACCCGGTTGCGTCCCGACAATGGCTTTTTCGGCGAAAGCGCCTAACTATAGGGCAGCCCGGCACGACCCTGCCGGGCCGCAGCGCGCTTTTCGGCCGAAACGCGCCTTGGAACGAACGGTTTGGATATGCTGGAATCTCTCGATCTTCCCGGACGCCCGGGAGACAACCGGGTCGTCGTCGCCATGTCGGGCGGCGTCGATTCCTCCGTTGCCGCCGGGCTCCTGAAGCGCGCCGGATACGATGTCGTCGGCATCACGCTGCAGCTCTACGACCACGGCGCCGCGACCCACAGGAAGGGCGCCTGCTGCGCCGGCCAGGACATCCACGACGCCCGCCGCGTCGCCGAGCACCTCGACATCCCGCACTACGTGCTCGACTACGAGGACCGCTTCCGCGAGGCCGTCATCGACACCTTTGCGGAAAGCTACATCGCCGGCGAGACGCCGGTGCCGTGTGTTGCCTGCAACCAGACCGTCAAGTTCCACGACCTGCTCGACACCGCCCGCGACCTCGGCGCCGCCGCGCTCGCCACCGGCCACTATGTGAGGAGCCGCAAGACCGGCGACCGCCGCTCGCTCTACCGGCCCGTCGACGACGACCGCGACCAGAGCTATTTCCTGTTCGCCACCACGCGCGAGCAGCTCGACTTCCTGCGCTTCCCGCTCGGCGACATGACCAAGGCGGAGACCAGGGAGATTGCCCGCGATCTCGGACTCGCGATCTCCGACAAGCCGGACAGCCAGGACATCTGCTTCGTGCCGTCGGGAAAATATTCCGACGTCATCGAGCGCCTGAAGCCGGGCGCGGCGGAGCCCGGCGACATCGTCCATGTCGACGGCCGCGTGCTCGGCCGCCACGACGGCATCATCCACTACACCATCGGCCAGCGCCGCGGCATCGGCGTCGCCACCGGCGAACCGCTCTATGTGGTCCGGCTCGATGCCGACCACGGCCGCGTCGTCGTCGGCCCGCGCGATATCCTCGCCACCCGCCGGCTGGCGCTGCGCGACGTCAACTGGATCGGCGATGGAACGCTCGTCGACCTGCCGCCCCAGGGCGTCGAGATCTTCGCCCGCGTGCGCTCCACCCGCCCGCCGAAGCCGGCGATCCTGTCCTATTGCGACGGCACCGTCGTCGTCGACCTGATGGACAGCGAACTCGGCGTCGCGCCGGGCCAGGCCTGCGTCTTCTACGACGCGCCGAAGGGCCCCGCCCGCATCCTCGGCGGCGGCTGGATCGACCGGGTGGCGACCGAAAGCGAGATGGCGGAGGCCGGCATGACCTTTGTCGATACCGCGCAAGGCTCCCTCGCCCAATCCCGCTAGACGGCCGCGCTGATCCGGCGCGGACCGGCTTCCTGGCAACGTCCCGGCCGCGATGGCCGTTTGGCAACAGTCAGGCGAAAAACCGTTCTGCGTCGCGCCAAAGCCCGGGATTCCGCTAGCCGCCCATTGTCCCTTTATTTGATCGAAACCCATTCCGTGCTAGGAGCGGACGACATCTGGAATTGAGGCTCAGACAGGCACATGCGACGGATTTCTTTCACCGGTATTGTTTTCAGCGCAGCGCTCATTGGCGCCGCCCCGGCCATGGCCGCCGACGCGCCGACCTATGCCGCGCCCCCGGCGCCGGACGCCTACCAGGTGGAAACGCCGAACCAGGACGACCTGGTGCTGGAACTCGGCGTCGGCGGCCTCGTCTCGCCGCGCTTCGAAGGCTCGGAAGAATACACCTTCACCCCCTATCCGATCATCCAGCTGCACTACCTCAGGATCCCCGGCCTCTACGAGACCAGCCGCGACCGCTCCGCCATCTATTTCCGCCCGTCCTTCCGCTATATCGGTGAGCGCGATCCGTCCGACGAGCGGATCCTGCGCGGCCTGAAGAAGGTCGACTGGGCGCTGGAAGCCGGCTTTGCGGTCGGCTACGAGACGGAATATTTCGACGCCTTCGTTGCCGTGCGCCGCGGCTTCAACGGCCACGAGGGCTGGATCGCCGATCTCGGCGTCGACGGCATCTACCGTCCGGACAACGCCTGGACGTTCAAGCTCGGCCCGCGCCTGTCGCTGGCCAGCGAAGACTATATGGACACCTATTTCGGCGTCTCGCGCCGCGAGTCCATCCGCTCCGGCTACCGGACCTATGACCCCTCCGGCGGCATCAAGAGCGTCGGCCTCGCCGCCACGGCCGAATACAAGCTGACCGAAGAGACCACGCTCTACGGCCGCGCCTCCTGGGACCGCCTGGTCTCCGACGCCGGCGACTCGCCGATCGTCAAGGCCGGCGACGAGAACATGTTCGGCGTCGGCATCGGCATTTCCTACCGCTTCGGCCTCGACCTCTACGACTGATTGTAAGTACGCGTCTCGCGTGACCAAGCCCGAATTGCGCCCTTGTGGGTACAATGACGGGTGGACGGGCCCGTTTCTTCGGCCAGAATAGCCAAGAGTCCCTTTTCGGGAATCGGTCCGGCACGGCGGTGAAATGAGGCAAGACGCGAGCCATGAAGCGGGAGACGCAGACGCGGCAATGCGCGTCGGGTTCCTCCTCAGCGACGACTTTCCGCTCGTCACCTTCTCCGCCGCCGTGGAACCTTACCGCGCCGCCAACGAGGTGATGGGTGCGGAGCGCTACCGCTGGCGGATCATGACGGAAGACGGCAATCCCGTCCGCTCCTCCTCCGGCATCGAGGTCAGTCCCGACGCCGATTTCCAGTACCCCGCCGACCTGCAGGACCGGGCCGGTTTCGACATGGTCTTCGTCGTCGGCAGCCCGGACTTTCCGTTGAAGAACGAGGCCCAGGTGCTCGCCCGCCTGCGCTTTCTGGCCAGCCGCGGCGTCATGCTCGGCGCCATCACCGGCGGCATCTTCCTCTTGGCCCGCGCCGGTCTCCTCGACGGCTACCGCTGCGCCGTCCACTGGTATTTCGCCTCGTCCTTCCGCGAAAGCTTCCCCAAGGTCGTCGCCACCAACCGCCTGTTCGAGATCGACCGCAACCGCTGCACCTGCTCCGGCGGCACCGCCTCCCTCGACATGATGCTGACGATGATGTCGGACGCCCTCGGCCGCTCGGTCGCCAACGAGATCTCCGGCTGGTTCCTGCACAACCGCATCCGCGACGTCCATGACGAGCAGAGCATCGGCGCCATGGGCGAGCTCAGCGTCAATTCCGCCGTCGTGACGAGGGCCGTCGAGGTCTTCAAGGCGAACCTGGAAACGCCCCTGCAGATCGTCGCGGTCGCCCGCCAGGTCGGCGTCACCGTCCGCCAGCTGGAGCGCCTCTTCAAGGACCACCTGCAGATCTCGCCGTCGCGCTATTTCCGCCAGGAGCGGCTGAAGCGCGCCCGCGAGCTGTTGCTCTATACCAACATGCCGGTCTCGGAGATCTCGCTCGCCGCCGGCTTTTCCTCCCACTCCCATTTCACCCGCTGCTACCGCATGCAGTACGGCCGCTCGCCCTACGCCGACCAGAAGGCGCTCAGGCGCTGAGCGATCGCAAGATATCCGCCGCGGAATGACGGCAGGATGAGTCGCATTCACACTAACGAACGGTTGCCCTGCCGATAGAGTTCGCCAAGGGCCCCGGTAAAAAGAAACCCAGCGAGGAACGTCCGATGAAATCCCATGCCAAAGCAGTCGTGATCGGCGGCGGCGTCGTCGGCTGTTCCGTCCTCTATCACCTGACCAAATTCGGCTGGACCGACGTGGTGCTCCTGGAGCGCTCGCAGCTCACCTCCGGCTCGACCTGGCACGCCGCCGGCGGCATGCACACCATCAACGGCGACCCGAACGTCGCCAAGCTGCAGCAATACACGATCCAGCTCTATAAGGAGATCGAGGAGCTTTCCGGCCAGGACATCGGCCTGCACATGACCGGCGGCATCATGCTGGCGGCGACCGAAGCGCGCTTCGACTGGCTGAAGGGGATCCTCGCCAAGGGCCGCTATCTGGGGCTGGAGGCGGAGCTGGTCACGCCGGCCGAGGCCGCCGAACTGATGCCGCTGATCGATCCCTCGCAATTCGTCGGCGCGCTCTACGACCCCGTCGAAGGCCATCTCGACCCCTCCGGCACCACCCACGCCTACGCCAAGGCAGCGCGAAAGAACGGCGCCGAGATCCATATCGAGACCCGCGTCGAAGACCTCGTCCAGAAGCCCGACGGCACCTGGCGGGTGATCACCGACAAGGGCGAGATCGTCGCCGAACACGTCGTCAATGCGGGCGGGCTCTGGGCCCGCGAGGTCGGCCGCATGGTCGGGCTGGAACTGCCGCTGCTCGCCATGGAGCACATGTATCTCCTGACCGACGATATGCCCGAGGTCGCCGCCCACAATGCGGCTACGGCCAAGGAAATGCTCCACGCGGTCGATTTCGACGGCGAGCTCTATCTGCGCCAGGAGCGCAAGGGCATGCTGATGGGCACCTATGAGAAGGCCTGCGTGCCCTGGTCGGAGATCGACACTCCTTGGGACTTCGGCCACGAACTGCTCGCCCCGGACCTCGACCGCATCGCCCCGTCGCTGGAAGTCGGGTTCCGCCATTTCCCGGCCTTTCAGAACGCCGGCATCAAGCAGATCATCAACGGCCCCTTCACCTTCGCCCCCGACGGCAACCCGCTGGTCGGCCCGGTCGCGGGGCTGCCCGGCTACTGGTGCGCCTGTGCGGTCATGGCCGGCTTCAGCCAGGGCGGCGGCGTCGGCCTGGCGCTCGCCAACTGGATGATCGAGGGCGATCCGGGCTTCGACGTCTTTGCCATGGATGTCGCCCGCTACGGCAACTGGGCGACCCTCGCCTACACCAACGCCAAGGTGCGCGAGAACTATTCCCGCCGCTTTTCCATCCGCTACCCGAACGAGGAACTGCCGGCGGCACGGCCCCTGAAAACCACCCCGATCTACGACCTGATGCTTTCAAAGGGCGCGCAGATGGGCGCCTCCTGGGGCCTGGAGCAGCCTCTCTGGTTCGCGCCGGAAGGCGTTTCCGACAGCTTCTCCTGGCGCCGCTCCACCGACTTCGAGCATGTCGGGGCGGAGGCCCGGGCCGTGCGCGAGGCGGCCGGGCTGATGGAGATCTCCGGCTTTGCCAAATACACGGTGGAAGGCTTCGGCGCCCGCGATTGGCTCGACACCATGCTCGCGGGGCGCATTCCGGCGGAAGGCCGCATGACGCTCGCGCCGATGCTGAAGGAAGACGGCAAGCTGATCGGAGACTTCACCCTCGCCAATCTCAGCGCCGAGCGCTACTTCATCGCCGGCTCCGGCATCGCCGAGGAATACCACATGCGCTGGTTCGAGGCGGACCTGCCGGACGACGGCTCGGTCACCGTCGTCCCCCACGGCGTCGGCATCACGGGCCTTTCCGTCGCCGGCCCGAAATCGCGAGAGATCCTGCAAGGACTTACCCGGACCGACCTGTCGGCCGACGCCTTCAAGTTCATGGACATTGCCGAGGCCGAAATCGGCATGGCGCCGGTGATCCTGTCGCGCATCAGCTACACCGGCGACCTCGGCTACGAGATCTGGTGCGCCCCGGAATATCTCCGCTACCTGTTCCAGGCAATTCTGGAAGCGGGCGAACCGCACGGTCTGAAACTCTTCGGGTTGCGCGCGCTGAACGCGCTCCGGCTGGAAAAGGGCTACGGCTCCTGGGCCCGGGAATACCGCCCCGTCTACGGACCCTTGGAGGCCGGCCTCGACCGCTTCGTGGCGCTGAAGAAAGAAGCCGATTTCATCGGCAAGGCGGCAGCGCTCGGCGAGAAGGAAGACGGTGGGGCGCTGCGCCTTCGCACCTTCGTCGTCGAGGCAAAGGACGCCGACGTCATCGGCGACGAGCCGATCTGGTTCAATGGCGAGGTGAACGGTTGGGTGACGTCCGGCGGCTACGCCCATGCATCGAATGTCTCCGTCGCCATGGGCTATGTACCGAAGGAGATCGCCAACGAAGAGACGGGCTGGGAGATCGAACTCCTCGGCGCGCGGCTGGCCGCGCAGCTTCAGAAGCGGCCGCTGTTCGATCCAGACGGCGCGCGGATGCGGGGATAGCCACCTCCCACCGCTCGACCAACGCCCGCTGGATTGCCGCGTCGGCCTTGCGGCCTCCTCGCAATGACGCTGAAAATAAAAGAAAATCCGTCATTGCGAGCGCAGCGAAGCAATCCAGCGCAGCTCGCTCGGCGTGTACTATTGTGTGCTCGCC
Organism: Rhodobium orientis; assembly: GCF_003258835.1. Taxonomy (GTDB): domain Bacteria; phylum Pseudomonadota; class Alphaproteobacteria; order Rhizobiales; family Rhodobiaceae; genus Rhodobium; species Rhodobium orientis. The sequence continues at coordinate 49,780 of NZ_NPEV01000001.1, read as the reverse complement.
GCTCCACCCTCTCCCGTCATCCCGGGCGGAGCGAAGCGGGGCCCCGGGACCCATTGCCCACCTCCACAAAGTAGCCCGCCGCGGATATTGGCACGGCCGACATCCGCGCAATCGCCCGGTTCAAACAACACCCGGCATGCCGTGTGGACAGGGGCAATGGGCTCCGGCTCAAGGCCGGGGTGACGGCGGAGTGTGGGACGCGCGAAAGCGACACACGCCGAGCGCCGGAAAAGCTAAGGTGATTGGCTTACCCGCCCTTGCGCGTCGTCAGCTTCAGGATCGCCGGCAGGAAGAGAAGGTTGGCGACCAGCGCCGTGGTCAGCACGATGACCGAGACCTCGCCGTAGAGCCGCACGGTCGGCATGACGCTGGTGACGGTGACGCCGAGGCCGACGACCAGCACGATGGTGGAGACGAGAAGCACCGGTCCGACGGCGACGACGGTCCGGTGCAGCGCCGCCGCGCCCTCGCCGCGCGCCGCCGTTTCCAGACGGTAGCGGTTGAGCATGTGGATGGTGCTGTCGACCGCCATGCCGAAGGAGATGGTGAAGGCGACGACGGAGGTGAACTGCAGGCCGATTCCGGACAGCCAGAGGAACGTGCCGCCGACGGCGATCGGCATGACGTTCGGCAGGATGCTGACGAGCGAGGCCCGCGCCGAGCGCATAGACAGGCCGATGGCGATGATGATGACGATGATCGCCGCCGCCAGGCTGCGGTTGAGCTGGCTGATCATCTCCGTGCTGGAGCGGGCGGCGACCGCGTCGATGCCGGTGACGTCGATGGTCACCTCCGGATGGGCGGCGCGAAGGGAATCGAGCCGTGCTTCCAGGGCGTCCAGCTTCGGCTTCAGCTTGGAGGCGTCCACATTGACGAAATAGCCGGTGACAAGGGCCGAATGGTTGTCCGGCGAGATCACCCGGTTGGCGAACAGCTCCTGATATTGCTTCAGGAACGCGCCAAAACTCCCCGGTGGCCGCGTACCCGCGGCGTACCAGTCGGCAATGCTCTTCAGCGACCAGACCGAGTCGACGCCGGGCGTCTCGGCGAGGAATTCGTGCGCATTGGCGATGACAGTCCGGGCCGCCTCAGACGTCAGGTCGATATCATCCTTCCAGCGCAGGAACAGGTAGAGTGTGCCGCTACCGGCCAGCTTCTGGTCGATGGCCTCGATTGCCCGGTAGGCGTCGTTGTTCTTCGGCAGGTTCTCCTTGTAGATGTGGTGCGGTCCGTTCTGGGCGTAGGCAAGCCCGCAGACGACCGCAAGGACGACGGAGACCACGGCGATCAGCCCCGAGCGTCGGTCGACCAGCCGGGCCGAACGCTCCGAGACCGCAACGCTCTCCCGCGCGAACCAGCTATCGACCGCGCGGGCCTTCGTTCCGGCCGCCTCCCCCTTGAGGATGAACCAGGCGACGAACGGGAAGATGAAGATGGTGGCAAGGAAGGCGATCACCGTCCCCATCGCACCCGCCATGCCGAAGCCGGCGATGAAGGGATGCGGCACCAGCACCAGCGACAGGAGCGCGAGCGTCGTCGTCAGCGAGGTGAGGACGCAGGCCGGCCCCACGTCGACGAGCGCCTTTTTGATCGCGGCCCGCGTTTCCTCGCCATCGGCCATGTTGTGGCGGACGGCAAAGAGCAAATGCAGCGCATCGGCAAAGGAGAGCACCATGACCAGCGTCGGCACCACCGCTGTCAGGACATTGAGGCTGCCGGAAATCAGCGCCATCGCGCCGAGCTGCCAGACGATTGCCGCGATCACCGGCGCGCCGACGATGAGCACGTAGCGAAGGCGCCGGAAGAACATCCAGGTCAGCAGGGCCCCGAAGGCGAAGCCGGCGATCTTGAAGGTGAGCTGGTCGCGGCGGAGCGCATCGATGATCTCGATCCGCATCACCGGCAGGCCGGTCAACTCCATCTTGATGCCGGTGCCGCCGAGCACCTTGTCGCCGAGCGCATCGATGCGTCCGAACGCCTCCGACAGCGGCTTGATGTCGTTGAGCGAGGAATCGAGCGAGACGACGAGGAGCGCCAGGTCACCGTCCTTGGAGAGGAGCTTTCCCTCCACCAGCGGATTGGCGAGAAGCCGCGCCTTGAAGTCGGCCATGTCGACGCCGGAAAGGTCGGCCGGGACGGTCGGCGCCGGATCGCCCTCGACCGCCGGCGGCTCGCGGGCGGAAAAGATCGAAAGCACCTCGGTGACGCCGTCGACGAACAGGAGCTCCAGATGCAGCGTGCGCAGCTTTTCCAGGATGTCGGGCTGAAGGAGGTTCTGGCCGGAGAGCACGACAAGGACGTCCTGCTCGCTCGCCGGATATTCGTCGGCGACGTCCTCCAGCACGGAGTAGTCGCGCGCATCGGAGCGGAAGATCTCGCGAATGTCGCTCTCAAAGCCGAGATGCAGCGAGGCGACGAAGAGGCCGACGGTCAGAAGGAGGACGCCGGCCGCGGCCAGCCCCTTGTGGGCGAGCGACCACAACCCCAGTCGTTCAAGGCCAAAGCCAGCCGTCATCGGCGCTCCCGCTCCCCTCGGCCGAGTCGCGATCGCGCCGGCTTCTTCGTCTAGCATCCGGACCGGGGCAAACGAAAGGCCGCGGTGGTGAGGCCCATGGAATTGCGGGGGAGGTCGAGGACATGTGATTTCGGGGTGGCGCTCTCTCGTGCCGTCTCGATTGGATGACCGTCGTCGCCACGCTCTCTGCCGTCATCCCGCGCGGAGCGCAGCGGAGACCCGGGACCCATTGCCCGTCGCAACATCGTAGCCCGTCGAGAGTCCTGCCGCGGCTGGCATCCACGCAAAGGCCTCGTTCCGTCAACACTCGGCATACCGTGTGGACGGGGGCACTAGACCCCGGCTCGGGGGCCGGGGTGACGGCTGAGGGTTTGGCGAGCGGGATTGCATACGTGAACCGCCGGTCATACCGCCAACGCCCGATGGATTACCGCGTCGGCCTACCCAGGCTCGCGTCACGCGCCGCTCCCCGTCCTTCGGACCCTCGCAATGACGTTGAAACCAAAAGAGAATCCGTCATTGCGAGCGAAGCGAAGCAATCCAGAGCGGCTCGTTCGGCGTGCGCCGTCATGCCTCCCGCGGCCCTCGCCCTCAGTCCTTCTCCTTCAACCCATAGCTCTTGAACTTCTCCACCACGACGGCGATTTCGTCGTCGCCGAGCACCACCGGCTTGCCGAACTGGCGGGCCACCGTGAGCTGGTGGGCGAGGGTCTCGATCTCCACGGCAAGCCACAGCGCCTTGGCGAGTGAGGGGCCGCCGGCGATCAGGCCGTGATTGGCGAGGAGGCAGGCGTTGCGGCCCTCAAGGGCGGCAAGGGCGTGCTCGGAGAGTTCCCTGGTGCCGTAGGTGGCGTAGGGCGCGCAGCGGATCGTTGGCCCGCCGGCCCCGGCGATCATGTAGTGGACGGCCGGGATCTCCTCCCGGCAGATGGCGATCGCCGTCGAATAGATCGGATGGGCGTGGACGACGGCATTGAGGTCCGGCCGCGCCTTCAGGATATCGAGGTGGAAGCGCCATTCCGACGAGGCCGCGTATTTGCCCGTCGCCGTGCCGTCAAAATCCATGGCGACGATGTCCTCCGGCACCAGTTGCTCATAGGCGATGCCGCTCGGCGTGATCAGGATCCCGTCACCATGGCGCACCGAGACGTTGCCGGACGTGCCCTGGTTGATGCCGACCTCGGACATCCTGAGGCAGACGTCGATGATCTCCTGCCGCAACCGGCGCTCCGCCGCTTCCATCATATCACTCCCTGAATCTTGGACCGGCCCGTCATAGACCCGCTTGGGGGGAGCGAAAAAGGAAAAAGCGGCCCCGCGTCGCGAGGCCGCTTCCCGGGAGTGCTTCGACAGTGCGGGCGAAGCGCTCCAGGCCGCGTTTGGAGGTCGGTTCCGGTCGCCGCGGCCTATTTCACCTCGATCCTCGTCAACTCCTCGCCGTCGGGGTCGACGACATGAACGGCGCAGGCGATGCACGGGTCGAAGGAATGGATGGTACGCTGGATCTCCAGCGGCTGTTGCGGGTTGGCGAGCGAGTGCCGGTCCATCAGCGCCGCCTCGTAGGGACCCGGCTTGCCTGCCGGGTCGCGCGGGCCGGCGTTCCAGGTCGACGGCACCACGGCCTGGTAGTTGTCGATGCGCCCGTTCTTGATGACGATCCAGTGGGCGAGGCCGCCGCGCGGCGCCTCCATGAAGCCGACGCCCTTTGCCTCCGAGGGCCAGGAGGACGGATCCCACTTCGCCTCGTTGTGGACGGAAAGGTTGCCGCCCTTGATGTTGGCGATGAGGTTGTCGAGCCAGACCATCATCTGGTCGGCGACGATCTTGGACTCAAGGGTGCGCGCCGCGGTCCGGCCCATGGTCGAGAACATGGCGGTGAGCGGCAGGTCGAGCTTGGAGAGCGTCGCATCGGCCAGCGCCTTGGTCGGCTCGTGGCCCTTGGCGTAAAGCATCAGCACCCGCGCGAGCGGGCCGACCTCCATGACGTTGCCCTTCCAGCGCGGCGCCTTCAGCCAGGAATAGCCCTTGTCGACATCGAGCTGGTCGTAGGGCGGCTCCGGCCCGTCATAGGCGAATTCCGTCTCGCCCTCATAGGGATGGAGGCCGGCCTCCTTGCCGCCGGAATAGTCGTACCAGGAATGGGCGATGAACTCTTTGACCTCCTCCGGGCTGTCGAGATCGACCGGATGGACGGTGGACAGGTCGCGATTGAGGATCGCCCCGCGCGGGATCAGCCAGGTCGACGGGTCGTCGTTGCCCTGTTCGGGGAAGTCGCCGTAGCACAGGAAATTGCCGACGCCCTCGCCGCGCTCGAACCAGTCCTTGTAGAACGAGGCGATGGCGACCGTGTCCGGCACATAGACCTGGTCGACGAAGGCCTGCATCGACTTGATGACGTTGCGGATATCTTCCAGGCCGACGATGTTGAGCGCGGTCATCGCCGCCCCACCCGAAGCGCTGTTGGAGGAAATCGGCGCCGGCGCCCCGCCGACCAGAAAATTCGGATGCGGATTCTTGCCGCCGAAGATGGCATGCAGGCGCACCACGTCGCGCTGCCAGGCAAGCGCCTCCAGGTAGTGCGCCACCGCCATCAAATTGGCTTCCGGCGGCAGCTTGTATTCCGGGTGGCCCCAATAGCCGTTGGCGAAAATGCCGAGCTGGCCGCCTTCGACGAAGGTCTTCAGCTTGGTCTGCACGTCCGAGAAGTAGCCGGGGCTCGATTTGGAGTAGCTTGAGATCGACTGGGCAAGGTCCGAGGTTGCCTTGGGGTCGGCGGAGAGCGCGGAGACCACGTCGACCCAGTCGAGCGCGTGCAGGTGATAGAAATGCATGACGTGGTCATGCACATATTGCGCAGCGATCATCAGGTTGCGGATGAGCTGGGCGTTCGCCGGGATCTCGTAATTGAGCGCATCCTCCACGGAACGCACCGAGGCCATGCCGTGCACCAGCGTGCAGACGCCGCAGATGCGCTGGGCGAAGGCCCAGGCGTCGCGCGGGTCGCGGCCCTTCAGGATGATCTCGATGCCGCGCACCATGGTGCCGGAGGAATAGGCGCCGGTGATGGCGCCGTCCGCGTCGGTTTCCGCCTCGATGCGCAAATGGCCCTCGATGCGGGTGATCGGGTCGACGACGATGCGGTTGGCCATGAACGGGTCCCCCTCAGGCGCTCTCGGCGGATTGCAGGAAGTCGGAAAGCAGCCGGTACTGCCGCTGGCGCTCCTCATCCGCCAGGTCTTCCGGCGCTTCGACGGAGGCGCAGGTCTTGGCCATGCGGGCATGGACGGCGGCAAGCCAGGCGACGTTGTCGCTCTTCATCTGACCCGGCGGGGCGACGACGGCGCTCGCCGCCCTGGCGACGAAATAGTCGGCCTGGCACGACCAGTCGGCCTCCGCGCCGCAGCGCGCATGACTGTCGAGCGAGGCCTTCTTGGCGCTCTTGAAGACGGCGCTCTGCATTTCCGCCGACATGCCCTCGCGGGCCGCCTTCACGGCCTCGCGGACCCGGTCGTCGCTGGAAAAATCGATGACGCTCTCCACGAACTCCGCGCCGATGCGGCGCTGGTCGTCGATGCTGAGATCGTCGAGCGCCTTGCGGAAATCTGCATCGTTGGTGATCTCGGACATGGCTGTCGCCTCTCCTGGCAGCGCCTCAGGCGTCGGTCTTGTCGGCCAGATGCTCGGCGAGCATTTCGGTAAGGCCGACGACGGGGATATCCATATTGTTTTCCTCCAGCCCTTCTTCGAGCTGGATCCGGCAGTTGGCGCAGGCGGTGATCAGCTTGTCGGGCTTGACCTCCTCGAGCTGGCGCTTCTTGGCGTTGAACGCCGTCATCTTCAGATCGAACGCCTCCTCGATGGCGCCGACGCCGCCGCCCGCCCCGCAGCACCAGTTCAGCTTGCCGTGGTCGTGCATCTCCACGAAGTTGCTGCAGATCATGTCGACGAGCCGGCGCGGCTCCTTTTCCACGCCGCCGCGGCGCACGAGCTGGCACGGGTCGTGGAAGGTGACCAGTTCGTCCTCCATGCCCTCGGTTTTCAGGAGCCCGCGCTCCCTCAGATCGTCGAGCACTTCGACGATGTGCCGGGCCTTGAAGGTGTAGGGCCGGCCGATAAGGTTCGGGCCTTCCCAGCGCAGCGCCGTATAGGCATGGCCGCATTCCGGGCTGATCACCGTCTTGACCTTGAGCTTCTCGGCCGCCTCGACGACCCGCGAGACGAGCTCTCGGGCAATGTCGGACGAGCCGATCTGGATGCCGGAATTGGTCGCCTCGAAGGCCTCGCTGGAAAGCGTCCAGGAGAGCCCGGCATGGTCGAAGATCTGGGCGATGGCTTCCAGATATTCCGGATAGTTCATGATCTCCATGGACGACATCAGGACGAGGTATTCCGCCCCCTCCTGGTCGAACGGAACCTTCAGGCCGGTGTCGTTCTCCACGTGGCGGACCTGGGCCTGCACGGCCTTCAGCGTCACGCCCATCGGGCTGCCGATCCGGACCGCCCGCGCCGAAGCGCCGATCAGCCCCTCCGGCGCATAGCCGGCGGCGACCATGCCCTCGCGCTCCTTGCGGATCATGCCGGTGATGTCGTTGCCGACCGGGCAGACCATGGAGCAGCGACCGCAGAGGCTACAGCCGTTGTAGACCAGCTCCTGCCACTCCTGGAGCAGCTCGTCCGTCACCTTCGGGCCGAGCCCGACGGCCGACAGCAGCTTGCCGAAAAAGGTGAATTCGCTCCACCACACCCTGCGCATCGGCTCCAGCTTGTGGATGGGCGTGTATTTCGGATCGCCGCTCTCGTTGTGGAACAGGCACGCATGGGCGCACATCCCGCAATGGACGCAGCTTGAAAAGAACGCCGCCGTGGAGGAATCGATCTGCTCCTTGAAGGCGGTAACGGCGCGGGCGGATCGCTCGCTCATGATTCCACCCCTTTCCGGCCGAACGTGGCGCCGGTGTAGTAGCGGGCCATGAACAGCGTGAATGTGTGCATCAGCTTGGTGAACGGGAACAGGACGAGCAGCACCTCGACGCTGATGATGTGCACGGCCAGCATCGCCTCGTAGCGCAGCAGCATGTGGTGGACAGCGAGATAGCCGGTCAGGAATGCGAGGAACGTGGCCGCCCAGACGAGGTAGTCCTGGAAGGTGCTGAGGAACCGCAGCACCGGATCGCGCATCCGGTTGACCAGCACCACCAACATGGCGGCGATCGAGGCGACCGTGAGGAAGTCGACCAGCGGCGTCGGCAGGCTCGGCCAGGCAAAGCCGGTGATCGCCCGCCACACCTCGATATGCGGCGCGGACAGGAAGATCACGACGAAAAGGCCGATATGGAAGATGTAGCCGGAAACGATCACGAAGGGATTGCGCCGGAACATGCCCTCGCGCGGGATCGAGCGGGTGAACATGGTGCTGACGCCGGAGAGGACCGCCCCCTGGCGCGCCTCGGCGTAGTCGGGCCGGCGGCCGATCACCAGGATTTCGACGATGCGGAGCGTCACGCCGGCGGCAAAGATTACCAACGCGATCTGAAACAGCGGTCCGCGCGCAAGCGCCAGCAAATCGACGGCGGTCATGACGTCTTCTCCAGATCATCGACGGTGACGGTGGTGTGGGCGGCCTTCGCCTTCACTTTAGCGGCGCGGTGGACGAGCCCGGCGGCGACACCGGCAGCCGCCCCGCCGGCAACGGCAATGGCCGCGAGCGGACCGACCTCGTCGCTCGGCGCCGAGACCGGCTTGTAGAAGCCACCCATGTCCCAGAAATGCGGCTCGGAACAGCCGAGGCACCCGTGGCCGGACTGGATCGGGAACGAGACGCCGCCATTCCATTTCAGCGTGGCGCAGGCGTTGTAGGTGACCGGTCCCTTGCAGCCGAGCTTGTAGAGGCACCAGCCCTTGCGGGCGCCGTCGTCGTCGAAGCTCTCGGCGAACTGGCCCTTGTCGTAGAACGGCCGCCGGTAGCAGCGATCGTGGATGCTGTCGCCGAAGAATGCGAGCGGCCGGCCGTGGCTGTCGAGTTCCGGCACGTTGCCGAAGGCGAGCACATGGGCGAGCGTGCCGGCCATCGCCTCGGGGATCGGCGGGCAGCCGGAGATGTTGATCACCGGCTTGTCCTTGACCAGCCGGCGGATCGGCATGGCGTTGGTCGGGTTCGGCCGCGCGTGCGGGATGCCGCCGAAGGCCGCGCAGGTGCCGACGGCAACGACGGCAAAGGCGTCCTTCACCGTCTCTTCCAGCATCTGCTGGTTGGTGATGCCGGCAATGGTGGAGTAGATCGCCCCGGCGCCGACCGGCACCGAGCCGTCGACGACGACGATGTACTTGCCCTTGTTGGCCGCCATCGCCTCGTGGCGCGCCGCCTCCGCCGCCTCGCCGGACGCCGCCTGCAGGGTGTGGTGATAGTCGAGCGAAATGAAGTCGAAGATCAAATCTTCCAGGGTCGGCGAATGGGCGCGGGTGATCGATTCGGTACAGCCCGTGCATTCCTGGAAGCTCAGCCAGATCACCGACTGCCGCGGCGCCTTGGCGAGCCCCTCCGCCATCGCCCGGGACGCGGCCGGCGGCAGCGCCATCAGCGAGGCCAGATAGGACGAATATTTGAGGAAGGCGCGGCGCGAGACGCCCCGCTGGGCCAGCAACTGGCCGAGGGTTCTGCCGTCAGACATGGTGCGTGTCCCTATCCAGCGTCGTCATGGGTTCGGGTGGGTCGGTCTTGAGGCTTGCGGCGAGCCGGTCCGCCGCCGCTGCGATGTCGTCGCGATGGGCAAGGAGGATCTCCGGGACCGCGGTGATCTCGATCTGCTCGGCCGCGAGCTTGCGGTCGGCGCCAAAATGGCGGACCCACCAGACCCCGGCATATCCGGTCTCGCGGACTTCGCTCTCGCCGGCAACGTTGAGCGTTGCCGTCACCTCGCCCTCGCCCAGAAGGTCGGCGAGCGCGTCCCGGTCGGCGTCCAGCATCGGCAGGCTCTTGAGGTCGATGACCGCAGTCTCTCCGGTTTCCAGATAGTCGGCGAGCGCGGCGGAAATCTCGCGCAGCAGCGCCATCGCGAGCGGCGAGTCCTCGGCCTTCGCGGCCATCGCCGCCTCGTCGGTGCCGGAAAGGGCGGCGTGTTCTAGCGGGTCCATTTGTCGACCAGTCCGGCAATGGCGGCGCAGGCTTGGGGGATCGCCGCGGCGACCGCGTCGGTCGGCTCGGTTCCCCAGGAAAGGTTTTCGGGTTGAATGGCGATGAGGGCGCGGCGCTCCGGCCGGCTGCCGGAAATGGCGGCTGCCGTCATCACATCGGAAAGCGCGATCTCGTGGGCGCTGCCCTTGCTGCGGCCGACCCGCGCGTCCATCTCCGCCCCCTCGAACACCCGGACGGAGCCGGGCGCGGCGTGCAGTTCGGCGGCATCGACGACGATCAGCGCATCGGCATCGGCGATCTCCGGCAACAGGCCGAGGCCGATCGTGCCGCCGTCGCGCAGGGTCACCCCCTGCGGCAGTCCGGCATCGGCATCGGCATCGAGCCGACGGACAACATGAATGCCGACACCATCGTCGGTAAGAACGGCGTTTCCCAGTCCGAGGACGAGCGTGCGGTGCGCTTCCCCCGATATGTCCAGGCCTTCTTCGGACCTTCTGGCGGCTGTTCCGGTCATTGCGACGGGCCCCCGAAATTATGTATGCATACTTTAGTATTTTATGATGTGTCTGCCCATGCGGAAGAGTACGCATGGTTGCGGAAAACCCGCCGAAATCCGCCTCTGGCAATCCGTATACACATTGACCGGACGCAACCGGAATCGTGGAAAACCGGCCTGGCCCGACAGGTTTTACGACAGCCGCACCACATCGCCGGACCCCATGCTATGATAGGATCCGGAACCTGAGGGGAGCGGCGATCCGGCAAAAGCGGCCTTCTGAATGCCGCGAAAGGACCGCACGTTGGGGGCGCGAGCGAAGGGAAGGACGCCGAAGCATGACCTGCCGAAAGAAATGTCGCAGAACGCCGTCCCGCGCCGGGATCGCCATTCTCGCCCTCGGACTACTGGCCATGCCGATCGCCGCGACTTTTGCCGCTGCTCCGGCCGAAGCCGCCGCGCGGGAAGGCTGGACGACGAAGACCGTGCAGTCGGTGTCGCTCGACGTGCCGTCGACCTGGACCGAGGCGGAAAGCTCGGCCAACGAACTCGTGCTTTTGGAAGCCGAAGACGGCAGCGGCGCCAGCATCGCCGTCGTCGTCCTTGTGGACGTCACCCACGTCAACGAGGGCGAGACCCAGATCGGCACCTCGTCGGCCGTCGTCGCCGGCCAGATCGCCCGCCGGGTCGACTGGCGCGCCGGCAGCGAGCGCGGCGCCACCATCGTCCTCTCCGATCCGGCCCATGAAGGCGGCCAGATCGCGCTCGTCCTCTCGGCCCCGCAAAAGCGCTGGAACCTTGCCCGCAAGACCTTCCGGCTGGTGCTGAGGAGCATCAAGCTGAAAGCATCGGCGCCGCAAACGGCCGCGGCACCAGCGGCGACAGACGAAGAACCGGACCGGGCGGCCGAAGCCGAAGAGGCCACGCCGGCCGACGAGGAAACGAAAACCGCGGCACCCGCGGCGCCCGCCGCCGCGAAACTCGTGACCGTCTCCGGCGAGGGCTTTTCGGCAAAGATCCCGGACACCTGGCAATGGCGCGCGGGCGGACGCGGACTGACCGCCTACCACGACGCCATCGCGCCGGAAGGCGCGGCCCGGATCCGCTTCGGCGTCCTGAAGGAGGGCGGCTATGGCAGCATCGATGAGCCCTACTACCAGTTCGTCGACGGCATCCGCGACCTCTTGAGCGAGGACGTCCTGACCGCCAACAGCGAGATCGAGGACGGCGGCGTCTGGCATTTCCGCGAGGCCTATGAGGGCCGCGCCGCGGACGGCAGCGACGTCACCCTCGACATTCTGCTCGCCGACCGCCAGCGCCCGGCGATCGCCATGGCAACGCTCGCCCCGGCCGAGGCGGATGCCGAGATGTCGGCGCTCCTGAAACGGATCGCCGGCACGGTTACCATCGACGGCGCGGACAAGGCCGAGGAAGAAACGGCAGAAGCCCCGGAACAGCCCGCGGCAGAGGAGACGGCAGCCGAAGCTGCCGCACAGCCGAAGACGGCGGCAACAGGGGAAGATGCCGAGACGCCGTCACCGGAAGAGGCAGCAGACGCCGCAAGCGGGGCTACGCCGGCCTCTGCCGAACCCGTCGCCGTTTCCGGCGAGGGCTTTTCCGCAACCCTCCCCGCCGGCTGGACCTGGCGGAAGGGCGAGCCCGGATCCGTCGCGCCCTATGAGGCGCGGAGCGCCGATGGAAAAGTCCTCGTCCGCTTCGCGGTCCTGAAACCCGGCGCCTATGGCGGCGGCGTCGACGAACCCTACTACCGCTTTGTCGAAGCCATGCTCGGCCTGATGTCCGACGACGTACTGACCGCCAATTCCGAGGTCGAGGACAGCGACACCTGGCATTTCCTGGAAGCCTATGAGGGCACCGGCCCGGGCGGCGCGGATGTGAGCCTTGAGGTGCTGCTCGCCGACCGCACCGTGCCGGCCATCGCCATGGCGACCCTTGCGCCCGTCGACCTCGACGACGCCACCGCCGACGCGGTGCAGGCCCTCGCCGACAGCGTCGCGCTGACCGGCACGCCCGTGGCGACCGAGCCCGGCGAGGCAGCGCCGTCCGAAGCAGAGCCGGAGGGCGAGGCCGACGAACCCGCCGCCGAGGAACCGCCGGCAGAGGAACGCAGCGAGGCTCCGGCCGCGGAAGAGGACGCCGAACAGGCAACCGCATCGGCCGCACCGGCAACCCCCGGGCCCGCGACCTCCGAACCCGAGGAAGAAACCCAAGCCGCTGCGCCGGAACCTGACCAGGAGGCATCTCCCGGGGAGCCCGCCGTCGCCCCGACGTCTCCCAAGCTGGCATCGGTTCCCCACACCGGCACGGTCGAAACGAAAAAAACCGAGGCGGCGCCCGCCGACGTCTCTGCCGTCTATGTCCGCAAGGTCGAGGCCCATGGCTTTTCGCTGCGCGTGCCGGACGGCTGGACGATCCGCGAGGACCGCGGCGAGAGCGTCGATTCCTGGCGCCTGCGCGACAAGGCCTGGCGGGCCGGAACGGTGCCCGAAGGCCTGTTTTCCGCCGCCGTCACCGTCTCCAATGGCAAACGGTCGCTCGACGACCTCTTTGCCGAGACCACAAAGCATTTTGCGACCAAGGTGCTGGAGGGCGGCGAGACCTTCGGCGAGGGAACGTTCCCCTTCGGGGCCGGCGAGATGCGCTATGCCGATATTGCCGGCCGGCTCGACGCCAATGGCGGCACCAGGGTCGATGCGGTCGTGCGCGTCGCCATCGCCAAACGCGACGGCCGGCTCCTCGTCTTTTCCGCCTTCGCCCCGGCCGCAAACCGGGACGCCCTCGGCCGGGCCTTTTCGACCGACGGGCTCGTCGCGCCGCTCGCCTCGGCCGAGGCAATCGGCCTGCGCACCGAATAGGGCATTTTGCTATTTTCGCCGGGAATCGTTCCCGGCCGGCGCGCAGCTATGCCGCCGCCGACATTTACCGGAGGGTCTGATGCAGTCCGCCCACGCCGCGCCGCGGCCGCTTGCCGCCGTCATCGCCGCAACGCTCCTCGCCGTTGCCATGTCAGCCCCTGCGCGCGCCAATGACAGCGCCGCCCGGATCGATGCCGGCGGCCTCGTCTTCACCCAGTCGGGCGCCATCCAGATGGCCGAGGAGGACCTCTATCTCGCGCGCGACGAGGTCCGCGTCCGCTACCTCTTCCGCAACACCTCCGACAAGGACGTCACCACCCTCGTCGCCTTTCCGCTGCCGAAGCTCACCATCGGCGACGACGTCAACTACAGCGTCAATGCCAGCGACCCGGAGAACTTCGTCGACTTCAAGGCCGCCGTCGACGGCGAGCCGGTTCCGTTTGAGACCCAGGTCCGTGCCACCCGCTTCGGCGTCGACGTCACCGACGTCCTCAGGGCCTACGACGTGCCGCTGACCGGGATCACCACCGATCCAGACGAGGCCGATCTCCTCTACCAGCGCCTCAACACCCTGCCCGAGCCCGACCGTCAGGAGCTGGAATCCTACGGCGTCATGGACTGGTCGAGCGCCTGGATCGGCGACAACAAGCCGATCGCCTCGTTCCACTGGCAGGCCGAGGTCATCTTCTACTGGCAGCAGACCTTCCCGGCGAACGAGACCATCGAGGTCACCCACTCCTACCGCCCCGTGCCCGGCGTGTTCTTCCTCGATGCCTCGATGCTGGAGCCGGGCTCGGAATTCGCCAGAAAATACTGCGCCGATGCCGGCTTCCGCCGCGGCGTTTCCCGCCTCGTGAAGCGCTCCCGCCATAACATGATCCACGGCAACGACCTGCGCTACGTGCTGACCACCGGCAATAACTGGCTCGGCCCCATCGGCCGCTTCTCGCTGACCATCGACAAGGGAACGCCCGACGCCCTCCTCTCGCTCTGCATCGACGGCATCGAGAAGACCGGCCCGACCACTTTCGTCCACCGCGCCGAGAATTTTTCGCCCGAAAAGGACATCGACGTCCTCTTCGCCGTGCCGATGGAGTGAGGGACGGCATTAGCGGTCGCATTTTTGCGAATTTTCCTTGACGAAATTCGCAAAAATGCGAATTCTAGATCGGCCCGGGGGGAAGCCAAAGAGAGGGGCATGACCAAGGATCAGAAGGAGCTGATCCGGGAGCTCCGCCGCCTTGCGGGCGAGCGGGAGCTAAGAGTCGAGCCAGGGAGAGGCAAGGGAAGCCATATCAGGGTCTATCTCGACGGGCGAGTGACGACGATCCCGGCAAAGGTGAAGACCGGCACCCGGCGCGCCATCCTCAAGCAGCTTGGCCTTGCGTGATGTCACCTGACCTCATTTCCGTCGTCGTTGTCGGGAGCCGTAAATGCAGACCTTTTCCTATCCCGCCGTGGTCGTGCCCGACGATGACGGCTTCACCATCACCTTTCCGGCTGTGCCGGAAGCGATCGGTGCGGGTGACGACCGCGCCGAGACGTTGGAAGTCGGCATCGAGGTGCTAACCGACGCATTATTGACCTATGTCGAGCTTGGTCGGGACATTCCCTCCCCAAATGCCGGCCCGGAAGGCGGACCGGCACCGACCGATCACGTCGCCATCCCCGCACCCGTCGCCGCCAAACTCGCCGTCTGGCAGGCGTGGAAAGAGTCCGGTATTTCTAAGACGGAATTCGCAGACCGGCTGGGCGTCGTCAAAAGCGAGGTCCAGCGCATCCTCGATCCCGATCACCCGACAAAACTGCCGAAGCTGGAAGCAGCGCTGGCCGTCCTCGGCAAGCGCTTGGTGGTCTCGGTGGAAGCGGCCTGATCCGTCCTTCTCGGCATCGGCGACTTCATTGCCGTTTCCACATCGACATCCTGTTCGCCCTGCCGCTGCAATAGACGGCAGCACTCCAACTCAGCACCACACAAATCCCGAAGGACAGCCCGCACCTTGAGCAAGCGCTTCGTCGTTATTTCCGGCTGTTCGGGCGGCGGCAAGTCGACGCTGGTCGCCGAACTCGGCGCGCGCGGCCATGGCATCGTCGAAGAGCCCGGCCGCCGCATCGTTGAGGAGGAACGCGCCACCGGCGGCACCGCCCTGCCCTGGGTAGACATGGACGCCTTCCTGCGCCGGGCAATCGACATGGCGCTGGCGGACAGGACGGCGGCGAAAGATCGCTCGGGCTGGGTGTTCTTCGACCGCGGCCTTATCGATGCCGCCGCGGCCCTGGAAGCGCTCACCGGCGAGCCGGTCCTCGCCGCGCTCGGCTCGGAGCATCGCTATCATTCCTGCGTGTTTCTGACCCCGCCCTGGCCGGAGATCTACGGCACCGACGCGGACCGCCGGCACGGCCTTGCCGAAGCCGAGGCCGAATATCGCCGGCTGGCGCAGGCCTTTCCGCGGCTCGGCTACGAGACGATCATCCTGCCGAAGGCCCCGACGCCCGCGCGCGCCGATTTCGTGCTCTCCACGCTCGCCGAGCTCGGCTAGAGCAGCGACTTCAGCGCGAATTCCGCATCGGCGGCCTGTTCCGGCGTCGGCGAAATGCCGGCGGCGAGCAGCTTGCGGCCCATCATGTGGTCGGCCGGCCGGTTGACCGTGTCGATGCCGCGCAGCACCAAACCGCGATAGTGGAAGATGGAGAACTTTCCTTCCGCGATCTCGCCGCGGATCTCAAAGGCATCGCAACCTTCGGAAAACCCGACCATCTGCAGCTTGGTGGCGTATTGGTCGGACCAGAACCACGGCACCGTGGTGTAGGGAACGCCGGAACCGGCGATCGCCGAGGCGACGGCCTTGGCCTGGTCGATGGCGTTCTGCACCGATTCCAGCCGCCCGCGCTTGCCGGCGAAGGGGTGCTCGTAGTTGGCGACGTCGCCAAGCGCATAGACGGACGGATCGGAAGTGCGGCCATGCGCGTCGACCATGATGCCGTTGTCGCAATCGATCCCGGCGGCCTCGGCGAGTTCCACATTCGGGATGACGCCGATGCCGACGACGACGAGTTCGCACGTCACCTCGTGGCCGTCGGCGCAGCGCACGCCGCAGACCCGTCCGTGGTCGTCGCCGATGATGCCGGCGACCACCTCGCCGCAGCGGATGTGGACGCCGTTGCCCTCGTGCAGGCGCGAGAAATAGTCCGAAAGGATCGGCGGGGCGACGCGGCCGAGCACCCGGTCCATCGCCTCAAGCACCGTCACGTCCTTGCCGAGCTTGCGGGCGACGGCGGCAAATTCCAGGCCGATGAAGCCGGCACCGACGACGACGACCCGCTCGGTCGTCTCCATCAGCGCGCCGATATGGTCGGCATCGTTCAGCGTCTTCATGTAGCAGACGCCCGCAAGATCGGCGCCCTCGACCGGCAACTCGCGGATCCGCGCTCCGGTGGCGATCACCAGATGATCGTAGGCGAGCGCGCTGCCGTCGGCGAGCGTCACGGTCTTGGCGTCGCGGTCGACGGAGGTCGCCGTCGTCGACGTCCTGAGGTCGATCCGCCGTTCCTCGTAATAGGCCTCGGTGCGGAACTTGACCCGCTCCGCGTCGCTGTCGCCGAGCAGATAGGCCTTGGACAGCGGCGGACGCTGATAGGGCAGATGCGGCTCGGCGCCGATCAGCGTGATCGTCCCCTCATAGCCCTCCTGCCTGAGGGATTCTGCCGTCTGGTACCCGCCCTGCCCGGCTCCGATAATCACCACCCCACTCATCGACGCGTCTCCCGAAATCCGTTTTTTTGCACGAAAGCCATAGACAATAGGACGGCGCAGGAGGCAAGCCCCCGGCAAAGCGCATGACCAGCCGCCGGGTGCCATTGCCGCCCCGTTTCGGCTATGACGGGTGCCATGATCACGATATCCGACCGGCTCTCCCTTTCCGACGACGAAATCGAGCTGAGCTTCATCCGCGCCGGCGGCCCCGGCGGGCAGAATGTCAACAAGGTCTCGACCGCCGTCCAGCTCCGCTTCGACGCGCGCACCTCGCCGTCGCTGCCGGACTATGTGCGCCGCCGCCTTGAGCGCATTGCCGGCAGCCGGCTGACCAAGGACGGCGTCATCGTCATCACCGCCAACCGCCACCGCACCCAGGAGGCGAACCGGCGCGACGCCATCGAGCGGCTCGTGGAAATGATCGAAAAGGCCGCGGAGCGCGACAAGCCGCGCATCCCGACCCGGCCGAGCCGCGGCGCCAAGCGCCGGCGCACGGACGCCAAGACAAAGCGCGGCAACGTGAAGCGCCTGCGCGGCAAGGTTGGTGGAGACGAGTGACCGGCCGGGGGCGCCAACACCCCTTGCCTTTGCCGCCCGAAACGCCTTGTCTGGCGGCAGAAAACCAATAAGACGGAAACGCCCCGGTGAAAGCCCTAGACGGACTTTTATGCGTCGCCCTCGAACAGGCCGTCGCTGCGCCCTACGCCTCCTGCAAGCTCGCCGATGCCGGCGCCCGCGTCATTAAGCTGGAGCGGCCGGAGGGCGATTTCGCCCGCTATTACGACCACCACGTCCACGGCGAGTCCGCCTATTTCGTCTGGCTGAACCGCGGCAAGGAATCCTGCCGCGTCGACCTGAAGACGCCGGAGGACCGCGCGCTCGTTGCCCGCATGATCGCCCGCGCCGACATCTATATCCAGAACCTCGCCCCCGGCGCTGCCGACCGGCTGGGGCTGTCCACCGCCGCGATGCGAAAGCGCGACGCGCGGCTGATCACCTGCGACATCTCCGGCTACGGATCGCGCGGTCCCTATCGCGACAAGAAGGCCTACGACCTGCTGGTCCAGGCCGAAAGCGGCCTCGTTTCCCTGACCGGCACGCCCGAGGCGCCGGGCCGGGTCGGCGTTTCGGTCTGCGATATCGCCACCGGCATGTACGCCTACCAGGCGATCCTGGAAGCATTGATTTCCCGCGGCCGCACCGGACGGGGCGCCGCCATCGAGGTCTCGCTGTTCCACAGCCTCGGCGACTGGATGAACGTGCCCTATCTGCAGCACCGCTATGGCGGGGTGACGCCGAAGCGCGTCGGTCTCGCCCACCCGACCATCGCCCCCTATGGCGCGTTCCGGTGCAAGGGCGGCGAGGAGATCGTCATCTCGATCCAGAACGAGCGCGAGTGGCGGGTGCTCTGCGACAAGGTCCTCGGCCGACCGGAGCTTGCGTCCGACCCGCGCTTTTCGTCCAACGCCAGGCGCGTGGAGAACCGCGCGGCCGTCGACGGCGCGATCCAGGCGGTCCTCGGCGACCTGCCGCGCACGGAAGTCGCCGCGCGGCTCGATAAGGAGCGGATCGCGGGCGGCAACATCTCGACCATGGAGGACCTCCTCACCCATCCCCAGAACCGGCTCGTCTCGGTGAAAGTCGACGGCGGCACGGCGGAACTGCTGGCCCCGGCGGCGGAGATCGACGGCGTGACGCCCGACTTCGGCCCGGTGCCGGACCTCGGCGCCCACGACGCGGCGCTCCGGGCGGAATTTGCCGAGAAAGAAGGCGAGGAAAGATGACCGACTATTCGGACTGGATCGGCCGCGAGACGACCGTCGAAGAGTATCTTTCGACCGCGCCCGCCGAACGGCTCGCCGCGACCCTCGATGCCCACGGCGCCGGCCATCCGCTTCAAGCCGGCGATGCCGTGCCGCCGCTCTGGCACTGGCTCTATTTCATGCCCGTGGCGCGCCAACGCGACCTCGGACATGACGGCCATCCGGCGACGGGAACCTTCATTCCGCCGGTGCCGCTGCCGCGGCGCATGTATGCCGGCGGACGGATCACGCAAAAGGCCCCGCTCCGCTTCGGCGCGCGGGCGGCCATGATCAGCCGCATCGACAACGTCGTTGAGAAGGAGGGGCGCAGCGGCCCCCTCGTCTTCGTCACGGTCGGCCACGAAGTGCACCAGGACGGAAAACTGTGCGTGCGCGAAGAGCAGGACATCGTCTATCGCGAGATGATCCCGTCTGGCGCCGCACCGGCGGCGAAGACGGGAACCCGGCCCGCCGCCTGGCGCGAGACCGTGACGCCCGATCCGGTGATGCTGTTCCGGTTTTCCGCCGTCACCTTCAACGGCCACCGCATCCACTACGACCGCAATCACGCGACGGAAACGGAGGGCTATCCCGGCCTCGTCGTGCATGGCCCGATGATCGCCATGCTGCTCCTGGAAGCGGCCGAACGGCGCCGAAGCGCGACTTGCGCACATTACGAATTTCGTGCCATGTCGCCGCTCTTCGACACCGAGCCTTTTGACCTCGTGGGCATCAAGGACGAGGCGAACGACACGGTCGAGCTGGAAGCCCGCGCCGACGACGGCCGTATTGCCATGGTCGCGACGGCGCGGTTCGACTGACGTATAAAGACCGTTCTACGGATAATACGTAATACGCAATATCTGGCCAATTCGCAGCTCTGAGAGTGGAAGCTTGCGCACTCCCGCGCCCACACACTTGGCGTCATTGCCGGGCTTGACCCGGCAATCCATGAGGCCTTTGATTTCAATCCGTTAAGCTGAAATGTGCCGCACGTCATCATGGACCACCGTGTCAAGCACGGTGGTGACGCCGAGCGGGGTCGTAACGGACGGAGAAAACCGCCCCCCGCAGCTCTCAAAGCACAGTCAGAATCTGCGCCCGCATCGGCTGGATCAGCGTGATGCCGTCCGGTCCCTCGTCCCCATTGGCATCCAGCGCCGCGAACACCTCGGCGCGTTTGGCTTCGCCGCGCTCGCGGCGCGCCGGATCGATCGAGACGACGCGCTCCAGGAATGCTTCCTTGTCGGCGAAGGTCGAGACCCGCTCGTAGGAGGTGTCGAGGTCGAGGGCGAAGAGCCCCGCGTCCACGGCAGCGGCGATCGCCTCCTGTGCCTTGGCCCGCACCTCCGTCTCGTCGTCGATCAGGCGGACGGCGGAGAAGTAAGAGCCGTCGGCGACCGGTTCGACGACCACCACCGTCGTCCCGGCACCGCAGACCCGCGCGGCCTCGGCCAGCGCCGTCGTCATGTCGGCTTCGGGAATGTGGTGCAGGCTGTTGAGGAAGATCGCGCCGTCAAAGGCACCGTCCTCATAGGGCAGTTCGGCCCCGGAAAGCAGATGGAACTCGGCCTCCGGTGCTGCCTTCTTTGCTTCCTCAAGGGCGATCTCGTTCGGGTCGAGCCCGGTGATCGTCGCGCCGCGCTCGATCAGGGCAGCGGCCAGCGCGCCCTTGCCGCAGCCGATGTCGAGGATCGACTGGCCGTCGAGCTGGCCGAAGCCAAGCTCGATGACCTCCATGGCGGACGTCGGTTCGGCCACGGTCGGAAGGCCGGTGAGGGAGGGTATTTCGACAGACATGACAGGTCCCCTTGTTGGCGTGCTGGAAGGATGGTCCGGGCATTTGCGACGCCCTGCAACCGCCAAAGCCCGGACGTGGAGCAGGAGGCGGCGACGGCAAGGCAACAGATTGTCGCGCCCCTCCGCACGGTCGACCCGGCAGCCCCCACCGGCATTGGCCTTTCGCATACCGGTTGCGATGGCCGATTGACAAGCCGGAACCCGCCTCCGATAGTGGCCGCGATGGTTCCCCGGAATCGCTTTTCGGGGATGAAAAGGGAACACGGTACGGCCCCTGCTCTTTGCTTCGGCCAAATCCGTGGCTGCCCCCGCAACTGTATGCGGCGAGCGCTGCCCCAAACCGCCACTGGCCTTGTCGGCCGGGAAGGCGGGGTAGCGCGACGACCCGCGAGCCAGGAGACCTGCCATCGCCCGCCGCCGGGTCCGCCCGGCGATTTGACTGACCGGACGCCGGGGTGAGCGTCGAGTGCAGTCGGCCGGGTGAGGTCCCCTCTCCCGCCGTCGCCTCTTCTCCCGCGCGTCTCCTGTGGCCCCGGCAATTGAGCCGGTCGCCAAGACCATACGGGAGACTCGACATGAAAAAACTGATGTCCGCCGTGGCCGGCCTTGCCGCAGCCACGCTCCTCGCCGCGCCCGCCGCGGCCCATTTCCAGCTCGTCTACACGCCCGAAGTGAACGTCGAGGCGGCAGGCGATCTGCCCTTCAAGCTGATCTTCTGGCATCCCTTCGAGAACGGCCATGTCATGGACATGGCAAAGCCTGAGGCCTTCTACGTCGTCCACAAGGGCAAGAAGACCGACCTGATGGACACCCTCAATCCAATCACCTTCACCGGATCGGGCAATGCTGCCGCCGCGTTCGAGGCCGCCGTGCCGGTGCGCCGCAACGGCGACTACGTCTTCGTCCTGGAGCCCGCGCCCTACTACGAGGGCAGCGAGGACCTCTTCATCCAGCAGATCACCAAGAGCTACGTCAACAAGGGCGGCATGCCGACCGGCTGGCACGAGCCGCTCGGCCTCGCCACGGAGATCGTGCCGCTCAACAAGCCGACCAACGTGATCGCCGGCTCGACCTTTTCCGGTAAGCTGCTGTCGGACGGCGCGCCCGTTGCCGGCGCCGAGATCGAGGTGGAGTTCATGGCCGCCGAGCCGGACATGGACGCCAACAGGCCGAAAGAGCCGACCGCCGCGCCGATGCCGGGCGGCGCCGTCGTCGCCGTCACCGACGCCGACGGCGAATTCACCTTCGGCATTCCGAAGGCCGGTTTCTGGGGCTTTGCCGCCCTCGGTTCCGGGCCGGCCAAGGAGCATGAGGGCAAGGAGCTCTCCCAGGACGCCGTGATCTGGGTCCGCGCCTACGACATCAAGTAGCGGCCCGGCGGCCCGAACGGCAGAAGGAGGAGGAAAGGCCATGCATATCGTCGACGGTGCCCTGTCGCTCCCGGTCGTCGCAGGCGGCGCGGTCGTTGCCGCCGGCGGCGTCGCCCTGGGGCTGAGGTCGCTGACCATGGAGAAGATCCCGGCGGCCGGCGTGCTGTCGGCGACCTTCTTCGTCGCCTCGCTCATCCACGTGCCGATCGGGCCGTCCAGCGTCCACCTGATTATGAACGGCCTTGCCGGACTGGTGCTCGGCTGGGCCGCCTTTCCCGCCCTCTTCATCGGGCTCCTGTTGCAGGCCGTGTTCTTCGGCTTCGGCGGGCTGACGGTGCTCGGCGTCAACACGCTCAACATCGCCCTGCCCGCGGTCATCGTCTACTATCTCTGCCGGCGCGGCATCGCCGCCCGCTCCCCGGCCGTTGCCGCTGGCTGGGGCGCGCTCGGCGGCGGACTGGCGATCGCGCTGACGACCCTCCTGGTCGCCTTCGCCCTTGCCCTTTCCGGCGACGAATACATTCCCGCGGCAAAGCTGGTGTTCTTCGCCCATGTCCCGGTGATGGCCGTGGAAGCAGCACTCACCGGCGCCGCCGTCCTCCTCGCCCACCGGGTCAAACCGGAACTCTTTGATGCCCTTTCCGAAGCCGAGAAGGAGGCAACGTCATGAAGCCCTTCGCGCCCCTCTTTGCCGCCGTCATTGCCGCCGCACTGCTCGCCGCGCCGCCGGCCCTCGCCCACAAGGTCGTGCTCTCCGTCTATGCGGTCGGCGAAGCGCTGGAGGGCGAAGTCGGCTTTTCCAACGGCGACATGGCCGAAAACGCCCGCATCGATGTCTATGACGATGCCGACAAGAAAATCGGCGAGACGATGACCGACGGCGACGGCTACTTCACCTACAAGCCGACGCAGAAAACGGTCCATATTTTCCGCGCCGACCTCGGCGCCGGCCATGTCGCAACGGCGCGGGTGGAAATCGCAGACCTGCCGCAAGCCGCCGCGCCGGCAACCGCAGCGACGGATCCTGCCAAACCCGCTATCGTACCGGCCGGAACGGTGAGCGCTGCGATGGTCCCCGGCATGTCGGCGGATCAGCGCGCCGTCATCGCCGAGGAAATCCGCCGCGAGCTGCGGCCCCTGCGCCGCGAGATCGCCGCCTATAAGGAAAAGAACGACCTGCAGAACGTCCTCGGCGGCATCGGCTACATCATCGGCCTCTTCGGCGTCGCGTTCTATGTCGCCGCGCGCCGCCGGCTGAAAGACGCCTGATGGGCCACGTCCTCAAGACCCGCGCGCAGTCGGCCATCCAGACCGAAACCTTGGCACTGCCGCGTGCTGAGGAGGAGACGGAAACGCCGATCGGCGGGTTCGATCCGCGGGCGCGCATCCTTGCCGTCGTCACCTTCGCCCTCGCCGTCGTGGTGCTGAGCGACCTTGCCGCGCTCGTCGTCGCCCTTTGTGCCAGCCTCCTCGCGATGGTGCTCGCCAATCTGCCGCCAGCGCCGACGCTGCGGCGCATGGCGATGATGGACAGCTTCATCATCTTCATGCTGATGCTGCTGCCCTTCACCGTGCCGGGCGATCCGATCGTCACGATCTTCGGCTATCCGGCAAGCTGGCAGGGGCTGATCCGCGCCGTCGAGATCGCGCTGAAGGCCAACGCCATCGTCCTCATGCTGCTGTCGCTCGTCGGCACCATGGACGCCATCACCATCGGCCGCGCGCTCTATCGCCTGAAGGCGCCGGAACCCCTCGTCCATCTGATGATGTTCACGGTCCGCTACATCGACGTGCTCGTCCGCGAATACCGCACGCTCCGCACGGCGATGAAGGCGCGCGGCTTCCGGCCGTCGAACTCGCGCCACACCTGGAAGAGCTTCGGATACCTCGTCGGCATGATGCTGGTGCGCTCGCTGGAGCGGTCCGAGCGCATTCTGGCGGCCATGAAATGCCGCGGCTTCACCGGCACGATCCCGCTCATCGACGACCTCGCCTGGCGCCGCCGCGATTTCGGCCTCGGGCTCGCGACCCTCTCCCTGCTCAGCGGTCTTGCCGTCATCGAGGTGCTGCGTGCCCCTCTTTGAGCTCCGCGACATCCACTTCGCCTATCGCAGCGGCCCGCCGGTCCTCTCCGAGGTCTCGCTCGACCTTGAGCCGGGCGAGCGGCTGGCGATTGCCGGGCCCAACGGCGCCGGCAAGTCGACCCTGCTCCACATCATGGTCGGGCTCCTGAAGCCCGTGCGCGGCAGCGTCCACGCCTTCGGTGAGGAGCGCCGGGCCGAGGCCGATTTCCACGAGGTTAGGCGCCTCGCCGGCCTCGTCTTCCAGGACCCGGACGACCAGCTCTTCTGCCCGACCGTCGCCGAGGACGTCGCCTTCGGCCCGCTCAATCTCGGCAAGAGCCGCAAGGAGGCAATGGCCATCGTCGACGACGTGCTGGACCGCCTGCGGCTCAGCGATTTCCGTAACCGCATCACCCACAAGCTGTCCGGCGGCGAGAAGCGGCTGATCACCATCGCCGCCGTGCTCGCCATGGAGCCGGAGGTGCTCTTGCTCGACGAGCCGTCCAACGCCCTCGACGAGGAAACCTGCGCCCGGCTCATCGAGATCCTCACCGGCCTCCCCCAGGCAATGGTCCTCGTCTCCCACGACCGCCCGTTCCGGGAGGCGGTTGCGACGCGGACGCTGGCGCTGCGGGGCGGGCGTCTTGAGGCAGTGCCGCACTGACGGAGGCTGCCGCCTTCTGGATCGCTTCGCTGCGCTCGCGATGACGACCATTTCTTCCGTGGCGTCATCGCGAGGAGGCCGTAAGGCCGACGCGGCGATCCAGAACAGCGCTGGCGAAATGCCTCTGAGTAGCTCACCCCTCTCCCGTCATCCCGGCCGCGGCGCAGCGAAGACCCGCCCCCTCAATCCGCGGCAATCACCCCGCGGCGCACCTGATCGCGCTCGATGGATTCGAACAGCGCTTTAAAATTGCCCTCGCCGAAGCCCTCGTCGCGCTTGCGCTCGATGAACTCGAAGAAGACGGAGCCGAGCAGCGGCGCGGAGAAGATCTGGAGGAGGAGCCGCGGATCGCCGTCCTCGGTCGAGCCGTCCAGCAGGATGCCGCGCGCCTTTAGCTCGTCGACCGGCTCGCCATGGCCCGGCAGCCGGCCTTCCAGCATCTCGTAATAGGTGTCCGGCGGCGCCGTCATGAAGGGCAGGCCCTTGCGCTTCAGGCGATCCCAGGCGGCGATGAGGTCGTCGCACAGGAGCGCGATGTGCTGGATGCCCTCGCCGTTGAAATCCATCAGGAATTCCTCGATCTGGCCGGAACCTCCCGAGGCCTCCTCGTTGAGGGGGATGCGGATCTTGCCGTCCGGCGCCGTCATCGCCCGCGAGGTCAGGCCCGTATATTCGCCCTTGATGTCGAAGAAGCGCAGTTCGCGGAAATTGAAGAGCTTCGAATAGTACTCCGCCCAGTGCGCCATGCGGCCGCGATAGACGTTGTGGGTCAGGTGGTCGATGGTGGTGAAGCCGCAGCCGACGGGATGCGGGTCGACGCCATCCAAGAACTCGAAGTCGATGTCGTAGATCGACGAGCCGTCCTCGTAGCGGTCGATGAGGTAGATCGGCGCGCCGCCGATGCCCTTGATCGCCGGCAGGCGCAGCTCCATCGGCCCGGTCGGGATGTCGACCGGCTGGGCGCCGAGGGAAAGCGCCCGCGCATAGGCCTTGTGCGCGTCCCGGACCCGGAAGGCGAGCCCGCAGGCCGAAGCCCCGTGCTCCTCGGCGAAATAGGCCGCCAGGCTCCGCGGCTCGCGGTTGAGGATGAAGTTGATATTGCCCTGGCGGTAAAGGGCGACATCCTTGGAGCGGTGGTTGGCGACATGGGTAAAGCCGAGCATCGCGAACACCGGCTCCAGCATGTTCGCTTCCGGCGCGGCGAACTCGACGAATTCGAAGCCGTCGAGCCCCATCGGATTGTCGAAAAGGTCGGTCATTGTCGGGGTCCTTGTGAAAAAAGCGGTGCGGTCAGGCGGCGGGCACGGCCGATACCGGCGGCGCGCAAGGAACGCCGCGAACGCTTCTGGAAAGGACCCTGGCAATGACGAGGTTCAAGCTGTCCGCCCGGTTAGTTGCAGTTGAGAAGCACTATACCAAAATTCCCGCGGGAATTCGACCGGCACGCGTGAACGCGACCGACCCGACCCCTCCAAACCATAGCGCCAAAGAAAAAACGCCGGCGGGCGCGAGGCCGACCGGCGTCAAGGCGATGAGCGGCATCCATTGGCGGCGATGCCGGCTTTTGGACGGGCGGCGTTGGCACCGCCCGCCGATGGTAAAGGCTTACACGCCGGGCTGCTGGCGCATGTCGGCCGGATCGACGCCGGCGATCTTCTCCGGCTTCTTCATGGCATCGCGCCGGAACGGCTCGCCGAGTTCCTGGTTGAGCAGCACCTCCACGAAGGTGGTGATGCCCTTCTTCTGGTCCTCAACCGCCGTGTTGAGCACCGCGGTCAGCTCTTCCATGCTGCGCGCCTGGACGCCCTTGGCGCCGCAGCCTTGCGCGATCTTCGCGTAGGAGACGTCGCGGTCGAGTTCCGTGCCGACGAAGTTGTCGGAGTACCAGAGCGTCGTGTTGCGCTTTTCCGCGCCCCACTGGTAGTTGCGGAAGATGACCATGGTGATCGGCGGCCAGTCGTCGCGGCCGCAGGCCGACATCTCGTTCATGGAAATGCCGAAGGCGCCGTCGCCGGCAAAGCCGACCACGGTGGCGTCCGGACGGCCGATCTTGGCGCCGAGGATCGCCGGGAAAGCGTAGCCGCAGGGCCCGAACATGCCCGGCGCCAGGTATTTGCGGCCGGTCTCGAAGGTCGGATAGGCGTTGCCGATGGCGCAGTTGTTGCCAATGTCGGTGGACATGATGGCGTCCTTCGGCAGCGCCGCCTGGATCGCCCGCCATGCCTGGCGCGGCGACATCAGCTCGGAATCGCGGTCGCGGGCGCGCTCGTTCCAGGTCGTGCCCGGATCGTCGTCCTCGTGGTCCATTGAGGACAGCGTCTGCAGCCAGGCCGACTTGGTCTGGTGGATCAGCGCCTTGCGCTCCTCGCGGCCGGCATCGCCGGCACTCGCCGACAGCGCGGCAAGGATGTCCTGGGCGACCAGCTTGGCGTCGCCGCAGATGCCGACGGAGACCTTCTTGGTCAGGCCGATGCGGTCCGGATTGATGTCGACCTGGATGATCTTGGCGTCCTTCGGCCAGTAGTCGATGCCGTAGCCGGGAAGCGTCGAGAACGGATTGAGGCGGGTGCCGAGCGCCAGCACCACGTCGGCCTTGGAGATCAGCTCCATCGCCGCCTTCGAGCCGTTGTAGCCGAGGGGGCCGACGGCGAGCGGGTGCGAGCCGGGGAAGCTGTCATTGTGCTGGTAGCCGGAGCAGACCGGGGCGTCGAGCCGCTCGGCGAGCGCCGCGCAGTCGCCAATGGCGTTGCCGATGACGACGCCGCCGCCCGACAGGATCACCGGGAATTTTGCGTCCGACAGCAGTTCGGCCGCCTGCTTGATGGAGCCGCGGCCGCCCGAGGTGCGCTCCAGCGCCACGATCTGCGGCAGCTCGATGTCGACGACCTGGGTCCAGAAATCGCGCGGCACGTTCATCTGCGCCGGCGCAGAGGCGCGCCAGGCCTTCTCGATGACACGGTTGAGCACCTCGCCGACGCGCGAGGCGTCGCGCAGCTCTTCCTGGTAGGCGACCATGTCGCGGAACATCGCCATCTGATCGACCTCCTGGAAGCCGCCCTGGCCGATGGTCTTGTTGGCGGCCTGCGGGGTCACCAGCAGCATCGGCGTGTGGTTCCAGTAGGCGGTCTTGATGGAGGTGACGAAGCCGGTGACGCCGGGGCCGTTCTGGGCGATGGCCATGGCCATCTTGCCGGTCGTCCGTGTGTAGCCGTCACACATATAGCCGGCATTGGTCTCGTGCGCGCAGTCCCAGAACCTGATGCCGGCCTGGGGGAACAGGTCGGACACGGGCATCATCGCCGAGCCGATAATGCCGAAGGCCTGATCGATGCCGTGCATCTGGAGGACTTTGATGAAGGCTTCTTCGGTGGACATTTTCATGGGGGATACACTCCTTGGTGCGATCGAAGGTATCGCGACAAAAGGTCGGGCATTGGTCCGAAGCGGTATCAGACGGCAGGCGCGGGACGGCTTGTCGCGAAGATCATAGGGCCGATGGAACGGTCGTGTCCGACGGTCTGGCGGTTTCTCAGCTCACTCTAGCGTTACACACACGTTGAGGCCCATTGATGCAAGTCGGTCGGCTTGTTTTTGCCGCGGAGGAAGGAAACCGTTTCGCCGGCTCCACCTGGTCACCACACCGGCGGGATTTCCGCCTCCGCATTAGTCGCAAATTGCTCTGTTTTTGAGACTTGCAGTCTCGTAATTAGACGATATGCCGCAGTTGTCAACGGTTTTTCCCGTATTCCCTTTGGCGAGCCCGGCGCCGCGGAAACCTGCGGCGGATAGCGTCCCACGCATGGCCTAACCCGCCGCTTCCGCGTCGATGACAGCCGCAAGCTGCTCGGCGCCCTCGCGCAGCACCGGCAGGTGGCCGATGACGTCCTCAAGGCTCATGCGCTGCACCGGGCCGTGCACGGCAAGGATGGCCGCAAGCCGCCCGCCGGCATCGCGCACCGGCACGGCCAGCGCCACCATCCCCTCGATGAATTCCTCGTTGTCGATGCCGTAGCGCCGCTTCGCCGTCGCCTCCACCTCGGCCATCAGTTTCTCCGGCGCCGTCAGCGTGTTGGGGCCGTATTTGCGCAAGGTCAGCGCATGGATGAGCGTGCGCCGCTGCGTTTTCCTGAGGCTCGACAGATAGAGCTTGCCGCTGGCCGTACAGTGGAACGGCACCCGCCCGCTGACCGGCAGGTCGACCTTCAGCGGCCAGCGCGATTCCACCCGGTCGAGATAGAACATGCCGTCCTTGTCGTGGCTGACGATGTTGCAGGTCTCGCCGAGCCGGGTCGACACCCGCTCCAGGATGGCGTGGCGCTCCTGGAAGACGCTTGAGAATTGGGTGACGCCGGCCGCCATCTCGCGCATGCGCCGGCCCGGCAGGTAGCGCCGTCCGTCGAGGTCGCGCTCCAGGAAGCCTTCCGCCTCGAGCTGCTGGCAGAGCCGGTGGATCGTCGGCTTCGGCAGGCCGAGGGCGGCGGTGATCTCCGTTGCCGTCATCGGCGTGCCGGTTCGGGCCAGTTCCTCCAGGATGATGAGGCTGCGGATGCCGGTCGGAACGCGACCCTCGCCGGTCTCGTCGTCGCGTTCCGAATGTCCCGGCAAGGAAACCCCCGTCATCACTGGTAGACGCCCGCTCCGCTGTTGAAGAGCAGGATCGTCGATAGCTGCGGCACCAGCGCCACGATCGCCCACACGGCGAGCAGCGCGAATAGGTAGGGCATGGTGTATCGCAGCAGCCGGAAATAGGGAATGCCCGTGATGCCGCTGGCCACATAGAGGTTGAGGCCGTAGGGCGGGGTGATGAAGCCGATGGCATCGCCGATCAGGAAGATGACGGCGAAATGGATCGGGTCGACGCCGATGGTGGCCGCGATCGGCGCCAGGATCGGTGCCAGGATGATGGTGTTGGGCAGACTTTCCAGGATCGTTCCGGCGACCAGCACGATGCCCATGCAGGCGAACAGGATGGCGTAGTAGCTGCCCAGTTCGCCGAGCATGCCGGTGACGAACGCCTTGGCGCCGAGCAGCGTCAGGATCTGCTGCATGACGACGGAAATCGCGATCAGCGGCGCCAGCAGGCCGGTGATCTGGCCCGAGCGCATGATCAGCGTCGGCAGCTCCAGCGGGCTGAAGCCCGGCACCACGAGGTTGCCGAGGATGCCGCGGCTGTCGATTTCCGCGACATGGGCGCCACCCTCCGCATCCGGAGCGACGTCATCGCCGATCTCCGGCCGCCCGCGGCGCTCCTGGATGCGCATCAGGACCTTGTGAATCGGATAGCAGACGAGGCCGGCGATGGCGCAGAAGCCCGCGGTGACGCCCGCCGCCTCGGTCGGCGAGAAGGCGCCGGTATAGATGCCCCACAGGACGAGGCCGATGGCGAAGAAGCCGAGCCAGGCGCCGAAGGCCGTGCCGACGATCCGGCTCAGCTTCAGCCGGATCAGGTGGCCCCAGCCGTTCTTGTGGCAGATCCACCAGCAGGCGGCCTGCATCGCGGCGACCATCATGATGCCCGGCAACAGGCCGCCGATGAACAGGTCGCTGATGGAAAGGTTCATCAGGAAGCCGTAGACGATGAAGATGATCGACGGCGGGATGATGATGCCGACGGTGCCGCCCGAAGCGGCCGTCGCCGCCGCGAAGTTCTCGTCGTAGCCGCCCTTGACCATTTCCGGATGCATGATCGAGCCGATCGCCGCCGTCGTCGCCGAATTGGAGCCGGAGATGGCCGCGAACAGGCCGCAGGCGCCGAGCGCCGCCATGGCCAGGCCGCCGCGCAGCCAGCCGAGGATCGAATAGGCGAAATCGGACAGCCGCTTGGCGATGCCGGCGCCGTTGATGAGGTCGCCGGTGAGGATGAACAGCGGCAGCGCCAGGAGGCCGAAGAAGTTGAGGCCCTCATAGAGGGTGACGCCGAGATTGGCGAGGGTGAAGTCGATGGCGATGCTGACGCCGATGACCCAGAAGCCGATGACCAGGAAGATCGGCACGCCGATGAGGAACAACAGCGTGACGCCGATCGAGATCAGGAGAATGAGGGTTTGTTGATCCATGGGGTGGCCCTCTAATCGCCGAGAATGCTGGTCTGGATTTCGAAGGGCTGGCCGCGCCGGTACTTGGCGACGTCCTCATAGACGTTCTGCAAGACGCGGATGATCAGCAGCGAGAAGGCGAGCGGGGTCGCCAGGTAGAACCACCACTGCATGACGTCGTCGGTGCCCTGGACGATGGCGAAATTGTCCCTGGCGAGCTGCACCTGGTGGACGGTGAAGTAGATGATGATCGCGGAAAAGACGATCCACAGCAGCGCGTCGAGCATCAGGCAGGCGAACTGCGCGGTGTAGGAAAACCGGACCCTCAATTCATCGAAGCGCAGATGGGTGCGGATGCGCACGTTGTAGGCGCAGCCGGCCCAGACGATCCACAGGAACAGATAGACCGGGATGGTGCTGCTCCAGGGCGCCTGCTCGCTGATCGTGAAGCGACGGATCACCTCCACGAAGACGATCAGCGCCATCACCGTGTAGCTCACGAGGATGACGACGCGCTCGACGTTGCGGTCGAGCCACCGGATGATGGGCATGCACTCCCTCCCTTGTCTGCGATGTGAGATTGATGTTGGCCGGCGCCGGCCGGACCGGTCAACGGCACGCCTTGAGGCAACACCGACGGCACGCCAGGGCGATACCGGGGGCGTTCCTCAAGGCGGCCATCGACGGATGAGGGTGCGGCGGGCCGACCACACCCTCGCCGATGTCTTGGACGGCGGACCGGGTTAGCCCTTCCACCAGCGCCGCGGCTCGACGTTCTCCGGCTTGGTGTCCTGCGGGATTTCCCGGGCGATGTCGTAGATGTACTTGTACGTGTCCATGCCGCCGGACCAGTCGTTGAGGCGCTCGCGCCACTTCGTCCACGGCTCCGGCTTGAACTCCGGCGAGCACATCTGTTCGGCCTCGTGGCGGGCCGCATCGTCGAGCATGGCGACGCGCACGCCGTTCTTGGCGAACAGGGTGTCGGGAAGCTGCGGGTCGGAGAAGCCGACCGTCTTGACCAGCGCCGCCTCGTTCGCGGCCTGGATCTGCACTTGGGTCAGGTACGCCGATTCCATGACGTCGTCCTGCAGGTCGCCGGAGAGCTCGTCGAACTTCGAAGCGTTCATCGCCGTGTGCTCGGTGCCGCAGAAGAAGCCGAGATTGACGCACTGCGAGACCACCGGCGACATGTTGGCGTAGGCGACCGCCGCGGCCCAGGTCTCCGCGCCGTCGATGAGGCCCTGCTTGAGGCCGTCGAGCGTCTCTTCCCAGGCGATCGGCGTCGGGTTCAGCTCCATCAGCTCCATGGCGATACGGCCGAGCTGTGTGCCGGTGACCCGGTTCTTGGTGCCGGCGAGGTCCTTGACGCTCTTGACCAGCGGCTTGTCCTTCCACTTCAGGCCAAGCTGGATGCCGCGCAGCTCGCAGTGGGTGAACAGGAACTGCAGGCCGTGGCGCTTGCGCAGCGGCTCGCGCAGCACCTTCTCGCTGCCCGGATGGTAGAAGAAGTAGTACTGCGAAGCCCGGCTCGGGAACATGTAGGCGTAGTCGAGGACGTTCAGATAGGGCGCGCCGCCGGCCGAGTTCTGGGTCGAGGCGGAGAACACGTCGGTGATGCCCTGCTGGGTCTTCTTCACGCAGTCGAGCTGACCGCACATCTGGTTGGAGCCGATGAACTCGATGCGGATGGCGCCGTCGGAGCGCTCTTCGATGTCGCGCACGAACTCCAGGCAGCCGGCGCGCTCGATCAGGAGGTTGCGCTCGTTAAAGCCGGCCGCGCCGAACTTCCAGGTGTGCTTGGCCGGCGTCTTGAAGCGCTTCTCGTAGGTGGAGTTCGCCGCCTCGGCGAGGCGCGTCAGCGTCACCGTGCCCGTCAGGCCGCCGGCCGCGACCAGCGTCGAGGTGATCCCGAACTGCTTGGTCAGGCGCAGCAGGTCGCGGCGTGAAATTCCCTTGAGCTTCTCGGATGCTGTCAGCATCGGCTTCCTCCCTGTTATCGCTAGCATATGCGTGTCGTTTGCATATGCATTGAGCAAAAATTATGTTTTTTTGAGACTGACAGTCTCAATATTAATGCTATATGCATTGTAAAGTAAACGCCAAAAGTGGCCCACGTGGCCGATAAAAAAAACTGGGAGCCGTCCATGGAGTACGATTATATCGTCGTCGGCGCCGGGTCTGCCGGTTGCGTCCTCGCCAACCGCCTGTCGGCCGATCCGGACAAGCGCGTTCTTCTTCTGGAAGCCGGCGGCCGCGACACCAATCCGTGGATCCATGTGCCGGTCGGCTATTTCAAGACCCTGCACAATCCCAAGACCGACTGGTGCTACAGGACCGAGGCCGATCCGGGCCTCAACGGGCGCAGCCTGCAATGGCCGCGCGGCAAGGTGCTCGGCGGCTCCAGCTCCATCAACGGCCTTCTCTATATCCGCGGCCAGCGCGAGGACTACGACCACTGGCGCCAGCTCGGCAATGTCGGCTGGTCCTATGACGACGTGCTGCCGTTCTTTCGCAGGTCCGAGCGCCAGGAGCGCGGCACCGACGACTTCCACGGCGCCGACGGCGAGCTTTCCGTCACCAACATGCGCGCTCAGCGCGACATCTGCGACGCCTATATCGCGGCCGCCGAAGAACTCGGCGTGCCGCGCACCGACGACTTCAACGGCGCCAGCCAGGAGGGTGCCGGCTACTTCCAGCTCACGGCAAAAAACGGCCTGCGCTGCTCGTCGGCCACGGCCTTTCTGAAGCCGGCTAAGAACCGCGCGAACCTGGAGATCGTCACCCACGCCCATGTGGAACGGCTGCTGTTCGCCAGCGAGGCGCCGGACCGGGTCGACGGCATCCGCTACGCCGCCGGCAACGAGCCGCGGCTGGCGACCCTCAAACCCGGCGGCGAGGTGATCCTGTCCGCCGGCGCCATCGGCTCGCCGCAGATCCTGCAACTGAGCGGCATCGGCCCCGGCGCCCTGTTGCAGGAGATGGACATCCCGGTCGTGCGCGACCTTAGCGGCGTCGGCGAGAACCTGCAGGACCACCTGCAGGTGCGCATGATCTACGAGGTCAACGTCCCGACCCTCAACGACGAGATCAACAACCTCGTCCGCCGTGGCCTCATCGGCCTGCAATTCGTCTTAAAACGCGCCGGCCCGATGGCGATGGGCGCCAGCCAGGTCTGCATCTTCGCCAAGACAAGGCCGGAGCTGGAGACGCCCGACATCCAGTTCCACGTCCAGCCGCTCTCCGCCGACAAGCCCGGCATCGAGATGCACCGCTTTTCCGGCATTACCTCCTCGGTCTGCCAGTTGCGGCCGGAAAGCCGCGGACGCATCGCCATCGCTTCGCCCGACCCGCGCACCTACCCGAAGATCTTTCCGAACTACCTGTCGGCCCTGCGCGACCAGGAGACCGTGGTCGACGCCATGCGCTTTTCCCGCCGCCTGGTCGGAACCGCGGCCCTGTCACCTTTCATCGTGTCGGAAAAGGTGCCGGGCACGGAGGTCGACGGCGACGACAATCTGCTGGAAGCGGCCCGCAACATCTCCCAGACGATCTACCACCCGACCAGCACCTGCAAGATGGGCCATGACGCCAATGCCGTCGTCGACGACCGCCTGCGCGTCCACGGCATCAAAGGGCTCAGGGTCGCCGATGCCTCGATCATGCCGACCATCGTCTCCGGCAACACCAACGCCCCGACGATCATGATCGGCGAAAAGGCGAGCGCCATGATCCTGGAAGACGGGAAGGTCTGAACGCAACGGACGCGGGGTGCGGCCGCAGGCGTCTGGCAGGCCGTCACGGAATCCTTATGATGGCCGGCAACAATGGGCGCGCCGAATCGCCCTCCCGCCTGCCATCGGACCGCGTGACATGGATTTCTCCGAGGCGACCCTCGCCACCCTCATCGACATCGTCCGCCAGGCCGCAAGCGACGAGATTGTACCTCTATTCCGCAATCTCCCGCGCGAGGCCATCGACACCAAGGCCCACGCCACCGATTTCGTGACGAAGGCCGACCGGCGCGCGGAAGAGGTGATCACCGCCCGCGTCCGCGAAGCTTTTCCCATCGCCACCGTGATCGGCGAGGAGGCCGTCGCCGACGACCCCGGCCTGTTGGCCAAGATCGCCGATGCGGAACGGGCCGTCATCATCGACCCCATCGACGGCACCTGGAATTTCGTCGACGGCCTGCCGATCTTCGGCGTCATGCTTGCCGTCGCCGAAGGCGGACAGACGAAACTCGGCATCGTCTACGATCCCCTCGGCGACGACTGGGTTTGCGCGATCGAGGGTTTTGGGGCCTGGTACGGCAACGCAAAGGGCGCCCGCCAGCGCCTCACCGTCGCCCCCGTCGAGGACTTC
The DNA here is from genome assembly GCF_003258835.1 of Rhodobium orientis. Lineage (GTDB taxonomy): Bacteria > Pseudomonadota > Alphaproteobacteria > Rhizobiales > Rhodobiaceae > Rhodobium > Rhodobium orientis. Next base: position 14,911 of record NZ_NPEV01000001.1, on the reverse strand, counting down.
AGGCACGCCGTCGGCTTCTTCTCGATTTTCCTGTTCGAGGATAAGGCGAAGGCCCGGATGGCGCAAAAACTCGCCGCCTTCCACAGGGTGTTGACGCTGCGCTGCTCCGCCTACGAATACCGCATGCTCGCCCTCGGCAGCGCCTCCTTCCTGTTGACGCCGCATATCCGGCCCTGGGACCACGCGGCCGGCGAACTGATCTTCCGCGAAGCCGGCGGCCACGCCGCCCTCGTCGACGGCCGCCCCTACACCCCGGCCCGCGAGGACGGCATGCTGCTGCTGGCGCCGGACGAGGCGACATGGCTCGCGCTCAGGGAGCATTTCGAGGTCGGGTAGGCAAGAGGTCCGTTGCCGGCGAAGGAGTGCCCCTGAAAGGTCGGCTGGATTGCCGCGTCGGCCTTACGGCCTCCTCGCAATGACGAAAAACCCCCAATAAATCAATAAATTACCGTCATTGCGAGCGCAGCGAAGCAATCCAGCGCAGCGCGCTCCCGAGCGCAATGCACCACTTGCTGAAACTCCGCCCACCGGCCCTCAAACCATCCGCATGTGGTTGTCGAAGGCGATGCCCGGATAGCGGGCGAGGTTCCTGTCGCCGTCGAAGACGAGGCCGGTGCCGGAGGTGCCGAAGAAGGCGTTGCCGGCATCGGGCGCAAGACCGCAGACGTCTTCTACCTTCGCTTCCGAGACGATGGTCCCGGTGGCGCAGTTCCAGATCGTCATGACGCCGCCGCGCGGGCTGGAGGTGGCGACGTGCGTGCCGTCGCGGCTGGTGGCGACCGAGCCCACATACTGCCGGTAGCCGCGCATGACCTGCGGCGGCGCCGACATCATCTGGGGCTCGCCCTCCCGCTTGTGCTTGCCGATCAGCGGCACCCGGTCGGTCTTCGGCCCCTCATACTGGCAGCCGAACCAGACCGCACCCTCGCCGTCGATGCTGATATGGCGGATCGACAGCTGGTGGCGCTCAGGCCCAAGCTCCATCTTGTCGACGACGTCGCCGCTCTCAAGGTCGAGATAGGCGAGCGAGGGCTCCATGGTGGCGATGTTGAGCTTCTGGCGGCCATACATCGGATCGATCAGGATGCCGCCATTGGCGACGACCGCCATCTTGCCGTCCGGCATCAGCAGCGTCTCGTGCGGGCCGATGCCGCCGGTCCAGATCTCGCCGATGCGCCGGTAGTCTGCCGCAACGTCATAGACGCCGAGCATCCCTTTTTCCAGCTCATAGGCGTTCTCGGTCGCATAGAGCAGGCGCCCGTCCGGCGTATAGAGCCCGTGGCCGCAGAAATGGCGGCCCTTCGCCGCCGGAATGGTGCGCACGATCCTTCCGGCCGCAATGTCGACCACGGCCGCGAACTTGCCCGGCCGCCGGCCGAAGACGACAGCGGTCGAATTGTCCGGCGAGACGGTGGCACCGTGGCCCCGCCCCTCCATGGTGTCGGTGAAAAGGAGGGTTCCCTCCGCGTTGAGAACGGCGACGCCGAAGCTGCCGTCGGCGTTGCGGATCGCGGTGACATAGGTCGCTTCGCCCCCGGACGCCTCTGCCGGCACGGCAACGGCCGTCGCCAGCCCGCTGGCAAGCGCGCCGGCAAGGAACCGGCGCCGGTCGATCTCGATCACGGTCAGTCTCCGTCAAAGGAATTGAAGCCGATGGCGAGCCCGGTCCGGCCGGCATAGTAGTCGCCGATGGACTCCTTGGCGCCATGCAGGCTGAGGAGCACGAGATCGAGGAACTTGCGCTTGTCCTCGTCGCGCAAGGCTTTGCCGAAATCGTCCTCCACCTGGCCCAGCGACTGGAACACCTGGCCGATCTCGAAGCGCAGCGACTGCGACAGCCAGGCATCCTCCTCGCCGAGGGCGGAGATGAAGTCGCCCTTTTCGAACATCGCCAGCACCGATTCCACATTCGCCTTGATGGCGGCAACGGTGAGCCCGGCACGGCGGAACGGCGCCACCCGCGGGTTCGCGTCCTTGGCGTCCTCGCCCATGATGGCGACGATCTTGAGGTCGCGGACGAACTGCATTTCCTCGGTCATCGCCCTGAGCAAATCCTGCACGACCTCGCCATGGGTCCGATAGACCGGGTTGTCGTCGCCGGGCTCAAGGAGCACGGCGGAAAAACCGTCTGCCTTGTTCCAGTCCGAGGCGACATCGCCGGCCGTCGCGGCCATGCGCGCGGCGATGGATTCGGCGTAGCGGCAGCGGAAATCGGCAGCGCCGGCTTCGGCGAGCTTGTCGGCGCCCGTGCCGAAGAGGGCGAATTCCAGCGCCCCGAGGCCCTGGACGGCGACGCTCTTGTCCCATAGCGCCTTGGCGCCGATGGCGCTTTCGTCCTTGCCTGCAATGATCCGCTGCACCTGGCGAAGCCCGAGGCTGCGCCGGTCCGGCCAGAAATTGAGGCGCTCATAGCGGTTGTCCTCGCGCACCGGGCCGAAGCGGAGGAGTTCCACCCGCGACCAGGCATCGACCAGATCGGCGAACTGCCCGCGGGCAGCACTGAGCGTCTCCTCGGACGGCGACGCGCAGAGCGCAGCGGCGACCTTGTCCATGGCGCCGGCCTCCGCCGCCAGCCGGTCGTAGCCGGGGCGGATGAACTCGGTGATGGTCCGTTCCACGATCCGCGGATAGGCGTCGACCGGTTCGGCCACCGCCGTACCGGGAAAGGCCGCGACGAGAACGAGAAGGGCGAGAACGGCGTGAACAAACGGCATCACAGGGACCCCAGGAATTTCAGAAGATCGGCGCGGGCGGAAGGCGGAAGGTCGACGACGGCATCGCGCGACGCCTCGGCCTCGCCGCCATGCCAGAGGATGGCTTCCAGCAGGGTGCGGGCGCGCCCGTCATGCAGGAAGTAGGTATGGCCGCTGACGGTCTTTGTCAGCCCGATGCCCCAGAGTGGCGGCGTGCGCCAGTCGCGACCCGAAGCATCGCCGACGGGCCGGCGGTCGGCAAGCCCCTCGCCCATGTCATGCAAGAGGAAATCGGAATAGGGCCAGATGAGCTGGAAGCGGTGGGCCGGGTTCGGCGCATCGCGGCGGGTGACGAATTTCGGCGTATGGCAGGAGGCGCAACCGGCACCGTAGAACGCCTTCTTGCCGCGCAGCACCGCGGCATCGCCGACATCGCGCCGGGCCGGCACGGCAACGTTCTCAGAATAATGGACGACCATCGCCAGCACCGGATCCGGCGCCTCGGTGGCGCCGAGATTGGCCTGCTCGCCCGTCGGCATCCCCCGGCAGTCCGGCTGGCGCGCCGTGCAGTCGCCGAAGGCATCGGGCATCAGGGGATTGGAAATGCCGATATCGCCGGAAAAGGCGTGGGCGGACTGCTCCAGCACCGAGGGCATCGACGCCTTCCAGCCGAACCGGCCGAGGACGAGGGTTCCATCATGGTCGCGCACCATGCTGGCCTTGCCGGAAATGCCGTCGCCGTCGGCATCCATCGGGTCGGCAAGGCGAAGTATATCGGCCTCGTGGATCTGCTCGATCAGCCCGAGGCCGACCATCTGCGGCGCCACGCGCGGAGAGAGCTGCACCTTCGGGTGCATCGGCCCGTAGCCGAGATTCGTCACCCGGTAGTGCGGCCGGCGCAGGCGGACCGTGTCGCCGCCGGCAAGCACGACCGTCTCTTCGGTGTAGTCCACATGGAGCTGCCCCTCCGCGGCAAGCCCGGTGACGGCGGACTCCTGAAGCTGGCCGCCATAGGTCGGCTCCGGAACGCTGAGCACCGCCTTCGTCGCCAGCGCCTTGCGGTCCGCATCGGTCTCGGGCGGAACGGAAAGCCTGAGGAACATGGAGACGGCGCTGGCGCCGGGTGCTTCCGGCGGCCGGCCGCGGCCGTCGCGCACATGGCAACTCTGGCATGAACGGGCGTTGAAGAGCGGCCCGAGGCCGTCGGAGGCCCGGGTCGATGAGGGCGAAGAGACCCAGAGCTTTTCGAACAGCCCGTTGCCGAAGCGGAATTCGGTCTCGTCTTTGCGGGACAGATTGGCGAGCGGCTGGGAAAACGCCATCCGCGTCACCCGCTTCATATGGGTGCCCGCGCCGGCGGATCGAGCCTCGAAGCGCTCGGCCGTGGAAAAGTCGGTGGTCGGCCGGATGACGGCGGCAACGCGCGCCGCGTCGTCGGCGGAAAGGTCGTCGCGGCCGCCCTTGTCGGCAGCGATCGTCGTGGCAAGGCCGGCAACGAATGCCAGCGCGCCGACGCCGGCCGCCGAAAGGAAACGCCGCCCCGTCACGCGCGCGCCTCGGCGCCATCGGGCACCCGCAAGCATCGTATCGCGCATTTGATCAGGAAATGACTACGCAAAAGCCGGACCGGCACATATCGAGGCATGCGCCGGCCCGTCGAATTCGGGATCGGCCGGCGGCCTAGTCGGCTTCGCTCGCCGGACCGGCGTTGAGCTGGCCGTAGTTCTGCGGGCCGATTTCCTTGAAAAGCTCGAGCTGGGTTTCCAGGAAGTCGATATGACCTTCCTCGTCCGTCAGCAGTTCCTCGAAGAGTTCCATGGAGACGTAGTCGCGCGCCTCGCGGCACACCTCGCGCGACTTGGCATAGGCCTCGCGCGCCTCGTATTCCGCGGCCAGGTCGCTGTCGAGCACTTCCTTGACGGACTGCCCGATGCGCAGCGGCGCAACGGTCTGCAGGTTTGGAAGCCCCTCCAGGAAGATGATGCGCTCGATCAGCTTGTCGGCGTGGCCCATCTCCTCGATGGATTCTTCCCGTTCCTTCTTGGCCAGCAGCGTGTAGCCCCAGTCGTCCAGCAGCCGGTAATGCAGCCAGTACTGGTTGATCGCCGCCAGTTCCATAAAGAGCGCTTCGTTCAAACATTCAATGACTTTTGGGTCGCCCTTCATCGGCTATTCGTCCTTTCCGTCTCGCATTGGGATGTCGTCTCCCAATGCAAATAGAACGAATGGCGCCACATTCAAAGGGGCGTAGTCGTGGCGGGCGGCCGGCGATCACGCGGCGATCGTCTTTTTCCACTGCTTTGCGGCGGCCTCGCGCCGGGCCCGGCGCATCTCCACGATCCTGCGGTGCTCGGCCTTCAGGTTCGACAGGAAAGCCGCCGTGCGGTCGGCATCGGCGGTTCCCAGGGTGCGATGGAAGCGTTCGGTGACGCGTTCGATGATCTGGACGACGTTCGGAAAGCAGTTGCAGCACTTCCCCCGTTTCCGCATCTCCTTGTAGACGTGGCCGGGGACGATAAGCCGCCAGGGATCGTCCTCGAGGAGGCCGAGAACGGCCTCCTCGATTTCAAAATCGCTGATGACGTTGCAACTGCAGACGATCATTGGAACACCGCGTTCGGATTGTCGAGGCTGTCGGAGCCCTCGAAATCGATGGCATCGAGGTCGAGTTCGGCGACCACCCGCTCGATCGACCGGGTCTGGTCGACAAGGGCGTCGATCGCGGCCTGGACGACGGCGTTGCCCTCGTCATTGCCCTCGCCGATCATCTGGTCGTAGGCCTCGCCGCCCTCGGCGCGCTCCTTCATGGTCGTCATCGCCGCCATGGTCGCCTCGAGCTTGCCGCTCAGTTCCTTATCGAGGTCGGCGTTCTTTCCGGCGACCAGGTCGGACAGGCTCGGCCCCTCCACGACGGTCCCGTCAATGCGGGTGTATTTGCCGTGGTAGACGTTGCTGATGCCCTTTGCGTCCAAGAAGTGCGACATGTGCGTGTTGTCGGAGAAGCAGTCGTGCTCTTCCTCCGGATCGTGCAGCAGCAGGCCAAGCTTCATGCGCTCGCCGGCAAGCTCGCCATAGGAGAGCGAACCCATGCCGGTCAGGATGCGAACGAGGCCGGCCTTGCCCTCCATCACGTCCTTGCGGGCCGCCCCGCCGTCCGACCAGGCCGCGGCGATCTCTTCCAGGTCGCTGATCATCAGCGTGGAAGCCGCCTTGAGGTAGGCCGCGCGACGGTCGCAATGGCCGCCAGTGCAGTTGGCGGTGTCGAAATCGGTCGCCGGACGGGTCCCGGCGCCGGCGTCGGTGCCGTTGACGTCCTGGCCCCAGAGCAGGAACTCGATGGCGTGGTAACCGGTGGCCACGTTCGCCTCGACCTCGCCGGCCTCGTGCAGGGTCTCGCCGAGAAGCTCCGGCGTGATCTTGGAGGTGTCGATCTCCTTGCCGCCGATGGTGATCGTCTCATTGGCGATGACGTTGGCGGTGAAGAGTTCGTTCTCGTCGGACTCCATGCCGTAAGTGTCGGTCTTCACATAGTCGATCAGGCCCTCGTCGAGCGGCCAGGCATTCACCTTGCCCTCCCAGTCGTCGACGATCGGGTTGCCGAAGCGGAACGCCTCGGTCTGCTGATAGGGAATGCGGGCGGCACGCCAGGCGTCTTTCGCGGCGGCAAGCGTTTCCTCGGAAGGATCGGCGATCAACTTGTCGATGGCCGCATCGAGCGTCCTGGCAGCGGCCAGAGAGTCCCCGTAGCCTGCCTCCGCGATATCCGCGTAGGTGTCGAGGACCGCCTTTTCGTCAACCTCGGCGGCGGCGGGTGAGATCATCGTCAGCCCCGCTACAAGCCCGGCAACTCCACAAGCCCGGACGAACTGGGCACGTACGATTGGCAACATAAATTGTCCTTCCCCTTGTTTTCTCGCCTTGGCGAGTGACGCATCCCTACTCTTAATGCGAATGATTTTCAATGGCAATTAAGGGATATTGCGCATAGACATTTAAAAATTCCGGAAACACGCCAGTTCTGCACAATCCCACGGCATAATCTTAGATCGATTATAATTTAATCACATCCGCTGTTTTACTTATTGCTATTGCAACTCATTCTCATTAGCGTCATGCGGATGAGATGCGCACCCTGCTGCGACGACGGCACGCACGGTGGAGGGGAGCCGCCGCGATGAACTGCATTCCATGCCCGAAGGGCGACATCTGCCCGCTCCGCGAGGCCGGCGGCACCCTGAGGATACCCGAACGGCTCGTCGGCATCGGCTTTCGCTGCTGGATGGCGGGGTTCGCCACCTGCGACATCAATTGCTGGGAGGCCGGCTGGCGCATCTATCGCGACAGGCTCGGCGCCGACGCGGCCAAGGGCGCGATCACGGAACTGTCGTGCTGGGTGCGGGCGCTGAGCGCCGCCGCCAGCCGGCAGATCGAGTTCTACCCGTTCTACGATCCCTTCGACGGCGTCGCCTTCTGCCGCGACGAGCGGCTCGGCATCGCCATGATCGCCGCCGGCCAGCACGAGACGGAGGAGGCCGTGCGCGGCGTTGCCGCCACCCTCCTCGGCACGCCCGACGCCGACGAGGTCGTCAAGACCGCCTGCGATTTCGCCGCCGTGCTCGGCGCGGCCGGCATGACGCTGGAGCCGCGCCAGGACCAACAAGCGCTGCGCCCGGCCCCTTAAGGCTCCGGCGCCAAAAAACCAGAACCGGGGAAACCAGATGATCGCCCTCAGAATGCTGCCCGCCCGGACCCTCGCCGAACTCCTGACTGCCGAGGCCGGCCATCGCCGGGGCAAGGGCCCGTCCAACGTCATCCGCCTCCATGTGGAGGAGCCGGCAACCGACGACGAGCCCTGCCGCGAGGAGCCCCGGCGCTCCGCCGCGGTCTGAGGCGAAACCGACTCAAGGCCCGCCGTCGGATCCTGATCCGATCCCGCCGCTTCACGGCATGCCGTTCATCGGGCTCCTGCGCCTCAGCCCACCGCTGTCCGGTTCGTAGCTTGCGCACTCCCGGAACTCCTCGGCGTCAATGTGTCTTCGCGGGCAGATATCGAGTTCAGCAGCCCGCATAAAAAGGGCTCGCACTGCCTCCGCAGGCTGCTTCCACCATTCCTGAAAATCCGCTGTTTTCCCGTCTCGCAAGCGCCCTGTCGCCGGGCGGACAATAGCGCTCGTCTGCCCGAAACAAATAAACGAGAGAGTCTTTAAATAACGATATTTTTGTTGACAGACGATATTTTAGGCCTTCATGATGCATCCCGTAAGCGAGCGGCGGCCCGCAATAACGGACCGGACAAAACTCGCGCCGATGGAAACGTTGAAGAAGGATCCGGCCTTCATGGCTGATGCCGCCGGAACGGCCCCGAAGACCTACCGCATCACCTTCGAAAGCGGCGACAGCTTCGACTGCCGCGAAGGCGAAAAGGTATTGGCCGCCATGGAGCGGGCGCGTCTGCGCAAGATCCAGGTCGGCTGCCGGGGCGGCGGCTGTGGGGCATGCCGGGTCCAGATCCTTCAAGGCGACTGCGACCGTTTGCGGATGGGGAAGAACCATGTCGACGACGCGGAGGCGGCAGCGGGCTTTGCCCTGTCCTGCCGCATCACGCCGACCAGCGACATGGTGCTGCGCAACGCGGTCAAGACACCGGTGCCGCGGCAAAAATGTGCTTAAAGGCAGCCGCAACGGCATCACGGGAAACGTCAAGGGAGACGACAAATGGCACTCAAAGGGATCTTGCGTCCGGGCTTCATCCAGCTCCGCGTCCTGGACATGGATGAGGCGCTGACCCACTACATCGACCGCGTCGGCCTCAACGAGGTCAGCCGCAGCGACGACGGCCGCGTGTTTCTGAAGGGCTGGGACGAGTTCGACCGCCACAGCTTCATCTTGCGTGAGGCCGACCAGGCCGGCATCGACCTGATGGCCTTCAAGGTCGACAGCGACGCCTCGCTCAATGACTTCACCAGGCGCCTCAACGCCTACGGCGTCGCCACCGACGAGGTGCCCGCCGGCGAGCAGCCGGGCGTCGGCCGCCGCATCGGCTTCACCATCCCGAGCGGCCACCGCATCGAGCTCTATGCCGACATCGAGATGTCGGAGACCCACCCGGCGATCGAGAACCCGATGATCTGGCCGGTCGAGCCGCGCGGCATGAAGGCGACCCGCTTCGACCACGCCTTGCTCTACGGCCCGAACCTCAATGAGGTCCTCGACCTGTTCACCAACGTGCTCGACTTCTCGCTCGCCGAATATGTCGACACCCCGGACGGCAAGCTGGCGATCTGGCTGACGGTCTCCAACAAGGCCCACGACATCGCCTTCGTGAACCATGCCGAGCCCGGCAAGTTCCACCACGCCGCCTTCTTCCTGGAGAGCTGGAACGACGTCGGCCACGCCGCCGACATCATGACCCACTACAACATCTCCCGGGACGTCGGCCCGACCCGCCACGGCATCACCCGCGGCCAGACGATCTATTTCTTCGACCCGAGCGGCAATCGCAACGAGGTCTATGCCGGCGGCTACACCTACTACCCCGACAACCCGACCCGCCGCTGGAGCGCCGACCAGGTCGGTCGCGGCATCTTCTACTACGAAGGCGAACTCAACGAAGCCTTCCTGTCGGTGGTCACCTGACCGGATAGTCCGATGAAGGTTGTCGAACCCAGCACCTGTCTGACGTTCGAGGCCGGCCTGGCCGCGGTTCAAGCCGCGGTCAGGACGGGCCTTGAGATGGAACGGCCGATCAACGCCGCGGTCGTCGATACCGGCGGCCACCTGCTGGCCTTCCTGAGGGCGCCCGGCGCGCCGCTCCATTCCATTTCCATCGCCGAGGACAAGGCCTTCACCTCGGCAAGCTTCGGCCTTGCCACCTCGAAGTGGGGCGCGGTCGTTGCCGGCGACGACATGCTGCGCGACGGCCTGATGGTCCGCGACCGCCTGGTGATGTTCGCCGGCGGCCTGCCGATATCGGTCGACGGGAAAATCGTCGGCGGCATCGGCGTCTCGGGTGCCTCGGCCGAGGAAGACGAAATCTGCGCAACGGCCGGGCTGAAAGCCATCGGCCTTGCCCCCGAAAAATAAGATCAACCAGCCCGGAAAGACGACGATGAGCACACAGACAGCGCTGAAAGCGGAGACCGAAACGGTCGAGATCAAGCATTTCATCAACGGCGAATTCGTCGCCGGCTCCGGCGGCGAGACCTTCGACAACATCTGCCCGCTGAACGGCGAGAAGCTCGGCGTCATCCACAAGGCAACGAAGGAAGACGTCGACGCCGCGGTCTCCGCCGCCCGCGCCGCCCTTGACGGCGACTGGGGCCGCATGTCGACGGCCGAGCGCGTCAAGCTGCTCTATGCGGTCGCCGACGAGATCGACCGGCGCTTCGACGACTTCCTTGCCGCCGAAATCGCCGACACCGGCAAGCCGAAGTCGCTCGCCGCCCATATCGACATTCCCCGCGGCGCCGCCAACTTCAAGGTTTTTGCGGACGTGGTGAAGAACGTCCCCACCGAGAGCTTCTTCCTGGAGACCCCAGACGGCGCCGGTGCCATGAACTATGCGGTGCGGAAGCCGAAGGGCGTCATCGGGGTCATCTCGCCCTGGAACCTGCCGCTCTTGCTGATGACCTGGAAGGTCGGCCCGGCACTTGCCTGCGGCAACACGGTCGTCGTCAAACCGTCGGAAGAGACCCCGATGACGACCACGCTCCTCGGCGAGGTGATGAACGCGGTCGGCATCCCCAAGGGCGTCTACAACGTCATCCATGGCCACGGCCCCGATGCCGCCGGCGCCTTCCTCACCGAGCATCCCGGCGTCGACGCCATCACCTTCACCGGCGAGACCCGCACCGGCGAGGCCATCATGAAAGCCGCCGCCAGGGGCGTGCGCGACGTCTCCTTCGAGCTCGGCGGCAAGAACCCCGCCATCGTCTTTGCCGACTGCGATTTCGACGCCGCCATCGAGGGCACCATGCGCTCGGTCTTCGCCAATTGCGGCCAGGTCTGCCTCGGCACCGAACGCGTCTATGTGGAGCGGCCGATCTTCGAGAAATTCGTCGCCACCCTTGCCGAGAAGGCATCGAACCTGAAGCTCGGCCATTCCGACGACCCGGAAACCAATCTCGGCCCGCTGATTTCCGAGGAACACCGCGCCAAGGTAAAGTCCTACTACGACAAGGCCGCCGCCGAAGGCGCCACGGTCGTTACCGGCGGCGGCATCCCGGAAATGGGCGACCTCAATGGCGGCTGGTGGGTCGAGCCGACCATCTGGACCGGCCTTCCCGACGACAGCGCCATCGTGACGGAGGAGATCTTCGGCCCCTGCTGCCACATCCGCCCGTTCGATAGCGAGGACGAGGTTCTGCACCTCGCCAACGACACGCCCTACGGCCTTGCCGCGGCGGTCTGGACCGGCGACGTCTCGCGCGCCCACCGCGTCTCGCGGCACCTTGAGGCCGGCATCATCTGGGTGAATTCCTGGTTCCTGCGCGATCTCAGGACCGCCTTCGGCGGCTCCAAGATGTCCGGCATCGGCCGCGAGGGCGGCGTCCATTCCCTCGAATTCTACACCGAACTGTCCAATGTCTGCGTGAAGCTGTGAGAGGCGCCGTGAGTTCTACTGAGGAAAACATCCAGAAGGCCGCCGACGCGATCTTCGATGCCCATGCCACCAAGAAACCCGTCGCGCCGATCCGCGACATGCTCGAGGACGGCGACGTCGACGGCGCCTATGCCGTCCAGGAGATCAATACGAAGCGCTGGCTCGATGCCGGCCGCACGATCGTCGGCCGCAAGATCGGCCTGACCTCCGTTTCCGTGCAGAAGCAGCTCGGCGTCGACCAGCCCGACTACGGCATGCTGTTCGCCGACATGTCGGTGCCGGAGGGCGAGGAGGTGCCGGTCGGCACGCTGATCCAGCCCAAGGTCGAGGCGGAGGTCGCCTTCGTCGTCGGCAGGGATCTTGCCGAGCCGGACCTCACCATGTCCGATCTGATGAGCGCGATCGAATACGTCCTGCCGGCCGTCGAGATCGTCGACAGCCGCATTTCCAACTGGGATATCCGCATCCTCGACACCGTCGCCGACAACGCCTCCAGCGGCCTCTACGTCCTCGGCACCACGCCGCGGAAACTCGACGGCCTCAATCTCCGGAGCTGCGGCATGGTGATGACCCTGAAGGGCGAGCCGATGGCGACCGGCGCGGGCGCCGCCTGCCTCGGCCATCCGCTGAACGCCGCCCTGTGGCTGGCAAAGACCATGGCCCGCGTCGGCCGGCCCTTGGGCGCCGGCGACCAGATCATGTCCGGCGCCCTCGGCCCGATGGTCGTCGCCAAGCCCGGCAATGTCTTCGAGGCCCGCATCGAGGGCCTCGGCTCCGTCCGCGCCCAGTTCGCCAAGGGAGAGTAACGATGAGCAATGCCAAGACCAAATGCGCGATCATCGGCTCGGGCAATATCGGCACCGACCTGATGATCAAGGTGATGCGCACCGGCAAGAACATCGAGATGGGCGCCATGGTCGGCGTCGACCCGGCCTCCGACGGCCTTGCCCGCGCCGAGCGCCTGAAGGTGGCAACGACCGCCGAAGGCATCGACGGCCTCGTCAAGATGCCGGTCTGGGACGAGATCGGCGTCGTCTTCGATGCCACCTCCGCCTACGCCCACAAGAAGCACAACGACATCTGCAAAGAGTACGGCAAGCAGATGATCGACCTGACGCCGGCGGCGATCGGTCCGCACTGCATCCCCGTCGTCAACATGGACGAGCACCTCACCGAGCAGAACGTCAACATGGTGACCTGCGGCGGCCAGGCGACCATCCCGATGGTCCACGCCGTCGCCCGGGTCTCCAAGTCCGTACCCTATGCGGAGATCGTCGCCTCGGTGGCCTCCAAGTCCGCCGGCCCCGGCACCCGCGCCAATATCGACGAGTTCACCCAGAACACGGCCCGCGCCATCGAGACCGTCGGCGGCGCCCATCGCGGCAAGGCGATCATCATCCTCAACCCGGCCGAGCCGCCGCTGCTGATGCGCGACACCGTCTATGTGCTGAGCCAGGGCGCCGAGCCGGAAGAGATCCAGAAAAGCGTCGAGGAAATGGCCGCAAAGGTGCAGGAATACGTGCCCGGCTATCGCCTCAAGCAGGACGTCCAGTTCGAGCGCTTCGGCGACAACAACCCGATCCGCTTCCCCGGCTATGGCGAGTTCACCGGCATCAAGTCGACCATCTTCCTGGAGGTCGAGGGCGCGGCCCACTACCTGCCCGCCTATGCCGGCAATCTCGACATCATGACGTCCGCCGCGCTGGCCACCGCCGAGCGCTGGATGGACAAGAAGCGCGACGCCGAAGCGGCCTGAGGGAGAAAGACATGACCGAGAAAATCTACATCCAGGACGTGACGCTCCGCGACGGCATGCACTCCATCCGTCACCAGTTCCATCTCCATGACGTCGTGCGCATCGCCAAGGCGCTCGACGCGGCCAACGTCGCTGCCATCGAGATCACCCATGGCGACGGCCTTGCCGGCGAGAGCTTCAATTACGGCCTCGGCGCCCACACCGATTTCGAGTGGATCGCCGCCGTTGCCGACGCCGTAGACACTGCCGTCGTCACCGTTCTCTCCCTGCCCGGCATCGGCACCCGCGAGCACCTGAAGGATGCCTACGACGCCGGCGCCCGCTCCGTCCGCATCGCCACCCACTGCACCGAGGCCGACGTCTCCCAGCAGCACATCCCGATCGCCCGCGAGCTCGGCTACGACACCATCGGCTTTCTGATGATGGCGCATATGAACTCGCCGGAAGGCCTTGCCGAACAGGCAAAGCTCATGGAGGGCTACGGCGCCACCACCATCTACGTCACCGACAGCGCCGGCTACATGCTGCCCGACGATGTGCGCACTCGTATCCGCGCCGTGCGCGATGCCATCAAGCCCGAGACCGAACTCGGCATCCACTGCCACCACAACCTCTCGCTTGGCGTCGCCAACTCCATCGCCGCCATCGAGGAGGGCGCCAACCGCGTCGATGCCTCGCTCACCGGCCTTGGCGCCGGCGCCGGCAACGCGCCCCTGGAAGTGCTGATCGCGGTCATGGACCGGGCCGGCTTAGAGCACGGCTGCGACCTCTTCGGCCTGATGGACGCCGCCGACGACCTCGTCCGCCCGCTGCAGGAACGCCCGGTCCGCGTCGACCGCGAAAGCCTCAGCCTCGGCTATGCCGGCGTCTATTCCAGCTTCCTGCGCCACGCGGAGAACGCGTCGGAACTCTACAACATCGACACCCGCGACATCCTCGTGGAGCTCGGCCGGCGCAAGATGGTCGGCGGCCAGGAGGACATGATCGTCGATGTCGCCCTCGACCTCGTAAAGGCACGCCAGCACGCCGCCGAATAGGCACACAAGAACGAAACGAAGGACTGCAATGAAGAACCTTGCCAAGTTCGCCGAGATCGTCGACGAGGCGGCCCGCACCGCCACCGAGATCCCGCAATTCGTCGGCGACGACGAGATGACCCTGGAAGAGGCCTACGCCGTCCAGGCGATGTCGGTCTCGCGCCGCATCCAGCGCGGCGAGCGCCGGGTCGGCTTCAAGATGGGGCTGACGAGCCGCGTCAAGATGGAGCAGGTCGGCGTCTCGGAGGTGATCTGGGGCCGGCTGACCGACGCCATGCGCGTTGAGGAAGGAGGCGTCCTCGATATGGCCGGCTATGTCCATCCGCGCGTCGAGCCGGAGATCGCCTACCTGATGAAGAAGCCGCTCGCCGGCGACGTCAGCCCGATGGAGGCGCTGGCCGCCGTCGAGGCCGTCGCCCCGGCGCTGGAGATCATCGACAGCCGCTACGAGAACTTCAAATTCGCCCTCGGCGACGTCGTCGCCGACAACTCCTCCTCCTCCGGCTTCGTCGTCGGCGGCTGGCACGCCCCGGACACCGACGTCGCCAATCTCGGCATCATCATGAAGTTCGACGGCCGGCCGGTGGAGATCGGCTCCACGGCCGCGATCCTCGGCAATCCGATCCGCTCGCTCGTTGCCGCCGCCCGCATGGTCGCGCGCTCCGGCGAACGGCTGGAGCCGGGCTATATCGTGCTTGCCGGCGGCGCCACGGCAGCCGCGCACCTTGCCCCCGGCGTCCACGTCTCCTGCGAGTTCCAGAACCTCGGCGACGTCGAATTCCGCGTCGCGGACTGACATCTCCCGGCGCCGGCCGCGCGGCCG
>NZ_NPEV01000019.1:43947-75669 GCF_003258835.1 Rhodobium orientis | reverse complement strand
CACAGCCAAAACCGCCGCCAACCAACCCCAACCAGATGTCCCTCGACCTCGCCCCAATCTAAACCGGACAGTAGTGGGCTTGACCCGGCAATCCATGAGGCCTTTCGGAACAATCCGTTAGGTCGGTCCTTGTCGCACCTCATCATGGACCACCGGGTCGAGCCCGGTGGTGACGCGGAGTGGGTGGGGCCGGGAGTGTGTGAACCGCGCGCCCTGCAGGCGCTGCGATGAGGTGGTGCTTGCCCGAAGCTCGGCTCTGCCGCCCCGGTGCAACCGCTCGCGAAGCCTACTGCTCCACCGGCGCCGTGGTGATGCGCAGGCGGGTGATGCGGTTCTTGAGTTTCCTCAGCACCACGAACTTGAAGCCGTAGAAGGTGAAGGCCTGGCGCTCCTCCGGGATCATCCGGGCTTCGTGGATGACGAGGCCGGCAATCGTCGTTGCTTCCTCGTCGGGCAGTTGCCAATCCATTACCCGATTGAGATCGCGGATCGGCACCGAGCCGTCGACCAGCACCGAGCCGTCCGGCTGCGGGCGCACGCCTTCGACGACGACGTCGTGCTCGTCGGAGATCTCGCCGACGATCTCCTCCAGGATGTCTTCCAGCGTGACGAGCCCCATGACCTCGCCGTACTCGTCGACGACCATGGCGAAGTGGGTCTTCTTGCGCAAAAAGGCGTTGAGCTGGTCGTGCAGGTTGGTGGTGTCGGGCACGAACCAGGGCAGGGCGGTAACGGCGTTGAAGTCGAGCTTCGTTGCGTCCCATTGGACCTCGGCGAGCGAGCGCAGCAGGTCCTTGGCGTGGATGATGCCGACGATGTTCTCCTGCTCGCCCTGCCACAGCGGCAAGCGCGTGAAGCTCGACGACAGGATGGCGTCGACGAGCTTTTCCGGCGGATCGTCGGCGTTCAGCATTTCCATGTTGGTGCGGTGGACCATGACGTCGGAAACCTCCAGCTCCGACAGGTCGAGGAGGCCGCCGAGCCGGTCGCGCTCGGCCTTGATGAGGCCGCCCTCCAGGTGCTGCAGGTCGACGGCGCCGCGCAGCTCCTCGCGCGCCGAAAGGACCGCCTGGTTCTCGTCGACGACGGCGCCGAAGGCGCGCAGCAGCCATCGCACGAAAATCTCCACGCCGGCAATCAGCGGTCCGAACAGGACGACGATGATGCGGACCAGCGGCGAGACCGCGATGGCGAAGCGGTCGGGATCGCCGATCGCCCAGGTCTTCGGCAGCACCTCGGCGAAGATCAGCACCAGCACCGTCATGATCAGCGTCGCATAGGCGACGCCGGCATCGCCGAACAGCGTGATGAGGACGCTGGTGGCGAGCGCCGAGGCGAGGATGTTGACGAGGTTGTTGCCGAGGAGGAGGGCGCCGATCAGGCGCTCGCGGGTGGCGATCAACCGGGAGACGATCTCCGCGCGCCGGTCGCCGGTCTTTTCAAGCTGGTGCATGCGCGCCCGCGAGGCCGCGGTCAGCGCCGTTTCGGAGCCGGAAAAGAAGGCGGACAGGATCAGCAGCGCGAAGATCCCGCCAATCATCAGCCACAGGGCAATGTCGGTCATTTCTTGAGCTCGTCGACCAGGAAGGCGGAGATGTCGTCGGCGGCGATGTCGCGGGCGATGAACGACTTGCCGATGCCGCGGGCAAGGACGAAAGTCAGCGTGCCGCGGGTGACCTTCTTGTCCTGGGCAATCAGGTTCATCAGCCGTTCGACGGCAAGGACGTCGCCGGGAATGTCGGCAATGCGGGTCGGCAGGCCGGCTGCCTTCAGGTGCGATTCGACGCGCTCGGCATCGGCCGGCGGGCAAAGGCCCATCCGGGCGGAAAACCTGAACGCCTGGCACATGCCGATGGCAACGCCCTCGCCGTGGAACAGGCGGTCGGAAAAGCCGGTGGCGCCCTCAAGGGCGTGGCCGAAGGTGTGGCCGAGATTGAGGAGGGCCCGGACGCCGCCCTCGCGCTCGTCGGCGGCGACGACCCTTGCCTTTGCCTTGCAGCTCGTGGCGATCGCCGAGACCCGTGCCTGGCCGCCGGCGAACACCGCCTCGCGGTCGCGCTCCAGCCAGCCGAAGAATTTCGGATCGTCGATGAGGCCGTATTTGACGACCTCGGCATAGCCCGACGCGAACTGGCGCGGCGGCAGGGTGGAGAGCGAAGCGGTGTCGGCAACGACCAGAGCGGGCTGATAGAAGGCGCCGACGAGGTTTTTTCCCTGGGGCGCGTTGATGCCGGTCTTGCCGCCGACGGACGAGTCTACCTGGGCGAGCAGCGTGGTCGGCACCTGGACGAATTTCATACCGCGCCGCACGGTCGCCGCGACGAAGCCGGCAAGGTCGCCGACGACGCCGCCGCCGAGCGCCACGACCACGTCGCCGCGCTCCAGCCGGGCTTCCAGCACGTGGCCGACGAGGTCCTGGTAGACGGAAAAGCTCTTGGAGGCCTCGCCGGCGGCAACCGTCAGCACCTCGTTCTCGATGCCGGCGCCGGCAAGGCTTTCGCGCAGGGCGGCAAGGTGCAGGCCGGCGACGGTCTCGTCGGTGACGACGACGGCGCGGGCGCCCGGCAGGCGGGCGGCGATCTCGGCGCCCGCGCCATGGATCAGGCCGTCGCCGATGAGGATGTCGTAGGCGCGTTCGCCGAGCGCGACCGTCACGGTGTCTTCAGCCGCCGCCACATTGGCGGCGAGGGGGGCGGTCATGTCGGGCGGTCCTCGTTGGAAAGATACTGGTTAAGGGCGGCAAGGCCTTCCGAGACGATGGTCTCGTGGGTGACGTCGCGGGAATGGAGGGTGATGTCGGCGGTCGCATAGACCGGATCGCGCTCGGCCAGGAGCCGGCGCATGACGCCTTCCGGGTCGGGATCCTTGAGGAGCGGGCGATGCGACTTGCGGCGCACGCGCTCCATGAGTACCGGGAACTCGGCCTTCAGCCAGACCGAGATGCCGCCCTCGGCAATCGCCGCCCGCGTCTCGGCATCCATGAAGGCGCCGCCGCCGGTCGCCAGCACCTGCGGGCCCTCGCCGAGGAGGCGGGCGATGACGCGGCGCT
This sequence comes from Rhodobium orientis, assembly GCF_003258835.1. Classification (GTDB taxonomy): domain Bacteria; phylum Pseudomonadota; class Alphaproteobacteria; order Rhizobiales; family Rhodobiaceae; genus Rhodobium; species Rhodobium orientis. Next base: position 72,620 of record NZ_NPEV01000019.1, on the reverse strand, counting down.
CGCCGCTGCGGAAATAGGCCTCACCATGTTCGGCAAAGAGTTCCGGGATGGTCTTGTTGGCGGCGCTTTCGATCTCCGCATCGGCGTCGACGAAGGCGAGGCCGAGGGCGGCGGCAAGGCGCCGTCCGATCGAGGTCTTGCCGGCGCCCATCATGCCGACCAGCACGACGGAACGGGCGCCGAGGCCGTCGCGGATGGCGGCGGCTTCGGTACTCGGCGGTGCTGTCGTTGCGTCGGTGCCCATGCTCCGGTCCGGATGCTGTTGCTGGCGGCTCGGCCCAGGTCGCTCGTCTCTGGCCGCTCACGCGCGGCGGTTGCCGGCGCTCCCTTTCTCGACGTTTGAGCCCATGAAAATCATTACTGTCAAGACTTTCGCCCGCACGCCAAGCCCCTTGCACTTGGCGGCGGCATGGTCGACATAGGGGCGAAGACCTGTTTTTCCGCTGTATCCCGTCAACGGCCCGCCTCCCATGCCGACATTAACACGCTATATAGCTGTTCTGGTCATTCTGGCGTCCATCGCCTACGGGACGATGTTCGCGCTCGTCACTTATGTGGACCCGGCGACGCGGCAGATGGGGTATCCGATCTCGGATGACCGGTTCAACAGGTAAGGGGCATGGCCGGCTGGCAGCACCTTGAGAGCTTTCTGGAAGTGCTGGCCGTGGAGCGCGGCGCCGCCGACAACACGCTCGACGGCTACCGCCGGGACCTTGCCGATTTCTCCGAATTCCTCGCCGATCGCGGCAGCGACCTTGAGGCCGCCTCCGCCGACGACGTTGCCGCCTATATGAACGCGCTGGCCGGGCGCGGCTTTGCGGCCAGCTCCCAGGCGCGGCGGCTCTCCGCGCTGCGCCAGTTCTACCGCTTTCTCTATGCCGAGGGGCTGCGCGGCGACGATCCGACCGGCAAGGTCGACAGCCCGAAGCGGCAGCGGCCGTTGCCGAAGGTGCTGTCGGAGGCCGATGTGGGCCGGCTGATCGATGCCGCAAAGAGCCGCGCCGGTACCGGCACGACCGATGCCCAGCGGCTGCGCAGCCAGCGCTTCTATGCGCTGCTGGAAGTTCTTTACGCCACGGGCCTGCGCGTCTCCGAACTGGTCAGCCTGCCGGCCTCGGCGATCGTCGGCGACACCCGGGCCATCACCATTCGCGGCAAGGGCGGGCGCGAGCGGCTGGTGCCGCTGTCGACCGCCGCGCGCCAGGCGATGCGGGACTATGCGGCGCTCCGCAAGGAGCTCGGCAAGGACCGGCCGAGCCCGTGGCTGTTCTCGTCGCCCAGTGGCAGCGGCCACGTCACCCGCCAGGCATTCGCCCGCGATCTGAAGGATTTCGGGGTCAGCGTCGGCCTTGCCGCGGCGAGCCTGTCGCCCCATGTGCTGCGGCATGCCTTTGCCAGCCATCTCCTCCAGAACGGCGCCGACCTCAGGATCGTGCAGCAGCTCCTCGGCCATGCCGACATTTCGACGACCCAGATCTACACCCATGTGCTCGACGAGCGGCTGAAGCGGCTGGTCAACGAGCACCATCCGCTCGCGCATCCCTGACACGCCACGCCCCGGCGCGGCGTCCGTGAGACTTGACAGTTTTGCGCCCCGGCGCCAGTGTCGCGCCGCAAAATCGGGCCGACGGGACAGACCCGGAAGGTCCCGGGGACAGCGCCTCCCGTCCCGTTCCCTGCTGACAATGGTTCCGTATGCACAACTACCTCGAATTCGAAAAACCGGTTGCCGATCTTGAAGGCAAGGTCCACGAGCTGAAGGCGATCGCCACGGACGATGCGTCGGTCGATACCTCCGAAGAGGTGTCCAAGCTGGAGGCGAAGGCGCTGCAGGCGCTGACCGACCTCTACGCCAAGCTGACGCCCTGGCAGAAGACCCAGGTCGCCCGGCATCCGGACCGGCCGCACGCGCTCGACTACATCAACCGGCTGCTTAAGGATTTCGTGCCGCTCGGAGGCGACCGCAAATACGCCGAGGACCATGCCATCGTCGCCGGCATGGGCAAGTTCCGGGACATCCCGGTCGCCGTTCTCGGCCAGGAAAAGGGCTCCGACACCAAGTCGCGGCTGCACCACAATTTCGGCATGGTGCGCCCGGAAGGCTACCGCAAGGCTGTCCGGATCATGGAGTTGGCCGAGCGCTTCAACCTGCCGGTCATCACTTTCGTCGACACGGCCGGCGCCTATCCCGGCATCGGCGCGGAGGAGAGGGGCCAGGCCGAGGCCATTGCCCGCTCCACCGAGGCATGCCTGGCGCTCGGCGTGCCGAACGTGTCCGTCGTCATCGGAGAGGGCGGCTCGGGCGGGGCGATCGCCATCGCCACGGCCAATCGTGTCCTCATGCTGGAGCATTCGATCTACAGCGTGATCTCGCCGGAGGGCGCGGCCTCGATCCTGTGGCGGGATTCGGCGCGGGCCCAGGACGCGGCCAGCAACATGAAGATCACCGCCCAGGACCTGATGAAGCTCGGCATCATCGACGACATCATCCCCGAGCCGCTCGGCGGCGCGCACCGGGATCACGAAAAAATCATCGGCGACACGGGCAAGGCGATCCATTCGGCGCTGAAAGCGCTTAAGGGCCAGAGCAAGCAGGACCTGGTGCGCATGCGCCGGGAAAAATTCCTGCGCATCGGCCGAGAGCTTTGACAAGTCACGGAAACGCCGGAATCTTTTGATGAAAGATGCCCGCTGCGCCCGACCGGCGCCGGCGGCCTGAAGGCGCGGGCGACGGTTAACGTCGCGTCAACGCGCCGGGCCTAGGCTCGTCGGCGAGGATTGCGCCAGGGGTAGCGCGAAGGGTAGCGCCTTGGGGGTCGGACGGCTGTTGCCGTCCTGTTTCAGGGACACGAGGAATGGTTTCGACCAAAATGTTGCGTCTTCTTGCTGCGGCAGCGACCGTTCTGGTGCTCGCCGCCTGCCAGCCGGACCAGATCGGCTACGGCTCGAACAAGCATCTGCAGCCGTTGAGCGCGGAAATGCGGGGCAAGATCAACGATCTCAACATGTCCCTCGATTCGCCGATCCTCGTGCGCATCTTCAAGGAAGAGAACACCCTTGAAGTCTGGAAGCAGAAGAGGACCGGCCGCTTCGCTCTCCTCAAGACTTACAAGATCTGTGCCTGGTCCGGAAAGCTCGGGCCGAAGTTCAAGGAAGGCGACCGGCAGGCGCCGGAGGGCTTCTACGAGATCTATCCGGCGCAGATGAACCCCAATTCGGACTATTATCTCTCCTTCAATCTCGGCTTTCCGAACGCCTATGACCGGGCGCACGGGCGCACCGGCTCGCACCTGATGGTGCATGGCGCCTGCTCCTCGCGCGGCTGCTACGCCATGGAGGATGCGCAGATCGCGGAGATCTATTCGCTCGCCCGCGACGCGTTCCGGGGCGGCCAGCGGGCATTCCAGGTCCAGGCCTTGCCGTTCCGCATGACGCCGGAGAACCTCGCCAAGCACCACGACGATCCGAACATGGATTTCTGGCTGATGCTGAAGGAGGGCTACGACCACTTCGAGATCGCCCACCAGCCGCCGAAGATCGACTATTGCGGCCAGCGCTACGTCTTCAACGCCGTCTCGGAAAACGACAGCCTCCGGTTCAACGCCCGCGCGGCCTGCCCGGACTACACGGTGCCGCCGCACCTGGCGACGGCGGTCGCGACCAAGCAGAAGCAGGACGCGGCGAAGACGCTGGAAATCGTTGCGCGGCTGGAAGACGAGGCGCGGCGCAAGGCGGAATGGGAAAAGCGCCAGAAGATGCTGGCGGAGGTGCTCGGTGCCAAGAAGGGCTCCGAAGGCGCTGCGATCGCCGAGGCCGGCGCCGTGGATGACGGCGGTCCGGCTCCGGCCGGCGCCCTGGTGGCTGCCGGCGGCGCGACCCAGCAGGCCGACGTGCCGGCGCCCAAGCCCGGCAGCACCATGGCCCTGAGGCCGGAGCGGGAGAGCGGCGTCGGCGCCCTCTTCGGCGGGATCTTCGGCGACGAGGACAAGCCGGAACGCGATGCCACCACTCCGGACACGCAGGCGGACGCGCAAGATGCCGGGACCGAGACGGCGAAGGCCGGGGTCCCCGTGCCGCCGGCCGAGGTGTCTTCGGCGGGTTCCGGCGCAACTGGTGTGCCGGCCGCAAAGCCCGCCGCGGCCGCTCCGCAGGACAAGGACGACTCGGTGCTGCCGAGCTGGCTGCGCATCGGCGGGTAGCGCGCCGACACAGACGGGACCGATGATGAAGGGCGCCGGGTTGGCGCCCTTTTCTTTCGGCCGGGGTTTTGTTGGTCGCCCGGCGGCGATGTCTTGCGGGTCTTTCGGTGTGCGCATGGTTCAGCAAGCGTCGCACTGGATTGCTTCGCTGCGCTCGCAATGACGATTTTCTCTTTGGTTTCAGCGTCATTGCGAGGAGGCCGTCAGGCCGACGCGGCAATCCAGCCGGCGTCGGCGGCAGGTGCGGTGCTCAATCCAATGCGCGCCCGCTCGCCCCAACCTCGCCCGTCACCCCGACCCCTCAAAACGGCCAGACCAGCAGAATCATCGGCACGGCCACCGCGACGACGATGAGTTCCAGCGGCAGGCCCATGCGCCAGTAGTCGCCGAAGGCGTAGCCGCCGGGGCCCAGGATCAGGGTGTTGTTCTTGTGGCCGATGGGGGTAAGGAAGGCGCAGGAGGCGGCAACCGCGACGGCCATCAGGAACGGGTCGGCATTGGTGTCCATGCGCCCGGCGATGTCGACGGCGATCGGCGCGGCGACGACGGTCGTTGCCGTGTTGTTGAGGACGTCGGAGAGGGTCATGGTCACGATCATCAGCAGCGTCAGCGTGACCGTCGGGCCGTAGCCCTCGGTCAGGCTGACGATGCCCTTGCCGATGAGCGCCGTGCCGCCGGCGGTCTCCAGCGCCGCGCCGAGCGGGATCATGGAGCCGAGCAGCACCACCACCGGCCATTCGATGTGGTCGTAGACCTGGCGGATCGGCACGATGTCGAAGGCCACATAGGCGGCAACGACGATGGCGAGCGCCACCGGCAGGTAGAGGAGGCCGAAAGAGGCGAGCGCCACGGCGCCGGCAAAGAGCGCGATCGCCGGCCAGGCCCTGTCGGAGCGGGTGATCTGCAGGTCGCGCTCGGCAAGCGGCAGGACGCCGAGCCATTCCACGACATTGGAGAGCCGCTCCTCCGGTCCGAGCAGCAGCAGCACGTCGCCGGGGTTGATGGTCAGCTTGCGCAGGCTCTCGGAAAACCGCTTGCCGGAGCGCGAGACGCCGAGGAGGGTCACGCCGTGGCGGTAGAGAAGGCCGATCGACATCGCCGAGCGGCCGGCGATCCGCGCGTCGCGCGGCACCACGACCTCCATCAGGTTCATGCCGCCGCCTTCGGCGCTGCGGTGCTTTTCCTCGCCCTGGAATTCCAGCTTCAGCTTGGAGGCGAACTGGTCGAGGGCGTCGGCCTTGGCTTCGACGACGAGGGTATCGCCGGCCTGGATCTCGACGCGTCTGGCGAGCCCGGCCATGCGGTGCCCGCCCCGCACGAGGCCGAGGATTTCCGTGTCGGTTTCGATGGCGGTGTCGTCCAGTTCGGAGACCTTCATGCCGACGGGCTTCGACTTCTCGCCGACAACCAGTTCGGAGATGTAGCCCTTGACGTCGAACAGCTCCTTGACGGCGTTGCCGGCGTTCTTGTCCTGGGGGATCAGGCGCCAGCCGACGAGGGCGACGAAGGCGATGCCGACGACGGCGCAGGCAAGGCCGACGGGGGCGAAATCGAACATGTGATAGGGGCTGCCGAGCGCCCGGTCGCGGAATTGGGCGATGATGATGTTCGGCGGCGTGCCGATCAGCGTGACGAGGCCGCCGAGGATGGTGGCAAAGGCGAGCGGCATCAGGGTGAGACCTGGGCTGCGCTCGGCCTTGGCGGCGGCGTTGAGGTCGACCGGCATCAAAAGGGCGAGCGCTGCGACATTGTTCATGACGGCCGACAGCGCGCCGCCAAGGCCGGCCATGACGGCGATGTGGCCGGACAGGCTCCGCCCGGCGTCGATCAGCTTGCCGGTGAGCATTTCCACGGCGCCGGAGACGACGAGGCCGCGCGAGACGACGAGCACAAGGGCGACGATGATGGTCGCCGGATGGCCGAAGCCGGAAAAGGCCGCTTCCTTCGGCACGACGCCGAGCACCAGGCCGGCCAAGAGCGCGACGAAGGCGACGAGGTCGTAGCGGAACCTGCCCCACAGGAGCATCGCAAAGACGAGCCCGAACAGGCTGAACAGGATGATCTGGTCGGTGGTCATGCAGCCTCGCGGAAGGAAAAGGAACGAAAACGGATGAAAACCCAACCGACGGCAATCGTGCCGGCAGGCGTGCAAGGGAGGAGGAAGGGTGTGGCGTTTGCCGAGTCATAACAGGCCAGGCACCGTCATGAAACTCGGGGACGGCCGATCCGGTTCCCCCGGCTGGTCAGGCGGGCGGTTTTCCTGGCATCGCACCCGTCGGCTCGCGCGCGCCCTTGATCAGGAAGGTGCGCATCGGGCCGATGCCCTTGATGTCGATCTCGCCGCGCGGCTCGAACTCGAAGACGTCGCTTGTCGCCTCGACGAAGATTTCGGTGACCTGGATGCGGCCGGGCAGGCCCTGGCTTTCCATGCGCGAGGCGACGTTCACCGCATCGCCCCAGACGTCGTAGGTGAAGCGGCGCTCGCCGATGACGCCGGCGATCGCCGGGCCGCAATGGATGCCGGCGCGAAGGGTCAGGCGGGCCTCGCCGAGCTGCGGCTGGTCGGCGATGGTCTCAATGAGCGCCAGTGCCAGCCGGCCGAGGTCGGCCGAGCCCTTGCGGCAGTCGCCGTCAAGCCCGCCGACGATCATGTAGGCATCGCCGATGGTCTTGATCTTTTCCGCCTCGAACCGGTCGATGAGGATATCGAACTCGGTGAACAGGCGATCGAGATAGTGGACCACCTCTTCCGGGCCGAGGTTGCGGGCGACCGGGGTGAAGCCGACCAGGTCGACGAAGAGCACGGTGACGTGCTCATGCTTGTCGGCGATGGTGGCGCTCGGGTTGGCCTTCAGCCGTTCGGCGATGCGCTCCGGCAGGATGTTGGTCAGAAGCGCCTCGGAGCGGGCGTGCTCGAACTGCAGGTTCTGCTCGGCCCGGCGGAGCGCCCACAGCACGTAGCCGATGAGGAGCGCGTTGGTGACCATGGCGTTGAAGAAGCCCTGGGCGGAGAGGATGCGGTGGATCTGGTCGTCGAAGGGCATCAAGGGCCCGGTCTCGGAGACGACCGTGAGCGAGATCATCAGAGAGACCATGGCGAGGATGAGGAAGGGCAGCCACCAGCGCCAGTTCTGGATGCCGAACAGGAACAGGATGGCGCCGGCCATGGTGAAATAGATGTGCAGGTCGGCCGAGAGCCCGACGGCCCAGACGACGAGGAAGTGGGTCGTGCTCATGATGCCGACGAGGGTCGCGGCCGCCAGGTGCTCGCCATAGCGGTGGAAGCGGTGGGCGACGAGGAAGGTCGCCGCGATGGCAAGATTGTAGAGGTTGAGGAGGAAGAGGCCCGAGGCGTCGTAGGCAAGGTTGACGACGGTGTGATGGAGGGCGTCGGCGGCGGCGGCAAAGGTGGCGATGTTGACGAATTTCTGGCGGCGGCGCACCTCCGGGTCGTCGGAGACGATGCCCACCGATATCAACCGCCGCAGCCAGTTCGGCACGTGCTTGCGCAGGCGCGCCGCGGCATCCGTCGGCCGGCGGACCATCTCGCGCATCGGCGGCCAGCGCCGGGCGTCCGGGGTGTCGACCTGTACCTCTGGCGGTGCGCTGGACATGGAGCTTTACGCCGGGCTCTCGGCGGACGCGGCCTCGCGCTCCCTGCGGGCGCTTCTCTGGTAGAACAGGCCGTAGAGGACGGGGACGACGCCGAGGGTGAGCACGGTCCCGAGGATCAGGCCGCCGGAGACGACGACGGCAAGATCGTAGAACAGCACGTCGCGGGAGATGATGATCGGCATCAGGCCGAGGACGGTCGTCACCGTGGTCATGACGATCGGTCTCAGCCGCTTGGTCGAGGCGGTCAGGATGGCCTCATTCACCGCGAGGCCGTCGCTGCGTTCGATATCGATGCGGTCGATCAGCACGATGGCGTTGTTGATGATGATGCCGGCGAGCGACAACAGTCCCAGGATTGCGACGAAGGACAGGTTGGCGCCGGGCATGACAAGCAGCGCGACGGTCACGCCCGTCAGGGTCAGCGGGATGACGGCGAGGATGATCACCGGCCGGATGAAGCTGTTGAACTGGCCGACCAGCACGATGAGGATCAGCGCGAAGGCGAGCGGCATGTTGGCGAACAGCGATTGCTGGGCCTCGCCGGAGCTCTCGATCTCGCCACCCTTTTCGATGCGGTAGCCGTCGGGCAAGCCGAGGTCCGGCAGCTTTTCCGACACTTCGACGTCGAGGGCGCTGGCCGATTTCGTCAGGTTCTTGCCGGAGACGGTGATGACCCGCTCCATGTTGCGCCGCTTGATGACGGAGAAGTCGGCAAAGCCGGTGAGGTTGGCGACCTGGATCAGGGCGACCGGTTTTTCCTCCGAGACGGCGATGTTGAGGGTGCGCAGCCGGTCGACATTGGTGCGCACGTCCTCCTCGGACCGGAGGTAGATCGGGATCACCGTATCGCCCTCGCGGTAGTCGGTGATCTGGGTGCCGGACAAGAGCGCGTTGAGGGCGTTGGCGATCGATTCCGACGTCACCCCGGCGCGGCGGGCGCGGTTCTGGTCGATCTCGACCACCACCTTCATGATCCGGTTTTCCCAGTCGTTCTTGATATCGACCGTGCCCTCGATCTCCCGCATCTCGTGCTCCAGCTTTTCGGCGGCCGCATAGAGCGTGCCGGAATCGGGCCCGGTGATGCGGTATTCGACGAGGCCGGCCTCGCTGGAGCCCATCGACATCGGCTTCACGCTGACCCGGGCCTCGGGCAGGTTGCCGGCGGCGTATTCGACGATGTGGCGGCGGACCTTGCCGACCGCATCGGCGGAGGCGACGTTGACGATGAGGAAGGCGCGGTGGGGATCGGGGTCAATCGGATTGAGCCCGAGATAGAAGCGCGGGCCGCCGCTCGCCACATAGGCGATGTTTGAGGCGATGTCCGGGTTCTCGTCCTTGTCCGAGAGCCAGGTGGCGAGTTTCATCGTCGTTGCCGTCGTGCCGTAGGTGTTGGAGCCGACCGGCAGGTCGACATAGACCTGAAGCTGCAGCCGGTCGGATTCGGGAAAGAAGATCTTCGGCACGAACTGCATGCCCCAGACGGCCACCGCAAGCAGCGCGACGGTTGCCGCCAGGAACGGTAGCCGGAAGCTGAGGAGGAGGGCGAGCACGCTGCGGTAGGTGCGGTAGAAGCGGGTGTCGAAGGCGGCGTCCTCGTCGACCGGCTTCGGCGTCTTCAGGCCCCAGACGCAGAACAGCGGCGTGATCGTCATGGCGAAGACCCACGACGTCAAAAGCGCAATGGCGATGACCAGCGACAGCGAGCGCATATATTCGCCGGCGGCGTTCTCCGACAGCATCAGCGGCATGAAGGCGAAGATGGTCGTCAGGCTGGAGGCCAGCAGCGGCAGCGCCATGGTGCGGCCGGTGTCGATCGCGGCGCGGGTGCGGTCCTCGCCGAGCGACATGCGCCGGCCGATCTCCTCGGCCATGACGATGCCGTTGTCGACGAGGAGGCCGAGGGCGATGATCAGCGAGGCGAGCGACATGCGCTCAAGCTCGATGCCGACCTGGCGCATGATGAGAAGGGTCATCAGCATGGTCAGCGGCACCATGGAGCCGACGATGAGGCCGGTGCGCCAGCCGAGGAAGAGGACGACGACGATGAGAACGATGGCGACGGTCTGGTAGAGATTGCTGACGACGCCGTCGACGGCGGTGCGGATTTCCTTCGGCTGGAAGGTGATGAAGCTGAGCTGGTAGCCGATCGGGAGCCCGTTCTCCAGCTCCGCTACCCTCGCCTTCAGCTCGTCGCCGAATTTGAAGGAGTCGAACTGCTCGACCATCTGCACGGAAAGCACGACCGCCGGCCTGCCGTTGAAGAAGGCCGGGGCCTCGGGCGGGTCGGCGTAATCCCGTGTGATGGTGGCGATGTCGCGCAAATAGACCAGCCGGCCGGGATCGTTGGGAATCTCGATCGGAACGTTGCGGATGTCGTCGATGCTCTCGAAGTTGCCGGTCGGCTCCACGACGATGCTGTTGTCGCCGACCTGCAGCCGCCCGCCTGGCGAGATGACGTTGGTCTTTGCGACCGTCTGCATGACGTCGGCGATCTTGATGCCGAGCTGGGCGACGTGGATGTTGTTGATCTCGATGAAGATGCGCTCCGGCTCGACGCCGAACAGCTCGACCTTCCTGACGCCGTTGACGGTGTAGAGCCTGTTGCGCAGGTCGCGGGCCGTCTGGCGCATCTCGGCGCGGCCGAAGCCGTCGGCGGTGAGCGCGATGGTGGCCATCGCCACCTCGCCATAGGTGTCGTTGACGAACGGCCCGGAGGTGCCGTCGGGCAGCTCCGACTTGACGTCGTTCATCTTGTTGCGCAGGTCCTGCCAGATCGGGCCGAGATCCGTGAAGCGGTCGTGCAGGGTGATGGTGACCGTGCTGGCGCCGGTGCGCGAGGACGACTTGATCTCGTCGACCTCCGGCATTTCGCGGATCTTTTCCTCCAGTTTCTGGGTGATCAGATCCTCCACCCGCGGCGGCGCCATGCCGGGGAAATTCGCCGTCACCAGAGCCGTGCGGATGGTGATCTCCGGGTCCTCGCGGGAGGGGTGGCTGAGGAACGAGGCCGGGCCGGCAAAGACGATGAAGAGCACCAGCAGCAGCAACAGCATGCTGTTGTTGAGCGCGAATCTGGTCAGGGCGCCCATCCGGACTACTCCGTCCCGGCGTTGTCGAGGAGCTTCACTTCCATGCCGTCGTGGAGGAAGGACGTTCCCGCAACGGCGATGACGTCGCCCTTCTCAAGGCCGCCGGCGACGACAATGAAATTGTCGCGGATGTTGACGATCTGGATCTGCCGTTCGCGAACGACGCCGGCCTCTTTGTCAAAGACGTAGACGACGCCCTTGCGCTTGTCGCCGCGGGCGACGACCGCCGGCAGCGGCACCAGGAAGGCCTCGCCGGTGTCGGCCGTCTTGAAGGAGAAGGTGACCTCTGCCGTCATGCCGGCGCGGATGTCGGGATCGTCCTCGGCAAGGGCGGCGATGACCGGAAAGGCGTTGCTCTGGCCGGCGCGCGAGCCGATCTGGGTGATGGTGCCCGCGACCGTCCTGCCCGGCAGGGTCGGGAAGGCGACGGAAACGGTGTCGCCGGTGGCGATCCGGCCGATGATGCCGGCCGGCACGTTGGCCTGGACCTCGCGCTCGCCGCCGGCGCTCAGTTGCACGATCTTCTGGCCGCTTTGCACCTCGGTGAACCTGTCGACGTATTTCTCCGAGATGCGACCGTCGAAGGGCGCGGTGAGGGTGGCATTCTTGAGGTTGCGCTCGGCCTTGTCGCGCTGGGCCTTCAGGCGGTCGACGACGGCCTCGGCACTGGACAGGTTCGCCTGCGCCGTGTCGTAGGCGCTCTTGGTGGTGTAGCCCTTGGCAAAGAGGGCGTCCTGCTGTTCGAACTTGGCCTTGGCGTCGGTGAGCTTCGATTGCGCCTCGGTGAGTTCGCCGACGGCGGATTTGAGCGCCAGTTCGAGCGGTGTCGGATCGATCCGGGCGACCGTGTCGCCGGTCGCAACGGCCTGGCCGATATCGACGGGAAGCTCGGTGAGGCGGCCGCCGATCTCGAAGGAAAGGTCGGTGACGGTGGCCGCTTCGACGACGCCGGCGATCTTCCTCTGCTGCTCGCCGACGCGGTCGGAGACGACCATCGACTTGATGGCACGGACCGGCGGCGGCGGCGCCTCGGCCTTTTCCTCGCAGGCCGCCAGCAACGGCAGTGCAAGCACAACCAAAAGGCGTGCATGGCGCATGGCATCCTCCCCCGGATCCGGCCTCTCCGACAAGGCCGGTCTTTATCGACCTCAAAAGCGTATAAGCCGGGCGGCTGAAATCAACTCATTTGTCGGTGGCGCCTGGATTCAACCGGATACCTTTAGTCGTGGCGTCCGGTTCCGGGCAGCGAAGTATTGCCGTTGGACCCATTTGCGATTATATTTCCCCTTTAAAGGGGAGGATTATGGACAGCTACGTTTTCACACCCAACGAAGTCGCCTTTCTTGCCGGCGTCGATCGCCGGAGCGTGGAAAAGGCGATCGAGCTTGACGTGTTGCCGGCGCGCAAGGTTGCGGAGCCGGTGCGGGGGACGTCCGTCCAACACCTGCCGGCTGCCGCGGTGCCGTTTCTTGCCGCGCTCGACGGCCTGGTCGACGTCTCGCTTTCCACGGCCCGCAAGAAGGCCCTGTGGAGGACGCTTCGCGCACGCAAGGGGGAGGCCCTTGCGCCGGTGGAGATCGTTCCGGGACTGACCCTCGATCTTGAGGCCCTGGCCGGGGAACGGTCGCGCCACGCGGCAGAATACCTTGCCGCCCGGGATGCTTTTCTCATGGCCGATGCGGATATCCTCGGCGGAACGCCGGTCATCAGGGGGACGCGCATTCCGGTTTATGCTGTCGCCGGCCGCCTCGACGGCGGGGAGACGCTAGAGGACCTCATCGAGGATTATCCGCAAGTGCCGCGGGAGGCCTTCGAGGCTGCTGCGATCTATGCCCGGACCCATCCGCAACGTGGCCGACCGGCAGCGGCAAAGCCCTGGCGCAAGGCGGGCTGACGGGCGGCATGCGCCTCTTTCTCGACGAGTGTCTGTCGCCCCGGCTGGTGTTGGAACTGGCCCGGACCGGCGAGCACTATTGCATTCATCCGCGCGACGGCGGCGGGCTCGGCGATCCCGATCATGTGGTGCTGAAGCGCTGCCTTGCCGAGGACCTCACCATCGTTACCCAGAATGCCGGAGATTTCCGGGCTCTCGTGGCGCGGACCGACATCCATCCCGGCCTCATTCTGCTCCCGTGCGTCGACCGGCATCGGAGCCTCGACCTTTTGCGGGCAGCCATTGCGTTCCTTGCCGAACGCGGCGATCCGCAGAACGTGATCGTCAACCACGTCCTGGAAGTCGATATCGACGGAAGCTCACGACTATACGAGCTGCCTGCCGGCGGCATCTAAGGCATTTCAGCCTTTTCCGCGCTTTCCGCGATCCTCTCCACCACCCGCTCGACCGCTGCGGCGACGTCGGGCGACAGGCTCTTTCCGAGGGTGAAGTCGGCGCCGGTGATGGCGTAGATGGTGAAATTTGGCGGCAGGTCGCCGAGGGCGCGGGAGGTCTCGACCGCTTCGGCGAGGCCGAAGGCGTGGCTGGAATAGTGGAAGCGGCCGGAGGAGAGCGCTTCTTTCGCGGCGTCGATGACATGGACGGTGCCGGGCGGACCGCCGCCGTCGGCGGCGTCGATGACGACGATCTGGTCGCGGCCTTCCCAGGCGTGGATCAGGCGGGCGCCCTCGCCGTCGAGGACGATGGCGTCCAGGCCGCGATCCGCAAGCCGTTCGGCGGCGATCGGGCCTGCCGCATCGTCGCCGCGCATCGGATGGCCGACGCCGATGATCAGCATGATCCGGTTCCTGCCTGATCCGTTCCGGCCGTCAGTCGCGCGTGATGCGCAGCTTCAGGAAGTGGGTGGCGCAGGAGATGCAGGGATCGTAGTTGCGGATCGTCTGCTCGCAGCGCCATTTCAGATCCTCGTCATCGAGGTCGAGGTTGGCCTGCACGACACCGCGCAGGTCGTCCTCGATCTGCGGCTGGTTCTGGGCCGTCGGCGGCACGATGGTGGCGTTGAGGATGCGGCCGGTGTCGTTGAGGCTGTAGTGGTGCCAGCAGATGCCGCGCGGCGCTTCCGTCACCGCCCGCGCCGGCGCCGGCGCCGGCATGGATGTCGACCTCGACCGACGGCGCGGTCGGCTCCTCGTACTCGCGCACGATCGCAAGCGCCTCCTCGCAGACATAGAGGGTCTCGACCATACGCACCAAAATGCTCTGATAAGGGTTCTTGACGATGCGCGGCAGGCCGACCTTGGCCGCCATCTCCTGGGCGTAGGGGCTGAGCTGCTCGAAATTGTTGTTGTAGCGGGCGATCGGGCCGACCAGATAGGGCTCGCCCTCGCGGGTGCGGCCGTGCAGGGCGTTGGAATGCTCGACATGCTCCTCGTAGAAGTGCTTCGGAAAGTCGGCGACGCGGATGTCGAGCCCGCGGCTGGAGACGAGGTTGCCCTCCTGGATCGCGTATTCGTCCGGGTGGCGCATGGAGACGCACAGATAGTCCTGCTCGAAATCTGGATAGTCGAAGCCGGCGAATGCGTCCAGCAGTTCCACGGAGGCGCCGATGGCCCATTCCAACTCGCTCTCCAGCCCCTTGATGTCTGCCTTGCGCGGCGTGCGGTAAAAGCCGCCGACCTTGAGGTTGACCGGATGGACGGCGCGGCCGCCAACGACCTCAAGGATGGTGTTGCCGAGCTTCTTCAGCCTCAGCGCCGTCTTGACGAGGTCGGGATTGACCTTGGCGATCAGGAACGCGTCGGCAAGGCCCAAGAAATCCGGGGCGTGCAGCATCGCCGAATGGAGCACGTGGCTCTCGATCCACTCGCCGCAATAGATCAGCCGGCGGAGCCGCTTGATCGGTGCGGGGGGGACGATGTCGAAGGCGTCCTCCATGGCGTTGATGGCACCCAGCATATAGGCGATCGGGCAGATGCCGCAGATGCGGGCGGTGACGTCCGGGGCGTCGGAATACATGCGGCCGCGCAAGAGCGCCTCGAAGAAGCGCGGCGGCTCGACGATGCGGAACTTGATGTTGGTGATGACGCCGCCCTCGACCTTGACGTCGAGGGCGCCTTCGCCTTCCACGCGGGCCAGCTCGTCGACGACGATGGTGCGGTTCTGGGCCTGGATGCCTTCCGGCAGGGTCTGATCAGTGCTCGTCATGGCGAAGCGCCTCCCTGCGGAACGGTTCCGCGCCTGCGTTGAAGGTCCTGAACATGTCGGCTGTGGCGCGGTGGCCGACGCCGAAGTCCTCGGAGATGCGCTTGCCGAGGCTCTTGGTGTTGGCCTCCTCCTTGGGGCCGAAGCAGCCGTAGCAGCCGCGGTCGCAACTGGTGCAGAGGCTGCCGCAGCCGGCCTGGGTCACCGGGCCGAGGCAGGGCGTGCCGTGGGCGACCATGACGCAGACGATGCCGGAGCGCTTGCATTCCACGCATTGGGAATAGTTCGGCACGTTCGGCCGGCGTCCGGCGAGGCTGGCGGCGACCACTTCCAGGAGCTGGTGCTTGTTGACCGGGCAGCCGCGCAATTCGAAATCGACATGGATGCGGCTGCTGATCGGCGTGGAGGTCTTCAGCGCATCGATATATTCGGGGTGGGCGTAGACGTTGCGCACGATCTCGTCGTAGTCGCCGATATTGCGCAGGGCCTGGAAGCCGCCGGAGGTGGCGCAGGCGCCGATCGAGATGACCGCCTTCGACTGGCGCCGGATTTCTGCGATGCGCACCGAATCGGCCGGCGTCGTGATCGAGCCCTCGACCAGCGAGATGTCGTAGGGCCCTTGCGGCGGGGTGCGGCTCGCCTCCAGGAAATAGGCGATCTCCACGGCGCCGGCGACGGCCAGGAGTTCGTCCTCGCAGTCGAGCAGGCTGAGCTGGCACCCGTCGCAGGAGGAGAACTTCCAGACCGCCAGTCTCGGTTTGTCCGCCATGTCAGGCCTCCCGGGTGGTGAAGAGTTCGGAGATGGTGTCGTAGGCAAAGACCGGCCCGTCACGGCACACGAAGGTGCCGCCGAACTGGCAGTGGCCGCAGAAGCCCAGCGCGCAATGCATGTTGCGCTCCATGGAGACGTAGACGTTTTTGGTGTCGACGCCGCGGTCGGCGAGGGCCTGCACCGCATAGCGCATCATGATCTCCGGGCCGCAGACCAGCGCCGCGGTTTCTTCCGGGTCGAACACGGCATGGTCGATGAGCTGGGTGACGACGCCGACGCGGCCCGGCCAGCCGGCCTCGGCCCGGTCGACGATGACGTCGAGATGGAGGTCGAAGCGGCCGCGCCACTCATGGAGCTGTTCCTCGAACAGCAGGTCGTTCGGGGTGCGGGCGCCATAGAGGATGACGACGTTGCCGAACTGGCCGCGGTTGGCCAGAACCGAATAGATCGCCGGGCGCAGCGGGGCGAGGCCGAGGCCGCCGCCGACGATGACCACGTCGCTGCCCTTGATGTTGTTGACCGGCCAGCCGACGCCATAGGGGCCCCGCACGCCGATGCTGTCGCCTTCCTTCAGCTTGGCGAATGCCTGGGACACCTTGCCAACGACGCGGATGGTGTGGACGAGCTGCATCGGATCGGAGGTGTCGCCGGAGATCGATATCGGGATCTCGCCGACGCCGAAGGCATAGAGCATGTTGAACTGGCCCGGCTCGAACTCGAACGGCATGCCGTTGGGCGCGCGCAAATCGAGCGTGACCGTGTCGGGAAGCTCCTTCTTGATGCCGACAACCTCATAGGTCAGCGGCAGCATCGGATCCTCGACCGGCTTGGCGGTTCCGGGATGGACGTTCATGGGCGACCTCCCCTCAGGGTCTAGTCCGCGGCGTTGACCGTCGGTGCGTACATGTCGGCAAGGCGGATGCGGGTGCCGCGCAAGCGCTGCGACATCACGGTGACGAAGCGGCGCAGCATCTCGTAGCCGACGGCGCAGTCGGTCTCCATCTTGCCGCGCAGGCACGTGGCGTCGAAGGCGAGCGCGCGGACCAGGGTCACGCACTGGGCGTCGAACGACCAGCGATAGGGCGCGACGATCCACGACCAGCCGAGCACCTCGTTAGTGGTCAGGGATTCGATGACCAGCGGCCGGCGGCCGGGGACGTGGAGCTGCACGGCGACCGAGCCGTGGCGGATGATGTAGAAAGTGTCGGCCGCCTGGCCCTCGCGGTAGATGTAGTCACCGGCGTTGAAGCGCACGTTCTTGGCGCAGCCGGCGAGCAGCTCCAGGGTGTCGGCGGGAAGGCCGTCGAAAAAGTCGACCTCGCCGATGATCGATGCCATGTCGCGTTGATCAACCATGAAGCGCCTCCGTTTTCTCGCTGTCGCGAATGGTCCGGGTTTCTTCCACGATGTCGATGGCGACCGGACACCAGGTGATGCAGCGGCCGCAGCCGACGCAGCCGGACTGCCCGAACTGCTCGTGCCAGAACGACAGCTTGTGGGTGATCCACTGGCGGTAGCGCGACCACGCTTCCTGGCGGATGGCGCCGCCGTGGATGAAACTGTGATTGACCGAGAAGCAGGTGTCCCACTGGCGCCAGCGCTCGGCACTGTCCGGGTCGAGCCCGGTGACGTCCTCCATGGCCGCGCAGAAGCAGGTCGGGCAGACCATGGTGCAACTGCCGCAGCCGAGGCACCGCTTGCCGACCTCGACCCAGTGGCTGTGCTTCATGTTGCGGGCGAGCACCTCGCGGGCATCGTCCGGCATCACCCGCGTCTGCATCTCCGCCGCGCGGCGGCTGTTGGCGTCGGCCTTTTCCAGGTCCGCCTTCTTGGCCTTCTTCAGGTCGAGCTTTTCAAGGATGGCGGCGCCGGCCTCGCTGCCGGAGCGGACCAGCAGCATGTGGTGGCCGTCCTCGAAGATCTCGCTGAGGCGGATGTCGTAGCCGGCCTCCGGCGCCGGGCCCGTGCCCATGGAGGCGCAGAAGCAGGTGGACGCGGACCGCGAGCAGTCGACGGAGACGATGAAGGCCTTGGCGCGGCGGGCATTGTAGGTCGGATCGGAGAATTCGCCATTGTCGAAGACCCGGTCCTGGATGCCGATCGCCGCGACCTCGCAGGCCCGTGCGCCGAAGAAGGCGTAGGCCTTGGCCGGTGCGCCGTCGCGGCCGACGGCGAAACCGTCCGCCGTGCGCTTTGCGCTCCACAGCTTCTCGCGCGGCGGGAACAGGTAGCGCTTGAAGCCCTGCGGGCCGACCACATAGTCGAACAGCTTGCCGTCGTCGCGGGCAATCAGCCGGTAGCGGCCGCCGTCCTGCTCGTCGGTCCAGCCGGCTGGCGGCGTCTCGCCGGCCTCGTAGGGCTCGTAGAGCATGGCCTGGGCAATGACCTTGGGGCCGATCACCTCATAGCCGTCCTCGATCAGGGCGCGAATCAAAGCCTCCGTCCCTTCCGGCTTCATGACATGGACGTCATTGCGGCGGGACAGGTCCGACAGCTCGCTCATCTCCTACTCCACCAATTGTCTTTGCGCGGGGGGCGCGCGAGGAAGGAAGACGAATACGGTCGTGCAAGGGGTGCAATCGGAACCGGGAGCGGCGTTTCCGCAGGGTCTTTTTCTGCAACCCCTTAATACAAAGTCTAAACCGTTTCGCCTTGCATGGAAATGACGTATCCGAAATTTGGAACGTGTCCGGCCTTTGCCTGCGGCGCCCGGGGCGCGCAAAAAACCTCTGCCCCCGATTGCCGGGCGGACAATGTTTCTCTACAAGAACGCAGATTTTCCAACAGGTTTCGGAGCGAGCGACGCGATCATGGCGCGGCAATTCATCTATCATATGCAGGGTCTGTCGAAGACCTATTCCGGTGGCAAGAAGGTTCTCGACAATATCAATTTGTCTTTCTATCCCGACGCCAAGATCGGCGTGCTCGGCATCAACGGTTCGGGCAAGTCGACGCTGCTCCGAATCATGGCCGGGCTCGACACCGAGTACACCGGCGAGGCCTGGGTGGCGGACGGCGCGACGGTTGGCTATTTGCCGCAGGAGCCGCAACTGGACGCGGACAAGGACGTCATCGGCAACGTCATGGAGGGGGTCGCGGAGAAGAAGGCGATCCTCGACCGCTATAACGAGCTGATGATGAACTATTCCGACGAGACGGCAGCCGAGGGCGCGGAGCTGCAGGACGTCATCGATTCCCAGAACCTGTGGGACCTGGATTCCCAGGTCGAGATGGCGATGGATGCGCTCTGCTGCCCGCCGAACGACGCGGATGTCGCCAACCTCTCCGGCGGCGAGCGGCGTCGCGTGGCGCTCTGCCAGTTGCTGCTTGCCGAACCTGACCTTCTGCTCCTCGACGAGCCGACCAACCATCTGGATGCCGAGACCGTCGCCTGGCTGGAGCGGCACCTTCGCGAATACAAGGGCTCGGTGCTGATCGTCACCCACGACCGCTACTTCCTCGACAACGTCACCGGCTGGATCCTGGAGCTCGACCGCGGCCGCGGCATTCCCTACGAGGGCAACTACTCGATCTACCTGGACAAGAAGGCCAAGCGCTACTCCCAGGAGCAGCGCGAGGACGCGGCGCGCCAGCGCACAATCGACCGGGAACGGGAATGGATCGCGGCGAGCCCGAAGGCGCGGCAGGCCAAGTCCAAGGCCCGTATCCGCGCCTATGACGAGCTCGTGCAGCGCAACGAGGCACGGGTGCCGGGCGCGGCGCAGATCGTCATTCCGCCGGGACCGCGGCTCGGCGACAAGGTCGTCTCCGTGGAAGGGGTGTCAAAGGGCTATGGCGACCGGCTGCTGATCGACGACCTTTCCTTCGAGCTGCCGCCCGGCGGCATCGTCGGCGTCATCGGCCCGAACGGCGCCGGCAAGACGACGCTGTTCCGCATGATCACCGGCCAGGAAACGCCGGACAACGGCGCGATCAGCCTCGGCGAGACGGTGAAGCTCGGCTATGTGGACCAGTCGCGCGACGACCTTGGCGCCAACAAGACCGTCTGGGAGGAGATCTCCGGCGGCAACGACATCATCCAGCTCGGCAAGCGCGAGATCAATTCAAGGGCCTATTGCTCGTCCTTCAACTTCAAGGGCGGCGACCAGCAGCAGAAGGTGGGCTCGCTCTCCGGCGGCCAGCGCAACCGGGTGCACCTGGCCAAGCTCCTCAAGGAAGGCTCCAACGTCCTCCTCCTCGACGAGCCGACCAACGACCTCGACACGGAAACGCTGGCGGCGCTGGAAGACGCGCTGGAAGACTATGCCGGCTGCGCCGTCATCATCAGCCACGACCGCATGTTCCTCGACCGCCTCGCCACCCACATCCTCGCCTTCGAAGGCGACAGCCACGTGGAATGGTTCGAGGGCAACTTCGAGGACTACGAAGCCGACAAGGTCCGCCGCCTCGGCGCCGACGCCGCCAACCCGCACCGCATGAAATACAAGCCGCTGACGCGGTAGGGGCGATGTTCGACAGGCTGAGGGAACGGAACTTCGATATTCTGGCGCTGCACCATGCTGAGGCGATTGTGTCTCAGGACATGGCCGCAGCCGAGCGGGATATCGAAGACGTCCTGCTCGGTCTGTCGATTCCGATCCTCGAACTCGTTGCCGGCGGGGGTGGAGAGGCGCATGGGACCCAGCGCATCCGCCGTGCGCTTGCAGACCGAGACTGGAAGAAGCGCAACATCAGCGTCCGCAAGCTCGTACAATGGGGCGAGGACTCCGAGGAAAAGGAGGTCGCTTCGCTGTCGCACGAGATCGATCACGTCAAGGCGTTCGGCGACGCCGAATCGGTCTTCGCGCTTGAAATCGAATGGAACAACAAGGATCCGTTCTTCGATCGCGACCTGGAGAATTTCAAGCGGCTGCACGCCGAGGGAGCTGTTTCCGTGGGCGGCATCATTACCCGCGGGACATCGATTCACGAGAACATTCGGACGCTGCTGCGCCGGTTCGCGGACGATTGCGATGTCGACGACATCGCGTCGCTCGACGCCTACGGCTATACGCCGACAAGGCGGCAACGGGCAATGATCGAGGCCCGTGCAGAGCGCACGGGCGACTTCCGGCAGGCCTGGGTCGATGTCTTTGCGAGCGACAAATACGGCGAGGCGACGACCCACTGGGCGAAACTGCAGGACCGTGTCTTGCGGGGTGTCGGCAATCCCTGTCCGCTGGTGCTGATCGGCATCCCGAGCGACGTCGTGACCTTCGACTACTCCGCGGCGTCGACAGACCCGGATGCGGAATTGTAGGCGTAGGTCTTCCAGGTCGGCTTGTATTCGTCCGTCGCCTGGTTGCCCCAATAGGTCCAGCCGGGACGGGTGCCGCGGGCAAAGAGTTCCAGATACGGTCCGTTCGAACAGCTTTCGATGATCTCGTACTGCTCGTCGGGTTTGCGCGAGTGCTCGCGCTTGCGCGAGGCGACGTAGTTGACCTGCCGGCGGCCGGGCGCCTCGGTCCGGGCGTTCTTGCCGCGCACGCCGAACAGCAGGAGCTCCGTGACGTTGCGGAAATAAAAGCCGACGCCGCGCCCGTCCGAGCCGCCGTCCTTGCGCACCTTGTGCCAGACGATGTTGGACTTGTACTCGAACCCCCATGCGGACAGGACACGCAGGCCGTCCGGTAGGAGCGCGTTCGGGACCCAGAGATAGAGATGGGCCGGCTGCTGGGTAATGTCTGCCACCGGCAGGGCACAAATCTCATCGGTAGTCATCGTGTCATAGCGAGAAAGGCGACGATGCTCGGGTGCAACCTTGCCGGTCCGATTTGTAAATCGCCATGGCGGATCGGCAAGCACGGTGCGAAACCGCTTTCCGACGAGGGAACTTGAAAAGCCGAGGATCGTGTCGATCGATTGATCTTTCATTTGGCCTTCCATGCTCAACGATGACATTGCACGATTAGAACAAAAAGCGAACTCAAGCGCAAGTGTTCAACGATTCGCCAATGGCCATTCTGCATGAGCATTGGGCGGTTCGCCATGCTGTCATCCGCGATAGCGAGTTCTTTGCCCTACTTCTTGTCCATCCACCCCACTTTGGCGTCCGGCCGCGAGTCGATGCCGGAGAAATAGGGCTTGATGTCGAGGAGCGGCGTGCCGTCGAGGCAGTCGAGGCCGCGCACCAGGATGCGGCCCTCGGTAAGGTCCATGCCGACGACCTCGGCGACGGCGAGCGCGATCGGGTTCGGGCGCACGGGCGAGCGCAGCGCAAAGACGCCCTTGGCGCCGTTGGAGTGGTTCGGGCACTGGACGATGAGGTCGCGGCGCGACTGGTGCATCCAGTAAAGGACGTGGAGGTGAGTGGTGTTCTCGAGGCCGGTGAGGCCCTGGCGGTAGGCGTCGTCGAACTCCAGCGTCGCGATGGCGCCGCGCTCCAAGGCCTCGCGCGTGTTGCGCGGGCAGTCGGACCGCTCGTCCCAGGGCGTGCGGATGCGGCCGATGAAGACAAGGCCGGCGTCGGTGGCGCGCTCAGAGGGGTCGAAGTCGAGGGCGATTTCGCCCGGGCGGGCGTTGGCGGTGCTCATCGGTGAGGTCCTTCCTGGCTTGCGGCGCGACGATATCGCGAACGCCTCGCGAAAGCAGCCCGGCTTTGCGACGCATTCGGCAGACGGTGGCATGGCGCGCGTGGATCGGCTATCAGCGGGTGCATGAAGCTCGACATCACCGACATCATTTCCGACTTTCCGGCCTTCCGGGTCGCCGTCCTCATCGCCAAAGATCTTTCCATTCGGCAAGAGCGGCCGGCGGAGCTGGACGCCGTCATCGCGGAGCGCATGGCCGCGTGCCGGGAGCATTGGGGCGACACGGCTCTTGCCGAGATCCCCGGCATTGCCGTCTGGCGCCGGGCCTATCGCGCCTTCGGCATCAAGCAGACGAGCTATCGCTCTTCCGTGGAGCGCCTCGTCAAGAACGTCCTTGCCGGGCGCGACCTCGTTGCCATCAACGGCTTCGTCGATGCCTATAACGTCGTCTCGCTCTCCCATGTCTTTCCGGCCGGGGCGGACGATCTGAACAAGGTCGACGGCGACATCGCCTTTCGTCCTTCGCGGCCGGGCGACAGCTTTCGGGACATGGCACCTGCCGGCGTCGACGGGGTGACGGAGGCGCCGCCGAAGCCGGGCGAAGTTGTCTATGCGGATGTCGAGAAGATTCTCTGCCGGCGCTGGAACTGGCGCCAGGACGCGCGCTCGCTGGTGACGCCGGAAACGAAGCGCGCGGTGCTGACGATCCAGTCCCTCGGCGAGGGCGACCTTGAGGCGGCGGTTGCCGATGCGACCGATCTCATCGAACGGTTTTCCGGGGCAACGGTCGCGGTCACCTATGCCGACGCGGATGCGCCGTTGGTGGTCCTCGCCGGCGCTTAACGGCTCAGCGCCAGAGCCCGCGCTTTGCGGCCTTGGCCGCGTCACGGGCCTTGGCGAGTTGCGGATCGTCGGTAGTGGGCTTTGCCCAGCCGCGGCCGACCAGCCAGGTGGCGATGTCGAGCGGGCCGACCTTGCAGCTCGTGGTGATCGTCGCGCCGTCGTCGGTCGCCGGCGGGGCGCATTCGATGGCGCGGATGCGGATGAGGCGGCGCAGCGCCGTGCGCGCAATCAGGCCGCAGGGCCAGTCCTTGCCTTTGGCGTCCGTGCAGGTCCGGTTCAGCTCCGGCGTCTCCACATCGGCGATTTTTATGGTCACGTCGCCGGCATCGATGGTGCCGGCATCGCTGACGATGACCCGGAAGAAGCGCTTCGGGCGCTTCGGCTTTGGCGGCGGGGGCGGGCCGGGAAGGCGCAAGGTCCGGCCGACGACCACGGGTCCCTGCGTCATCTCCCTCGGCGTGACGTTGCGCGCGGGCGCCAGCACGACCATTTCTCCGGCGCCTGCGGGATCGGTCCGCGCTGTCGCCGTTCCTGCGGATTCGGTCTTGGCTTCCGGTTCCGGAGAAACGTCGACCGACGGTTCGTTCGCCGGCTCTGTCGGTCGCACTGCCTGGCCAGTGGGCTCTTGCGCATCCTGTCGTACGGGTTCGGGCATGGCGGTCACCTCGACCGCATCCGGTGCCTCGCCCGTCGGCAGGTCGATGCCGGCGAGCAGCCAGAACAGGGCGACCGCGCCGATCGCCACAATCAGATATCCGAAAAACCGCACGTGCCGTCTGCTCTCCGCGGTCATACTAAGACAGGTGATGAAAGTCAAAAGCTACAGTGACCACACAAAAAATGGAATGTTGGATCGGGATGTTGGGTGACCACAACGACGGGTGGAGAATGCTTAAGTGCCGCCTCAAATTTGAAGCGGCTGACTATTTCCTTCGCGACTGCTTCAACGCATTCTTTGCAATCCAAAGAGCGGCGACTATCAAAGCGGCAATCATTTGCGATCCAGCGGGAGCAAATCTGAAGGCCATTATTAGTCGCCGTTCAAAACCTCCTTCTCCAGCACCAAATCCACTTATGACTGCGGCTATCAAGCCAGCCGCAAGGCAGACTATTATGGGCTTCGCGATTAAGGAGTTCCAGGACTGCGCGGCGAACGAAATTAGATAGGCAACTAGAGCAAGTGGGAAGCAAGCTCCGATGATGAATGCAATATCGGCCATTTTTCACTCTAGTGCTTGTCGCTTTGATGCAATTGGGAACACTTCGTAACAACGATTTTATCAGTTATTCTGAATGCGCCAAACGCGCCGTTCAATTGGCAATCTACTGGCTGGCCCAGACGATGCGGGCAATCCAGGCGATCTCGCCCAGCCCCAGGACCTGCGGCGCCGCGCCGGCGTCGAGGGCGTGGAGTTCGACCGTGCGCAGGGTTTTTCTGTGGAGGATGCGGGCGAGCACCTCGCCGCTCTGCGTCCTGACGACGACCCGGTCGCCGCGGCGCACTGTGTCGGTCGGCGAGACGATGACGACGTCGCCGTCGCGGTAGAGCGGCAGCATGGCATCGTCGGAGACCTCCAGCGCATAGACGGCGTTCTCCGGCATGTTCGGAAAGGCGACCTCGTCCCAGCCATGGCCGGTCGGCAGGCCGCCGTCGTCGAAGAAGCCGCCATGGCTGGCGTCCGACATGCCGAGCAGCGGCACGGTCCGGGCCCGCGGCAGGCGGTCGGCATCGGCGGGTTCCATCAGGGAGAGGAGGCAGTCGAGACTGTCGCCGGTCGCCTCCAGGATCTTGGCGAGGGATTCCGTCGACGGCCAGCGTTCGCGGCCGTCGCGGGCGATGCGCTTCGACTTGTTGAAGGTGGTCGGATCGAGGCCGGCAAGCTTGGCGAGCCCGGAGGTGGAGAGCCCGTTGCGGGCGGCCAGCCGGTCGATCGCGGACCAGATCCCCTGATGCGACAGCATTGTTATCCCCTCCGCCGGCGCTGCAACGCGCGGCCGCTGCGGGACAGGAAAAAAAACCTTGAAATCTGCACTTATCCCTAGAGGTCGGTGCTGTCCAGCAGAATTCAAGGCCCGCCTATCCCCGGTGGATTGGCGGATCGCGGCGCTTGTCGGCCTTCGCGGAGAGGGCTAGGGTCCGGTCGCCACAGGCCGCCTTGCTTACCAAGACCGCCCGCCAAAGGGCGCGGAGACCGAGATGCCCTCCATCATCTACAAGATCTGCGACAGACCTCTCTGGGCGGCCGCCGAGGCGGCCGGCGCATTCGCCGGCGCGCCGGTCGACCATGCCGACGGCTACATCCATTTCTCCACCGCCGACCAGGTGGCGGAAACGGCTGAAAAGCACTTTGTCGATGCCGATGACCTGCTGCTGATCGCAGTCGATGCTTCGGTCCTTGGAGACGCCCTGCACTACGCGCCGTCGCGCGGCGGGGCGCTGTTCCCGCACCTCTACGGCACGCTGCCGATGTCGGCGGTCATGTGGGTGCAGCCGCTGGAGCGCGACGCCGACGGCCTCTTCCTGTTCCCGGAGCTGATGCCGTGAGCAACCTTTATTCCCTGTTCCGCCCGGCGCTCTTCAAGCTCGATCCGGAGGTCGCCCATAACCTTGCGATCAAAGCGCTTTCCTCCGGCCTCATGCCGACTTGCCGGCCGGACGGCGATCCGCGCCTGAAAATGAAACTCTTCGATCTGGAGTTCCCCAATCCGCTCGGCATGGCCGCCGGCTTCGACAAGAATGCCGTCGTGCCCGATGCGCTGCTGGCCCAGGGTTTCGGCCATGTGGAGGTCGGCACGGTGACGCCGAAGCCGCAGCCGGGCAATCCGAAACCGCGCCTCTTTCGCATTCCGGCGGACCGGGCGGTCGTCAACCGCTTCGGCTTCAACAATGAAGGCCATCAGGCGATGCGCGCCCGGCTCCTCGACCGCAAGCGGAGCGGCGGCATCATCGGCGTCAATATCGGGGCGAATAAGGACTCGGAAGACCGCACCGGCGACTATGTGAAAGGCATCGATGCCTTTGCTGATCTTGCTTCCTTTTTCATCGTCAACGTCTCCTCGCCGAACACGCCGGGGCTCCGGGACCTGCAGGCGCGCGCCGCCCTGGAGGACCTTCTGGGGAAGGTGCTTGTCGCGCGGGACGCCAAGACCTCTGCGGTCGGACGCAAGGTTCCCGTCTTTCTCAAGATCGCGCCGGACCTCGACGATGCCGGGTTCGAGGACATCGTCGCCTCGGTGACGGGCTCGGCTGTCGACGGCGTCATCGTCTCCAACACGACGCTGTCGCGGGACGGGGTGAGCGGACCTGCGGCGAAGGAGGCGGGCGGGGTTTCCGGCCGGCCGCTGTTCGAGCGTTCCACGCGCCTCCTTGCCCGCATGCGGCTTGCGGTCGGACCCGAGCTGCCGCTCATCGGCGTCGGCGGTGTGGAATCGGGGCCGACGGCGCTTGCCAAGATCCTCGCCGGCGCCAATCTGGTGCAGGTCTACACCGGCTATATCTATGAGGGCCTCGGGCTGCCCGCCCGCATCCTCAAGCACCTTTCCGCCGAACTCGACCGGCGCAAGGTTGGCTCGGTCAGCGACCTGGTAGGCATTGAAGCGGAAAAGCGTGTCGGTAGTGTCTGACACACATCTGGAGGGACCGATGACCGTCACCATCTGGCACAATCCGCGCTGCTCCAAGTCGCGCCAGGCGCTACAGCTTTTGCGCGACAACGGGGTGGAGCCGGAGATCGTGGAATATCTGAAGACGCCGCCGTCGGAAGCCGAGATCAGGGCGGTGCTAGACAAGCTCGGGATCGAGCCGCGCGCCCTCATGCGCACCAAGGAAAAAACCTACAAGGAACTCGGCCTGGCCGGCGTCACCGACAATGACAAGCTCGTTGCCGCCATGGCTGAGAACCCGGTGCTGATCGAGCGGCCGGTAGTGCTGAAGGGCGGAAAAGCCGCGCTCGGCCGTCCGCCTGAGGATGTCCTGAAGGTTCTCTGAAGTTTGCTACGCGCCACTTAAGCCTTGCGGCGCTGCGGCTCCGAACGTCTCGTCGGCTTTGGCGCGGCAGCGCCAGGAGAGCGTGATGCCGCGCAAAGCCAAAAAGACGAGGAGCGCCAGCCACAGACCGTGGACGCCCCAGGCCGGCACCGCCACCCACCAGACGGCAAAGAAGGCGACCAGCGACAGCAGCATCATGTTGCGCATGTCGCCGGACCAGGTCGAGCCGATGAAGACGCCGTCCATCTGGAAGGCGAGCACCGCCGTTACCGGGGTCAGTGCCGCCCAGGGGAGATAGACGCGGGCGAGCGCACGGACCTCCTCGTTGGTCGTCATGGCATCGATGATCGCCGGGCCGGTGGCAAAATAGGCGGCGGTCAGGCCAAGCGACAGCGCCCCGCCCCAGATCAGGGTCAGGCGGATCGTGGCGTCGAAGGCCGGGCGATAGCGGGCGCCGACGGCGCGGCCGGCAAGCTGCTCGGCGGCGGCGGCAAAGCCGTCGAGGAAATAGCCGCCGAGGATGAAGAGATTCATCAGGACGGCGTTGGTCGCCAGCACGATGTCGCCGCTGCGCGCGCTTTCCCGCGTAAAGAAGCCGAAGGCGATGAGGAGCCCGAAGGAGCGCACCATGATGTCGCCGTTGATGCCCGTCATGCGGCGGAATTTCTCCGCGCTGAAGACGGTGCGCCAGGCCGGCCAGCGGCGGCCGTGGGCGACGCGCATGACGACCGCAAGGCCGGCGAAAAAGGTCGCCGTCTCGGCGATCAGTGAGGCCGCAGCAACGCCCTCGATGCTCCAGTCGAGGGCAAGCACGAAGAAGAGGTTGAGCCCGATATTGAGGCCGTTGAGGAGGATCTGCAGGACGAGCGCGATGTGGGCGCGGCCGAGCCCCAGGAGCCAGCCGAGCATGGCGTAGTTGGCGAGGACGAAGGGCGTCGCGAAGATGCGGATGTCGATGTAGCGGCGGGCGGCCGAGGCGACCTCCGCGCTCGGGCCCATGACGGCGATGCCGAGGTCGGCGACGGGATCGCGCAGCACGATGATGACGATGCCGAGGCCGAGAGCGACCAGAAGGAAGCGCAGGAAGACGGCCCGCTCCTCGACGACGTCGCCGGCGCCGAGCGCCTGGGCGGTAAGGCCCGTGGTGCCGTTCCTGAGGAAGTTGAAGACCGAAAAGATGAAGTCGAAGACGACGGCGCCGATGGCGATGCCGCCCATCAGGGCGGCGATGCCGAGCCGGCCGATCACCGCGGTGTCGATCAGTCCGACCAGCGGCGTCGACAGATAGGCGAGCGTCATCGGCAGGGCGATGGCGACGACGCCGCGGTTGGTGACGTCGAACGGGCGCGTGGCAAGGACGTGAGGGCCGGGGGAACCGGGCTGCATGGGTCGTGGGCCTTTACGTGCGGGAACGCCGCCACGGCAGGGACCGCTCCGGCAGCCGGCGCACTCTATCCAGCCTTCCATTCAAAATGAAGCATGATTGAACATCCAGTCGGCCATGCCGCAGCAACGGCAATGCGGCCGGGGGAATGCCCCCG
>NZ_NPEV01000019.1:0-43937 GCF_003258835.1 Rhodobium orientis | reverse complement strand
GGCCGCACCCTCTCCCCCGAGGGCGTTTCGCGTGACTAGGGATTCACGGGAAACGCCCTAGCGCTCGATGTCGGGGCGCATTCCCGTCCGGGCCGCCGGTCGGGGAATACGCTCCGGGAGCCGCGCGTTACATCGCGGCTTCGTAGATGGCGATGGTATCCTCGACCGTGACCGGGCGCGGGTTGGTGCCCTTGCAGACGTCTTCCATGGCGTTCGCGGCCATCAGCGGAATATCTTCCTTTTTGACGCCGAGCTTGGCGAGGCCGTCCGGGATGCCGACGCTGACGGAAAGGGCGGCAATCGCATCGAGCGCGGCGGCCGAGGCCTCGTCGACGCTGAGGCCAGTGGTGTCGACGCCAAGGGCGCCGGCCATCTTTGCCAGCTTTTCCTTCACGGCCGGGGCATTGAAGCGTTCCACATGGGGCAGCAGCACCGCGTTGCAGACGCCGTGCGGCAGGTCGTACTGGCCGCCGAGCTGGTGGGCCATGGAGTGGACGTAGCCAAGGCCGGCATTGTTGAACGACATGCCGGCGACGAACGACGCCCAGGCCATGCCGGAGCGGGCCTCCATGTCGGTGCCGTCGTCGACGGCGCGCTTCAGATATTTGGCGATCAGGCTGATCGCCTCATAGGCGAGGGTGTCGGAAAGCTCGAAGGCACCGATCGACAGATACGCTTCGACGGCGTGGGTCAGCGCGTCCATGCCGGTCGCGGCCGTCAGGTCGGCGGGCTTCTTGACCATCAGTTCCGGATCGGAGACGGCAAGGGTCGCCAGGCAATTCTTGTCGACCATGACCATCTTGATGTGCCGTGTCTCGTCGGTGATGACGTAGTTGATGGTCACTTCGGAGGCGGTGCCGGCGGTGGTGTTGAAAGCGATGATGTGCGGCGTGCGCAGCTTCGATTTGTGGATGCCCTCATAGTCGCGGATGTCGCCGCCATTGGCGGCGAGGATGCCGATCGCCTTGGCGGCGTCCTGCGGCGAGCCGCCGCCGAGCGAGACGATGAAATCGCAGCCCTCGGCCCGGTAGAGCGCGGTGCCATCCTCGACGCATTTGCAGGTCGGGTTCGGCATCACCTTGTCGAACACGGCGTACGCGATGCCGTTGGCGTCGAGCATGTCGGTGATCTTTTTGACGAGGCCGAGGCTGGCCAGCGGCTGGTCGCTGACGACAAGGGCCTTCTTCAGCCCGAGGCCGACGATCTCCGGACCGGCATCGGCGAGGACGCCGGGGCCGAGGAGGCTCATTGCCGGCATGACGAAGGTGCGTTTCTGCAACATGGGATGTCCTTTCCTGCGCTGCGCCAGGCCGCGCGGAGACCGGACGGGGGGAGGACCCGGGCGGCGTGCGGTCGGGCCTGGCTGCCGACGGACGGGGATTTCGATCCCGGCCGTTCGGGACGATCGCCTTTACGGCAGGCGATCCGTGCCATGGCTGTCGCGACGGCGCCGGAGCTGCCTTGGCGCCGTCTTGATGTCTCAGTGGGAATCGAATGGTCGGGCAGGGCAGACGGGAGGAGAGCCGCAGGTCCCGATCGGTTTTTGCCTGGTCAATATTTAGGTCCGGGATGCAACCGCTTGCAAGGCTGCTTTGCAGGCAATGTGACGCATCGTAGAAATACGTCCCGGCCAAGGTAAATGGGCATCTGGCGCAAATATGAATGGCGCCCGCCTGTGAAAACCGGAAGTTACGTTAGCATATTCTGTTTTTCGTTTGTTTGAGCCGGGCGGAACGTGCATAGTAAACACCGCGCGTCGCCACCGCAGCCGCCTGTCCTAACGGCTGTCGCGCCCCATGTTCAGGAGGCGGATGACGAACCAGATCGGCACGACGACGGCGGCGCCGAGCAGGAAGTAGCCGGCGATGTGCTCGATCGTCTCGAACCCCATCTGGTAGATGCGGTGGACGAGGTTGCGGATGCCGTCGAAGATATCGAGCGGGTGAATGTTGAAGGCGGAGAGCACCAGCCCGACGAGCAGGGACATCAGGACGAGACGCAGGATCACCCGGCCGGGCGAGCCGCCGAGAAAACGGGTGAGGGTATCGTTGGTCATGGGCGATCCGGGCTCCCGGCAAGGCTGTTCGTCGGTCCAGGGGCGGCAGGGGGCGGTCACCGGCCCTGTCGCGCCGACCTTAGATAGGAACCGTGGGCCGGATGCGCCAGACGGCGGCTTCTGTCTTAGCGATTCCGTTAACCCAGAATTAGCTGCCCGGTAAAATTCCAGGGCCTGTTAGGGAAAAACACTCACGTTTATGCACAACCTGCAGGGTATGCCTTGCTACGAAATACGGGCAGGGTGGAAAATTAACGCGGTTTAGCAAGCACGGATTCCATGGACTACGATTCCTCCAGGGAAATGCGTCTCTTCACGCTGCGGGTGACGGTTCTGTCCGTCGTCGTGTCGGTGCTGTTGACCGTCGGTATCCTGACCATGATCGAGGTCGGGCTGAGGGAGTTCTCCCTCGCGGTCGCCCTCGGCGTTCCCGCCCTGGTTGCTCCCGTCGTCGCCTATCAGGTGGCCAGGTCCTACCATGAGCTGGCCCAGGCGCAGCGGCAGTTGCGCCGCGCGGCGGAGAGCGACGCGCTCACCGGGCTTTGGAACCGCAGCGCCTTCGCCCGCTCGGCGAGCGCCCTCCTGGGCAGCGATCCCCAGGCGCGCCGACCGCGCTGTCTGCTGTTCATCGATGCGGATCATTTCAAGCGCCTCAACGACAGCCTCGGTCACCTTGCCGGCGACGAGGCGCTGGTGGTGCTCGCTGACGTCCTGCGCACCCAGTGCCGGACCAGCGACCTGGTGGCCCGCATGGGCGGCGAGGAATTCGCCGTGCTCCTTCGGGATGCGGACGAGGAGGTCGGCCGGGCAACGGCGGAGCGCATCCGCAAGGCGGTGTTCGCGCGCACCGTGACCAGCCGCAACCTTACGGTCAATCTCAGCGTTTCCATCGGCGTCGCCGCCCAGCAGCCGGGCGACGACCTGGAAAGCCTTTTGTCGGCGGCAGATCACGCCCTCTACGAGGCCAAGGGCGCCGGGCGCAACTGCGTCCTCACCCGGTCCGACGTCCGTCGCACCCGGCGGCCCGTCACCGGCATTGGCGCTGCCGTTCCCTCCTTGCCGCTCGACGCCGCGGGCATGTTCCCCTACCACTGATCGGGTGAACGCGGATCCGCTCGAGCCCGACCTGCCGGAAGTGTTCCGCCGCTGGTTCGAGACCCGCGGCTGGCAGCCGCGCGCCCACCAGCTCGATCTCCTCGCCCGGGCGCGGGCCGGGCGCTCGGTCCTTCTGATTGCGCCGACCGGCGCCGGCAAGACCCTCGCCGGCTTCCTGCCGAGCCTGACCGACCTCGCCGCGGCGGCGGCAATGAGGAAGAAGCCCGGCGCGCCCGCACGAGGCCCGCACACCCTCTACATCTCGCCGCTGAAGGCGCTTGCCGTCGACATCGCCCGCAATCTCGAAGCGCCCGTCGCCGAGATGGGATTGCCGATCACGCTTGAGACCCGCACCGGCGACACGCCGCAGCACAAGCGCCGGCGCCAGACCCTGTCGCCGCCCGACATTCTTCTGACGACGCCGGAGCAGGTCTCGCTGCTCCTTGCCTATCGCGACGCGCGGCGGTTCTTTGCCAACCTTTCCACCGTCATCGTCGACGAACTGCACGCGCTGACGACGGTGAAGCGCGGAGATCTCCTTTCCCTGGGCATTGCCCGTTTGCGCGCGCATTCCCCCGACCTCAGGACCATCGGGCTTTCGGCAACCGTGGCCGCGCCGGACGACCTGCGCGCCTGGCTGGTGGCGCAGCAGGCGGGTGCGCCGCCGCAGCTTGCCGACCTCATCGAGGTGGCGGGCGGGGCAAAGCCCGACATCGAGATCCTGAAATCGGACGAGCGCATCCCCTGGGCGGGCCATTCGGCGCGCTACGCCCTGCCGGACGTCTACCGGGCGGTGAAGGCGCACGGCATGGCGCTCATCTTCGTCAATACCCGCAGCCAGGCCGAGGCCGTCTTCCAGGAGCTGTGGCGGATCAACGAGGACGGACTGCCGATCGCGCTCCACCACGGCTCGCTTGATGTCGGGCGACGACGCAAGGTGGAGGAGGCGATGACGGCGGGGGCGCTCCGGGCCGTCGTTTGCACATCGACCCTCGACCTCGGCATCGACTGGGGCGATGTCGACCTCGTCGTCCATGTCGGCGCGCCGAAGGGGGCGAGCCGGCTTGCCCAGCGGATCGGCCGCGCCAACCACCGGCTCGACGAGCCGTCCAAGGCCCTGCTGGTCCCGGCCAACCGCTTCGAGGTGCTGGAATGCCAGGCGGCGCTCGACGCCAATTATGTGGGGGCGCAGGACACGCCCGCGGCCCGGCCCGGGGCGCTGGACGTCCTTGCCCAGCATGTCCTCGGCATGGCGGTTGCCGCGCCGTTCTCCGATGAAGCGCTCTATCACGAGGTAACCTCGGCGGCGCCCTATGCCGGGCTCGACCGGGCGACGTTCTCCCGCGTCGTCGATTTCGTCGCCACCGGCGGCTATGCGCTCGGCACCTATGAGCGCTTCGCGCGCATCCGCAGGACCCGCGAGGGGCTGTGGCGGGTCGCCAATCCGAAGGTCGCCCAGCAGTACCGGCTCAATGTCGGCACCATCGTCGAGGCGCCGATGCTGAAAGTGCGGCTTTCGAGCCGGAAACGCGGCGGCACCATCGGGCGCGGCGGCCGGGTGCTCGGCGAGATCGAGGAGGCCTTCATCGAGAGCCTCTCGCCCGGCGATACCTTCCTGTTCGCCGGCGAGGTGCTGCGCTTCGAGGCGCTTCGGGAAGCCGAGGCGCTGGTCAGCCGCGCCACGGCCGAGACGCCGAAGATCCCGGCCTATGCCGGCGGCAAGTTCCCGCTGTCCACCTATCTCGCCGACTCTGTGCGCGCGATGCTCGCCGACCCGGATGCCTGGGAGCGGCTGCCGGAGGCCGTGCGCGACTGGCTCTTGCTACAGCGCGACACCTCGCTGCTTCCCCGGCGCGATTCGCTCCTCGTCGAGACTTTTCCGCGCGCCGGACGGTTCTACATGGTCGCCTATCCGTTCGAGGGACGGCTCGCCCACCAGACCCTCGGCATGCTGCTCACCCGCCGGCTGGAGCGGATCGGCGCCCGGCCGCTCGGCTTCGTTGCCAGCGATTACGCGCTCAGCGTCTGGGCGCTCTCCGACCTCGGTGCACGGTTCAAGGCCGGCCGGCCGAGCCTCGACGAGCTCTTCGACGAGGACATGCTGGGCGACGACCTGGAAGCCTGGATGGCCGAATCCTACCTCCTGAAACGCACGTTCCGGGCCTGCGCCGTCATCGCCGGGCTGATCGAGCGGCGCTTTCCGGGCAAGGAAAAGAGCGGGCGCCAGGTCACCGTCTCCTCCGACCTCATCTACGACGTGCTGCGCAGCCACGAGCCGGACCATATCCTGTTGCAGGCGACCTGGGCGGACGCGGCGCGCGGCCTCCTCGACATCCACCGGCTCGGCGAATTGCTTTCCCGCATCAAGGGTCGGATCATGCTGAGTGATTCGGACCGGGTGACGCCGCTGGCGATGCCGGTGATGCTGGAAATCGGCCGGGAATCCATCTCCGGGGCCGCTGACGAGGCGCTCCTGATGGAGGCCGCGGCGAGCCTGGAGCGCGAGGCGCTGACGCGGGACGGGACGGAAGGCGAGGCGGAACGGGATGCTCCATGACGCGGCGCGGCGCGCCGATCCCGAGATGATGACGGACGGGCCCCTGAGCCTTGCCGATGCCGCCTTCCGTCTGCATCCGTCCGGCGCCCTCTTCTGGCCGGAGGAGCAGGCGCTCGTCGTCGCCGACCTGCATTTCGAAAAGGGGTCCAGCTTCGCCCGCCACGGCGTGATGCTGCCGCCCTACGACACGGCGGTGACCCTCGACCTGCTCGCAGACGTTATTGCCTTCTATCGCCCGAAGATCGTCGTTGCCCTCGGCGACAGCTTTCACGACCGCGCCGCGCCCGACCGGCTGCCGGAACCCTATCGCGAGCGGCTCGCCGCATTGCAGGCGGGGCGGGAGTGGATCTGGATCGCCGGCAATCACGACCCGGACGTGCCGGAGGGTTTCGGCGGCGACGTCTATGCGGAGGTAGCCTGCGGCGACATCGTCTTTCGCCACGAGCCGGCGCTTGGGGCCCATCCGGGCGAGATCGCCGGGCACCTGCATCCGGCGGCCCGCATCCGGGTGCGCGGGCGCTCGCTCAGGCGGCGCTGCTTCGTCACCGACGGTACCCGCCTCGTGCTGCCGGCCTTCGGCGTCTATACGGGCGGGCTCAATGTCTGCGACCGGGCGTTCGAGCCGGTCGTGCCGCGCCACCTGATGGCGGCGCATCTCCTCGGCCGCGACCGGGTCTACGCGGTCGCCGGCTGCGACCTGCACCCGGATTAAGTTTTTTGGACGTTCAGGCGCCACTGGGGCTGACGGCGCGAAGGCGCCGGCGCGCGGTCGCGCTTGCCGTAAGCCGCTGAAGATCAGCGGCATATGGTTCGGAGAAACCTCCCGTCGCCGTGCGAAAGGGCGCCCTGATCAATCCTTGCGGAAGATGACGCCGGCGAGCCAGCCGGTCACCAGCGCCAGGACCACCGCGCCGATGCCGTAGGCGAGGCTGTAGTCGTGGGCGAGCGTGTAGGTCACCTGCTCGAAGCCGGTCTTGTGGATGTAGAGGGGCTTGGCCTCGTGCGATAGCACGGTGCCGTCGCGGAACAGGAAGACGTTGATCTGGTAGATGCCGACCGGCACGTTGGCCGGCAGCGGGATCGTCGTGCGGAACAGCGACGGGCTCAGGAACTTCACCGCGCCGACGCGCTCGGCATAGAGCTGGTTCTTCTGCTTCAGCCGCAGGAACGCCTCGCGGAATTCCTTGGTCTCGGCGGCGGCCTCGGGGTCGTCGGGCGTCGTTTCCGTCTGCAGGATCAGGTGGTTGACGCCGATCTGGTAGCGGTCGAGCAGGGCGTCGTTGCCGAGCGCATCGAGGCCGCGCGAGGAATGCATGGCGTAGAAGGATGGCACGCCCTTGAAGACGCGGCTTTCGCGGTTGACCCAGATGCCGAGCAGCCGCTCCTTCTTGCGCGTGACCAGATTGTCTTCGGGGCCGAAGATCGCGACCACGACGTCGTTGATGCCGCCGCGGGCGATCGTCGCCTGGTCGCGCTCGATGCTGCCGAAGACGGTGATCTCCGTGCCGGTGAAATTGGAGGCGATGCGCACGTCCGGCGAGGAGATGTCGGCAACGAGCCGCTCGGCCCGCGCGGTATCGGCGGCGCCGGTGGCGGCGACGGCGAGACAGGCGGCGGTGACGAGGGCGGCAAGGCGCAAGGACGTTCCCCGGTTGCTTTGTCGGCTCCGAAGCAGAGGAGCTTTGAGGGTTGTCCGTTTAAACGACGACACCGCTCAGGTGTCAACGATGGCCTTGTGTTTTCCGCCGGTCACAATCGCGGCATTCGCGGCAATCTTCCGCCACGGTTACCGCCGCGAAATGCCGAAAGGCGGCTTTGCGGCCGCCTTTCCGTGTCGGTTCCGAGGCCGCCCCGCTCGCCCGGTCAGATCGTTTCCTTGGACAGCGCCTTGATCAGCCGGCCGTCGACCTGGCCGGTAACCGGCAGGCCGGCCTTGCGCTGGAAATCCATCACCGCGTCGCGGGTGCGCGGACCGGAGACGCCGTCGGCCGGGCCGGGGTCGTAGCCGAGTTCAGTCAGGAGCTGCTGGGCGCTCTGGGTGAGCTGCTGCTGGGTCAGTTGCACCGGCGCCGGCTGCGGCCTGGCAGAGGCGGACCGCTCGGGCTTGGCGCCCCACTCCTCGTGCGGGGCGATGGTGTTGGCCTTCTGGTCGACCGGGGTCGCGCGCCAAGTCTCCACCGCCAGCCGCGCCGCGGCGAGGCCCTGGCGGTCGAGCGCGTTGGCGATCTCATCGCGCTTCTTGCCGGCGTCGCTGTCGCCCTGGCGGGCGGCGAGCGCGAACCATTTGTAGGACTCTTTCAGGTCCTGGGCGACGCCGAGGCCGCGGGCATGGAGGATGCCGAGATTGTACTGGCTGTCGCGGACGCCCGCAGCGGCCGCCTTGTTGAACCAACGGGCAGCGGAGGAAAAGTCCGGCGAGCCGCTGGCGCCTTCGGCGTAGAGGACGGCCAGATTGTGCATGGCCTTGGTGTTGCCCTTTTCGGCGGCGCGGCGATACCACTTGCGGGCCTCGTCCATGTCCTTGGCGACCCCGGTGCCCTTTTCATAGAGGCTGCCGAGCCGGTATTCGGCCGGGGCAAGGCCCTGGTCGGCGGCAAGCCGGTACCATTTGGCGGCGAGCTTCAGGTCGGGGCGGACGCCGCGGCCTTCGGTGTAGCGGGCGGCGACCTCGAACTGGGCGTCGGGATTGCCGTCGGCGGCGGCGGCGCGCAGCGCGATCGGCCCGACATCGGCCGGCGGCATGGCAAGGGCGGCCGGCGCGCTGCCGGTTTCGGGTGCGTAGGCGGTAACGGTCTCCGGCGCCGTGTCGCCGCCAAGGGCCTGGCGCGCGGTGTCGGCCTGCGGGCCGGTGGTTGCCGGCGTATCGGGCGCGGTCGCCATGTCGAAGCCGACCGCGGAGGTGGTCTCCGGATCGGTGTCGGTGCCTGCGGGATCGGCGATGCTGGACGAGCGGTCATCGTCGACCGGGGCCGCCGGCGTGAGGCTCGGGACCTCGTCCATCGGTGCCGGCGCGGGCTCTTCGGCGGCCGGCGCCGGTGTCGCCGGGGCGACGCTCTGCTCGATCGCGGCGGTCTCGTTCACCGGCGTCAGGAACGCCTTCATGAGCTGGTTGCCGAGGAAGATGACGATAAGGCCGATGGCGGCGATCATCAGCGGCCGACGGTATTTCTTCAGGGCTCCGCTGATGCCGCTGCCGCCGTCTTCCTCAGGGCCGTTGCTGCTGCCGGCGAGCGGCGTCGCGTAGATGTCGTCCTCCGGCGCCGGCTCTTCCATGTGCGGGACCGGATCCTGCCGTTCGGGCGCTTTCGTCGCGGGCTCGCCCTTGCGGCGGCGGAACCAGTTCCGTTTCCTGGCCGGCTTGGCGTTGGCGGCGCCGTCCGCCTCGGCGGCCGCGGCCTGTGCGGCGCGGCGGGCGGCGGCGATGAAATCGGTCTTGCGGTCGCGGCCGGCCGGATCGGGCGGCAGCGTTTCGGCCATCGTGCCCGGTTCCAGTGGCACGTCAGGATCGACTTCGACGCGGCGGGCCTGGGGCTCGCGCGGCATGTCGGGGCGATAGGGTTCGTTGTGGTCCAGGTCGGCACGGCTCTGTTCGGGACGGCCGGCACCCGGCTCCAGCGGGCGGCTGTCCTCGGCGCTGCCCGGCAGCGGGCCGCGCGGTTCGCGGTGCTGGGGCTCCGCTGCGTGCTGCGGGCGGGTCGAGGCGTCGAGCGTTGCGCCACTGACGGCGGCGAACCGGTCGGGGCCGGCGCCGCGGGACCGGCCACCGTCATAGGCCGTGGTGTCGTTGACGGCGATGCCGCGGGGCTCGGCGTCGGCATTGGCCGGCGCGAAGCCGGTGAGCTTCGATGAAATCGACTGCAGGGCGTCGTGCAGGGTGACGAGCGTGTCCTGGGTGCGTTCGGCGGAATCGACGGTGGTGGCGCGCAGCTTGTCGAGGTGGAACTGCAGCTCGCGGATCTGCTCGTCATTGTCGAGGCTGCCGCCGACGCTGCCGTTGCGGGCGAATTCGGCGATCGCCTCGCGGGCGGCGTCGCGCGCGGCGCGGGCCGTCTCGTCGCGGTTGGTGTCCAGCCGGCGGTCGAGATGGGTGAGCGCGGTCTCGATCGCGCCCAGCGCCTCGGACTGCTCGGTGCGGTCGCCGAGAAGCTGGGCGATGCGCGCGACCTGGTCCTCCAGGTGGGCAAGGGCGTTCGCATCGAAGCCGCCTCTGCTGCCGTTCACCTTGTCGGCGAGGTTGTGGATCTGGCGTTCCAGCCGGGTCAGGTCGACCGGGATCGGCTTGGAGAAGGCCATCCGCATGCCGGCGATC
The DNA here is from genome assembly GCF_003258835.1 of Rhodobium orientis. Taxonomy (GTDB): domain Bacteria; phylum Pseudomonadota; class Alphaproteobacteria; order Rhizobiales; family Rhodobiaceae; genus Rhodobium; species Rhodobium orientis. Next base: position 33,920 of record NZ_NPEV01000019.1, on the reverse strand, counting down.
TCGTCGCGCAGATTGGCCATCTCGGAAAGGTCGAGCGGGGCGCGGCCGAGGTCGTCGAGCTGGCCGGCAAGGGAGGCGACCTTGCGGTCGAGAGCGGCCAGCGCGTCGCTGCCGGAGGTGCGCTGCAGGGCGTCGTCGATGCGCTGGATGGTCTCTTCCAGCTCGGCGAAGGCGGCGCCGTCGCCCATCTGGCGGCCCGGCTCGAAGCTGTCGAGGCGGTCGGCGATCTGGTTGATGCGGGCTTCCAGCGCGGCAAAGGCATCGCCGGAGCCGGTGTCGGTGCCAGGCACGATCTCCTCGACGCGGCCGATCATGTCGTCGATGCGGCGCTCCAGGGCGAGGATGGCGTCGTCCTGGGTGCGGGCGTCTTCCAGCTCGTCGAGCTTCTGGGCGACGGAGGCGATATTGCTCTCGATCAGCGTGAAGCGATCGGTGTCGCGGCCGCCGGTCATGGCGTCGCGCAGGTCCTCGATCTGGCCGGACAGCCGCTCGATGGCTTCCAGGTAGCCGTCGCCGGCAGGCTCGGGCTGGGCCGGCGGTTCGGCGGCGAGCCGCTCCAGGCCGTCGATCTTGTCGTGCAGGGCGCGGAGCTGCTGGTCGAGGGTGGCAACGGCGGCCTGGGTGTCGAGGCCGCTGAACAGGCCCTTGAGGTCGGCGATCTGGTTTTCCAACTGGCCGATCGCCGGATCGTTCATGTCCAGGGAGAGGCCGTCGATCTGGCGCGCCAGCGAGGTGACCCGCTGTTCCAGCGTGTTGATCTGCCCGACCTGGGGAATGGTCTTGAGGGCCGAATCGATGGTGTCGATGCGGTCGGCAAGGCGTACCAGAAGGCGCGGATCGCCGACGGTGCGGCGCATCTCGTCGAGCCGCTCCACGATGTGCTGGTAGCCGGATTCCAGGCTGTGCAGGGTGCCTTCCACATTGCCGGAGATGACGCTCTGGCGCAGTTCGGCGATCTCGTCGCGCAGCGCCTCGACGGCGCGCGGGTCGGTCTGGGCGGCCGACAGCGTCTCGACCTTCTGGCCGAGGGCGCGGATCATCGTCGCGTCCTCGTCGGACAGGCCGACGGTGTCGCGGCGCTCGATCTCGTGGCGCAGATTGCCGATCTCCCGGCGCAGCCGTTCGACGGCAGCCTCGGTGTCGCTCTGGCGCAGGGAATCGATCTTCTCCGCCAGCGCCTTGAAGTGGTGCTCCACGTCCGGCAGGCCGAAGCTTTTTTCATCCCGATCGCGGGAGCGCTCCCGGTCATAGGAGGCGTCGCGGGCGTCAACGGCGTTGCGGCGCGCAGGCTCGCGGCCGGTGTTATGGTTGTGGATCGGGTATCCGTCGTGGTCGAGGCTGTGCTGGCGGGCGGTGATTTCGTCAATGGCCCGGCGCAGGGCGTCCTCCTCGCTGTCCGCCGCCTCGAAGGACGGGGCGCGGGTCGCCGCGACGGTGCGCCGGTCCTGGGACGGCGCCTCGCCATTGGCCGGAAGGTTGCGCATGCGCCGGTCGATGCCGTCGAGCGTTTCCAGGATGGCGTCGATGCGGTCGCGGGAGGCGTCGGCGCGGGCAGCGGCGTTGGGCGCGTTGCCATTGCGACCGGCGGCGGGATCACGGCTCTCGCGGGTCGAGGACCGGGCGTCGAGCTTGTTCATCAGCCGGTCGACCGTCTCGGCAATGCCGGCGAGATCGTCGCCCCGCGGGGCCTTCGTCTCGCGGCGCGGCGGCATTTTCGCTGTGGCGCCGGCATTCAACTGGCCCAGGCGTTCGGACAGCGCATCGAGCCGGCTGTTGAGGTCGGAGAGCGGGTCGGACGGCCCATGGCGACCGGCCGGCGCGGACCGGGGCGTTGCGGCATGGGCATTGGGACGGTTGCGGAACATGGCTCACCCACCTGTCGGGTCTTCGGCCCGGCGGAACGAACGGGAAAGGTCTGCCGCCGTCGTCGTTGGCGTTTCTTTGCCGGGAAGCTCCTTCAGGAGATGCCGGTTCAAGGCGGACCTCTTCGTTGGCCGTCGGAGTCCATCCGCCACGGGCTCCCCCGGATTCCCGGAACGCCAGTGGCGGGAATCGCACCTGGCGGAGTGGCGGAATGTCAATGCGTTCCGGGCGAATTTGCGCGATTTAGGGTAAACAACCCGTTAACCCTCCATCGGTAAATGCATAAACCGGTAACAGGGCTTAACGGCGGATCACCGGGACGTTCCGTTCCGGGACGAGCCGCGGCCCCGACCGGATGGATGCGACGTATAGCGACCGGCGCGGTTGCTTGACGCTTACGTTTACGGAATTTAGTTTGTCCGCTTGCAAAGGCGGGGGCTTTGCGACAGCGAGGAAATAACGAGATGGCGCGAGACGACAGCGCGAGCGCACGGGACGACAGGAGCACAGTGGCCGACCGGGCCGTCCACGACGACGGCAACAAGACCCACTACACGATCGGCGAACTGGCGCGCGAATTCGACGTGACGCTGCGGACGCTGCGCTTCTACGAGGACAAGGGGCTGATCAACCCGCGCCGGCGCGGCACCACCCGGCTCTACAGCCGGCGCGACCGGGCGCGGCTCAAACTTGTCCTGATGGGCAAGCGGGTCGGGTTTTCGCTGGAGGAAATCCGCAACATGCTCGGCCTCTACGACCTGCGCGACGGCGAGGTCTCGCAGATGCGCGCCGCGCTCGACCGGTTCCAGGAGCAGATCGCCCATCTGGAGGCCCAGAAGCGCGACATCGAGCAGGCGATCGAAGAGCTCGGCCGCACCGTGGAGATCGTCTCCGGCATGGTGCGCGAGCGGGAATCCCGCGCCGGCTGAACCGTCATCGCCGTGCCATGAACGCGATTGAATTTGTTCCCCGGCGGAGGCCTCGCTAAACTGCGGGTCCAGTTATCAAACCCGTCGCGGGGGCCGTTCCATGACCAGAAAAGTGTTCGTCTCGGGAGCCTCCGGCGCGCTCGGCGGGCGCATTGCCGGCCATCTCCTCGATGCCGACGTCGCGGTCGTGGCCGGCGCGCGGCGGCTGGAGCGCATCGAGCCGCTCCGGGTGCGCGGCGCCGAGGCGCGGCGGTTCGACTATGACGATCCGACGCTGATGCGCATCGCCTTCGAGGGCTGCGACACCGCGATCCTGATCCCGACCTTCGCGCCCGTCGTCGACCGGGTGCGCCAGCATTTCGACGCGCTGACCGCCGCGCGCGAGGCGAGCGTTCGCAAGGTCGTATTCGCCTCGTTCCTGCCGGCGACGCCGGAATCCCACTTCACGGTCTCGCCCTTCATGCTGTTTGCCGAGGCGACCGTTCGCCAGAGCGGCATGGCGTGGGCGATCCTGCGCGACGGGCTCTATCTCGACCCGCTTGCCGACTGGGTGCCGGAGATCGTTTCCATGGGCCGCATTCCCTATCCGGCCGGCGAGGGGCGGGTCGCCTATGTCACCCGCGACGATCTCGCCGAGGCGATCGCGCAAGCGGCGCTGTCGGATGCGGCGAACGGCCGGCTCTACCGGCTGACCGGGCCGAAGGCGCAAGGCTTCGTGGAGATCGCCGGCATCATCTCCGACGTCACCGGCAAGCCGGTCCTCTACGATCCGATGAGCGAGCAGGATTTCGCCCGGCTGTGCGAGGAGCCGGAGGCACCGGACTATCTGCCGACGGCGCTCGCCAGCCTCTACCGGGCCGTTGCCGCCGGCGAGTTCGACCTCGTTACCGACGACATCGAGACGCTGACGGGCCGTGCGCCGGAGGACGTCGAATCCTATCTGAAACGCAAATACGGCTGACGCGCCGCCGCGGACCACGACAGAGCCAGCAAGGAGATCTCACTTGGCGGACTACACCCTTTACTGCTTCGCGCAATCCGGCAACGCCTACAAGGCGGCACTGATGCTGGAGCTTTCCGCCGCCGACTGGGAGCCGCGCTTCGTCGATTTTTTCAACGGCGAGACGAGGACACCGGAATACCGCGCCCTCAATGTCATGGGCGAGGTGCCGGTGCTGGTCCATGGCGACGTTAAGCTCTCCCAGTCCGGCGTCATCCTCGACTACCTCACCGAGGCGCTCGGCAACTACCGGCCGGTGGACGAGGCCGAGCGGCGCGAGGTGCTGCGTTGGACGCTGTTCGACAATCACAAGCTGACCAGCTACGTGGCGACGCTGCGTTTCCTGCGCACCTTCGCAAAATCCGGCGATCCGGCGGTGATCGACTTTCTGGAAAGCCGCGCCAAGGGGTCATTGGCCGTCCTCGATGCGCAATTGAAAAGCCGGGATTTCGTCGCCGGCGAGCGGCCGACGACGGCGGACTTCTCGCTCTGCGGCTACCTGTTCTGGCCCGACGAGATCGGCATCGACCTTGCCGCCTATCCCGCGGTTACGGCATGGCTCGACCGCATCCGGGCGCTGCCGGGCTGGAAGCACCCTTACGACCTGATGCCCGGGCACCCGCTGCCGGAAAAAGACTGAGTTCACGGCGGGACCCGCCGGTTTCCTTCAGAAGGAGATTTTTTGATGCCGAAGATCGATGTGGTCAAGGTGCCGGCGCTGCCGACCGATTTTTCCGGGGCGCTCGGCGAGCTGCTTGGCGGGCGGACGCGGGCCAAGCTCGGCGATGCGGCGGGGCTCACCCAGTTCGGTGTCAATCTCTGCCGGGTCGAGCCGGGCGCCCGGTCCTCGCTCAATCACTGGCACGAGAACGAGGACGAGTTCGTCTTCGTGCTCGCCGGCGACGTGGTGCTGGTGGAGGGCGGCATCGAAACGCCGCTCGGGCCGGGCGATGCGGCCGGCTTCAAGGCCGGCACGGGCGTCGGCCACCACATCGAGAATCGCGGCGCGGAGGAGGCGGTGATGCTGGAGGTCGGCACCAGGGCGATCGGCGATCGCTGCCACTATCCGGGGCACGATCTGATCGTGGAAATCGTCAACGGCACCGATCGCCTGCTGCACCGCGACGGAAAGCCCTATTCCGATGCGACGGCCAAACCCGTCGATTGATCAGCCGAGGAAAGCGCGATGCCGAAGGTCGATATCGAGACGATGGAGTGGGCTGGTGGCAGCAGTTACCCGTCGCCCTTTCGCGAGCGTGTGGCCGGCCGAATGCGCAAGCGGCTCAGCGATGCTGGCGGGCTGACCCAGTTCGGCGCCCACCTGACCCGGCTCGATCCGGGGGCGATGTCGGCGCTCCGGCACTGGCACGAAAACGAGGACGAGTTCGTCTTCGTCGTTTCCGGCGAGGTGGTGCTGATCGAGGACGACGGGGAAACGCCGATGGCGGCGGGCGATGCGGCGACCTTCAAGGCGGGGGTTGCCAACGGGCACCATTTCGTCAATCGCTCCGACGGGCCGGCCTTCTATCTGGAGGTCGGCACGCGGAGCCCGACCGAGCGCGCCACCTATCCCGACGACGACCTTGCCGGGGTCAAGGAAAACGGCCGGTTCGTGTTCACCCGCAAGGACGGAGGCGCCTGCGACTGAGGCGGTTCGCGGCTTCACACAATGGTGCAATCGGTCCCGTTGACGGGGGCTTCCGGCCGGGCGAGGCTGCGCCCGGACCATAGCGTTGGGGGCTCGTAAAAAATGTCCGAAATCACCGTCGATTATTTCTATACCCATGGCTCGCCCTGGGCCTATCTCGGCCACGATCATTTCGTGGAAATGGCGGCCCGGCACGGGGTCAAGGTTCGTTACCGGCCGGTCTTCCTCGGCCCGGTGTTCGAGGCGACCGGCGGCCTGCCGCTGCCGAAGCGCCATCCGGCGCGCCGGCACTACCGCTTGATCGAGCTGCAGCGCTGGCGCGACAAGCGCGCCCTGCCGCTCAACCTGCAGCCGGCCTTCGCCAATCCGGCGCCGACGCTCGCCGACTGCGCCGCGATCGCTATCCAGGAGGCCGGCGAGAGCCCGGCTGACTTCTCGCACCGGGCGTTCCGGGCGATGTGGGCATATGACAAGGATGTTGCCGACGAGCATGTGGTGGAAGGGATGCTGGCCGATGCCGGCCACGATGCCCATGCGCTGCTGACGGCGGCAAAGTCGGATGCGGTCAAGGCGATCTACGAGCAGAACCAGGCCGACGGCATCGCGCTGGAGATCATCGGCTCGCCCTGCTACGTGCTCAGAGGGGAGCCGTTCTGGGGCCAGGACCGGCTCGATCTCCTGGAAGAGGCCATCGTTTCCGGCCGACATCCCTATGCGCCCTAGGGTCTTCGGCCCCTGATCCATCGCCCTGCTTTCGTCATGCCGGTGCTCTATCTCTCTGCACGAGACGAGCGCCGACATGGGAGGTAAAGAATGGCGATGTTGAACGGTGCAATACGTTTCGGCGGGCCGGCGATCGTGGCGGCCATGCTGCTGCTCGCGCCCGGTGCTGCGGCCGAGGAGTATGACGGCACGCCGGACGACCGCTTCACCATTGTGGAGACGGCGACCGGCATCCTCAGGATCGACAAGGAGACGGGCAACGTCTCGACCTGCCGGGAAAAGGTCTCGGGCGGCTGGACCTGCCAGATCGCGGCCGACGAGCGGGCCGCTTACGAGGCGGAGATCGACCGGCTTTCGGCCGAGAACAAGGCGCTTGCCGACCGCCTTGCGGAAATCCGCCGGCGCCTTGAGGCGCTCGGCGACGAGGCTGACAGGAACAAGGACAAGACGCTGTCGCGCGACGAGTTGATGCGCTTCTTCACCAACCCGCCGGAGCTGTCGGAGACCGACGAAAAGGCGGTCAAGGAGGCCCTCGACGTCACCGAAAAGGCGTTTCGCGGATTTCTCGGCGTCATGCGCGAGATCGAGCGCGACCTGAAGAGCGACGACGCCAAGACCGACAAGGGCGCCGAGTAGAGCGGCGCCCCCTGCGCGATTTTCCGTCCAGGAAGTCTGTCGACCTTGCGGGAGAGGTCTTCAGGCGAAAATGAAGTCTCCGTTGTCGAGGGAGGCCTTCTCGACACCTTCCAGAATGATCGTCGTCTTGAAGAAGCTGATCATCGCATCGCCGCCATTGCTGGTGATGGTCAGGTCGGAGATGTGGTCGAGCGTCTTGTAGGCGGAGAGGTCGATCTCGTCGGTGTTGGGCTTGAAATCGAGGATCGTGTCGGTGCCGGCCCTGCCGGCATAGACGAAGTCGTCTGCACGGGTAGCGCCGGACAGCGTGTCGTTGCCGGGCCCGCCGATGAGCACGTCGCTGCCGCCGCCGCCCGTCAGGACATCGGCGCCGCTGCCGCCGACCAGAAAATCGGTACCGTTGCCGCCGAACAACTGGTCATTGCCATTGTTGCCGTAGAGGGTATCGTTGCCGGTGTTGCCGAACAGCATGTCGCCGTTGCCGCCGCCGGCCAGCTTGTCGTTCTGGCTGCCGCCGTAGAGCGTGTCGGCGCCGCTGCCGCCGGCAAGCGTGTCGTTGCCGCCGTCGCCCGATATGCGATCGCTGCCGCCATTGCCGAAGACCTTGTCGCTCTGGCTGTCGCCGCTGAGGCTGTCATTGCCGTTGCCGCCGAGGATGGTGTCGTCGTGCTTGCCGCCGCCGAGGGTGTCGTCCGATCCGCCGCCGATGAGCTTGTCGTCGCCATTGGAGCCCATCAGCTTGTCTTCGCCGCCCTTGCCGACGAGGCGGTCGTCGCCGCCCTTGCCGAGAAGGGTGTCGTCGCCCTCGTTGCCGACCAGCAGGTTGTGCCGGGAGTTGCCGACGATGCGGTCGTCGCCGCTGCCGCCGAGGGCGTTTTCGATCAGCGAGGCATCGTTGCCCTGGTAGCGCAGGGCATTGGCGATGTTGCCGCGGGCGTAGTGCAGCGTGCCGTTGTCGTCCTCGCCGAGCAGCGCGGTCTGTTCGGCGGAGGTCTTGCTCCATTGGCCCGGGTTGAGGTTGACGCGGAGGTTTGAGGAGTAGTTCTCGAAGTCGTAGGTATCCTTGCCGCCGCCGTCCCAGACGGTCAGGAAGATGCGGTTGGCGCCCGGCGTTTCCTGGCCCTTGCCGTTGATGAACATGCGGCCGGTGTTCTCGTTCCAGCTATAGCGGGTATTGCCGGAATTGTGTGTGTAATCGGCACCGTACATGTGCTGGATGGCGCGGATGTCGTACATCATCAGCGACTGGGGATAGCCCCAGTCCTCCGGCCCGGTATCGGTGTAGAAGTCCTGGCCGACGAATGACCGGTAGGTCATCACCGAGAATTCGTAGGAATCGAGACTGCGCGGCATCGCGGGAAAGCCGTTGCCGCCCTGGTGGCCGTGGCTGAGGCCGAGGGCGTGGCCGCTCTCGTGCATAAAGGCGAGATAGGCCCAACCGCCGACTTCGGTCTCGTCGAAAGGCCCGCCCGACTTGCTGTACCAGGAATCGCCGCCCCAGGTGCCGGTGCTCGGATAATAGGCCCAGGCGCCTGCGCCGGCGTCGGCCGGGGCGTCCGAAAAGGCATAGCGCAGGGTCGCTTCGCTGGCGCGGGTCTCGTTGATCAGCCGTAGCCCGAGAAGGGAGACGGAATCGTACTGCTTCAGCGCATCGATCGCCGCTGCCTTCTGAGTGGCGTTGAACGCGCTGAAATGATTATATTTTTCGCCGTTGAAGGAATAATGGTAATAGCCGGGGCTCGACGGGAAGCTGTAGGTGAGATTGTAGACGCCCCATTTCACGCCGGAAAGAAGGCCGTTCACGCCCTGCATGGAAGAGCTGTTGACGGAAGCCGTTGCTGTCATGCCGCATCATCTCCGGGGCAGGAGGCGTTTCATCGTCACCGCACCGCCGCTCTCTGTTCGTGCCAGGGATTCGCTCGTCTTGCCGAATACCCTGCCATCTTGATTCGCGATCGGAAGCCCCACCATAACGCCGCACGCGGGTCCGTTTAAGGTTTGTCGCAGCAAAACCTTTCTGCAACGCAAAGATGTCGCGGCCAATGGCCAGCAATCCGGCTGCCCAAAAGCGGCTGCGCCGAAATCCCGGGCTTCGGCCCGGTCGCGTCCGATCAGAAAATGAAATCGTCGTTGTCGAGTGCGCTTTTTGAGACGCCGTCCAGCACGATGGTCGTGTTGAAGAATTCTATCACCGTATCGCCGTGGTCGTTGCGGATGGTCAGGTCGGAAATGTGATCGAGGCTCTTGTAGGCGGACAGGTCGATGTCGTCGACGTTCGGTTCGAAGCCCTGGATTTCGTCGCTGCCGGCCTTGCCGCCGTAAACGAAGTCGTCGGCGCCCGCGCCCCCGACGAGGGTATCGTTGCCGCTGCCGCCGACGAGGCGGTCCACGCCGTTGCCGCCATTGAGGGAATCGTTCCCCGATCCGCCGAACAAGGTGTCGTCGTGCTTGCCGCCGAACAGGGTGTCGGCACCGGCCTTGGCGTTCAGGAGATCCTGACCGCTGCCGCCGGACATGTGGTCATTGCCACCCCCGCCGAACAGGCGGTCGGCGCCGGCGCCACCGTTCATCCTGTCGTTGCCGGCCTGGCCGAGCAGGGTGTCGTCGTGCTTGCCGCCGAACACCCGGTCATCGCCGCCGCCAGCCTTCAGGAAATCGTCGCCGCCGGCGCCGGCGAGCGTATCGCTGTCGCCGAAGCCGAACAGGCGGTCGTCGCCGCCATTGCCCTTCAGCTCGTTCTCGGCGGCGTTGCCCTGGATCGTATCGTCGCCGCTTCCGCCATAGGCATTCTCGATCAGCGAGTCCTTGTTGCCCTTGTAGAGGAGGGCGTTGGCGATGTTGCCGCGGGCATAATGCTGTGTGCCGTCGTCCTCGGTGCCGATCAGCGCCGTCTGCTCGCTGTTGGTCGTGGTCCATTTGCCGGGCCGCAGGTCGATCCGGAGGTCGTCGGAATATTTGGTGAAGGAATAGGTATCCTCGCCGCCGCCGTCCCAGATCGTCAGGAAGATGCGGTTGGCGCCGGGCGTTCCCTGGCTCGTGCCGTTGACGAAGGTCCTGCCGCTGCCGGGCTCCCAGCGGTAGAAAGTATCGGTGCTGCGGAAATCGTAGTTGGCGCCGTACATGTGCTGGATGGCGGCGATGTCGTACATCATCAGCGACTGGGGGTGACCCCAGGTTTCCGGGCCGTAGTCGGTGTTGAGGTTCTGGCCGACGAAGTCGTGATAGGTCATCACCGAGAATTCGGTGGAGTCGATGCTGGCGGGCATCTTGGGAAAGCCGCTCTCGCCCTCATGGCCATGGCTGAGGCCGACGGCGTGGCCGGTCTCGTGCAGGTAGGTGGAATAGGCCCAGCCACCCATCTTGGAATTGGAGAAATAGCCGTTCGACTTATTGTACCAGGAATCGCCGCCCCAGCTTCCGGTGCTCGGGTAGTAGGCCCAGGCGGCGGACGGGGAATCGGAAAAGGCGTAGCGCAGGGTCGCCTCGGTGCTGCCGGTTTCCGTGACCTGGTTGAACGTCAGGTTCGATGCGGCGGCGAAATCGGCCAGCGCGTTCTTTACCGCGGCCTTCTGGGAGCTGTTGAAGGCGCCGAAATTGTTACTCTTTTCGCCGGAGTAGTCGTAGTAGGACGGGCTCGTCGGGAAGCTGTAGGTGAGGCTCGTCACGCCCCATTTGGTGCCCGACAGGACGCCGTTGATACCGGCCGACGACGAGCTGCTGACGGATGCCGTTGCCGTCATGGCGAATCACCTCCGAGGCGTGGTTGGGGGAAGCGTCGCATATCATTATTTCGCAAGAAAGGGTCGAAAAACGCCCGCCTGGGTTAAGCGTTTCTGAACGCCGCGCGCCCCGGCCGCATCCGGCCCGGTGACAAGAACCCGTCGGTTCAGACCGCTGCCTGTCCGGTCACTGGCAGAACTTGCCGTCGCCATTGCGGCCGCGGCGGGCGAGGTCGAGGTGGAAATGGTCCTGGTGGTGCCGGTCGCCGTCCGGGCCGATGACGGTGTTGAACGGCCCGCAGGCCTTGTCGTGGACGGTCTTCAGGAAGGCGGCCTCGTCGGCCTTGCCGTGCCAGCCGTCGGCGACGGCGACGCGGCGGCCGTCTTCGGTGCGGAAGGCGGAAATGTCGATGGCGTTGGCATAGGCGTGCTCCGACACCTTGGCGCCCGGCTTGTTGTTGCGCGTGCGGCAGACATAGGAGGCGGCGACGTCGACGGACACGATCTTGCTGTCGAGGGTTTCGCCCGCCGCCGGCTGGACCACGGTCTGCAGCCAGCGGTCGAGGGCCGGCAGCATCGGGCAGGCAAGCGTCGCCGGCACCGAAAAGGCGACCGAGCCGTCGGCCGCCGCGGTGACCTTGTAGGGAACGTCCGCGCCGCATTCGCCTTCCTCGAAAATCGGCTCCAGCGGCGTGACGAAGGGCGAGGGCGTGACCCGGCCGCTGGCGCGGCAGGTCCGGTCGGCCTGGCTGCGCCATTCCTCGCGGCTGTCGTCGAAGGCCATCATGCCCGCCGCGCAGGCGGTGAGGACAAGGGCGGTGAAAAGCGCCGCTGCAAGGCGCCAGGGATGTCTGATCGGCATCGGTCCAGTCTGCGCGTCGAACGATTACGATTCATTAACGCTGCGGGACCGGAAACGTTGCAGCATCGGGTGGCTGCCGGTGCCCGGTGCCGCCAACCTCGTGTATCCGGTAAATACTTCCCGGCTACTCTCCGATCTCGACAAGTCCTTGCGAACTATTGGCGACTTGAACTGCCGGAAATTTACTTTCCGTGAAGCCTTTTGGTTAGGTCAATTTCAATTCAAATCGAGGATCATGATCCGGCAAAACAAAATCAGGGCGCAAACAAGAGAGACGGGGCATGATGGATTCCGAAGACCGCCAGGGCTTTTCGATCGCGGACGACGTGGCGACCGCAGTTCCGGACCTGCCGGACACCGAGCTGGTCACGACCGCGCGGCAAAAACCTGCCGGAAAGAAAAAAGGCGCGGACAAGATCGCAGCCATCGAGAACCCGGCCCATCACATCGCCGAGATGCGGCACGATCCGGTGGAGATCAAGCGCATCTTCGAGAGCGGCGAATACCCCTACAAGACCAAGCTGCGCCGCGCCCCTTACGAGGAGCACAAGGCGGAGCTGCAGGTGGAACTCCTGAAGGTCCAGCGCTGGGTGGAGGAGACCGGCCAGAAGGTGGTGATCCTGTTCGAGGGCCGCGATGCGGCCGGCAAGGGCGGCACCATCAAGCGCTTCATGGAGCACCTCAACCCGCGTGCCGCCCGCGTCGTCGCGTTGCCGAAGCCGACGGAGCGGGAAAAGACCCAGTGGTACTTCCAGCGCTATGTCGAGCACCTGCCGGCTGCCGGCGAAATCGTGATGTTCGACCGCTCCTGGTACAACCGGGCCGGCGTCGAACGGGTGATGAATTTCTGCTCGCCGAACGACTATCTGGAATTCATGCGGACCTGCCCGGATCTGGAACGGATGCTGGTGCGCTCCGGCGTGCAGCTCTTCAAATACTGGTTCTCCGTCTCGCAGGGCGAGCAGCGGCGGCGCTTCAAGGCGCGCGAGACCGATCCGCTGAAGCAGTGGAAGCTATCGCCGGTCGACCGCGCCTCGCTCGACAAGTGGGGCGACTACACCGAGGCCAAGGAGGCGATGTTCTTCTACACCGACACCGCCGATGCGCCCTGGGTGATCGTCAAGTCGAACGACAAGAAGCGGGCCCGCCTCAACTGCATGCAGCACTTCCTGTCGTCGCTGCCCTATCCGAACAAGAACCCTTCGGTGGTGCGGGGACCGGATCCGCTGATCGTCGGATCGGGCGCGCACGCCCTCGGCGAGGCCCGGCACGTCCTCGGCAAGAGCCTTAATCCGGAGGACAAGCGCGCGGCCAAATAATCGGCCGGCGCGTCCGTCGCTCCTAAGGCACCAGCACCGCGGCGCCGCTGAGGCGCCCGGCACGCAGGTCGTCGAGCGCCGTATTGGCCTCCTCAAGCGGATAGGGAACGACTTCCGTCCTGACCCCGGCCTTCGGGGCGAGCGCGAGAAATTCCTCGGCGTCGCCGCGCGTCAGATTGGCGACGGAGCGGATCGTGCGCTCCTCCCAGAGATCGGAATATGGGAAGCCCGGAATATCCGACATGTGGATGCCACCGCAGACGACGGTGCCGCCTTTCCTGACCGCCTTCAACGCCGTCGGCACGAGGCTTCCGACGGGTGCGAAGATGAGCGCGGCGTCGAGCGGCTCCGGCGCCGGCTCGTCCGATCCGCCGGCCCATTCACAGCCCATCTGCCGGGCAAAGGCCATGGCCTCCGTGTCGCCGGGCCGGGCGAAGGCAAGAACTTTACGATATTCGTATCGTGCGACCTGCGCAACGATATGGGCGGCGGCGCCGAAACCGTAGATGCCGATCGTGCGCGCCTCCGGCCCCGCCATCCTTAGCGCGCGGTGGCCGATGAGGCCGGCGCAGAGCAGGGGTGCTGCCTCGGCATCCGAGTAGTCGCCATGGATGGCAAAGGCGTAGCGGGCATCGGCGATGGCGTGGGTGGCGTAGCCGCCGTCGAGCGTGTAGCCGGTGAAGCCGGGATCGTCGCACAGATTCTCCCGGCCGCTGTCGCAATAGGGGCAGTGGCCGCAGGTCGACCCGAGCCAGGGAATGCCGACCCGCTCACCGACGGCGTGGCGGTCGACCCCGGGTCCCGTAGCGACGACCCGTCCGACGATCTCGTGACCCGGTATCAGCGGCAGCTTCGGCCGTGTCAGGTCGCCATCGACGACATGGAGATCGGTGCGGCAAACGCCGCAGGCGGCGACCTCCACGAGGATCTCGCCGGGGCCGGGCTCCGGCGTCGGCAGGTCCGTCGGTTGCAGTGGTTTGCCCTGCTCCGTCAGCACCATCGCGCGCATGGTGTTTCCTTTCCGAGAAAAGGCGTTCGACACTGCTTTTCCGGCGTGTTGTGCATGTGCCGGCCGTGTCGCAATGCGCCTTGCCTTTTGCCATGGTGAGCGTGTTTTATCGCCTGTCAATCGCACGCGCCCGAGTCGCTTGAAACGGCTCGGCGTCCTGCCGCTCGGGAGATCCCTCATGCTGTCCGCCGCAAAACTCGTTGCCGATATCCGTGCCGGCAAGACCCGGATCGGCGAGACGCTCGCCCAGGTGTTCGACACCATCGATGCCGAGGAAGAACTGATCGGCGCCTTCGAGGCGATCGACCATGGCGCGGCGCGGCCTCCGGCGACCGGCGCGCTCTGCGGCCTGCCGGTCGGCATCAAGGACATCTTCGATACCGCCGACATGCCCTCGACCTACGGCTCGCCGATCTATGCCGGCCATATGGCGCGGACCGATGCGGCGATCGTGTCGCTGTGCCGGCGGGCCGGGGCGACGGTGATCGGCAAGACGGTGACGACGGAGTTCGCCTTCATGCACGCCGGTCGCACCCGCAACCCGCACAATCCGGCCTATTCGCCGGGCGGCTCGTCGTCCGGCTCGGCCGCCGCCGTGGCGGCCGGCATGCTGCCGCTTGCGGTCGGCACCCAGACCGGCGGCTCGGTCGTGCGGCCGGCGAGCTTCTGCGGTATCGCCGGCTACAAGCCGACCTTCGGCCTGCTGCCGACCGTCGGCATGAAGACGTTTTCCTGGACGCTCGACACGGTCGGCCTGTTCGGCGCCGGGGTTGTCGACGTCGCGCTCTTTGCCGCCCTTCTCACCGGTCGTGATCTTGAGGTCTCCGAGGAGATCTCGCCGCCGCGGATCGGCGTTGTCGAAACGCATCTGTGGAACGAGGCGAGCGGCGAGATGCGGGCCGCCGTCGGCGAGGCGGCACGGCTTGCGGCCGCTGCCGGGGCCAGGGTCGAGACGCTGCAGCTTGCAGGGACCTATGCCGATGCCTTTGCCGCGCACCAGGTGATCCAGGATTTCGAGGCCAATCTGGCGCTGTCCTACGAGCGCGACAATCACAGCGACGAGCTCAGCGCGATCCTGCGCGAGACGCTCGATGCCGGCGATGCGATCACGCCGGAGGCCTATGATGCGGCGCAGGCGACGGCGCGCTCGGCGCGGCACGGGCTGGGAAAACTGTTCGCCGACGTCGACGTCATCCTGACGCCGTCGGCGCCGGGCGCGGCGCCGGAAGGCCTCGGCAGCACGGGCTCGTCGATCTTCAACCGGCTGTGGACGCTGATGGGGACGCCGGCCGTGAACGTGCCGGGGCTCGTTGGCGACAAGGGCCTGCCGCTCGGCGTGCAGATCGTCGGCCCGGTCAGGGTGGACAAGACGACGCTCGCCGCCGCGGCGTGGCTGGAACGGGTGATCGCCGCGCGGTCCTAGAGCGGACCGAAGGGTCGCCGGTCTCTTCTAGCTCGCCTGCTTTTCGGGCTTGCGGCGTTCCTTGAGCACGCGGATCGCCCGATGGGCTTCCTCCGGGCTCATGCGGGAATAGAGTTCTATCTCGGCCCGGGTCACGGGGGCGGCACGCTTGAGACGCCTTTCGCGCAGCCGGGCGACCGCCATGAACGCCTTGGTGCCGAGGCCGATATCCTTGCACAGGACCGCGATCGGGCCGCTTTCCTTGCGGAAGATGAGGCGGCTGACATCGACCCCTTCGGCTTCGCTGAGGCCCTCGATGACCAGTGCGATGTCGAGCGCGCGGTCGGCCCTGACGAGGGATTCCACCACCGAATCGAGGTCGCGGACGCCGCTGCGGATGTCGTCGGCCATGATGCTGGCGTCGATGCGCGTCTGGCGCACCTCCATCAGCTCGGTTTCGATGCGCTTGGCCGTGACCATGACGAGGCGGTCGAGGCCTTCCTGGCTGGCGGCGATGTCCGCCTTGGCAAGGCGGATCGTCAGTTCCTCGGTCAGGAGTGGCCGCAGCCACTCGACGACGGTGGCCGTCAGGTCGTTGCGGCCGGCCAGGTTCTCCTGGAGCACCTCGTCGTTGCCGGCGCAGCGCACCAGCATGTCGAAGGCGGCTTCGGAGAATTCCGCGCCATTGTTGCCGGTGACCGCGTGGAGGACGGCACGGTCGCCGCGCTGGACGAGGATTTCAGTCACCGCCTTCGACAGCGTCGCGCGCCGGGAAATGGCGAGCAGGTGATCGACCGACTGCTCGGAGGCAAGCCTGACGAGATCGTCGTCGGTCAGGACAACGGAGGTGCGCAGGAGCGGGTCGGCGACGACGATATGATCGCCGGCCAGGCGCAACACCAGCTTGCGGGGGGCCTGGTCGTCCGCCGCCAGCCGCCGTGCGACTTCGGTGCGGACCTTCACCGGAACGTCCTCCAGAACCCGACCGACGACATCGGCAAAGAGATCGCGGGAGGTCGCCTTGGAGGCCAGGCTGCCGGCTCCGAACAGGTCGCCGAGGCGCCGCAGCAACCGTCGCCGTCCGTCCGGCGCGGCCTTGCCGGCGAGGGTTTCGTATTCCTTCAGAACCGCGTTCTTGCTCACGTCGGTCACGCCACATGGTTATGGATGGACACAAGTCCAGCGAGTATTGCCAACCAAGATGGCGGTGCCGTTAAAAACATCTCTAAAATGATATCTATCCCGAAACGATCGGGCGAATCGGTCGAGCACGGCGAACATATCGTAAAAAACGCAAATGAATTGCGGCGTTATTTCGACTTTGAAATTAATTTCCAATTGATCGACATGGTTTTCGGAGGTTTTTTTTCATCAGGATTTCATCTGCGATGTAAAAACCGTTTATTGAGTTTTTTCAACGGACACCCCGCCAGGTCCCGCAACCTGGGCTGGTTCGAGTTCTGCGCCGCACAAACTTTTTTTCTTCGACTACGTGTCGTTCCGCATTATCATCGGTGTGTTGGCAGAAGGGAGACCAATGATGAGCATGACACGAAGTCTGAATGCGCTGTTGATCAGCGGAGCTTTCGTCTTCATCGCCGCAATTATCGTGGGTACCCTCTAAACGCCAGAGCGGAAAGGCGGCAAAAACGGCTAAAAAACAGAAGGTTGGCGAAAAAACCTTCGATTGCCGAAAATGAGTGACAGTCAATGCGGGGCGCTGCGATCGCAGCGCCCCGTTTCCGTTTCCGGCACGGCCGCTGCGCCAGTGGCGACAGGCGCCGCCGGGCGGCAGCGCCGGAGGCCGAGCCCGGAAGCCTTTCCAATGCAACCACGAAGCGATCCGATTCGCCTTAATGCGACAATTTGCCGGTGAAAAGTCATGTTGCGGTGCGAAGGCGGGGGGGACCGGCTTCGCGATGAATGTCGCGACCGTCGGCACAAGGAAGGTCAAGAGATCGTCGCCGGAAGCGGCTATGCTCGCGGCCACCGTTCGTTGCGACTCAGGGAGTGATCCGCCATGGCGCCGAAGACCCTTCTGGAAATGGCCGGTGCGCCGGCCGCACCGTCGAGCCTGTCGGACTCGGTTCTCATCATCATCGATGCCCAGGAGGAGTACCGCTCCGGCCTGTTGCCGCTGGAGGGCGTCGGGCCTGCTGTCGACGCGATCGCGCGGCTGCTCGCCCGGGCGCGGGCGGCGGGCGTGCCCGTCCACCACGTGGCCCATGCCGGCAAGCCGGGCGGCGCCTTCGACCGCAGCGGACCCGGCGGGGCGATCATGGCGGAAGTGGCGCCGCAGGACGGCGAACCGGTGCATGAGAAACCGCTGCCGAATTCCTTTCAGGACACCGACCTTGCGGAAAGCCTTGCCGCCGACAAATGCCGGAACCTGATCATCACCGGCTTCATGAACCATATGTGCGTCGATGCGACGACGCGGGCGGCGGTGGATCGGGGCTTCCGGGTGACCATTCCGGCCGAGGCGACGGCGACGCGCGACCTGCCGGGACCGGCCGGGGCAGGTGTCGTGCCCGCCGCGACGCTGAAGACGGCGAGTCTCGCCGGCCTTGCCGACCGCTTTGCGATCGTGGTTGCCGGCGTCGACGACATTCCCGATTGAGGCTTTGTCCTGTCGACGCAGGGCGCACCCCGCATTTGCTTTGTGCAGCTGTGCCGGCCGCAAGACCGGCTTCCCTTTCGGGAGACGCGCTTTAAGCGGCCGAATTCCTCAGCTTCAGGAAATGGACGGCGCGGCGGGCGTCGGAGTCCTTGAGGGCTTCGTAAAGCGCGACTTCCTTGGCGGACTCCGCGTCGTCGAGCTTCAGCCGCTTGCGGCGCAACCGGACGATGGCGGCAAAGGTCCTGGTCGGGATGCCGGCATTCTTGCACAGCACGGCGATCGGTCCCGGCTCGCGCTTGAAGATCGTCTTGGTGGCGTCGATGCCGTGCAGGTCGGAGAGCGTCAGGATCAGGCTGGCGACGTCGAGGGCGCGGTCCGCCTTGCATAGTGCCTCGACCGTGGGGCCGATATCGCGCTCGCCCTTTTGGATCTCGGCGGCGATGACGCGGATTTCCAGCCGCGCCCGCTGGCGGGCCTTCAGCTTGTTCTCCACGCGCCTGACGGTGGTGGAGACCGCGGCGTGGAACGTGGTGTCGCTGGCGTTGAGCTGTGCCTCGTCCAGCTTTTCCCGGAGCATTTCGGACAGAAAGGGCCTCAGGCGATTGGCCAGCGGTTCGGTGAGGTCGGCGCGCTCCACGATGTTGCTCTGGAGTTCGTCGTCGCCCTCGGAGCGCTCGATCAGGGTCTCGAAGGTCGCCTCGGAAAAGCGGGCGCCGACATTGCGCGTCACCGAATGGAGCACCTGCGTCTCGCCGCGCGCGACCAGGATGTCGGTGACCCGTTCAGACAGGGCCTTGCGACGGGAAATCGCCATCAGGTGATCCTGGCCCTTCATTTCGGCGATCCGGATCAGGTCGTGGTCGGTCAGGACCTCGGAATTGCGCAGGACCGGGGCGGCGACCGTCGCGTCGTCATTGGCAAGCCGCAGCATCAGGTTGCGCGGCGACTGGTCGATTTTCGACAGGCGCTCGGAGACTTCCGCGCGGATCTGCACCGCGACATCGTCGATGACGCGGGTGACGACTTCCTCGAAGAGACCCTTGGTGTGATCGCGGGCTTCCGGCGTCTCGGCGTCGAACAGGTCCGTGAGGTTCCTCAACAGCGCGCGCCGGCTCTCGTCCGACGGCTGCGCCGCAAGGTGAGTCATTTCCTCAAGAAGACTGACGCCCGCCATAAAGCCGTTCCGCGATGTGCACAGTAGGACCCCGATCGGTCCCACTATAGACAATTACGGATTGGAATTTGGTTACCGGGGTCGAGGTGTTTTTATCGATCATGCGCATGGCAGACATGACAGCTGCCGGCGGTGGCGAGCACCATTGCCGGCGCCGGTCCGAAAACACCTTTTCCCGGCAGCCCTATTCCGCTGCCGCCTTGTTCTCGTCGGCCGGATCGTAATTGAGGATCGGCGCCAGCCAGCGCTCCGCTTCCTGCAAGGACCAGCCCTTGCGGCGGGCATAATCCTCGACCTGGTCGCGCTCGATCTTGCCGACGCCGAAATAGTGGCTGTCCGGGTGGGAGAGATAGAGGCCGCTGACGGAGGAGGCCGGCCACATGGCAAAGCTCTCGGTCAGTTCGATGCCGGTGGCCGCGGTGGCGTCCAGCAGATCGAACAGGGTCTCCTTCTCCGTGTGGTCCGGTTGGGCCGGATAGCCGGGGGCGGGGCGGATACCGCGATAGCCTTCGGCAATGCGCTCCTCCTGGGTCAGCTTCTCGCCCGGCGCATAGCCCCAGTAGTCGCGGCGCACATGCTCGTGGAGATATTCGGCGAACGCCTCGGCCAGCCGGTCCGCAAGGGCCTGGAAGAGGATCTTGTTGTAGTCGTCGCCGTCTGCCTCGAAATCCCTGGAGCGGGCTGCCTCGCCAAGGCCGCAGGTGACGGCGAAGCCGCCAATATAGTCCGGCGTGCCGGATTCCACAGGCGCGACGAAGTCGGCAAGGGCGGTGTTCTTGCGCTCGTTTTGGCGTCCGCCCTGGCGGGCAATCTGCTGGCGCAGCGAATAGAGCGTGGCGCGGGTCTCGCTCCGGCTGTCGTCGGTATAGAGGACGATGTCGTCGCCGGAGGCGTTGGCCGGCCAGAAGCCGACGACGCCGTTGGCCTGCAGCCATTTCTCCTCGACGATCCTTGCCAGCATTTTCTGGGCGTCGTCATAGAGCGCGCGGGCGGCCTCGCCGCGGCGGTCGTCCTCCAGGATCTGCGGGAAGCTGCCGGTGATCTCCCAGGTCGCAAAGAACGGCGTCCAGTCGATATAGGGGATGAGGTCGGCAACCGGCACGTTGTGGATCGCCTTGGTGCCGAGGAAGGACGGCGCCGGCGGTGTGTAGCCGGCAAAGGCGGGCTGGAACCGGTTCTTGCGGGCGTCCGCCAGGGACAGGCGCGGGCGGCGGCCGCGACCGCGGGAATGGCCATCGGCGATGCCGGCATATTCCGCGCCGATCTCATTGTAGTAGTCGGCCCGGCCCGAGCCCATCAGCTTGGAGACGACGCCGACGGCGCGGCTTGCGTCCGGCACATAGATCGCCTGGCCGCCCGTATAGTTCGGGTGGATCTTGACGGCGGTATGGACGCGGCTGGTGGTCGCCCCGCCGATCAGGAGCGGCAGGTCGAGGTCGCGGCGCTGCATCTCGGCGGCGACGTGGCACATCTCGTCGAGGGACGGCGTGATCAGGCCGGAGAGCCCGACGATGTCGGCCTCCTCGCTCGCGGCTGCCTCCAGGATGCGGTCGACCGGGACCATGACGCCGAGGTCGACGACCTCGAAATTGTTGCACTGGAGGACGACGCCGACGATGTTCTTGCCGATGTCGTGGACGTCGCCCTTCACCGTGGCGAGCACGATCTTGCCGTTGGAGCTCTTGCCGGTGGTCCCGGCGCGCCGCTTTTCCTCTTCCAGGTAGGGCGTCAGATAGGCGACAGCAGCCTTCATCACGCGGGCCGACTTCACCACCTGGGGCAGGAACATCTTGCCGGCCCCGAAGAGGTCGCCGACGACGTTCATGCCCGACATCAGCGGGCCCTCGATGACGTCGAGCGGGCGAACGGCGGCCTGGCGGGCTTCTTCCGTGTCCTCGGTGATGTAGTCGGTGATGCCGGCAACGAGCGCATGTTCCAGCCGCTTTTCGACCGGCAGCGCGCGCCATTCCAGATTGACGACCCGCTTGGCGCCGGAGCCATCGCCCTTGAAGCGCGGGGCGGCGTCGACGAGCCGTTCGGTGGCGTCCTTGCGGCGGTTGAGGACGACGTCCTCGGCCAGCTCGCGCAGTTCCGGGTCGAGGTCGTCATAGACGCCAAGCTGGCCGGCATTGACGATGCCCATGTCCATGCCGGCGGCAATGGCATAGTAGAGGAAGACGGTGTGCATCGCCTCGCGCACCGGCTCGTTGCCGCGGAAGGAGAAGGAGAGGTTCGACAGGCCGCCCGAGATGTGGGCACCGGGCAGGTTCTCCCGGATCCAGCGGGCGGCCTCGATGAAGTCGACGCCGTAGTTGTCGTGTTCCTCGATGCCGGTGGCGACCGCAAAGACGTTCGGGTCGAAGATGATGTCTTCCGGCGGCAGGCCGACCTTTTCCGTCAGAATGTCGTAGCAGCGCCGCGCGATCTGGGTCTTGCGCTTGAAACTGTCGGCCTGGCCATCCTCGTCGAAGGCCATGACGACGACGGCAGCGCCGTAGCGCCGGGCAAGGCGGGCCTGTTTCAGGAACGGCTCCTCGCCCTCCTTCAGGGAGATCGAGTTGATGATGCCCTTGCCCTGGATGCATTTGAGGCCGGCCTCGATCACCGACCATTTGGACGAGTCGATCATCACCGGCACGCGGGCGATGTCTGGCTCGGCGGCAACCAGGTTGAGGAAGGTGGTCATCGCCTTCTCGGAATCCAGCAGGCCCTCGTCCATGTTGACGTCGATGATCTGGGCGCCGTTTTCCACCTGTGCGCGGGCGACGTCGAGCGCCGTCGCGTAGTCGCCATTGGTGATCAGCTTCTTGAACTTCGCCGAGCCGGTGACGTTGGTGCGCTCGCCGACATTGACGAAGTTGATCTCCGGCGTCAGCGTGAAGGGCTCCAGGCCGGACAGCCGCAGATGGGCCGGCGGCTTTGGCAGCTTGCGCGGGGCGGCGCCCTTCACCGCCTCGGCGATGGCTCGGATGTGATCCGGCGTGGTGCCGCAGCAGCCGCCGACGATGTTGACGAGGCCGCTTTTTGCGAACTCGCCGACGAGTGTGGCCATCGCCTCCGGGCTTTCGTCGTACTCGCCGAATTCGTTCGGAAGGCCGGCATTGGGATAGGCGCACACGAGCGTGTCGGCAACGCGCGACAGCTCGTCGATATGGGCGCGCATCTCCTTGGCGCCGAGAGCGCAGTTGAGGCCGATGGAGATCGGGTTTGCGTGGCGGACCGAATGCCAGAAGGCGGTCGGCGTCTGGCCGGACAGGGTGCGCCCGGAAAGGTCCGTGATGGTGCCGGAGATCATCACGGGCACCTGGACGCCCAGCTCGTCGCAGACCTCGTCGATGGCAAAGAGGGCCGCCTTGGCATTCAGCGTGTCGAAGATGGTCTCGACGAGGAAAATGTCGGTGCCGCCGGCGATGAGCCCCCTTGCCGCCTCACCATAGGCCCTGCGCAGATCGTCGAAGGTGACGGCGCGGTAGCCCGGGTCGTTGACGTCGGGCGAGATGGAGGCGGTGCGATTGGTCGGGCCGAGCGCGCCGGCAACGAACAGCGGACGGTCGACGCCGTCGGTGCGGGCCGCATCGATCGCCTCGCGGGCGAGCCGGGCGGCGGACTCGTTCAGCTCATAGGCCAGTTCCTCCATGCCGTAATCGGCCTGGGCGATCGTCGTGGAGGAAAAGGTGTTGGTCTCCAGGATGTCGGCGCCGGCATCGATATAGGCCCGGTGGATGTCGCGGATGGCGTCCGGCTGGGTCAGGTTGAGGAGGTCGTTGTTGCCCTTGACGTCGCTGTTCCAGTCGGCAAAGCGGGTGCCGCGATAGTCGGCCTCGGAGAAGCCGTAGCCCTGGATCATCGTCCCCATGGCGCCGTCGAGGATGAGGATGCGTTCGGAGGCGGCGGCGCGGAGGGTTTTTCCGGTCTCGCTGACGGGTGCGGTCACGGTTCTTGTCCAATCATTTTTTTCGGATCCGGGCGCGAAAGGCGCCGGGTCGTGTTGCTGTTCCTGCTCGTCCTGCCGCTTTTTTCAAGCGGCGACCGTTTCCATATGCGGGCGGATGCCGAGCATGTGGCAGATCGCAAAGACCAGGTCGGCGCGGTTCAGCGTGTAGAAATGGAAGTCGGTGACGCCGCGCGAAACGAGGTCGTCGACCTGTTCGGCGGCAACGGCGGCGGCGACCAGCTTGTGGGTCTCCGGGTCGTGCTCCAGCCCCTCGAAGCGCTCGACCAGCGCCTGCGGCATGGAGGCGCCGCACATGCCGGCGAATTTGGAGATCTGCGTGAAATTGTGGATCGGTATGACGCCCGGCACGATCGGAATGAAGATGCCGGCCGCGCGCACCCGCTCCACATAGGCCTCGAACAGGTCGTTGTTGAAGAAGAACTGGGTGATGGCGCGGGTGGCGCCGGCGTCGACCTTGCGCTTCAGCATGTCGATGTCGGTCTGCCAGTCGGGGCTTTCGGGGTGCCGCTCCGCATAGGCCGAGACGGAGATCTCGAAATCGGCGATCTTCTTCAGGGCGGCGACGAGATCGGAGGAATAGGCATAGCCGCCCGGGTGGGCACGATAGCTGGTGCCGATGCCGGCGATGGGGTCGCCGCGCAGCGCCACGATGTGGCGCACGCCTGCAGCGAGATAGTCGCGCGCGACCTGGTCGACCTCTTCGCGGGTGGCATCGACGCAGGTCAGATGCGCTGCCGGGGTGAGGTTCGTCTCGCGGACGATGCGGGCGACCGTCGCATGGGTGCGCTCGCGGGTCGAACCGCCGGCTCCGTAGGTGACCGAGACGAACCGCGGCTCCAGCGGGGCCAGCTTTTCGATGGCCTGCCACAGGGTCGCTTCCATCTTGTCGGACTTCGGCGGGAAAAACTCGAAAGATACGTGCATCTCGGGACGCTCCGGGGTGTCGTCGGTGGCGGTTTCGGTCTCGCTCATCCGACCGTCTCCAGATTGGCGCCGACGCCGTCGTCCGCCATCAGGATGCGCGGGTCGCGGGCCAGCCACAGGGTAACCGTCAGATTGCCGTCACCGGTGCCGCTGGCGGCGGTTGCCGGCGCCAGGTCGCGGATGGCCTCGGTTTCAAGGCCGGCCGCGGCGCAGGCCTGGGCAATCTGGTCGTGGGAAAAGCCGAGCCGCAGATGGGCGTGCTCGGTGCGCAGGAATTCCAGGTCGTGGGGGGCGAAGTCGACAACGAGCAGCCGGCCGCCGGGGGCGAGCACACGGGCCGCCTCGCGCAGGGCGCGCGCCGGATCGCCGAGATAGTGCAGCACCTGGTGGATGACGACCAGGTCGACGCTGTCGGACGGCAGCGGCAGGGCGTAGAGGTCGCCGTGGCGGACCTGGGCGTCGCGGACGCCGGCCTTTTCCAGATTGGCCCTGGCGACCGCCAGCATGGAATGGTTGGCATCGATGCCGATGCCGCGATTGTAGAGGTCGGAGAACAGCTCCAGCATGCGGCCGGTGCCGGTGCCGATATCGAGGAAGGCCTCGAAGGGGCGGTTGCCGACCGCCTCGCGCATGGCCTTTTCCACGGCCGCATCGGCGGCCTGCAGCAGGCGGATGCGGTCCCACTCGCCGGCATTGGCGGAGAAATAGCGCGCGGCCGCCTCGGCATGCTCCTGCTTGACGCCGTCGAGGCGCTGGCTGTCGCCGGCGATCACAGGGTCGCTGTCGTCGATCTGGCAGAGGATGCCGCGGATGAAGGCGCCGACGGTGTCGTCGTCGCTGAGCCGGTAATAGGCCCAGGCGCCCTCCGGCAGCCGCTCGACCAGCCCGGCCTCGACGAGAAGCTTCAAATGGCGCGAGATGCGCGGCTGGCTCTGGCCGAGAATGGCGGTCAGATCCTTCACCGTCAGTTCGCCGCGGGCGAGCAGCGCAAGGATGCGCAGGCGCGTGACTTCGGCGGCGGCCTTCAGGCTGCCGAGCAGGACATTGGAGGTGAGCTGGCGTTTTTGCAGCACTATCTGTCGCATCGCTTCATTGATATAAAGATATCTTTATACCTATCTCACGATCGATGCAAGGGCTGCGTATGGGGAGACACCGCCGCGCGGTCACGAAGCGGTGACGCCGATCCGGGCTTTGGTCATGGTAGGGATCATTGTAAAAGCAATCCGGCGCCTCCCAAGGGCGACGGATCACCGCGGCGCGCCCCGCCGCGCATGACGGAGGGCATCGGAATGATCTTTGCCGGCATCAACTACCTGGCGGTCCTGGCCGCGGCGATCACCGGCTTCGTCGTCGGCGCCGTCTGGTACGGCATTCTCGGGCGGCAGTGGATGGCGGCAGCGGAGATCGATCCGGCGCGGCTGAAGGGCGAGGGCGGCGGCAACCCGCAAAAGGGGCCGATGCTGGTCGGTGCCGCCGCCAACCTGATCATGGCCTTCATGCTTGCCGGCGTCATCGGCCATCTCGGCCAGGATACGGTGACGGTGCGCAACGGGGTCATCTCGGCGGCCTTCATCTGGGCCGGCTTCGTCGTCACCACGCTGGCCGTCAACTACGCCTTCCAGGGCAAGAAGGTGCTGCTGACCGTCATCGACGGCGGCCACTGGCTCCTGGTGCTCCTCATACAGGGCGCCTTGATCGGCTATCTCGGGGTCTAGACGGCGCGCAGCGCCCGGGGCGCCATCGGCCCGGCGATGCGGCCGGATGCGGCGCGGGCGTCGGTTCCGCTCCCCCGCACACCGATGCTGCGGCGCAGCATTCGCCCCCTGCCAGTTACCGCTTTATCCACAAGGGCAAGGGCAGCGTCCGGCGCCGCCGTTGACCGGCGGCCCCGTTCCGTGCAACCGTCTGGATACAAACCCGTTTTGGCGGGCGCGGCGTTGCGCCCGTTTTCCTGGTGATCTTCACATCTTTGGATTGCGAACGGGACTGCCGGGACGGCTCGAGGCCGTCGTTCGCCAAGGCATTGGAGTCGGAGACGGAACATCGGTTTCCGAAATGCCTTCCTAAACTGGCAAGCGGCAGGGGTATTTCCTTTGGGGATGCATGAGGTCGGCATATTTGCGGCCGGCCCGTCGCTTGTGTGAGCGCCAGACGCCAAGACGACGATAGCAAAGGGGAGCGCAATGACGGACCAAACCGATAGCGACTACCAGATCGAAACGGATACCGACTACGAGGTCGGCCAGGACAATGTCCAGATGCTCGGCCTCGACATCCACAACCCGGTCTTCATGATCTCGGGCCTGACCATCATCGCCTTCGTGATGGTGACGCTGATGTTCCAGGCCGGAGCGACGGAATTCTTCGGCTGGCTGAGGCCGTTCCTGACCTCGACCTTCGACTGGTTCTTCCTGCTGTCGGCCAACATCTTCGTGCTGTTCAGCATCATGTTGATGGTCTCGCCGCTCGGCAAGGTGCGGCTCGGCGGGGCCGATGCCAAACCGGAATACAGCTATCTCGGCTGGTTCGCGATGCTGTTTGCCGCCGGCATGGGCATCGGGCTGATGTTCTTCGGCGTGTCGGAGCCGATCTCGCACTTCTCCTCCTCGCTCGGCGGCACGGTCGTGGAGGCCGGCGCGCGCACCGACTGGGCGCCGCTCGGCGGCGCGGCCGGCGATATCGAGGCGGCCCGCAATCTCGGCATGGCCGCGACCATCTTCCATTGGTCGCTGCACCCCTGGTCGATCTATGCCGTGGTTGCCCTGGCGCTCGCCTTCTTTGCCTATAATTACAATCTGCCGCTGACGCTGCGCTCGGCCTTCTATCCGATCTTCGGCGACCGGGTGTGGGGCTGGACAGGCCATATCATCGACACGCTGGCCGTGTTCGCGACGCTGTTCGGCCTTGCCACTTCGCTCGGCTTCGGCACCGAACAGACGCTTGCCGGCCTCAACTACCTGTTCGGCGTGCCGACCGGCAACGTCTCGCGCGTGGTGCTGATTTCGGTCATTACGGCGATGGCGCTGATCTCGGTGCTGCGCGGTCTCGACGGCGGCGTCAAGGTGCTGTCGGAGATCAACATCGCACTGGCGGCGCTGCTGTTGGTCTTCATCGTCGTTATCGGTCCGACCATGGACATCTTCAACACGATGATCGCGGGCGGTGCGGCCTATGTGAAGGATTTGCTGCCGCTGTCGAACCCGTTCGGCCGCGAGGACGCCAACTTCTCGCAGGGCTGGACCTCGTTCTACTGGGCCTGGTGGATCTCCTGGTCGCCGTTCGTCGGCATGTTCATCGCCCGGGTCTCGCGCGGCCGCACGGTGCGTGAATTCCTGTTCTGCGTCATCGTCATCCCGACGCTGGTCAGCGTCGTCTGGATGGCAGCCTTCGGCGGCACGGCGATCGAGCAGGTCGCGGCCGATCCGGAAGCCGGCGTCAAGTCGGCGGCGCTGCCCCTGAAGCTGTTCGAAATGCTGAAGGACCTGCCGCTTGCCTGGCTGACCTCCTTCCTCGGCATCATCCTCGTCGTGGTGTTCTTCGTCACCTCGTCGGACTCCGGCTCGCTGGTCATCGACACTATCACTGCCGGCGGCAAGACCGACGCTCCGGTCGCCCAGCGCGTGTTCTGGTGCGTCTTTGAAGGACTGGTCGCCGCGACCCTGCTCTTGGTCGGCGGCTCGCAGGCGCTGACGGCCCTGCAGGCGATGGCGGTCTCGACGGGCTTTCCGTTCACCATCGTCCTGCTGGTCATGTGCGTCAGCATCTTCATGGGCCTGTTGAAAGCCAGCAGGGCCTGACGCTCGGACATCCGGACCGCCGGCGGGACGCCTTTGCCGGCGCGGCGGTCCGGTTCCGTTGCAGCACGAGACATTTGCGGGAGGACAATCATGTACAAGAACATCATGGTGCCGATCGACCTGGTCCATAAGGATCACCTCGACAAGGCCATCGGCACGGCGGTCGACATCGCCAAGCTCTACGGCGCAACCATCACCTTCGTCGCCGTGACGGCGACGCCGCCGAGCAAGGTGGCGCACAATCCGGAAGAGTTCGCCCGGGTGCTGGAGGAATACACGGCCGGGCAGCGTACCAAGCACGAGATCGACATCGCCGCCAAGGCGCTGGTCAGCCACGACCCGGCGGTCGATCTCGACGAGACGCTGAACAAGGAAATCCACGCGCTCGGCGCCGACCTCGTCATCATGGCCTCGCACATCCCCCATTTCCGGGAATATGTGTTCGCCTCCAATGCAGGATTCCTGGCCGGTCACACCGACGTGTCGGTGATGGTTGTGCGGTAGTTTTTTGGCAGTGGGCCGGGCGGCGGCAGTCGGCCGGGTTATCGGTACGGCTCTGCCAGCGGTTCTGTGTCGGGGTATCGGGGGCCGGCGCAAGCGAAACTCAGGGCTTGCGGCAAGCGACTATGCGTTGCCGCGCCCTCTGCTCTGGATTGCTTCGCTGCGCTCGCAATGACGTTTTTTTCTTGGTTTCAACGTCATTGCGAGGGTCTGAAGGACGGGGAGCGGCCCGTGACGCGAGCGCGGGAAGGCCGACGCGGCAATCCAGTTTCGGCGTCAGCTCCATCCATCGATGGCAGATACCTGCGCTGCAGTGGCTTGCGGGCGACGCGCGTCTGCGGCGACGCCCCTCCTCAACTCCCCAGATAATGCAGCGCAACAGTCCGCCGGTGCGGGCGGGCGCGGTGCTCGACCACGTAGACGCCCTGCCAGGTGCCGCGGTCCATGCGGCCGCCGACGACCGGGATGGAGAGGCTGATATCGGTCAGCGCCGACTTGATGTGGGCCGGCATGTCGTCCGGGCCCTCCATGGTGTGGATCCAGGGCCCGTCCTCCGGCGCCAGCAGGTCGAGCGAGGTCAGGAGATCGTGCTGGACGTCCGGGTCGGCGTTCTCCTGGATCGTCAACGAGGCGGAGGTGTGGCGCAGGAATACCGTCAACAGCCCGTCGCCGGCCTCCACGCCGGAGAGCCAGTCGTCGATCGCGTCGGTGATCTCGGTCATGCCGCGGCCCCTGGTGCCGACGGTCATCCGGGTCATCGCCTGGCGCAGCGTGTCGGTCGTCGTCGTTGCCGCGTTGTCGACCGTGACGTCACTTCGTGATGTTCGGTACATAATCTCTTTCCTGGTTCGTCTGCGACCGGCGTGCCTTGGATTGTCGCCCGCGAGAGGCTAGCCTCGCCGCGACCCTTCCTTCAGTTTCTAAGGTTCCGCACGGAACGGACAAGATAGCCGCAAGAAAGCCCATGATCGCAATCGATTCCGCCCTCTTCGAGGATACCGCCGTTTCGGCGGAAACCCGCGCCTTCAACGCCGACCTGCTGGAAACGCTTTCCGCGCTGCCCGACCCCTGGCAGTTCGAGCCGGCCCTTGTTCGCCAGACGCGGGCGGAAGGCGGCGGGCCGTTTCCGCTGCCGGAAAAAAGCCCGCGCGCCGAGACCGTGACGATCCCCGGGCCGGGCGGGCCGATCCCGATGCGGATCGTTGCGCCGACGGGCGCACCGCGCGGCGTCTATCTGCACTTCCATGGCGGCGGCTGGACGCTCGGGACGACCGACCAGCAGGACGACCGTCTGCTGGAGATCGCCGACAATTGCGGCCTCGTCGTCGTCTCCGTCGACTACCGGCTGGCGCCGGAGCACCCCTATCCGGCCGGGCCGGACGACTGCGAGGCGGCCGCGCTCTGGCTGGTGGAACACGCAAAGGAGTTCCGCACCGATCGGCTGACCATCGGGGGCGAATCCGCCGGCGCCCATCTTGCCGTCGTCACGCTGCTGCGCTTGCGCGACCGGCGCAGGATGACGCCGTTCTGCGGCGCCAACCTCGTTGCCGGCTGCTACGACCTGGCGCTGACGCCGAGCGTGCGGCGCTGGGGCGCCGGCAAGCTGGTGCTCAACACCCGCGACATCGAGATGTTCGTCGCCCATTTCCTGTCCGGCCCGGCGCGCGACGTCGCCGATCCGGACATCTCGCCGATCCACGGCGATCTTTCCGGCCTGCCGCCGGCGCTCTTCTCCGTCGGCTCGCGCGATCCGCTCCTCGACGACAGCCTCTTCATGGCGCAGCGCTGGGCCTCGAGCGGCAATCCGACCGCCCTCGACGTCGCGCCCGGTGGCTGCCACGTGTTCCAGGCCTTTCCGATCGCTATCGCCCGGGAGAGCCGCAAGCGGATCGATGCCTTCCTCACAAAGGCCGTGGCGGGGACCTGAGCGATGGGCGCGATCGAGACCGTTCGCAGCGTCGTCAACACCTGGGAGTGTGACGAGAACGCCCATATGAACGTGCAGTTCTATTTCGCCCAGTTCGACACGGCCGGGCGGCGCTTTGCGGCCGAGACGGACCTCAGCGAAGCACGCACCGGGCCGCGGCTGGTGCGCCATGTGCGCTACCACAAGGAAATGCGCGCGGCCGAGACGCTGGTGGTGACCTCGGCGGTCGTTGACGGGGGGCCGCATCCGCTGACGGTGATGCACGAGATGCACGACCCGGTCACCGGCCGGCTGGCGGCGACGGCGCTCGACGGGTTCGCCGTCCATCCAGGCGGCGCAGCGGGGTTGCCGACCGTTGCCGATTTCGACACCGCGTCACCGCGCAGCTTTGCCGCCGCGCCGCACCCGGCCGGCGCGACCAGCGAAGCGCTTCTGGCCCGTGGCGGCAGCGTGACGTTCCGCGGCGCCATCCATCCGCGCCAGGCGGACGTCAAGGGCAAGGCGCTCGACCAGACCTATATCTCGTGCGTCACCGACGGCGCGCCGCACGCCTGGGAGCATGGCGGGCTGAAGGCGCGCTGGCTCGCCGAACAGGGCTTCGGGCGGGTGGCGATCGAGATGAAGCTGACGGTCTTCGACGGGCTTTGCGCCGGCGATCTCGTCCACATGGTGACGGTCTTCACCGGCGCCTCGCGCAAGACCTTCACCTTCACGCACTATCTGTTCGAGTCCCGCACCGACCGGCTCGCCGCCGTCACGGAAACGGCCGGACTCGCCATGGACCTTTCCACGCGAAAGGCAGTGGAGCTGCCGGCGTTCGTGCACGAGCGGATTGCGGAGTTGACGAAGGGGTGAGGGGCCTGCTTGGTGGCGCGGCCTATCGGGCCGCCTGTCTATGCCGCCGTCTCAGCACTGGATTGCTTCGCTTCGCTCGCAATGACGATTTTCTCAATTATTTCAACGTCATTGCGAGGAGGCCGTAAGGCCGACGCGGCAATCCAGGCGGCCTTTCGGAACGATCGATCGGCGCCGCATAGACGACTTGGTCAAGGCGGCGATGGGCCTCTCAGACGGAAAGCCGAGTTCCCTCAGTGCACCACGGCGTCGCCGTCGATGAAGCGATAGCCGGGCTGCTGGTAGAAGAAGCCGTTGGCGAGTGGCGTGTCGCCGACCAGGTCCTTCAGGGTCTCGTGGCCTTCGGCCGCCGTGATATCGCCGTCCATTGCCGCGCGGTAGACCTTGGCGACGGCGACCATGTCGACGTTCTGGGGCGACAGGCGGAAGCGGGCGACGCCCATGCGTGCGAGGTCCGGCAGTTCGGCGATCAGGTCGACATAGTCGTTGGAGAGCACCTGGACGCCGTTGATGGTCAGGAAGGGCTGGCCTTCCAGCGTCCTGAGGTTCAGCCCGTCCGGGTCATCCTCGCAGACAAACTGGCAGGTGTCCTTGATCCTGTCATGGGCCCGGGCGTGGTAGCAGCGGGCGGACAGGGCGAGGGACTGGCGGCCGAAGACCTGGACCTCGACGGTGCAGCCGAGGGCATTCGCTTCTTTCGCCACCGCCTCGATCGCCGTGGCGCGCATCTCATGCGGCACACAGAAATTCTTCGCCCCGCGCTTGGCCAGCGTCTTCACCACCTCCTCGTTGTAGGTGTTGAAGAGCGGGCCGATATTGTGCGGCTTTCCCGTCAGGTGATAGAGGCCCGAGGCGTCGTTGACCTCGACCAGGTGGTCCTCGATGGAGCAGATGCTCTCCACGATGCGCCGGTCGTGGGGCAGCATGACCTCGGCGAGGGTGGAAAACACCACCGTCTTGCCGCCGGCCTCCAGCCGTTCCATGACCTCGCCATAGAGCGGCTCGAAGAAGGGCGCGCGCTTGTAGCAGATGGTCTCGCCGATGACGACGGTATCGACCGGCGCCTCGTCGGCGATCTTGAAATAGAAGTCGCGCCAGGCGTCGGCCTTCCAGTTGTAGAGCACCGGGCCGAGGGTGAGCTCTGCGGAAATCTTCTCGGTCACCGTTTTTATCTCCAGGTCTTGGTCTTGAACGCGCCTTCGGTCTGCTTGGCGCCTTCGGTCAGCGCGATGAGGTCGGCGAGCTTGGGATCGCGGCCCTCCATCAGCGCGTCGACCGCATGGCGGAAGGCGGAGACGACGGCCTTGACGTAGGCGCGGCTGCGCTGCCGGCCCTCGATCTTCAGCGCCGTGACGCCGGCCTTCATCAGGTCGGGCAAGAGGGCGGAGAGGTTGAGGGTGCGCGGCTCCTCAAAGGCGTAGTAGCCGCAGGTGCGGTCGTTGGTCAGGTACCGGCCCTTGCAGATAGTCGGGTAGCCGGCGGCCTCGCCGGCCGCGAAGTGGTCGACGGCGAAGCGGCCGAGCCGGGTCGTCAAATTGCGCTCGTCGTCCTCCACGTAGCGGATGTGGTGGGCGGGCGAGCAGGCGCCGTCCATATTGGTCGATTCGCCGGTGACATAGGTGGAGAGGGCGCAGCGGCCTTCCTTCATCATGCCGATATTGCCGAACACGAAGGCCTCGATCTCGCAGGGGATGGCGTCGTGGACCTTCTTGATCTCCGCGACCGTCAGGATGCGCGGCAGGACAACGCGCCGGACGTCGAACTCGCGGCAGAAATAGCGGATCGCCTCGGGCGAGGAGGCGCCGGCCTGGACGGACAGGTGCAGCCGCTGGTCGGGATAGGTCTCGCGGACATAGTTGGCGACGCCCACATCGGCGACGATGATCGCGTCGATGCCGAAGCTGTGGGCATCGTCGACGGCGGTCTTCCAGATGTCCGTGCTGCCGCCGGGCGGAAAGGTATTGCAGGCCAGAAGCACCTTGGCGCCGCGCTGGTGGGCGTAGTCGACGGCCTTTTCCAGCTCGGCCGGCGTGAAGTTGAGGCCGGCGAAGTTGCGCGCGTTGGAGGCGTTCTGGAAGCCGCAATAGACCGCGTCGGCGCCGGCATCGACGGCGGTGCGCAGGGCAGCGGGCGTGCCGGCGGGGCAGACCAGTTCGGTCTTGGTGAGGGATTCAGCGGTCATTGTCGGGTGTCCTGATCTTGCGAAGCTTCTGCAGCGCCTGCATCGCCGGGGCCGAGGCCGGGCCGAGCGCGCCGACGACGTTCTCCACGATGCTGCCTTCCAGGTCGTCCATGGCGTTCCTCAGCGTGACGATCGCCTCGGTGTCGCCGTTCAGCTTCAGATCGCGGCTGAAGAAGAGGGCGTCGCCGTCGAGCCTGCCGTCGATCATGTCGAGGAGCGTCAGGAAGGTGCCGGCGATCGAGCAGTCATGGGCGATGTCCGCGCCGCGGCGATATGCGGTGAGGCTCGGGCGCACCGGATCCGGCACCAGCACCATGACGAAGGGCAGGTTGGTCGGATCGATGAGATAGCGCCGGCGGGCGCAGGCGCCGAGCCGCTCGAACACTTCCGGGCGCGTCTTCGCCACATGGGTGACGATGCGGGCGAGCACCGGCTGGACGATCGGCAGCGGCAGCGGTGCCAGCAGGAAGCGCGGCAGCCTGGAGAGGTCCGGCGGGGTGAACGGCGGTTTGGCGACGATCGTTTCTGTCATGACGGATTGACACTAACCGGGCTTTGAGGGGGTGGAATTGACCAGCGTCAAAACCTAGCCCGAAAGGACAACATTGGTCAGGGGGCTGCATTGTCGCGGGGGGAGGGGGCGCGTCACCGCCACGGTTCGCTTCGCTCTGCTTTTCGCTTTCCGCGACTCCGCAATTTGGTGCTTTTCAAAGATTGGGCGCCATCCTCAGCGTCACCCCGGGCCTTGATGTTTGTCCCGGGGAGATGATTGACAGGTGTTCGGGGACATGGCTGACAGTCATTGATGATCGTTTCGGGTATGGTTGAGGTCAATGGTTGCGATATGCGTTGCACCGAAGCAGACGCGATAG
>NZ_NPEV01000194.1 GCF_003258835.1 Rhodobium orientis | reverse complement strand
ATAATAACTCTGTTTCCGAATTGGATTCAGGGCGGAAGGAGATGACAGACATGAAAGCAGGAATTCATCCTGAGTTCAAAAAAGCAACAGTCAAATGCGCTTGTGGAAACGAATTTGAAACAGGTTCAGTAAAAGAAGAGGTACGCGTTGAGATTTGTTCTGAATGCCATCCGTTCTACACTGGCCGCCAAAAATTCGCTTCTGCTGATGGTCGTGTTGATCGCTTTAACAAAAAATACGGTCTTAAGTAATAATAGATA
>NZ_NPEV01000193.1 GCF_003258835.1 Rhodobium orientis | reverse complement strand
CCTCCGGTGTATCGAATTCCTTTGTCAACAGATTCTTCAACCAATTGTTGGCAACAATTGTAGCGTCAGCCGAAACAGCGCCGACCCGTTCAAGATGGTCAAAGTACGCCCTTGCGATGTCAGAATTAGACTTCCTGTGGATCGTTGTAAGCTGATGTCTGATTTCATGGGCTACACTCCCGTGAAGCGTGGCAGCAAGCGGCGTGTCTTTTTGCTTCACTCTTTTCAGGCAGCCGCTTGAGATGACATCTTGGGCATGG
>NZ_NPEV01000192.1 GCF_003258835.1 Rhodobium orientis | reverse complement strand
TCTTAAATACTTTTGAATGTCACCTGCGCCCATGAAAATTAACACCGCATTTTCATGCTCCTTTAAAATTGATGTGTCATTTTCATCGATCAGCTTCGCCTGCGGAATTTTCTCCTGCAAATCACCGATCGTCAGCTTTCCTGCGTTTTCCCGGGCAGATCCGAATATATCGCAAAGATATACATAATCGGCTTTCTTGAGGCTTTCGGCAAACTCATTCAGGAATGACTGCGTGCGCGTAAATGTATGCGGTTGAAATAC
>NZ_NPEV01000191.1 GCF_003258835.1 Rhodobium orientis | reverse complement strand
CAAGCCGTCTCGGCGTATCGCCTGAATTTTTTTCTTTATTGCCTAATATCGCGAACGTGACCCCGGCTTGATTGAGGAGGCGAGCGAAAGCCATGGCGATCTTCTGGCTTCTCCGGTCATACGATCCCATCGACCCGACCCAAAACAGGTATTCAAAGGACTCGCCTATTTTCTTCATTTCTTTTTCTGTCGGCACCTCAACATCGTCTCTTATATCACGCCAGTTTTCACGTTCTTTTCGGTTTAATCCCCAAGGGTTCC
>NZ_NPEV01000190.1 GCF_003258835.1 Rhodobium orientis | reverse complement strand
CATTTTCGCCAAAGAATGAATAATCGATGCTCCCGCTTTTCGGAAGGCCCTCTGCGGCAAGATCGACTTTCAGTTCATCGACTTTTTCTTCCGGAACTTTGATGACTGAACCGTCAGTCGCAACTTCAGATGGAATACCTTTTTCATCGAGCACCTGTTTGATTTGGCCGGTTTCTTCAGCTGACAAATCTTTATAGAGCGGCACCATTTTATTTGACGAAGCAACAATTCCAATGATGATTGACAGGATGACTGCCAGAG
>NZ_NPEV01000189.1 GCF_003258835.1 Rhodobium orientis | reverse complement strand
GCTGGCTGTCAAAGCAAAAAAGCTGATGCAAGAGAGCCACCGTGCCGGCTTTCAGGGACCAGGCGCCGCCTGTGACAATCCCGGTTAAAGCCGCGTCAGGAAAGCCGAGGACAGAGGTCCATTCGAGCTTCGTGACGTGAATCCGCTTCATAAACCGGCGGATGATCGGCTGCATATTGATGATCTGTTCCACCAATTTTTTGATTTGCTTCGTACTATCGAACACTTCCCGATAGCCGATTTTTCTCCTCTTTTTATCTTT
>NZ_NPEV01000188.1 GCF_003258835.1 Rhodobium orientis | reverse complement strand
CATCTGGCGAATGTAAGTTCAATGTTTGCACGTTGGGCAGCGATAAGCGCGTTGACGACCCGGTCAACATTACCCCCTGCAAGATAGTGGCTTTCCAGCTGATTGATGGCAACATCAAGTCCCGCTTTGTGCGCTTTGATGAGCGGGTTCACCACGCGGTTTGGAATGACGCGGCGGAGCCTCATTCCGATCAGTGTGAAAATGCTGATTTTAACACCAGCGGCCAAAGCCGAGATCCACAGCATGACCGGGACGAATGTAA
>NZ_NPEV01000187.1 GCF_003258835.1 Rhodobium orientis | reverse complement strand
GTCAGAGGGACTTTCCCGCTCATTTCCCGCAGCGTTTCGTCAGAGAATACAACAAAAGGAGGCACGCCTTGTTCCTGAGCAAGCTTTCTGCGCAGCGCCCTTAACCGTTCAAACAATTCGTCATCTTTAACGATTTGATTTGTTTGCATTTTTTCTTTGCGCATCACCGCTTCCCGGCCGAGCAAAACGTTTCGCCCCTTGTTGGCGACAAAGAGAACAGGATATGTCCCGTCGGACATTTTTATGTACTCATCTGCGATTAA
>NZ_NPEV01000186.1 GCF_003258835.1 Rhodobium orientis | reverse complement strand
AGGTAAAAAAGGAGTATGAATCATGGACACAACATTGGGCTACCTCCGTGAGTCACTGTCGAATCACCTTGAACACGGCATAGGACAAAACATTTACAGAAAAATCGTTTCCGGGCGATATGCCAATGAGGAAGAGTTTGTCGAGCACTTGGAGGAGCGGGAAATGGAATTTCTGAATCAAGTGCTTGAACATGAGATGAAATATGCGCTGAATGAACAGGACCATAAACGGACAAGAGAATTAAACGAAGTGTATGAACTGCT
>NZ_NPEV01000185.1 GCF_003258835.1 Rhodobium orientis | reverse complement strand
GTCACGCCGTAAAGAACATCGGCTTCTTCCATTGTTCCTTTCCGGTGGGTGATGACGATGAACTGGGTTTCATGGCTGTATTTTTTCAAGTATTGGGCAAAGCGGAACACGTTCGCTTCATCAAGGGCCGCCTCGACTTCATCCAGCACGCAGAACGGAACCGGTCTGACTTTGAGGATCGAAAACAGGAGCGCGATCGCCGTCAAGGCCCGTTCCCCGCCGGAAAGCAGGCTCAGGTTCTGCAGCTTTTTGCCCGGAGGCTGG
>NZ_NPEV01000018.1 GCF_003258835.1 Rhodobium orientis | reverse complement strand
CATCTGCGACCTCTTCGACCCCGAAGAATGCTTCAACTTCCTCAAAGCGTCAGGATATGTCGCAGATTAAACGCAAAGCGCTCTAAAAATGGCTTGCGTAGAATAATTGAATGACCCCAAAACTGACGCCTCCAACAAAAAATACCGTAAAATCCCATTCGGAAACGGAAGGATCTAAACGATCATACTCAAAAAATACGTGAAAATAGAACGCGCATGAAAAATATACTACGAATAATAAAACTGATAATATTCGGACCCAATTCTTCAAATCTGAATATGTAAACAGGAACGATACAACCAATATCGCTAAAAAACCCAAGCTCGTATAAAAATATATTGAGTCACAAAATTGCGTCGGTAGCCTTCGAAGGATAATTGTTGAATATAGGATCAAGATAAAGGGAACAATGAACAATAAGCCGGAATATGGCGCCACCTTTTTGGCGACATTTCTCCAAGACGATCCATCGGTCTGCCGTTGGATCATTCGGCGACCCATGCGTTCATGATCCAGCCCTTGATCGAAACTGCTGAAAAATCCAATACGTAGGCCCGTATAGCGCCCTCACGATTTTTTCCAATTTTCAAGCTCGTCAATCAAATGCTCAAATTGAAGCAGGGCCGCCGCAGAAACACAAAAAAGGGCCGCGGAACGAACCGCAGCCCTTCTTCTTGTCGGATGCCGAAACGCCTTAGCGCTTGGAGAACTGGAAGCTCCGGCGGGCCTTGGCGCGGCCGT
This sequence comes from Rhodobium orientis, assembly GCF_003258835.1. Classification (GTDB taxonomy): domain Bacteria; phylum Pseudomonadota; class Alphaproteobacteria; order Rhizobiales; family Rhodobiaceae; genus Rhodobium; species Rhodobium orientis. The sequence goes on along the minus strand of NZ_NPEV01000018.1, from coordinate 75,506 downwards.
ATTTCTTGCGTTCCACGACGCGGGAGTCGCGGGTCAGGAAGCCGCCCTTCTTCAGGATGCCGCGCAGGTCCGGCTCATAATAGGTGAGCGCCTTGGAGATGCCGTGGCGGAGCGCGCCGGCCTGGCCGGACAGGCCGCCGCCGGAGACGGTGGCGACGATGTCGTACTGGCCGTCGCGGTCGGCCGCGAGGATCGGCTGGCGGACGATGAGCTGCAGCACCGGACGACCGAAATACTCGGTGAAGTCCTTCTTATTGACGGTGATGCGGCCGCTGCCCGGCTTCAGCCAGACGCGGGCGACCGCGTCCTTGCGCTTGCCGGTGGCGTAGGAGCGGCCCTGGGCGTCCAGCTTCTGGACGTGGACCGGGCCCTCGGACTCGGCGGCGGCGACCGGCGTCGTGCCGAGTGCCGTACCCAGATCCTCAAGAGATTGGATTTCGTCGGCCATTCTCAGGCACTCCTCTTGTTCTTGGCATTGAAGCTCGCCAGGTCGACGGCCTCGGGCTGCTGGGCCTCGTGCGGATGCTCGGCGCCGGCATAGATGCGCAGGTTCTTGAGCTGCGTGCGGCTCAGCGGGCCACCCGGCATCATGCGCTTGATCGCCGCTTCGACGACGCGCTCCGGGAACCGGCCTTCCAGGATCTCACGCGCGGTGCGATCCTTGATGCCGCCCGGATAGCCGGTGTGCCAGTAGTAGACTTTGTCGGAATATTTGCGGCCGGTGAGCACCACCTTGTCCGCATTGATGATGATGACGTTGTCACCGCAGTCCATATGGGGCGTGAAGGTCGCCTTGTGCTTGCCGCGCAAACGATTTGCGACGAAAGCGGCAAGACGGCCGACGACGGCGCCCTCGGCGTCGATCAAGATCCATTTCTTATCGATCTCGGACGCTTTGGCCGAATAGGTCTTCATGCGATCAGCCCTGGTTTTCGTGTTTCGATCGGGTTTTTCTGGTCGGCGCGCGATCCCTTGACGGGAAAAACGCGAAAGGCGGCCAAGCCGGCCGCCGCCAATCGCCGCGTGATGTACGGGAGCGACGCCCCGCCGTCAAGCGCTTTTTTCAAAAATCCGTTCAAAACCAGATGGTTGGGATAACGGTATTATAATACTCATTTGTCCCGCGGCGGGATCGAATAGGTCGCCGTGGCGTGCGCGACGATGGTGTCGGAGGCGACCGAGTGCATCCGGCATTCGGTGACGGCAAGCCGTTTGCCGAGCTTCAAGAGCCGGCAGTCGGCGACGATGTCGCCCGGCTCCGGCTTGTTGAGGAAATTGATGTTGAGGTTGGTGGTGACGGCCAGCGCCACCGGGCCGATATGGGCGAGGATCACCACATAGGCGGCAAGGTCGCACAGCGTCATCATCGCCGGGCCGGAGACTGTGCCGCCGGGGCGCAGGTGCCGCGCGGCGGCGTGCAGGCGCAGGCTCGCGGCGCCCGGCGCAATGCCCTCAATGAAATAGGACTGGCCGCCCTCATGTATCTGCGGGAATTCGCGGTCGAGCAGCGCGATGACTTCGTCCGCGCTCATGATCGGTTCGAGCGCCATGCGCCCCCTCCCCCGTTTTTTCTATTGTTACGCCGCCATTTTGCCGAACCGGCGCGTTATGGCAAGGAGGCTGACGCATTCCTGTGAAACCCGGTTGCGTCTTTGTCGACGGCGCGCGCGAAGGCCGATATTGTGGCGCCGAACCGTGACGCCAAAGATCGCCCAGAGGAAACGCGATGACCCTCGATGCTGCCCTTCCCGCCGAGACCGAGCCGCTGGTGATCCGCGAGGACGTCGACGGCGTCGCCATCCTGACGCTGAACCGGCCGAAGGCGCTGAACAGCCTGTCGGTGCCGCTGCTTGAGGCGATGAAGGCCGAGCTCGACACGGTCGGCAACGACCCAAAGGTCCGCGCCGTCATCATCCGTGGCGCCGGGCGCGGCTTCTGCGCCGGCCATGACCTCAAGGAAATCACGTCCCACCGCTCCGAGGAGGACGGCGGCAAGGCGTTTTACGACGACCTCTTTGCGCTTTGCACCGAGACCATGCTGACGATCGCCCGGCTTCCCGTCGTCGTCATCGCCGAGGTGCACGGCATTGCGACCGCCGCCGGCTGCCAGCTCGTCGCGAGCTGCGACATGGCAATCGCCTCGGACCTTGCCCGCTTCGGCGTCAACGGCGTCGATGCCGGCCTGTTCTGTTCCACGCCCATGGTGGCGCTGTCGCGCAACGTGCCGCGCAAGGCGGCTATGGAGATGCTGACCACGGGCGAAATCATCGGTGCGGAGCGTGCCCGCGAGCTCGGCCTCGTCAACCGCGTGGTAGAGGCCACAGAACTTTCTTCCGCGACGCTGGCGCTCGCCCGGCGCGCGGCGGAAAAATCCCGCAAGGTCGTCGCCCTCGGCAAGGCCGCCTTCTACCGCCAGGTCGAGGCCGGCATCACGGAGGCCTACAACGACATGAGCTGCGTCATCGTCGACAATCTGATGATGGCGGATGCGGAGATCGGCATTGCCGCCTTCATCGACAAGCGCACACCCGTCTGGGAGGACGATGCCCCGGCCGCTCCGGCGATCGCGGTCGACCACGACGCCTATGACGATGCCTACATCCGCGACATCCTCGATACGGTGAAGACCGTCGCGATCGTCGGCGCCAGCGCCAACCCAACGCGGCCGAGCCATCTCGTCATGAAATATCTTCTGGCCAAGGGTTACCGGGTGATCCCGGTCAATCCAGGCCTTGCCGGCAAGGAACTGCTCGGCCAGCCGGTGCATGCCAGCCTTGCCGACATTCCGGGGCGGGTCGACATGGTCGACATCTTCCGCAATTCGGCCGCCGCCGCGGCAATCACCGAGGAAGCGCTGCGGCTCGACCCGCGGCCGAAGGCGATCTGGATGCAACTCGGCGTGCGCAACGACGAGGCCGCGGCCCGGGCCGAGGACGCGGGCATCCGCGTCGTCATGAACCGCTGCCCGAAGATCGAATATGGCCGACTCTCCCACGAGATCGCCTGGACCGGCGTCAACAGCCGCACGATCTCCTCAAAGCGCCCCAAGCTGCAGAAGGGTTTCCAGCATCTCGGCCTGCGCGGGGGACCGCACAAGCATGCGTGATGCATGCAGCAGGTAGGTGCGTAAATTCCGAAAATGCTAGCGATTGCCGCGTTCGGCGGCACATCGCCGAACCAAGTCTGAAAACAGTCCGACATCGCGGTAGGACTTGGAAAACTCCCGGGCGCCATATCGCCATAAATACACGCCTTCTCCTTGGACCTTTGCGACCCGTGGAGAATGCTCGCCAATGAAATAGCCTAAATCTACTTCGGAAAAAGCGTAAATTCGGCTGGTATTGATGACGTTCCAGGCAGGTTTGGTAATGCGAAACATGCAGGCCGTTTGATGGTCGATCGCTGCAAATTCTTTTGCCAGAGGCGTGGTCAATTCAAGATAGGCAGCGATCGTCACCACCGGAAAGGCGCTGGCGAATGCTGCCAATGCGATCCACCCTTGCTTCGGCAAAGCCGCGCCTATCACCAAATAGTTGAACAATCCGATCCATGCTGTGGCATCAGCCCAGTGGTTTCCGTACCGATCTCCTGTTCCGGGGAAAGCATCCATCACGCCGAGAAGGGTGAATGCCAGCATTAACAATGAAAATATTAGATTAACAACAATGCGGGAATACTCCCGCGCACTCAAGATCACTACAAAAGCAAACAAATTTATGAAATACCCGGCGTTTTCAGCGGCCGCCGCCGCCTCAGCGGCCCAGGTGTGATCTTCCACACCAATCAAAATGTAGATAATCGAGGCCGCAGCAACCGCCATGGGGCTCCAAAGCGCAAAGCGTAGCAATGGGATTGTTGAAAACATGCAAGTCAATCCTGCCCGGTATTTCCCGTAATTTATTGCCTAAGACAAGCAAGGCCGGTCGACCCAACGCTGCATGTGGGAACGACTTCGGAATTTCGATTTGGACCTGATCTACGGACGATCGACGTGGCCCCGCGCTTTTGAAGCCACAACCATAGGTCTATCATATGACCGGCCTTGCCAGCACTCTTCAATCTGGCGGCTGTGTCGCTGTGGTTAAGCGACTTCCTCCATGAACCCTAAATTAGCCGCGCCTCATTTGACGGAAGCTCCGTTCTCGGCAACAAACGCGCCAGAGCCCTGACACTCAGGCATTCCACAACCCGCGCGACATCAACAGGGGGAATTTTCATGACCGCCGACCGCGAACCCGGCTTTGCAACGCTCGCCGTCCATGCCGGCGCCCAGCCCGACCCGACCACCGGGGCACGGGTGACGCCGATCTACCAGACCACGGCCTATGTCTTCGACGATGTCGACCACGCCGCGTCCCTGTTCGGGCTGCAGGCCTTCGGCAACATCTACACCCGCATCACCAACCCGACGACGGCCGTGCTGGAAGAGCGCGTCGCGGCGCTGGAAGGCGGCACCGCTGCGCTCGCGGTCGCCTCCGGCCACGCCGCGCAGATGCTGATCTTCCACACCATGCTGACGCCGGGCGACGAGTTCGTCGCCGCCAACCGGCTCTATGGCGGCTCGATCAACCAGTTCAACCACTCCTTCAAGAGCTTCGGCTGGAACGTCGCCTGGGCCGACGCCGACAACCCTGAGAGCTTTGCCGACGCCATCACCGACAAGACCAAGGCGATCTTCATTGAAAGCATCGCCAATCCGGGCGGCAGCATCACCGACATCGCGGCGATCGCCGATATCGCGCGAAAGGCCGGCGTGCCGCTGATCGTCGACAACACCATGGCGACCCCGTACCTCTGCAAGCCGCTGGAGCACGGCGCCGACATCGTCGTCCATTCGGCGACGAAATTCCTCGGCGGCCACGGCAACTCGATGGGCGGCGTGCTGGTCGACGGCGGCAGCTTCGACTGGTCGAAGGGCGGGCGCTATCCGTTCCTGTCCGAGCCGCGGCCGGAATATCAGGGCATGGTGCTGCACGAGACCTTCGGCAACTTCGCCTTCGCCATCGCCGCGCGCGTCCTCGGCCTGCGCGATCTGGGGCCGGCGATCTCGCCGTTCAACGCCTTCCAGATCATGACCGGCATCGAAACGCTGGGCCTTCGGATGCAGAAGCATTGCGAAAACGCCCAGCTCGTCGCCGAATGGCTCGATGCCCATCCGGCCGTCTCCTGGGTCTCCTATGCGGGCCTGCCTTCGTCGCCCTACCACGCGCTCGCCAAGGCCTTGATGCCGAAGGGCGCGGGCGCCGTCTTCACCTTCGGCGTCAAGGGCGGTTACGACGCGGGCGTTGCCGTCGTCTCCAATGTCGAGCTGTTCTCGCACCTCGCCAATATCGGCGACACGCGCAGCCTGATCATCCACCCGGCCTCGACCACCCACCGCCAGCTCTCCGACGAGCAGAAGGTGGCAGCCGGCGCCGGCCCGGACGTGATCCGGGTCTCGATCGGCATCGAGGAGGCCGAGGACATCATCGCCGACCTCGACCAGGCGCTTTCAGCCATCGGCTGATCGCCGTCCCGATTTCGAACGCCCAAGGCCGCGCAGGTGGAAAACCCTGCGTGGCCTTTTTCGTGTGCCCACCGGTCCGCGGATAACGCAGACGTGACGGCACCGGCCCTCTTGTGATCGCGTTGCCGGTTCGGGTCGTGTGCCTTGCGTGCGATCCTCGATCCGAACCCATCCCGGCCTTTGCGCCGGACCTGGAACGACACGGGAGGCCCCGATGACCCGACTTTGGACGATGGCCGCGCTGGTCGGCGTGATGGTGTTTTCCGCCGGCAACGCGCTCGCCCATCACGGCTGGCGCTGGACGACCGGCGACAACATCGAACTCACCGGCATCATCCGGACGGTGCAGCTCGGCAATCCGCACGGTGTGCTGACGGTCGATGCCGAAGGCGAGATGTGGACCGTGGAGGTCGGCCAGCCCTGGCGCAACGAGCGCGCGGGCCTCAAGGACGGCGACCTTGCCGAGGGCGTCGAGGTCCGCATCGTCGGCGAGCCCTCGGCCGACATGACCAAGCGCCTGATGAAGGCCGAGAAGATCTATCTCGGCGACAAGGAATACCTGCTCTATCCCGACCGTGACTGAGGGATTCCTCGCCGCCGCCGCGTTCCTCGGAGACACGGCAGTGGCGCACTATCTGCGGTTTTCGCGCTACGGCTATGCGGCCGTTAGCGCGACGCACATCTTCGGCATCGCGCTCCTTGTCGGCGCGGTGCTGCCGCTCGACCTGAAGCTGCTGGGGTTCTGGAAACCCGCCGACCGGCTGTCGCTGGTGCGGGTATTGGTGCCGACAGCGGCGACTGGCCTTCTCATCGCCATCGCGAGCGGCGTGTTGCTGTTTTCCGTGCAGCCGGCCGACTACCTCAAGCTCCCGGTCTTCCTCGCCAAGATGGGAATCGTTGCGGCCGGTATCGTCACAGCGCTCACCCTGCACGCCCGCCACGGCCTGTGGCTGGAGCGCGCCGCGCAAGAAAAGCGGTTCTGGCTGCCGGGCCTGTCTATCCTCTGGTGGCTGTCGGCGCTGGCCTGCGGGCGGCTGATTGCGTTTGCCGGATGAGGCGCCGGCGCGTTTGCGACCCGTGTTTGCCCGGTCCAAGGCTACTACCAATGCAAATAAAAAATTGTTTATATTTTTACTACTTCTATTAGTTGTATATCTGACTGGGTTCGCGTAACCTTTTGACATCGTCCTCGCGATGCAAAGAAGGTATGGCGACTATGAAAACGACGACAGCCTTTCTGCTCGGTGCTGCCTTTGTCCTGGCGCCGACTCTTGCGTCCGCCGATCCGACCACAACGTTCACCTGCCGGAGCGGGCGCCTCTGCAATCTGGTCTGCAACAACAGCGGCTCGACCACACAGCTCGTCAATCTCACGGATGTCGAGTCCGGCAACATCTACATGCAAGGGACGGCCATCCTCTATGAGATGCTGCGCGGTGATGGCAGCGAACCGGCGCTCATCAGCGTTTCCAACAACACCTATTGCTACCTGACCGAGTCCGGCCCGGAATAGGCGACGCCTGCCCTACGCTGCGGGCGCGACCTTGCCGTCGCCCACCCCGCGTTCGCCGATGGTGACGGCCTGGAGCTGGCGGGTGGCGAGCCAGAGCACGATGACGGCGCCGGCCTGGTGGGTCAGCGCCAGGTGCATCTGCACGACGTGGAGGAGCGTCAGGACGCCGATGGTCGCCTGCGCGAAAACCAGCACGGCGAGCGCGATGGCGCGGCGGGAGAACGCCGTGCCGGCATAGGCCCGCAGCGTCGCCCACAGGTGCAGGAGCGCGAGGACAAACAACAGATAACCGGCCATGCGGTGGTCGAATTGAACCGTCAGGTGGTTTTCAAAGAAATTCCGCCAGGCCGGGGTCTCGAACAACAGCCCGTCGGGGATCAGCGCGCCGTCGATCAGCGGCCAGGTGTTGTAGATGAGGCCGGCCTTGATGCCGGCGACCAGCCCGCCGAGATAAATCTGCACGAACACCATGGCGAGCAGCAGATAGGCCGTGACCTTCGCCCAGCCGGCCCGCATCGGCGGGTCCTTTGCCGGCGCCAGGCTGCCGGCGAGCCAGACCGTGTAGGCGAAGATGATGCAGGCGAAGGTCAGGTGCGTTGCCAGCCGGTATTGCGAGACGTCGACCCGGTCGGCAAGGCCGGAGACCACCATCCACCAGCCGACGGCCCCTTGCAGCCCGCCGAGGATGAACAGCACCGCCAGCCGCGGCTTCAGCCACGGCTCCAGCCGGCCGCGCGCCCAGAAGACCAACAGCGGCACGAGGACGACGACGCCGATCAGCCGGCCGAGCAGGCGGTGCGCCCATTCCCACCAGAAGATGGTTTTGAACTCGTCGAGGCTCATGCCCTTGTTGACGAGGTCGTATTCCGGGATTTCCTGGTATTTGGCGAACTCTTCCTGCCACTCGGCGGCATTGAGCGGCGGGATGGCGCCGTGGATCGGCTTCCATTCGGTGATCGACAGGCCCGAGTCCGTCAGCCGCGTGGCGCCGCCGACGACGACCATGGCCAGGATCAGCACCGCGACGACGGTGAGCCAGGTGCGGATCATCGTGCGGTCGGCGCCATACCTGCCGACCCTTCGTCCCTCGTCCATTCCGGCAATCGCTGCGACCATCGTTCTCACCGCTCCTTGAATGAAATGCTGCCTGTCGAATATCCCCGGCCGGAACCAGGCTCAAGGAGAAATGCCGCGCACGCGGCGTCTCGACAGGGACGGGCGAAAGGCGGTAGGCAGGCGGTAGCTTGGATCAACAACGGGAACAGACAATGCGGCAACGGGTGCGTAAACTGGTCGGGACGCTGATCCTCGTCGCCTTCGTCATCGTCTATGTGTTCCTGGCGATGATCCTCGGCGTCGCGCTGCTGCCGGGCACCACCAAGCTCGTGCAGATCGTCTATTACGTGATCGCCGGCTTTGCCTGGGTGTTGCCGGCCATGGCCCTCATTTCGTGGATGCAGAAACCCGATAAAGTGATTTAGGTTTTTCTGTTATTTTATTGTTTTTATTCTATTATTTCTGCGAAATGAATCGGAGCATTGTGGAGCGGCAGACTGGATTGCCGCGTCGGCCTATCGGCCTCCTCGCAATGACGTTGAAACACCTAAAGACTATCGACCGTCATTGCGAGCGGAGCGAAGCAATCCAGAGCGACGGTGCCCCAATCGACGGCGTACCGTGTTGAGACGGGCATGAGACCCCGGCTCGGGGGCCGGGGTGACGGCGGAGTTTGAAGCCATCGCTGGCGGGTAAAACGCGACCGGCGCGAGGCGCCGCGGTGGCCTCCCCCTACCCCGCACCCGCCAAAAAATCACGCCACGTTCAGCCGGCGGAACCCATTGTTGAGGGCGAGCGGGCCGCCGGTGAGCAGGATGTCGAGGTAGCGGATGGCCTGGAACTCGCCGTTGAGCGAGACCCGTGGCAGCGCCGTCATGTGGTCGACATGGTCGCCGTAGAGGAGGCCCGGGCGCGTCGTCACCGCGGTCTTGAAGCCGAGGTCGCGGACGATCTCGAAGTCGCGCGGGCCGGCGGCCATCGGGCTGCCATAGGGATAGGCGAAATGCTGGGGCCGGGTCCCGGTCATGCGGGCGATGCGGTCGGCGCCGGCGATAATTTCGTCGCGGGCGCGCTCGGCACCGAGCCGGGCGACGGCATAATGGTTGACCGTGTGGGCGCCGATTGAGGCGATCGGATCGGCCGAGAGTTCTCTGATCTCGCCCCAGGTCATGGCGAGTTCGGCGTTCATTTCCGCAAGGTCGAGGTCGGCGCGTTCGGCCATCCGGCGGATGGTCTCGCGCTGCTCGTCCTCGGTCGCGACCGTCGTCAGCCATTTCTGCAAGGTATCGAAGGTCTTCATCTTGTCGGCGGGGCGGACGCAGTCGAAAGAGCGCTCGCGGCCGTGCAGCGTCACCGTCAATTCGTTGCTGTGCCCGACGATCCGCTCCAGCGCCACCCACCACAGATCGATGGTGCGGTCGGCGAAGGCCGACGCCACGAACACGGTGAACGGCGCCCCGTAGCGCTTCAGGATCGGATAGGCGATCTCATAATTGTCCCTGAACCCGTCGTCGAAGGTGATGGCGACGAAGCGCCGTCCGTCGGGGTTCTGGATCCGCTCGGGCACCTCATCGAGGGAGACGATGTCGTAGTCCTGGGCGCGCAGGTATTCCAGCACGGACACCAGATAGTCCGGCGTGATCTCCAGAAAGGCGTTGGGGCTGAAGCCCTTTGCCGGCTCGCGCGCGATGCGATGCAGCATCAGGATCGCACCCAGCCCTTGCGTGAACGGCGCCAGCAGCCGGTGCGTCCCCGTGAAATAGAGGGCGTTCAGACCAGCCTTGTAGGCATCGCGTTTCGACAATCCCGCCATAGTCGCCATGGGTCACAAACCGCTTGGTTCGAAATCTTCACTCCTGACGCCAGCAATGACGCCGGCCGGCGCAACGGTGCCGCCAAGACCAAGCATAGAAGATGCGCCTTTAAAAACCTTGAACCCGGATGTGCGCATCGATCCCGATTGATTGGCGACCGCTCCCTCAAAGATGACGCAAGGACGTTTCGCGACCAAGGGAGCGGTCCCGTTTATCTTTCGTAAAGGTTAACGCGCTCGTGGGCGCGCGACTGCCTGGCCGCGGCGAAGCAAAACCCTCTCATGGCATAGTCCTTGCTGCCGTCCCGACAGAAAATGACCCACCGGTCCGAATTGATACATCCGGCATGCCTTGCCGGTGTTTCGAAACGGTCCGCCAAAAAGGGACTCCGCCATGTCGACGGACCAAATTCATCCGTCCGGAATGCGATCGCCGCCGATCGACCTCGGACCGCGCAGCGCCTGGGCCAGCCGGTTTTCCAGGCTGTTCGGCGCCCGGATCACGGTCGATGTCTATATCGCAGTCGAAATGCTGGCGATCTTTCTCGTCGGGCTTGTCATTGCCGAGATCTATGTGCGCGGCCGGCTCCAGGTCGATGCCTATTTCGCGGAGTACCTGACGCCGCTCCTCGTCGTGCCGGTTCTTGCCGCCTTTTTCCAGCGCCAGCACCGGCTCAACGATTTCGCCCAGCTCCGGCGTTTTTCCGCCACCATCGGCAAGGTCGCGCTCTCGCTCATCCTTGCCTTCGTCGCCGTCATCGTCATCGGCTTCGTTGCCGGCGTCGCCAACGACTATTCCCGCGTCTGGTTCGTCTCCTGGCTGCTGGCCTCCGTCGTCATCGTCACCGTGCTGCGCGCCATCGCGGCCCGGATCTTTGCCGGCCTTGCGGCCCGCGGCTTCATCCAGAAGACGGTGGCGATCATCGGCAATGCCGGGCTTGCCCGCGATATCGCCGAAGAGATCCGCACCTCCGACCTCGGCATCCGTGTCGCACGCATCTTCTCGCGCGAAGAGCCGCGCCCGGACGGCAATCCGGCCGGCGACATCGGCGAACTCGTCCAGTACGGCCAGGCCAACCACCTCGACACCATCATCGTCGCCGCCTCCATGATGTCGCCGAGCGACCTGGAGCGGATGCTGACGGCGCTCGCCGTGCTGCCGACCGAAGTGCAGCTCTATCTCGGTATCGGCAACGGCCATGTCCCGATAAGGGGCGTTTCGTCCCTCAACCAGCTTCGCCTCTTGGACATCCAGCGCAAGCCGATCTCCGACTGGTCCTATCTGGTCAAGGTGGTCGAGGACTATGCGGTGGCGAGCGTGGCGCTCGTCCTTGCCGCCCCGATCATGATCGGCGCCGCCATTGCCATCAAGCTGGACAGCGAGGGTCCGGTGTTCTTCCGCCAGCGCCGCCACGGCTTCAACCACCGGGTCATCAACGTCTTCAAGTTCCGCACCATGCGGGTGATGGAGGACGGCGACGAGTTCCGCCAGGCGGTGCGCGGCGATGCCCGCGTCACCCGGGTCGGCGCGATCCTCCGAAAGACCTCCATCGACGAGCTTCCGCAGCTCTTCAACGTGCTGCTCGGCGACATGTCCGTCGTCGGCCCCAGGCCGCACCCGATCGCCCTCAACGACCAGTATGCCGGCATGCTGGCGCGCTACGAGACCCGCCACCGGGTCAAGCCGGGCATCACCGGCTGGGCCCAGATCAACGGTTTTCGGGGCCCGACCGAGGACCCGGACCTGATGGGCAAGCGCGTCGAATACGACCTCGACTACATCGAGAACTGGTCGCTCTGGATGGACCTCAAGATCCTCGCCGCGACGCCCTTCTTCGGCATCGTCCACAAGAACGCCCTTTAACCGCCCGACATCACCGCAACGAAAGTGAGCGCCGACATGAACACGCCCTTCAAGCCTCCGCATCCCGCCGCAAGGAGCGGCGACGCCGCAATCTCGAAGAACGCCCTCGGCATCGCCGCGGAAGCCGAGCGGTTTGCGGCACGCTTCGGTGCCGACCGCCAGCGGCGCGTGCTGATCGTCGGCGGCGCCGGCTATATCGGCGGCCCTGTCGCGAGCGAACTGCTGCGGCACGGCGTTGCCGTCACCAATCTCGACCTGCTGGTCTATAACCATCAGTCGGCGATGATGGGTGCCCTGCCCCATCCGGACTACGATTTCGTGTTCGGCGACATGGGCAACCCGGACGATCTCGACCGGGCCCTTGAGGACGTCACCGACGTCGTCATCCTCGGCGGGCTGGTCGGCGATCCGATCACCAAGAAATTCCCGGCGGAGGCCCACAAGGTCAACGACGTCGCCGTTGAGACCTGCATCGACCACCTCAACGGCAGGGGCCTCAACAAGGTCATCTTCGTCTCCACCTGCTCCAACTACGGGCTGATGGACGAGGGAACGCTGGCCCGCGAGGACAGCCCGCTGACGCCGCTGTCGCTCTATGCCGAATCCAAGGTGGCGATCGAAAAGCACCTGCTGTCGCAGGAAGGCAAGGTCGACTATTCGCCGACGATCCTGCGCTTTGCCACGGCCTTCGGCCTCGCCCCGCGCATGCGCTTCGACCTCACCGTCAACGAGTTCACCCGCGAGCTGGCGCTCGACAAGGAGCTCTTGGTCTACGATGCGGACACCTGGCGGCCCTATTGCCATGTCAGCGATTTCGGCCGGCTGATCCGCCACGTGCTGGAGTTCCCGGTCGACGAGGTCGCCTTTGAGGTCTTCAACGCCGGCAGCGACGCCAACAACCACACCAAGCAGTCGATCGTCGATTTGGTGCTGACCCGCCTGCCGGACCGCAAGGTCGCCTACAAGTCGAACAGCACCGACCCGCGGAACTACCGGGTCAGCTTCCAAAAGCTCCACGACAAGCTCGGCTTCGAATGCCGCTACACGGTCGAGGACGGCATCGACGAGATCCTGTGGGCGCTCGATGCGCACCTCCTCGACGAGGTTGAAGAGCGCCGTTCATTCTTCGGTAACTACGAACTTACCCGAAGCTGACCGATGCGGGCGCCGGGGCCGCTTTTTCGGCCGCCCTGGCGCGCTTCTTGCCACGTATTCGCCGACTGACCACGAATGGGACAATTGAGATGCCTTGTAATCGCATCGTTATTCTCGCTGGGGGCAAGGGAACGCGGCTTCGGCCCTTCACTGCGACCTTCCCCAAGCCGCTGGTTCCGGTCGGCGACAAGCCGATCCTGGAAGTGCTCTTGCGCCAGCTTTCCGCGCAAGGGTTCACCGACGTCACGCTGACGCTCGGGCACCTTGCGGAGTTCTTCCGCGCCTTCATCGCCCAGCACAAGACGCTGGCGGAGAAGATCAACTTCTCCTTCGTCGAGGAAGAGGCGCCGACCGGCACGGCCGGTTCGCTCGCCAGCGTGCCAAATCTGGACAGCACCTTCATGGTGATGAACGGCGACCTCCTAACCGACCTCAATTTCCGCGACCTCTGCGATGCCCACCAGGCATCGGGCGCGGCGCTGACGATTGCGGCCCATTCCAAGAAGACCAAGATCGACCTCGGCATCCTGGAGGCCGACGACAACGGCGTTCTCACCAATTACATCGAGAAGCCGGAGCACACCCACACGGTCTCCATGGGCGTCTATGTCTACGAGCCGCGGGTGCTGAACTACATCGAGAAGGACCAGTATCTCGATTTCCCGGACCTCGTCCTGAAGCTGCTGGATGCCGGCGAGAAGGTCCGCATCCACAAGTCGGACGCCTTCTGGCTCGATATCGGCCGGCCCGACGACTACGCCCTCGCCCAGGACATTTTCGAACAGGACCCGATGCGGTTCTCTTGCGGAGCATGACGATGGATTGGAAATACACACTCTCCGAGCCGGTGCTCGGCGACGAAGAAAAAGCCGCCGTCCTGTCGTGCCTTGAGTCCGGCTGGCTCTCCATGGGTCCGAACACGCAGGCCTTCGAGAAGCGGTTTTCCGAGCTGACCGGCGCCAAGCACGCCATCGCGGTCGCCAACGGCACCGCCGCGCTGCACCTGGCGCTGGCCGCCCTTGAGATCGGCGCGAGCAAGACGGACGAGGTCATCCAGCCCTCGATCAACTTCGTTGCCGCGGCGAACATGACCAAGGCCGTCGGCGCCAAGCCGGTCTTTGCCGACATCGTCGCCCTCGACGAGCCGACCATCGCTCCAGCCGAGATCGAACGGCACATCACGCCGAACACCAAGGCCGTCGTCGTCATGCATTACGGCGGCTATCCGGCGCGCATGGCCGAGATCCTCAAGATCTGTGAGGCGCACGGCCTGCCGCTGATCGAGGACGCCTGTCACGCGCCGCTCTACCGGATGGACGGGTTTTCCGGCCGCGCGCTCGGCACGCTCGGAGCTGTGGGCTGCTTCTCATTCTTTTCCAACAAGAACATGACGACTGGCGAAGGCGGCATGGTCACCACCGACGACGACGCATTGGCCGCGAAGATCCGCAATCTGCGCTCGCACGGCATGACGTCGCTCTCCTGGGACCGCCACCACGGCCGGCCGGCGACCTATGACGTCACCGCGCACGGCTACAACTACCGCATCGACGACCTGCGCGCCGCCCTCGGCCGCGCCCAGTTGGAGCGCCTCGACGACCTCAACGCGCTGCGCCAGGGCCACGCCCGCGCATACGCCGACCTCGTCGCCCGCGCATCCGACACCGGCATGCGGTACCTCTATGGCAGCGACCCCGAAGGTGGCACGGCGCATCTCGCCGGCATCCTCGTGCCGCGCGAAGCGCGCAATCCGATCCGCCAGATGCTCGCCGACAACGGCATCCAGTCGAGCCTGCACTATCCGCCGGTGCATCTCTTCACCGCCTTTGCCGACACGGCCTCCGATGCCCTCCCGCTGACGGAAGCGTTCGCGGAAAGCATGATCACCCTGCCGATGCACGCCTATCTGCCGGACGCAGCGCCGGAGGACATCATCGGTCTCATTGCGGAAAGCCTTTTGCGCCATGCAGCCTGAGACCCGCCAGCCCCGTTCCGACAACGCCCGCGCGGACAACCGCGCGGTGCTGTTCCTTGCCCAGTTGCCGCCGCCGCATCACGGCCAGTCCGCCGTTGCCGCGACGGTGAAGAGCATCCTGGAACGGGATGCGGGTCTTGACGTGCTCCAGAAATGGCGCGGCGGCGCCGCCACCAACAACGACGTCGGCAAGCGCAGCCTCGGCAAGTATTTCGGCTTTCTGGCCCTTCTCCTCGACCTTGCCTGGATGCTCGTCTCCGGCCGCCGGTTCCGGCTCGCCTATCTCGGCATGGCGCCCTGGGCCCATACCGCGATCCGCGACGCGCTCCTTGCCGGCATGGCCCGGCTGCTCGCCGACCGGGTCTGGCTCCATGTCCATGGCGACGGGCTTGAAGACATCCTCACGGGCACGGGCCGGAAGGCGACGCTGATGCGCTTTCTGTTGCGCGGGACCGAATTGATCGCGATCACCGCCGACACCGGCCGCCTAGGGCGCCGTTCGGACCTCTTTTCCCACGTCATCGACCTGCCGAACATCGCGGCCGACCCGGGCGGGCGTGCGACCGCACCGCATTCCCCGCTCACCGTCGGCTGCCTCGGCAATCTCGATCCCAGAAAAGGCGTCCTCGATTTCGTCGACGCCATCGGCCGGCTCGAGAACTCCGGTATTCCGGTTGCCGCCACGATGGTCGGCGGGCCGACCGCCCAGCTTTCCGTCGAGGGTCTTGAGGCGCGCGTCGCCGAACGGGGCGTCGCGGACTCCATCGCGGTCACCGGCCGGGTGTCCGAAGACGAAAAAAGCCGCATCCTCGGCGGCCTCGACGTCTTCCTCTATCTGTCGCGCCACGATCTTGCGCCGCTGGCGCTGATCGAAGGGCTCGCCCATGGCGCCGCGCCGATCGTGCTTAATGTCGGCGGGCTTGCCGAGATGGTCGGCCCGGAGCTTTCCCGCAATGTGCTCGATCCGTCGCTCACCGGCACCGCCCTCCTCGATGCCATCGAGACAATCTTTGCCGCCTATAAGGCCGATCCGGCCCTCCTGGAACGGGACAAGGCGGCCGCCCGCACCCAGTACCTGAAAGAATTCAGCCCGGAACGCTATCGCAACCGGGTGCTCAAGGAGTTGTCATGGGATCCCAAGCAGCCCGCCTTGCCGCCGACGCCTGCCCCGAGCATCGGGGAGGTCCGACCGTGAAGCAACTGGTGCTCTCCACGCTGCGCGCGGTCCATGTGCCGTTCCAGATGCGCGAGCTGCCGGAGCGGGTGGCGATCTATTTCCATGACCTGGAACCGACCCAGTTCGGCAAGTTTTCCGAAGCCGTCGGTCATTTCCTCGACCACGGCTACCGGACGGTGACGGCCGGCGAGTACACCGACCCGGGCGCCAGCGGGAAGCTTCTCTTCGTCTCCTTCGACGACAATTTCCAGAGCTGGCACCGGGCGCTGCGCCCGCTCGACCGGCTGGGCGCCACCGCGACCTTCTACGTCAACACCGGCGTCATGCGCGACGAGGCCTCAGCCTCCGACATCGCCGCCTATTTCGGGCGCATTCGCTATCAGGGCGCGAGCCCGACCCTGTCGCGCCAGGAGCTGAAGGAAATCCACGACGCCGGCCACGCCATCGGCTGCCACACCCACACCCACCGGCGGCTGCCGCAGATCGACCGCGGCGAATGGGCGAACGAGATCGACCGCTCCAAGGCCTATCTGGAGGACTTCTTCGGCGACGAGGTCGTCGATTTCTCCTATCCCTACGGCATGCGGCGGCATTTTTCCGAAAGCCTCAAGGCCTACTGTTCCAATATCGGCTTTCGCACCATCGCAACGGCGATCTCCGGACTCCAACTGCGGTCTTTCCGGGATCCGCTAACGCTGCACCGTACCGGCTGGAAGTTTGAAAACAGTCTTGAACGCAACCTGGAGGATTTGAGGATCAACGGCTCGCTCTATGCCGCGCTGACCGGAAGGAGCCTCACAGGATGAGCCTTTCCGCTCGCCTTTCCTCCCTGTTGCAGCGGGACGTCACCTATTCGGTGATGAGCCAGGTGTTCGTCAGCGGCTTCAATTTCGCCGTCGGCATCGCCGCCGCGCGCCTGCTCGGCATCGCCGATTTCGGCGTCTTCACGCTGATCCTGATGATCGCCATGGTGATCTCGGTGGCCCAGGGCCACGTGCTGACCATGCCGATGATGACGTTCGCCGGCTCTCGGCCGATGCGCTCTAAGAGCTATTTCGCAACGATCTGGGCGCTCGGCCTGGTGTTCTCCGCCCTCGGCGGTGCCGCCATGATGCTGATATTGCTCCTGATCGGGGCGCTGCGCGGCGACAGCTTCTCGCCGGACGTGCTCCTTGCCAGCGCCGCCATCACCTTTGCCCAGAACCAGCAGATCATGCTGCGGCGCATCCTCTTTGCCCAGCGCCGGCGCCTGTTCGCGGCCGGCCTCGATATCGTGCGCCTTGCCGTGATGGCGGTCGCCGCCGCCGTCATCGTCTTCGAAGCCTTTTCCGTCGATGTGGCAACGCTGCTCTATCTGCTGGCCGCTTCGGCGTTGCTGGCGACCCTTCCGTTCTCGCTCGGCCTGATGCGCGGGCCCTACAAGAAGCGGCTCTTTACCGCCGTGCTCGCCCGCCACTGGCCGATGTCGCGCTGGATGATCCTGATGCTTCTGGTCTCGCTCGGCCAGGAACAGGCGATCTGGGTCATCGTCGGCGTGGAACTCGGCGATACCGCCATCGGCGGGCTCCGGGCCGCGCAATACATGCTCGGCATCACCCACACCATCACGCTGGCGATGGAGAACCACATCCCGCGCAACGCCGCCGAACAGCTCCGGCTGAAGGGCCGCGAGGGCCTGCGCGACTACCTGCTCGGCCAGTCCGCCTTCCTCGGCGGCGCCGTCATCGCCCTCATCGTCCTGGTCTCGGTCTATTCCAGCGAAATGCTGACCGCCGTCTTCGGGCCGCAATATGCCGAATATGCGCATCTCACGCATATCCTCGGCATCACCTACTCCCTGATCGTCATCAACAGCATCTGGACGCACTATCTGCGCGCCATCGAGGACACCAGGAGCGTGTTCCTGTCCTACACCGTCTCCTCGGCCGCCGCCGTGATCCTGATCTACCCCCTGATGCGCGGCTTCGGGCTGGAGGGCGTCGCCATCTGCCTCGGCATCGCCCATGCGGTCTGCGTCAGCCTGGTGCTTTCCGTCATCATCCGCGACCAGCGCAAGGCCGCCGCCGCCAGGCGCGGCACGCCGGCCAACACCGCCTATCCTCCCATAAGCCCCCATTCAGATGGAGCCCTGTCGTGACCCTCTCATCCAGCACGACGCCCGACGACGCCCCTCACGACCGGCCGGCGCCGAAGGCCGAGGCCCGGCGCCGCGCGTTCGGACGCCTCGCCCTTCGCGAGCGCGCCTCCGGCGCGGCACGGACGGGCACGGCATCGGCGACCATTGCCGGCGAAGCGGGCGTTGCCGGGACCGATCGGGCGCCGACCGTCAGCTTCCTGACGCTCGTCCTCAGCCACTACCGGATCCCGTTCCACACCATCGTGCGGGACATCCTCGCCGAGCACGGCGTCAACTATCGCCTGATCTACAGCGATCCGGTCGGCTCCGATGCCAAGAAGGGCGACACACTGGAACTGCCCTGGGCGGTCAAGATCCCGGTCAAGCGCATCCCGATCCCGGGCGGCGAGCTCTACTGGCAGAACGCACTCGCAGCGACCCGGGGCTCGGCACTCACCGTGATCTCGCAGGAAAACAAGCTGCTCGTGAACTATCTGCTGCAGGCGCGATATCTCCTTTCCGGCAGCCGTCTCGCCTTTTTCGGGCACGGCAAGAATTATCAGGCGAACCGGCCGGACGGCTGGCGCGAAAAGCTGAAGGCGCAGCTTGCGACCCGCGTCCACTGGTGGTTCGCCTATACGCCGGGCGTCAAGAAGATCGTCGAGGACTACGGCTTTCCCGGCGAGCGCATCACCGTCAACTACAACAGCATCGATACCGGTGCGCTGAAAGGCCAGCTTGAAGCCGTGACGGCCGAGGACATCGCGGCCCAGAAGGCGGCGCTCGGCATCGCCTCGGACAATATCGCCATCTATATCGGCGGCATGTACCAGGAAAAGCGGCTGCCGTTCCTGATCGAAGCGGCGGAAAGGATCCGCGAGACCGTGCCGGACTTCCATCTCGTCATGGTCGGCTCCGGCTCGCACTCCGAGATCGCCCAGATCGCCGCGGCGAGCTGCGACTACATCCACTTCCTCGGCCCGCGCTTCGGACGGGAAAAGGCGACGCTCCTGAAGATGGCGAAGGCCTTCGTCATGCCGGGCCTCGTCGGCCTTGCCATCATCGACTCCTTCGCCGCCGGCTGCCCGATGGTGACGACGAACGTTCCCTACCATTCGCCGGAGATCGAATATCTGAGCGACGGCGAGAACGGCCTGATCACGTCCGATCCGGAGAACGTTGCCGACTATGCCGACGCCGTCGCCGCCCTCCTCACCGACGACGCCCTGCAGGCGCGCCTGGCGGACGGGGCGAGAGCCTCGGTCGAGGACTACACGATCGAGCGCATGGCACGGAATTTCGCGGAAGGCGTGCTGGCGGCCATCAGCTGAGGACGAACGCTACTCCGTCATCGCGAGGAGGCCGACAGGCCGACGCGGCGATCCAGGCCGGCATGCTCCGAGCGTGCGGCCCCTGGATTGCCGCGCTCGCTTCGCTCGCTCGCAATGACATTGGATGGGTGGGATCAAGGTCCGCCATAGCTGCATCTGGCATCACAAGCAAAAGAAAGCCGCGAGGTCATTGCTCCCGCGGCTTTCTTTTGTCGCTGACGATTGCGAACCGTGATGCCCCCGGCCGTGCCCCCGTCAGACGAGCGCCGGACGCTGCGTCCGCACCGGCGCGCTTGCCGCAAAGAGCGGGCGGCGCGGCGGGCGCTGGCGGACCGGCTGCCAGCTCGGCGGCAGGGTGTCCTGGTCCGGGCCGTAGCGGGTCAGCGCGACGAAGGCGGCGTAGAAGGCGACGACCGTGCCGATGTAGTTGTGGTGGAGGATGGTGAACTCCATCGTCCCGCCGATCAGGAACACCGACAGCAGGATGACCAGCACGAGGCGGGGTCCCTCCTCGACCGTGCGGTTGAAGATGACGGCACCGGCGATGAGGCAGAGGGCGGCCAGCAGCACGAGGCCGACGAGGCCGAGCGAGACCAGCGCCTCGATGGCGGCGTTGTGGAAGGTGGCGGTCAGGAAGTAGCGGAAATGCTGCCAGAACTGCCAGGCCGGCGAGAACGGGTCTGCATCGAAGAAGCCGGTATAGCCGAAACCGAGGACGGGGCGTTCGGCGATGTTCTCGAAGGCCAGCCGCCAGAGGTCGGTGCGGCCGGTGAAGGTGGCGTCGCGGCCGAGGACGTCGATCGCCGCGCCCGAGCCGATGACCGGCAGGGCCATGATGGCACAAAAGAACAGAACGACCATGGCAAACGCGAGCAGCGCCCGGTAGGGCCCGGAGAGGCGGAGCAGGACCGAGGCCGGCGTGAGGAGCACGACGACGAGGACGGCGGTCGCCGAACTGGTCAACACCAGGGCGCCGAGCGCCATCAGGCCGACCGAATAGCGCCAGAACGCCCCGATGCCGATGAGCTTGCCGTTCAAGGCCAACAGGAAGGTGCTGGCGAAGACGAAGCCGGCAAAATTCTTCGACGACATGACGCCGCGGAATTCCCAGCCATCGACCCAACCGCCGCCATAGCGCGCCTGCAGCACCTGGTCGGGCGCGACGACGTAGAGGACCAGCGAGGCGACGAGGCAGAAGACGGTGACGCGGAAATAGATCCTGAGCACCTCGGCCGGACGGAAATGCACCGAAAGCACATAGGAGGCGATGACCAGATAGGTGAGCACGACGGTGTTCGTCACGGTCATCTTGGTGCCGACGGACCACAGCGCCGACAGTGCGGCAACGCCCGGAATGACCATGCCGGCAAGGAACTGCCAGCCGAGGCCGCGATGGAGCGCGGAATAGAGCAGCAAGAGGAGCGCGATGCCGTACTGGGCGGCGAAGATGGCCAGATAGACCGGGTTGCTGGCCGCGGAATCGCGGGTGGTCATGCCCTCGTTGACCTTGTCGGCGAACAGGAACTGGAAGGACTGGGTGGCAAAGATGATGAGCAGCACGGCAAGGACCGCGGCGAGCGTGCGCTCCCAGGCGTGCGAGGCGGCCGGGTTGGCGCTTGCGTGGTCGGCCGTTGCGTAGGCGGTCATCATCCGTCTCTCCTGCCCTTGCGGCAAAGCGTGGCGGTCAGGACCCGAAGATCATTCGGCCGCATCGACGACGAACACGCTCCCGTTCCGCTTGCCCGGGCGGGCGCGCAGGTTTTCGGCGGAGCGCTTCAGGGTCGCCTCGTCGACCTCGCCGGAGCGGATGACGAGGCAGGAGGCATCGGCGCTTTCGCTGAACGGGGCGAGCGCGTCGCTACGGCCGCCGATCGGCCCGTCGATGACGATCAGGCTGACGTCGGGAAGCCGGCGCATGACGGCGTTCTTGATCTTGTCGGCGGTCAGCGACGACGACCAGTCGAAGCCGGAGGTGCGGCCGGCCGGCAGGATCATGACGAGGCCGCCCGGATCGAGCACCAGCGCGTCCTGCAGCCGGGCCCTGCCGTTGACGACGTCGAAGAAGCCGATCTCGGGATCGTCGACGCGCAGGGCGCTGAGCGTGCGCCGCGTCGCGTCGCCGTCGACCAGCAGAACCTTCTCGCCGCGACGGGCGGCCGCCAGCGCCAGGTTGAAGGCGACGGTCGTCTTGCCGTGGTTGAGGCCGGGCGAGGTCACCAGCACGGTCTTGACGTCGCCGCCGGGGCCGTAGGGGCGCAAATTCTCCAGCAGGTCGCCGATGGCGAGTGCGGTCGGCGACAGCGGATCGTCGGCGACGAATTCCGGCAACCCCTCGTCGGAGGAATGGGTCGGATAGATCGGGATCGAGGCCAGCAGAGGCAGGTTGGAGATCTGGCTGATCTGTTCCGGCGAGGAGATGCGGGTCGACAGTGCCTCGCGGCCGAAGGCGAGCATGGTGCCGACGCCGGCGCCGGCGAAGAGGCCGAGAAGGACGATCAGGATCGAGCCCGGACCGTCGGGCCGCATCGGCACGATGGCGCGCGAGACGATACGTGCCGCCGTGGTGTCGACCTGGCGCTGTTCCGACAGCTCGCGGGCGCGGACCAGGAAGGCCTCGTAGACGGCGCGCTTGGCGTCGGCATCGCGCTGCAATTCGCGCAGGCGCACCATCGCGTCATTGGTGCGGTGGGTGCCGGACTTCAGCGTCTCGATGCGGGCGCGGACCTTATCCTCATGGGCCCTGGCGCGCTCGTAGTCGGCCTCGGTGGCCGCGGCGATGCGGTTCAGTTCGCCGACGATCTGGCGGCGCGCGGAATCGATCTCGGCCTTGGCCGCCTGCATCCGCGGATGGCTCGGCAGAAGCTGGGCGGACAGCGCCTCGCGGCGCTGAACGGCCGCGCCGTAGCGGTCGCGCAGGCGGGTGATCGTCTGCGAGGTGATCGCCTCCGGCAGCGGCTGCGACATGTCGCCGGTGTTCTTGATGCGGCGCACCTGTTCCAGCTTGGACAGCGCCGTCGCCGTCTGGTTGGACGCCTGGGTCAGGAGCTGGTTGGCCTGGGAGAGTTCCTGCTCGTTGATCAGCGAGCCCGTCGAGGTGACGATGTTGTTCTCGAACTTGTACGTCTCGACCGCCTCTTCGGCGGCGCTGAGCTGCCGGCGCAGCTCGTCGAGCCGGCCGGTGAGCATTTCGGAAGCGCGGCCGGCAAGGCCCGACTGGGCATCGGCTTCGGAGTTGATGTAGACGTCGGCGATGGCGTTGGCGAGCCGGGCCGACTTAGCGCCGTCCTTGGTCTTGACGTTCAGCTCGACGATATAGGAGCGCTTCGGGCGCTGGGCGCGCACGGCCTCCTGTAGATTGTAGAGTGCCTTGATGTCCGGCTGGATCGAGCGTCCGCCGCCGGCAAGGCTGCCGAGGAAGCCGGTAATGGCAGAGAGCGCCCCGCCGCCGCCGACGAATTCGCGGTCCTCGCCGAGATGTTCGCGCGCCACGACCTTGGCCAGGACGTCGTTCGACGTCATCACCCGCATCTGGCTTTCCACCATGGCGATGCCGCCGTCATTGGTCTCCGACGTCGGCGTGATCTCGCGGTCGACGACCTGCAGGCCGCGCGGATTGATCAGGATCCGCGACATGGCGACGTAGTTGCGCTCGCGGCCGAAGGCGTAGACGGCGGCGATGGTGGCAAAGATCAACGCCGTGACGACGACGGTGCGCCTATGCCGCATCAGGATGGAGATGACGTCGCCGATGCCGAAGGCCGGCGTGCGCGGCTCGGCATAAACCTGGGGCATATGGGCGACCGGAAGGGCCATCTGGCTGTTCGGCGGAAAACTGTTCATGGCGCTATCACCGTCGGATCGGGGGACAGAGTGTTCGAACGAGGCCTGGACCGCGGCCGATATCTGTCCCGTTTTGAAGCAACCGGCCGCCGTTCGGCCGGATTGCCGTTGGTTTTGCAAGAAGCGCGCCGCAGCGCTGGCACCTGCTTCAGGCAAAGTTCTCCGCGTCGCCCGGCTCGGTGCCGCGGTCGGCATAGCGGGCAAGGCCGAGGGCCTGGGCGGCGAGCATCGTCAGATAGGCGGGATTGAGTAGGAGATAGCGGCGCCACAGGCGCTTCGGCTCGCGGCTCAGCCGGTAGGCCCATTCAAGGCCCCGGTCCTGGAACCAACGCGGCGCCTGGGACAAGAGCCCGGCATGGAAATCGAAGGCGGCGCCGACGGCGATCGCCGGCATGTCGAGGAGCCGGGCATATTCGTAGGCCCAGACCTCCTGGCGCGGGCAGCCGAGGCCGACGAAGACGAGCCGGGCGCCGCTCTCGCGGATCTCCTCGGCAATCGCCTCCTTTTCCTCCGCCGTGCTCTTTCGGAACAGCGACGGCCGGGCACCGGCGATGACGAGGCCGGGGAAGCGCTCGGCCAGGCGTTCCTGAAGGCGCTCCAGCACCTCCGGCTTGCTGCCATAGAGGTAAATGGGAAGGTTCTCGCGTGCGGCCCGTTCGCAGAGGCGCAGCGTCAGTTCCGGTCCATAGACGCGGTTCTTGAGCTTCGTGCGGTGCAGGAGATTGAGGGCCCAGCGCACGGGCTGGCCGTCCGGCGTGATGACGTCGAAGCTGTTGAGGCGGTAGCGGTGGCGCCGGTCGAGCACGCCCGTCATGACGCCGTGGACGGCGAGCGCCGCAACCTTGAAGCCGCGACGCGCCCGCGCCGCCCGGATGATGGCCTCGACGGCGCCGTCATAGTCGACAACGCTGACGCCGACGCCAAGAACGTTCTTCTTGCCGTTATCGATCATGGTTCTTTTGCCTGTTGGAGGACGGGCATTCGCCCGGCTGGGAAGGCCCCGCTCAGGAGGCCTCGCGCCAGCGGTCGCGATTGACGACGTAGATTTCCTCAAGGATGGCGGCGACGTCGTAGTCGCGCTTCCAGTCCGGATAGTGCGCCTCGAAGCGGCGGGTGTCGGAGATCCACCAGATGTGGTCGCCCATCCGGTTGGCTTCCGAATAGCTGTGGTTGAGCTTCAGACCGGTGATGTCTTCGCACAGGCGGATCGCTTCCAGCATGGAGCAGTTGGAATGGCGCCCGCCGCCCATGTTGTAGACCTCGCCGGAGCGCGGCTTCTGGAAGAAGTGCCAGAAGGCGTTCACCAGGTCGTTGGAATGGATGTTGTCGCGGACCTGTTTGCCGCCATAGCCGAACACGGTGTAGGGCGCGCCGGTGGCGGCGCATTTCATCAGATAGGCGAGGAAGCCGTGGAGCTGGGTGCCGCTATGGGCCGGGCCGGTCAGGCAGCCGCCGCGGAAGCAGGCGGTCTTCATGCCGAAATAGCGGCCGTATTCCTGCACCAGCATGTCGGCCGCCACCTTGGAGGCACCGAACAGGCTGTGCATGGACTGGTCGATCGTCATGGTCTCGTCGATGCCGTGGGCAAAGAACGGATGGCTCTCGTCGATCTCCCAGCGCTCGGCCTTTT
Source organism: Rhodobium orientis (assembly GCF_003258835.1). Classification (GTDB taxonomy): domain Bacteria; phylum Pseudomonadota; class Alphaproteobacteria; order Rhizobiales; family Rhodobiaceae; genus Rhodobium; species Rhodobium orientis. The sequence goes on along the minus strand of NZ_NPEV01000018.1, from coordinate 50,530 downwards.
CGACGAGCGGCAGGCCGTTCGGCGTGTCGCCATAGACCTTGTTGGTGGAGGTGAAGATGAACGGCACCTCCGGGCAGTGCTTGCGGGTCAGTTCCAGCAGAACCAGGGTACCGTTGGCGTTGATGGTAAAGTCCGTCAACGGCTCCTTGGCGGCCCAGTCGTGGGACGGCTGGGCGGCGGTGTGGATGATCAGGCAGAGATCGCTCGCCAGCTCCTCAAACAGCGCGCCCATCGCCGCCTCGTCGCGGATGTCCGCATTGACGTGGCGGTAGGCCGGCAAGTCCGCCGACAGCCGGTTGCGGTTCCATTCGGTCGAGGCCTCAGTACCGAACAGATATTTCCGCATGTCGTTGTCGATGCCGACGATGCGGTGGCCGCGGTCGGCGAAGAACCGGGCCGCCTCGGAACCGATGAGGCCGGCCGAGCCGGTGATGAGGACGACGTTGCGCATGGGTGCGATCTCCGAAAAAACAGTTGAAGCGGGAGGGGCCGGCCGCGGCCGCCTATTCGGCGGCCACCGCGACGTTGTCCATGCGGCTCAGCAACTGGTCGAAATAGTCGATGGTGCGGGTGAGGCCCGCCACCAGCGGCACCTTCGGCTCCCAATCGAGCGTCTCGCGAGCCTTGGTGATATCCGGCCGGCGCTGCAGTGGATCGTCCTGGGGCAGCGGCTTGAATTCCAGCTCGGAGCGCGAGCCGGTCATCTCGATGATGGTGGTGGCAAGCTCCAGGATGGTGATCTCGGCCGGATTGCCGAGATTGATCGGGCCCGGACCGCCGGCCTCGTGGCGCATATAGGCGACCATGCCGTCGATCAGGTCGTCGACATAGCAGAAGGAGCGGGTCTGGCTGCCGTCGCCATAGACGCTGATCGGCTCGCCGCGCAGCGCCTGGATGATGAAGTTGGAGACCACCCGGCCGTCGTTCGGATGCATGCGCGGGCCGTAGGTGTTGAAGATGCGGATGACGCGCGTGTCGAGGCCGTGCTGACGGTGGTAGTCGAAGAACAGGGTCTCCGCGCAGCGCTTGCCCTCGTCGTAGCAGGCGCGCGGGCCGATCGGGTTGACGTTGCCCCAATAGGCCTCCTGCTGCGGCGAGACGCTCGGGTCGCCATAGACCTCGCTGGTCGAGGCCTGCAGGATGCGCGAGCGGGTGCGCTTGGCCAGGCCTAGCATGTTGATGGCGCCGTGCACCGAGGTCTTGACCGTCTGCACCGGATCGAACTGGTAGTGGATCGGGCTTGCCGGACAGGCGAGATTGTAGATCTCGTCGACCTCCACATGGAGCGGGAAGGTCACGTCGTGGCGCATGAACTCGAACCGCGGGTCGGCTTCCAGATGCGCGATGTTGTACTTGGTGCCGGAATAGAGGTTGTCGACGCCGAGGACGTCGATGCCGTTGCCGTCGGCGAGCAGCCGCTCGCAGAGATGGGAGCCGAGGAAGCCGGCAGCGCCGGTCACCAGAATACGGCGGTTCTCCGGATAGGGGCTGTGCGTTGAAATATGAGTCACCGTGGATCGCCTCCCGCGCGGGGTTTGAAGAAGTTCCCGAATTGCGAGACCGCAATCCGCTCGGCGTCCTCAATGCAGGCCACGTGCCAGGGCGTTGTGTGCGAAACGGACCGAAAGTGTTAACAAGTGTTTTGTTTTGACGCCCCGCCGTGCCGATTTTAGAAGCAAGCCGTTAACCTTATGGGCGCTAGGTTTCGTCTTCCCTCCCCCGGACGCGGACGCTACCGGTGCGCTTTCAAGACGATATTCTGCCCCGGCTCGGGCCGTGGATCCGGCCGTTCCTCAAGCGATACTGGCTCGTTTCGCGGGGGATGACGCTCGGCGTGCGCGGCGCCGTCTTCGATGGCGACGGCCGGGTGTTCCTCGTCCGCCATACCTATGTGCCGGGCTGGCACCTGCCCGGCGGCGGCGTCGATCTCGGCGAGACGGTGCGCCAGGCGCTCGACAAGGAACTGCGCGAGGAAGGCAATATCCGGCTCCTCGGCGAACCGCAGCTCTTCGCCGTCTACCACAACAAGCGCATCTACCGCCGCGACCATGTGGTGCTGTTCGTCGCCCGTCAGTGGGAGCAGCCGGAGGCGCCGGTGCCCAATGCGGAAATCGCCGAGCACGGCTGGTTCCCGGTCGACGCCCTGCCGGCCGAGACCTCGCCGGCGACACGCAGGCGCCTTGACGAGATCGCCGGCGTTCAGCCGCCGGCCGCGATCTGGTAAGAGCCGAAGCTCAGCTCGCAGTTACCGGCTTCACCGCATCGACGATGATCGAGGTATAGACGAGCCGGCCGCACCTGTTGCGGGCATCGAACCGGGCCGAGCGGAACACCATGCCGTCCTCCGGCGACCAGTCGGCCGCGTGGAAGGTGCCGGCGGCGTCGTGATATTCCAGGAGCCGCACCTCGAAGCCGGCCTCTTCCAGGAGTGCCGTCAGCGAGCGGTGGGTGAAGAGCACCTTGTGGTCGTCGGCCGCCGGACCTGTGCCGCCGACCTTCACCTTGTCGATATAGGCCGGATCGGGATGACATCCGTCCGGTACGGCAATGCGGAGATGGCCGCCGGGGGCCATGTGCTCAAAACAGATCCGCGCGGCCCGACGTCCTTCATCCGGTGTCAGGTGCTCCCAGACGTGTTCGGCGAGGATCGCATCGATTTTGCGGGCGCTGAAACGGCGACCCCAGTCCTCGGCCTTCAGAAGATTGAGGACGGTCTCGGACGTCGAAATCCACCCCGGCAGGCGAAGGCCGCCGGCGCCGATGACGATCTTCAGCGGCCGATGCGCGGGCAGCCGCGCCAGCCGCCAGCGCGTCAGGGCGGGACTGACCAGAACGTCGAAGGACCGCGTCGCCAGTCGCGGCAGCCCCGTGCGCTTGAGAAGTCCGATGACCAGGCCTGGGACAGTTTTTGCCAGCGATCGACCGCCCTGTGCTCCGATCGATGTCTCCATTTGAAGCGTCTCCCGCCGTCCGGCTTCCAACAATGATTATCGCGCGAAGACAGCAAGTACTGTGCCAGAAATGCACGAATGTGCGCCTCAGCACGGCGTCGCCGCGGCCTTCAGCAATGTTGCCCAGCCGAGCATCGGCCGCGCCCAGAGGATGCCGTCCGGCGCGTCGGGTGGATATTTCGCATTGAAAACGTTGAGCGCGACGTCGGCAACGCGCGGCGCGAACCGGGCGAGTTCCAGAAACCCGATGGCCGCGTTCCAGTGTTCCCCGAAGCCCGGCTCCGTGGTGCCGTCGACGAAGCGGTTGAGCCCGCCTCGCCCGTCATAGATTTTTTCCAGAAAGGTTCTGGCGAGCGTGGCCATGTGCTCTTCGGTGAGGTCCGTGCGGCCGGTATCAAAGGCCGCAACCAGAAAATCAACGTCAATGGAGGCGTGGCCGACGTCTTCCGTCACACCGAGCGTCGGATGGATCATGTATGGCCAGGACACCGTGCCGTCCGGCCGGAAATCCGCGAAGTCCTCCAGCCAGTAGCGGACGAGGCGCCCGATCTTGTCGACGCGACCTGCGTTCGGACGCCAGCGGTCTAGGAGGATCTCAGCCGTCATCATGGTGGCCGACTGGTTGAAGGCCGTCCGCGTCGTGCCGAGCTGGCCCGATCCCTGGCTATCCCGGTAGTGGTAGCTGCCCTTGTCGCCGACCACCTGCCAGTCATTGTCGAAGGCATCGACGGCGATGCGGGCCTCGGTGAAGGTCCGCACCGCCTCCGGCATGTATGCGCCGAAGCGATCCGCGTCGCGGAAAACAAGGTCGGCAAAGCGCAGGATGGGGTTGGCGATGTGACCGGTGTTCAGCACAATGGCATCGTCGCCGCGCTTCCAGAACGGCCCGCCCTCACCCGTGCCGCGAAAATAGAGCGGGTCGCGGGCATAATTCTCGACGATCTCGCCGCGGGCAACGCGCCGTGCATCGGTATGATCGAGGATGAAGGCGATGAGCGAGGCGGCGGCGTCCATGTGGCGCGGCGCGCCGGTAAGGTCCGCCATGGTCACAAAGGCACGGACCCAGTAGCCGAGAATCCAGGCCAGGACGCCGTCCCTGTCGTCATAGACGCCGTCTCTGGCGCCGATCCATTCCAGGATGCGACTCTTCCCGATGGTCCCGAGCGGACCCCAGCGCGCCTCAAAGACGCTGTCCCAGTCGGACACACTGTTGAAGGCGGCGCGCGAAAGATCGATGCCGCAGACGGCCTTCCTTGCTGCCCGAGCGGGCACCGCCGACGGCAGCACGGCTGCGGCCGCGGCGCTTCTCAAGAGGTGTCTGCGGGTGATCAGGGTCATTCCGGGCCTTCGAACATGTCGCAAGGCCCGGAATGCAAGTCGCCTGCCAGAATTGTCCGGATGCCTAAAGCACGTTGCGTTTTACCTGAAAAACGCAACGTGCTTTAGGCCATTATTTTCACGCGATTTCTTATCCAAAAAGTCTGTCAACTTTTTGGGAAAGCGCTCTAGGCGGCAGCGCCGGTGAGGTCGGCGGCGACGATCGGATCGCCCATCTCGGCGGTCGAGACGACGGAGATCTCCTCGATGCCGTTGCGCGACAGGATTTCGTAGGCATAGGCCGCCGTAGGATCGCCGGTCTTGCCGGACGTCGCCAGCACGACATGGTCGGCGCGCAGGAGGAACTCAGCGATGTGGCGCCCGAACGTCAGCGGGCCGACGTCGATGATGACGGCGTCATAGGTGAACTCTAACGCCTCCATCACGGTCTGGAACCGCTCGCCCGCCAGATCGGCCTCGGTCAGCGGACGGCGGCCGCGCGGCACCACATGGGCGCGGGAGCGGCGGTCGCGGAACAGAACCTGCGCAAAGGAGACGCCGCGGTCGAGAAGGTCGGTGAGGCCGGCGAGCGGCATTTCCGTGATGCCGTCGCCCGCGTGGATTTCATTGGAAAGGTCGAGCATGACGACGCGGACGTTGTCGTCGGCCGAGGCGGTGCGGGCAAGCGCCATGGCGGCGATGCGGGTGGCCGTGCCCGGCTCTGCGCCGGCGACCACCAGGTGGCGCTTGCCGTCGCTGCCGGGGGCGATGCGACGCCAGACCTCGCGGGCCGATTCGATGCGCGAGCGCTCGGCCGCGTGTGCCGGCTCGCTCGGCATGACCCGATGCAGATTTCCGGAATCGTCCCAGCGGATCAGGTCCTCTTCCGGGATCCGGCCGACCGCCTCGGGGGCTTCCGGCGCCTCGGGTTCGTCCTCCGCGGCAACCGGCACCGGGCGCAGGGCCTTGCCGGAGAGGAATTCGGTGATGACGACGATGCCGATGAAGACCAGCAGGGCGGCGATGGTGACGATGACCGTGATCGGCACGATCTTCGGCCAGTAGGGCTTGGGCGGCACCGTGGCGCGCGAGATCACCCTGGCATCGACCGGCAGGGTGCGGGCGTTGCGGCCGGCATCGGCCTCGCGGTAACGCCCGAGCAGGGTCGTCAGTCGCCGGCTCTTGGCCTCGGCATCGCGCTGCAGTTCGCGCAGCCGCACCTGCTCGTTATTGGTGTTGGCGGTCTTGGCCTTCAATTCGTTGATACTGCTCTGCAGCGAGCGCACGCGTTCCGCGGCGATCTCGGCGTCGTTCTCAAGCCCGCGCAGCACCTTGCGGGCCTCGCCGCGGACCTGGCTGTTGAAGTCGGCAATCTGCGACTTCAGCGCCTTGATGCGCGGATGGTTCGGCAGGAGCGTCGTCGACAGCTCGGCGAGCTGGGCCTTCAGCGTCACCTGGCGCTCGCGCAGGCGCTGGATCAGCCGCGAATTCAGGACGTCGGTGGAGCTGTCGAGGGAATCGCTGGAAATCAGGTTGCGGACCAGCCGGGCCTTCGTCTCGGCCTCGCTCTGGGCGCTGCGGGCGCTGGCGAGTTGGGTCGTCAATTCGCCGAGCTGCTGCTGGGTCAGCGTCAAATTGTTGTTGCCGATGAGGAGATCGTTGCTGGAGCGGAAATCCTCCACCCGGCGTTCCGCCGCGCTGACCTCGTCGCGCAGCTTGGCGATCTCCGGCTCCAGGATTTCCGCCATGTCGACCGTCTTGGAGCGCTTGGCGGCCGACTGCAGGGCCATGTACTCGTCGACGATGGTGTTGGCGCCCCTTGCGGCGAGCGCCGGGTCGATAGAGGAGAACTCCACCGCGATGACGCGGGAATTCTCGATGTTGTAGACCTTGAGGCGTTCGTAATAGGCCTCCAGCACGCGCTCCTCGGGCGACACCCGCAGCGGATCGCGGGCAAGCCCGAACAGCACCATGAGATCGCCGACGAGCGTGCCGCCGCCCTTGCCGGCGGGGTTGAACTCGGCGCGTTCGGCCAGCTCCAGCTTCTTGGCGACGCGGCGGGCGAGATCGCGCGAGATCAGGAGCTGCACCTGGCTCGTCACCCCTTCCGGGTCGAGCAGCGCGCGTTCGGCTTCCTGCGGCTTTTCGTCGGCGTCGGCGAGAACGGACTTGGTGGCCTCGATCAGGATCTTCGACTGGCCGAGATAGCGCGGCGTAATCAGAGACAGCACGACAGCCGTGACGACGGCGACAGCAACGGTCGCCGGCAGGATCCAGCGCTTTGCGCGCCAGACGGCGGCGGCAAGCCCCCTGATATCGATGGCGACGTCGTCACCGTAGGGATTCTCGACGTTCTTCATGGCTACTGACTCCGAGGAAACTGGGGCCAGTATTCTCTTGTTAAGGTAAGCAACCGGTTAATCGGCGCCCGGTTGTATCCATTTTCTTCCCACACGAATGCCGGTATTCCCAGGTCTTGCCAACTGCGCCGTATAAAGGCCGCCGCTCTTCACGCTCCGTTAACCATGAAAGCCAATAAAGGAACGAGGAACAGGGGTCTCCCATGACGCGTGTACTTCGTCTCATTCTGATCGCAGGTCTTGCGGCGCTGGTGGTGTCCTGCACCGGCTATCGCCGCCCGCCCACCGCCTTTCACCAGGTGCTGACCGAGCCCTACCAGCTCGACAGCGGCGACAAGCTGCGCCTCGTCGTGTTCGGGCAGTCGGACATCTCGTCGACCTACACGGTCGACCAGGCCGGCCACATCTCCGTGCCGCTGATCGGCGCGGTGGCGGCCCGCGGCAAGACGACGTCGGACGTCGAAAGGGCCATCGCCACCAAGCTTCGGGCCGGGTATATCCGCAATCCGGACGTCTCGGTGGAGATCGAGCAGTACCGCCCGTTCTTCATCATGGGCGAGGTGCGCACGCCCGGTCAGTACCCCTATGTGGCTGGCCTGACGGCGCAGACGGCGGTGGCGATCGCCGGCGGCTTTTCCGCCCGCGGCTACCAGAAGAGCGTCGATATCACCCGCCAGATCAACGGCAAGGTGCTGACCGGCCGGGTGCCGATCACCGACCCGATCCGGCCGGGCGACACCATCTATATCCGCGAGCGGCTGTTCTGAGCGAGCCGACTGACAAATACGCCGCCAGCGCCCATTTCACCGTAGCTTTTGCGGCCGGTTAACCGGCCGCTCATCCCTTCTTGCTAGAGTGCCTCTCAACTAAGGCGCCCCTTGCGGCGCCGTCCGGTTTTGCCGGAGGGAGGCGGCAGACCATGCAAGACAAGGAACAGCTCCGGATCGTCCATTGCATCCGCGCGCCCGTCGGCGGCGTCTTTCGCCACGTTTCGGACCTGGCGACGGCGCAGGCGGCGGCCGGACATGCGGTCGGACTGATCTGCGATTCGACCACCGGCGGCTCATTTGAGGACGCGCGCATCGCCGCCCTCGGCGAGCACCTTTCCCTCGGTGTCACCCGCATCCCGATGCGCCGCCATGTCTCGCCGCGCGACATCCTGTCGAGCTGGCGGGTCGCCAGGGAAATCGGCCGCATGGCGCCGGACGTGCTGCACGCCCATGGCGCCAAGGGCGGCGCCTTTGCCCGCATCATCGGCGCGATCCTGAGGATGACCGGCCACCGCATGGCGCGCTTCTACTGTCCGCACGGCGGCAGCCTCCACTACGAGGCCAGAAGCCTGCAGGGCCGGGTCTATTTCACCGCCGAGCGGCTGATGGAACACGTCACCGACGGGCTCGTCTTCGTCAGCCGGTTCGAGGCCGACGCCTACCGCGAAAAGGTCGGCGCGCCGATCGTGCCGCAGAAGGTCGTCCACAACGGCCTGAGGCCAGAGGAATTCGAGCCGGTCGTCCCGGTCGAAGATGCCGACGATTTCCTGTTCATCGGCACGCTGCGCGACCTGAAGGGGCCGGACCTCTTCATCCGCGCGCTGGCGCGCCTGCGCGAGAACGGCCCGACGAGCCCGACCGGCGTCATCGTCGGGGCCGGCGACGACAAGCCGGCGTATCAGCGGCTCGTCACCGAGCTCGGCCTTCAGGCCGTCGTCAGGTTCGAGGATCCGATGCCGGCGCGCGAGGCGTTCCGGCTCGCGCGCTGCGTCGTCATCCCGTCGCGGGCGGAGTCCCTGCCCTATATCGTGCTGGAGGCGATTGCCGCACACCGGCCGCTGATCACCACCCGCGTCGGCGGCATTCCGGAGATCTTCGGGCCCGAAAGCAGGCTGCTGGTCACCCCCGACGACGACCGGGCGCTTGCCGCCCACATGGCCGCATTCCTGAAGGACGGCGCCGGATTCCAATCCGCTGCGAACGCGCGGGCCGAACGTTTGCGCCGGCCCTTCTCGCTCGCCGCCATGGCCGGAGAGATCGAGGCCTTCTACCGCGAGACGCTGGCGACCGCAAAGCCGGCGGGACGCCGCGCGGCCGGGCGGCCGGCGCGCTCCGACGATCAAGTGTTTATTAGGCAGTAACGGCTAGTATTGGCCAAAAGTTGCGTACGGACGCCCGTGTCCGAGTGAGGTGTTCGATGACAGAACTCGATCCGAGGCTAAGGTTTCGCGATGCCGCGAAACTCGCCGCCACCGGCACCCTCGTCGATGTCGACGGGACGCCGCTGCCCGCACCGGAACTGGGCGCGCTCGCCCGCGAGGTCGCCGAGCGGTTCAAGCAGCGCACGATCGCGCCCGCCATCATCGCCGGCGCGGCCCGGCTGATCGAATTCGCGATGCTGGCGCTGATCGGCTTCGGCGTTTTCTTCTGGTACGTCTATCCGGACGAGGGCCTTGCCTGGCACTACGCCTATCCGCTGCTTGCAGGCTCGGTGTTGACGATCCTGCTGATCCAGGGCTCCGACGGCTACACCATCGCCAGCTTCCGCACCTATATCAGCCAGCTCGGCCGCATCTTCGGCGCCTGGACGATGGTGTTCGCATTCTTCGCCACCATCCTGTTCTTTGCCAAGGTCGGCGAGGAGTTTTCCCGCGTCTGGTTCATGGGCTGGTACCTTGGCGGCCTCACCTTCTTCACCCTGTTCCGCACCGCGCTCGCCGTTGCCGTGCGCGGCTGGACCAGCGAGGGCCGGCTGGAACGCCGGGCTGTCATCGTCGGCGGCGGCAAGACCGCCGAAGACCTGATCATCTCCCTGGAAAACCAGCCGGACAACGACATCCGCATCTGCGGCATCTTCGATGACCGCAGCGACGAGCGCTCGCCCGACGTGGTCGCCGGCTATCCGAAACTCGGCACCATCGCTGAACTCGTCACCTTCGCCCGCATGGCCAATATCGACCTTCTGATCGTCGCCATTCCGCTGACGGCGGAAGGCCGGGTCGGCGAGATGCTGAAGAAGCTGTGGGTGCTGCCGGTCGACATCTGCCTGTCGGCACACACCGACAAGCTGCGCTTCCGCCGCCGCTCCTACCAGTATGTCGGCGCCGTGCCTTTCGTCGACGTCTTCAACAAGCCGATCGCCGACTGGGACTCGATCCTGAAGCGCTGCTTCGACCTGGTCTTTGCGACCCTTGCCATCATCGGCCTGTCGCCGGTGATGCTGGCGACGGCGATCGCCATCCGGGCCGAGACCAAGGGGCCGGTGATCTTTCGCCAGAAGCGCTACGGCTTCAACAACGAGCCGGTGGAGATCTTCAAGTTCCGCTCGATGTACCAGAGCATGACGGACGCCCGCGCCGACAGGCTGGTCACCAAGGACGACCCGCGGGTGACCAAGGTCGGCCGCTTCATCCGCAAGACCTCGATCGACGAGCTGCCGCAGCTCTTCAACGTCATCCGCGGCGACCTCTCCCTCGTCGGCCCGCGACCGCACGCGCCATCCGCCAAGGCCGCCGGCCGGCTCTACGAGGCGGTCGTCGACGGCTACTACGCCCGCCACCGGGTCAAGCCCGGCATCACCGGCTGGGCGCAGATCAACGGCTATCGCGGCGAGACCGATACGTCGGACAAGATCCGCCGGCGCGTTGAGCATGACCTCTATTACATCGAGAACTGGTCGCTCCTGTTCGACCTTTACATTCTCATCCTGACGCCGATCCGGCTCCTCAACACGGAGCACGCCTATTGACCGAGACAGCAGCCCTCGCGCACCGGAGCATTCCGCGCGGGGCCGTCTCGGCGCGGCGGGTGTTCAACGGCATCCTCTGGTTCGCGGTCTTCCTCGGCGGCTTCGTCATCAACGAGCCGGCGCCCTATGACCTGATGCTGGCGGCAACCATCGTCGTCTGGCTGGTCATCGGCTTTCGCGTGCAGCGGGGCTATGCGCCGCTCGTCGTGCTGATGGCCTTCTACATGGCCGGCGGGGTGATGTCGCTGACCCAGCTCGAGGTGATCGACAGCACGGTCGTCATGTACATGGCGGTCAGCGGCTTTCTTGCCGGCACCAGCATCTTCTTCGCCTCCATCATCACCACCGATCCGTCGCGGCTTAACGTCATACGCAACGCCTATCTGGCGGCCGCCGTCTTTGCCGCCGTTGCCGGCATCGCCGGCTATTTCCACCTGTTTCCCGGCGCCGGCATCTTCACCCTTTATGACCGGGCCAAGGGCACGTTCCAGGACCCCAACGTCTACGGCCCGTTCCTGGTGCTCGCCGCGACCTTCCTGATCCACGACATCCTGTCGAGGCCGCTGGAAAACACCCTGCCGCGAATGGCGGCGCTGATGGCCATCGTCCTTGCGGTCTTCCTCTCGTTCTCGCGCGCGAGCTGGGGCCTTGCCTTCTTTGCCGCGGTGATGACCGCCCTCCTCGTCTTCATCAACGAGACCGATCCGGTAAAGCGCCTCAGGCTGATCATGCTGGCGGCGGTGGCGGCCGGCGTCGTCACGCTGCTCCTGCTGGCCGCCCTATCCAGCGATGCCGTCCACAAGCTCTTCGAGGCCCGGGCGAAGCTGGTTCAGGACTATGACGGCGCCCGGCTCGGCCGCTTCGCGCGCCACTGGATCGGCTTCCAGATGGCAACCCACCACCCGTTCGGCATCGGCCCGCTGGAATTCGGCAAACTGTTCGCGGAAGACCCGCACAACGTCTACCTGAAGGGCTTTCTCGCCTATGGGTGGCTCGGCGGCTTTTCCTATATCGCGCTCACCCTGCTGACGCTCGGCAAGCTGGCGCCGATCAATTTCAAGCCGCGGCCGTGGCGCGCCTATGCCCAATGCGTCTCCGTCGTCCTTCTCGGCCATGCGCTGATGGGCATCGTCATCGATATGGACCACTGGCGGCACATGTATCTCTTGTTCGGAGTGGCCTGGGGAATCATCGCGACCGACGCACTGCACACCGCGCGCCAGCGGCAGCCGCACGCGGCGGCCTATTCGCCGCCGCAGCCCTCGTCGGCCTCGCGCGCATAAACGTCGTCGAAGCGGACGATGTCGTCCTCGCCGAGATAGGAGCCGGACTGCACCTCGATCAGGTGCAGCGGCAGCTTGCCGGGATTTTCCAGCCGGTGCACCTCGCCCGCCGGGATGTAGGTCGATTCGTTCTCGCCCAACTGGAACGTGGTATCGCCGCGGGTGACGAGGGCCGTGCCGGTGACGACGATCCAGTGTTCGGCCCGGTGATAGTGCTTTTGCAGCGACAGCTTCTCGCCGGGCCGCACAACGATACGCTTGACCTGGAAGCGCTCGCCGCGGTCGATGCCGCGGTAGCTGCCCCAGGGCCGATGCACGGTGGTGTGCAGGTCATGCTCGCCGCGGCCTTCGGCCTTCAGCCGCTCCACGATCGCCTTGACCTCCTGCACCCGGTCCTTGTCGGCGACGAGGACGGCGTCGTCATTGGCGACGACGACGACGTTGCTAAGGCCGACGACGGCGACCAGGTGGTGGTCGGTGCGCACGAAATTGCCGCTCGCCTCGTGCTGCAGCACGTCGCCGAGGACGACATTGCCGTCGTCGTCCTTGTCGCCGATGTCCCACAGCGCCGACCAGGCCCCGAGATCGTTCCAGCCCATGTCGACGGGGACGACGGCGGCGTGGCCGGTCTTTTCCATCACCGCGTAGTCGATCGAATCGGACCGCGCCGCGGCAAAGGCCTCCTGATCGAGGCGGCAGAATGTCAGGTCCCGGCGGCTGGCCGCGACCGCGTTCCTGCAGGCGGCGACCATCGCCGGGTCGTGCCGCTCCAGTTCGCCGAGATAGGTCCGGGCGGAAAACAGGAAGATGCCGCTGTTCCAGAAATAGGAGCCTTCGGCGAGATAGACGGCGGCCGTCTCCCGGTCCGGCTTTTCCACGAACCGGTCGACCGCGTAGACCTCGGCCGCGCCTTCCAGCGCACCGCCGCGGCGGATGTAGCCATAGCCGGTCTCGGCCCGGTCCGGCGCAATGCCGAAGGTGACGAGGGCGCCGCGCCGGGCGGCCCTTGCCGCACGGTCGACGGCGGCAAGGAACGCCGCCTCGTCGGCAATGACGTGGTCGGACGGAGCGATGAGCATCAGGGGATCGCCGTCGCCGGCATCGGCAAGCAGATGGAGCGCGGCAACGGCCGCGGCCGGTGCCGTGTTGCGGCCGAACGGCTCCAGCAGAATACCGGCCGGATCACAGTCGATCTGGCGCATCTGCTCGGCGACCAGGAACCGGTGCTTTTCGTTGCAGATGATGAGCGGGGCCGAGAATCGCTCGCCCGAAAGGCGCCTGGCCGTCTGCTGGATCAGCGTCGGGCCGCCGGAAAAGGACAGGAACTGCTTGGGATAGCCGGCACGAGAGAGCGGCCAGAGGCGGCTGCCGGCACCGCCGGAAAGGATCACCGTCGCGATCCGGTCTGGCGCTTGCGGGCTGGTCACGAGATCGGTCTCCGGTTGCCGGACTGCCGCACGAACATCGCCGGTGGACCGCTTTTCGCGCACTGGACGGCCAAGATCGAATGATGGTCGGAGCGGAGGGATTTGAACCCCCGACCACTCGCCCCCCAGGCGAGTGCGCTACCAGACTGCGCCACGCTCCGACAAGACGTATCTAGCCGCTGCAAAGCCGGGGTGCAAGGCCGCGTTTCCACTGCCGGCCGCTCACCGCGCCTGATCGAGCAGGCGCTTGATCTCCAGCAGCTCGAAAAGCGTCGCCTGAAGCCGGCGGACGTCGTCGCGCGACAGCCGGGCGGCGGCGCCGTCGTCGTCGCGCTCGCCGCGCAGCCGGCCCATGAGGCCGAATCCGCCCTTGGCTTCCGGCCGGGGCACGGCATCGTTGGGCCTCAGATCGCGCGGCAGTTCCTCGTCGCCGAGGTCCATGTCGTCGAGCGGATCGGAGGCGCGGGCGGCCGGCGTCACCGCCGGCGCTTCGGATTTGGGGGCTTCGGCCGCCGGCTGTGGCCGGGCTCTTGCCGCCGCCGGAGCGGGTTTTTCGGGTTTGCGCGCCGCAGGAGGCTCGAGTTCCGGCTCCGCATGTCCGCCGACCGGCAAGGGCTCGGCGTCGTCGTGCCAGGACTGCATGACGAACTTGATGCCCTGCTCGCGCAGGATCCGCTGCACGCCCTTGATGGTGTAGCCCTTGTCGTAGAGCAGATGGCGGATGCCGCGCAGAAGCTCGATGTCGTCCGGCCGATAGTAGCGGCGGCCGCCGCCACGCTTCATCGGCTTGATCTGCGTAAAGCGGGTTTCCCAGAAGCGCAGCACGTGTTGCGGCAGATCGAGATCGCCGGCAACCTCACTGATGGTGCGGAAAGCGTCGGGGCTTTTTTCCACGATTCCTCAACGCTGGATTGGTGATACCTGACAGGACCGGCCGCGCCGGCGGCTATGCCTTGTCCGCGTCCTCGCCGTCGATCAGCGCCTCGTTGATCTTCTGTTTCAAGACGTTGCTCGGCTTGAACACCATCACGCGGCGGGGCGAGATCGGCACCTCCTCGCCGGTCTTGGGATTGCGGCCGATACGTTCGCCCTTCGATCGGACGATGAACGATCCGAAAGACGACAGCTTGACCGGCTCCCCGTCGACCAGATTGTCGGAGATTTCTTTCAGGACGAGTTCGACGAGCTCGGACGACTCTGTACGCGAGAGCCCGACCTTCTGATACACGGCCTCACACAGGTCGGCACGCGTGACAGTCTTTCCCCCCATTGCGGTTCCCCGGGAAAATCGTTGATCTTATTGAAAACGCACGTTTTCAGTCGAGTTAGATACGGTATTGCTATGTCGCGCCACGGTCAACCGGCGCGTTCGGTCATTCGTTACCGAAAATGCAGGAAGCGTTACCAGCGGACCAGCGACGCACCCCAGGTGAAGCCGCCGCCCATGGCTTCCAGGAGGACCAGATCGCCCGCCTTGATGCGGCCGTCGCGGACGGCGACGTCGACGGCGAGCGGTATGGAGGCGGCCGAGGTGTTGCCGTGGCCTTCGACGGTGGTTACCACCTTCTCCGGCGCAATATGCAGTTTTTTTGCGCTGGCGTCGATAATTCTGCGGTTTGCCTGATGTGGCACGAACCAGTCGAGGTCGTCCGCAGTGACGTTTTCCGCCTCCAGAACGGCCTCGATGACGTCGGCGATCATGCCGACGGCGTGGCGGAAAACCTCGCGGCCCTCCATGCGCAGATGACCGACGGTCCGGGTCGAGGACGGGCCGCCATCGACATACAGCTTTTCCTTGTGGCGCCCGTCGGAGCGAAGCTGGCTCGACAACACCCCGCGACCATCTGCTGCATCCTCCCCGGTGGCTTCCAGCACCAGGGCGCCGGCGCCGTCGCCGAACAGCACGCAGGTGGTGCGGTCCTCCCAGTCGAGAATGCGGGAAAAGGTCTCCGCGCCGATGACGAGGGCGCGCTCGGCCATGCCGGTGCGCAGATAGGCGTCGGCGGTGGCCAGCGCATAGACGAAGCCGGAGCAGACCGCCTGGACGTCGAAGGCGCAGCCCTCGGTGATGCCGAGCTTGGCCTGCACGGAAACGGCGGCGGCCGGAAAGGTGTTGTCCGGCGTCGAGGTCGCCAGCACGATCAGATCGATCTCTTCCGGCGCCATGCCGGCATGGTCCAGCGCCCGCCTTGCGGCGATATGGCCGAGATCGGACGTCCACTCGCCTTCGGCGGCGATATGGCGTTCCTTGATCCCCGTGCGCTGGGTGATCCACTCGTCGGAGGTGTCGACGAATTTTGCCAGATCGTCATTTGTCAGGGTCTTTTCCGGCAGATAGCTGCCACAGCCCTTCACGATCGAGCGACGCAAACCTTGCATGCCTTGTTCCTATTGCTCGGCCGGGACCGCCGGGACGTCGCTCGTATGGAAACGATTGAGGTCGTTGACGATCTTTTGCAGCAGAGAGCTCCGTACCATGTCGTATCCGAGTTCGACGGCGCTGGCGAAACCGTCCGCGTCCGTGCCGCCGTGACTCTTGATGACGATGCCGTTGAGGCCGAGGAAGATGCCGCCATTGCTGTTGCTGGGGTCCATCTTTTCGCGCAGATGCTCGAAGGCGGATCTGGCGAGCAGATAGCCGAGGCGGGACATCCAGGTCCGCCGCATGGCCGACCTCAGATATTCGCCGATCTGGCGCGCGGTGCCCTCGGCCATCTTCAGGGCGATGTTGCCGGAAAACCCCTCGGTGACGACCACGTCGACGGTGCCGCGGCCGACATCGTCGCCTTCGACGAAGCCGCGGTAGTCGATCGACTTCATGTCGTGCTCGCGCATCATGCGGCCGGCGGCGCGGACCTCTTCCAGGCCCTTGACCTCTTCGACACCGATATTGAGCAGGCCGACGGTCGGCCGCTCGATGCCGTAGAGCGCGCGGACCATGGCCCCGCCCATTACGGCAAAGTCGACCAGAAGCTTGGAATCGGCACCGATCGTCGCGCCGACGTCGAGGACCACCGACTCACCGCGCATGGTCGGCCAGATCGCGGCGATTGCCGGGCGGTCGATGTCGGCGAGCGTGTGCAGGCAGACCTTGGCCATGGCCATCAGGGCGCCGGTGTTGCCGGCCGACACGCAGACATCGGCCTCGCCGGTCTTGACCGCCTCGATCGCCTTCCACATGGAGGAATGGCGACGGCCGCGGCGCAGCGCCTGGCTCGGCTTGTCGTCCATGCGCACGGTGATATCGCAATGGTGAAAGGTCGAGGCCTTGTCGACCTCGGGATGGGCATCGAGCAGCGGGCGGACCGCCGCTTCCTCGCCGAACATCACGAAGCGCATGTCGGGCCGCCGGTGGAGCGCAATGGCCGCGCCGCCGATCACGGTCCGCGGGCCGTCGTCCCCTCCCATGGCGTCGAGCGCAATCGTAATGGATCCTGTCATCGATGCGTCACACAAAGGCGGTCGGTTTAAGGGTTTCGGCCAGGCGTGGCAGGCCGGAAGAGGCGCCGTCGGGCGCCGTTCCGTGAAAGGCCGACCCGGTTTCAGGCCGGGCGAAGATAACCTTTTCGCCCGCAGAGACAACCGCTTTCTCAAAAACGGATGTGCGGGTTCCCTCAGGAGCCGTCGTTGGATTTCAACCGCTTGAGGGCGGCAAAGGGAGACGGCGGCGGATCGTCCCGGCCGGCTGCGTCGCCCGCCTCTTCCTCCGGCAGAAACGCCCCCTCCTTGCGCGGATAGGGATCGAGGCCGAGGGCGAAATGCTCCAGCAGGACGGTGCCGAGGTCGATGCGCCCGTGTTCCAGAATTTCCGGCGGATCCTCCGCATCCGGATCGATATCGAGCTCGTCTTCGGGCTTGCGCCGGGCCGCATCCTCTGGCGGCAGGAAGGTCAGGTCGATGTCCTCGTCGAGGTGCTGGGGGACCGGCTCCAGCGTGACGACGCAGGACTGGACGACGTCCGCCTCCAGCCGTCCCTTTAGCGAGGCACCGTTGCGCCGGAACGGCCTGACGGTCAGCTCGGCGGCGAAAGCATCGACGGCGACGATGCCGAAGGCCGCGGCAATTCGCGCCAGCGTATCGGCGTCCGGCGCAATGGCGACCACGGTGCCGTCGCGCGGCAGGGTCGCGACCTCGATGGTCTCAGGGATGACCCCTTCCAGGGGATCGTTTTCGCTCTCGGTCATGGGGTTTCCTCGACCTGGCCCGTTTCGCCCGCGCCAGATTCGCCACCGGCATCGGCAAAGGCGGCAGGGTCCGGCCAGGCGATGCGCGCGCCGAGGACGTCTTCCACGGAGGTCGCCGCCAGCGCCCGTTCTGTGGCCCGGACATAGGCCGCAAGCGTTGCGGCAGCGCCAAGGTTGGCGGCGTCCGGAAAGACGTTGCGGTCGATCACCGCGACGAGGTCCTCGGGCTGGTCGGCATCGTGGTCGAGGGCACCGTCATAGGCGCCGAGGCGTCCGAAATAGGCTTTGGCCATCTTCTTGATCTTTTTCGGCACCGACAGATCGCCGACGCCCATCTCGCGCAGCGTTCCGTCCATGTCGGTGAAGAACCGCTCCGACAGTTGCCGGCCCTTCTCGCGCGTTGCTGCGTCTTCGGACTTGAGCCGGTAGAGCACCAGAATGACGTGGAGAAGCAGCAATTCGAAGCGCCCGTTCAAAGTATCGGGTACCTCGTGGTCGGTATAGAGGGACGGCTGCCGCGCTTGCGCCATGATTGCCGCATAGAGCCCGTCAATCCGTGTGTCTTTCCTGCCGCCGAACAATCCCAGGATCATCGCATTGATCAACCCGTTTCGATGAACGATATTGCGTCCTGACCTATCGCACGCTAGTCAGAAAGCCAATACGCCCCGGCAGGTCGCGGTGGCGCCGTCGAGTATCGGCCTGAAGGAGGCCAGTGACGTTGAAGTCCACTTTCGCTGACAAAACAAGACGCCGCAGCGCGCCCTTGCGTCGCGCGGCCGCGCTTGCCCTGGTGCTCGCCAGCACCGCAGCCCTTGGCGGCTGTTTCGGCAGGACCTACACGCACGGCTATGTGGTGACCCAGGAAACCCTCGACCAGGTGCCCATGGGATCGAGCCGCGACCAGGTGCTTCTGACGCTCGGCACACCCTCGGCGATCGGCCGCAGCGGCGGCGAGACCTTCTATTACATCTCGCAGACGCGCGAGAAGATGTTCGAATTCATGCAGCCGGAGGTCGTCGACCAGCGGGTGCTGGCGGTCTATTTCGACGACGAGAACCGGGTCCGTGAGATCGGCAATTACGGCCTGAAGGACGGCAGGGTATTCGACTTCATCTCGCGCAAGACCCGCACCGGCGGCGCCGACTACGGCTTCCTGACCCAGGTGCTGCGCGGCGCTGGAAACCTGACGCCGGCGCAGGGGCAGTTGCCGCAGTAGCCGCGCGGGGCACGGGCGCGGGCAGGAATTCATCCCGCCCGACGCCACCTTCGCAAGGCGAAGGCGCCCGGCGTCAGAACGGCTCCTTTTCTGCGATCAGATGCGGTGTCCCATCCGACGTCTTGCGGTGGCTGCGACCGTTCACGTCGAGCGTTCCGCGGATGCGGTGGCGCCAGTTAGAAAAGCTCTCGAACTGAACGGTATCGATCGGCCGGTCGAGCTTGATCTCGACATGACGATGGTCCGCGGGACCCGACAGGGCGACGATCTCACCCCGATAGGCCTGACCCAGGTAGTTGCCCGCGACCCGATCGCCCAAGGCAAGTTCGGATGGCATATTTCGCTGCGTGAGCCGGGCATGCAGGGTATTCCAATCCCGCGCCCCCAGTTGCCGAGCCACGAGTTCAAGGGCGTGCGCATGGCTGACAGGAGTGCCGTCGGCTTGCAGAGCCTGCCGGAGCGCCTTGGCCTGTGCCTTGACGGCATCGAGTGATGGCTGTGTCATGCTATCCCCTCGGCGTGCGGTGTGGGAGGGATAGCCGGCCGACCGGAAGGGTCGGAAAGCGGTTTTCAACGAAATTGGAAGCGCGTCCGAGAGACATCGCTCACTCCTCTAGAGATGCATTTCGAGACGGGAGGGGGCCTGCGTTGCCCACCAGCGAAATGCTTCGAGGGTGAGATGTCGTCATGCTCCGGGCTTCACCGTGACTTGCGTCTGCAGGCGGCAGGTGCCCGGCACCTCGCCGCCTCGATACAAGGAACGCGCTTTTAGGGCAACATCAGATTTAGACACCGCTTCGGCGCCGGATCGCGGCATGTCGCGGCGGCCCAAAAAAATCCCCCGCAGAACGGCATGTCCCGCGGGGGTTTTTCGTGTCGCAACGCTCGTCGGTGCTAGTGGGCCAGAACGGCGAGCAGCAGCAGCGCAACGATGTTGGTGATCTTGATCATCGGATTGACGGCCGGACCGGCGGTGTCCTTGTAGGGATCGCCGACGGTATCGCCGGTCACCGCGGCCTTGTGGGCTTCGGAGCCCTTGCCGCCGTGGTTGCCGTCCTCGATGTACTTCTTGGCGTTGTCCCAGGCGCCACCGCCCGCCGTCATGGAGATGGCGACGAAGAGGCCCGTGACGATGACGCCCAGCAGCATGGCGCCGAGCGCGGAGAACGCCGCGTTCTTGCCGGCAATCGCGTAGATCGCGAAATAGACAAACAGCGGCGAGAGCACCGGCAAGAGCGAGGGGACGATCATCTCGCGGATGGCCGCCCGGGTCAGCATGTCGACGGCGCGGCCGTAGTCGGGCCGCTCCGTGCCCGCCATGATGCCCGGCTTCTCGCGGAACTGGCGCCGCACTTCCTCGACGACTGCGCTGGCGGCGCGTCCGACGGCGGTCATGGCGATGCCGCCGAAGAGATACGGCAACAGGCCGCCAAAGAACAGGCCGACCACCACATAGGGGTTGGACAGGGCGAACTCCACCGGCCCGACATCCTTGAAATAGGTGTAGGTGTCGGAATTGGCGGTGAAGAACTTCAGGTCCTCGGTGTAGGCCGCGAACAGCACCAGGGCGCCAAGGCCGGCCGAGCCGATGGCGTAGCCCTTGGTCACCGCCTTGGTGGTGTTGCCGACGGCGTCGAGGGCGTCGGTGGTGTTGCGCACCTCGCCCGGCAGGTCGGCCATCTCGGCAATGCCGCCGGCATTGTCGGTGACCGGACCGAAGGCATCGAGCGCGACGACCACGCCGGCCAGCGCCAGCATGGTGGTGACGGCGATGGCGATGCCGAACAGGCCGGCCAGGTTGAAGGTGACGATGATGCCGGCGATGATCACCAGGGCCGGCAGCGCGGTCGCTTCCAGCGAGATGGCGAGGCCCTGGATGACGTTGGTGCCGTGGCCGGTGACCGAGGAGTTTGCGATCGACTGGACCGGACGGTAGGGCGTGCCCGTGTAGTACTCGGTGATCCAGATGATCAGACCGGTGACGACAAGGCCGGCGATACCGCACAGATAGAGGTCGAGCGGGGTAAAGCTGGTGCCGTTGGCGATCGTCAGCACGGTGTCCATGCCGCCGAAGACGAACCAGGTGACCGGATAGAGCACGATCAGCGACAGCACCGCGGTGGCGATGAAGCCCTTGTAGAGGGCGCCCATGATCGAGTTGTTCGAGCCGAGGCGGACGAAGAACGTGCCGATGATGGAGGTCACCACGCAGGCGGCGCCGATGGCCAGCGGATAGAGCATGGCCTGGGCGGCGGTGTCGGTGCCGGCAAAGAAGATGGCGCCGAGCACCATGGTGGCGACGACGGTCACCGCGTAGGTCTCGAACAGGTCGGCGGCCATGCCGGCGCAGTCGCCGACATTGTCGCCGACATTGTCGGCGATGGTGGCCGGGTTGCGCGGATCGTCTTCGGGGATGCCCGCTTCCACCTTGCCGACGAGGTCGCCGCCGACGTCCGCACCCTTGGTGAAGATGCCGCCGCCGAGACGGGCGAAGATGGAAATGAGCGAGGCGCCGAAGCCGAGGGCGACCAGCGAATCGACGACCATGCGGTCGGCCCGGTCGAAACCCATATACTCGGTCAGGACCAAGTAGTAGACGGCAACGCCGAGGAGGGCGAGACCGGCGACCAGGAGGCCCGTGACCGCGCCCGCCTTGAAGGCGATGCCGAGGCCGGCGGCAAGGCTCTGGCTGGCCGCCTGTGCGGTGCGGACGTTGGCACGTACCGATACCAGCATGCCGATGAAGCCGGCAGCGGCCGACAGGATCGCGCCGACGGCGAAGCCGATCGCGGCGAACATGGAGAGCTGCCACCAGACGATGGCGAAGATCAGTACGCCGACGATCGCGATCGTCGTGTACTGGCGAGCGAGATAGGCTTGGGCGCCCTCCTGGATGGCGCCGGCGATCTCCTGCATACGCTTATTGCCGGCGTCGGAACCCATCACCGAAATGACGGCCCAGATGCCATAGGCAAGCGAGAGGAGGCCACACAAGACAACAAGATAAAGCGGATTCATCCCTGTTCCTTTATTGGCCAGTGGGGGCCGGACAGACGTGTCCCGGAACGTATGTGTCGGTTGCCCGGCCCGACATGTGTGAAACGGCGGGGAAGCCCAAGAATTCTACCATTGAGGATGGCATCCCGCTCCCCCAACCGAACGCGGTGACACCCTATCCACCGGGCCGTTGGCGTCAAGGCCTCTTTCGGCTTAGGCGCAGGTTTCCAACGGCTTCAGGCGGCATCGGAGCGGGCGAAATGGAGCCAGATCAGGGTCGCCAGCGCTACAACGACAAAGGGAAAGACGGACCAGTTGATGGTGTCCCAGCCGAAGCGCGCGAGCATGGCGCCGGAGGTGAAGGAGGCGACCGCCTGGAAGCCGAAAACGAGGAAGTCGTTCGCCGCCTGGACCTTGTTGCGCTCGTCCAGACGGTAGGTGGCGGTGACCATCGTCGTGGCGCCGACGAAACCGAAATTCCATCCGACCCCGAGGAGAACAAGGGCAATCCAGAAGTGGGCGACGTCGACGCCGCTGAGGGCGACGATCGAACAGCCGGCGAGTAAGACGAGGCCGAGGCCGATGACCCGCTCCACGCCGAAACGGTTGATCAGCGAACCGGTGAAGAAGCTCGGACCGAACATGGCGATGACGTGCCACTGGATGCCAAGGGCGGCAACGTCCGCGGAATGGTTGCAGGCGACCATGGCGAGCGGCGCCGCGGTCATGACGAAACTCATCAGCGCGTAGGAGGTGATCCCGCAAAGTACCGCGACGATGAAACGCGACTGTGAGACGATCTGTATCAGCGGCCGGCCGCCGGTTTTCGAGGTCGTCACCGGGCGCGGCGGCTCGCGGAAAAAGGTGAGAATCAGAAGCGCGACGGCGCCGATCACCGACTGGCCGACGAACGCGCCGGCAAAGGCGATCGGGGCAAAGAGATCGCGGGTGTAGATCACCACCTGCGGCCCGAGAACGGCGGCAACGACACCACCCACCAGCACCCAGGAGATCGCCTTGGGGCGGAATGCGTCGCTGGCGCTGTCGGCCGCGGCGAAGCGATAGGCCTGGGCAAAACCGTTATAGACGCCGGAGAACGCTGTCCCGAGGCACAAGAGTTCGAAGGAGCCGACGAAGACGGCCCGGGCGCTGATGAGCCCGGCGCAGATGCCGAACAGGGCCCCGATGAGGAAGGTCGGCTTGCGGCCGATGCGGCGCGACAGGAGCTGGACGGGAATTGTCGCCAGCGCAACGCCGAAGACGAAGGTCGTGACCGGCACGGTCGCCAGCGACTTGTCGGAGCCCAGAAGGTAGTGCGCGGCAAGGCTGCTGGCGGCGATGACGATGGTGGAATTGGCGCCGCCGAAAGCCTGCGCCGTCGCCAGAACCCGGGCATTGTGCCGGGCAAGTCCGTCGTCGATATGGGTGTGGTCGGCGAGCGTCGTCATGGCGGCCTCCGGTGCAATCACAATTGTCGCACCCGGGAGGCGTTTAACACGGGACCGGCCGCCGGGAACTCAAAAATGGGCGAAGGAGGTGCCGCCGAGATCGACCGGCCGGCCGTCGCCATCGACGAAGACGGGGGCGTTGCCCGAGGCGGCCCCGTCGAGGAAGCGACCGATTGCGGCAACGGGAATGCCGGTTTTTTCCGCCGCCTTGCGGAACGCGGCCTCGTTTTCCGGGGCAACGGCGCAGACGATCTCGTAGTCGTCGCCGCCGCAGACCGCGCGGGTGCGCAGGGACGGATCGGCGGCGAGCGCCCGGCGGAACGGGTCGGACAGCGGCACGTCGTCGATGCGGATTTGCGCGGCAACGCCCCCTGCCCGGCACATGTGGCCGATGTCGCCGGCAAGGCCGTCGGAGACGTCCATCGCCGCGCGGACATGGTCGCGCAGCACCGGCGCCAGCGCGACGCGCGGCTCCGGCAGCAGGTAGCGCCCGACAAGGCGTTCCGCATCGCTGCGGGAAAGATCGAAGTCGCCTGCCCGTGCCGGATCGCCGCGCAGGACGAGGCCGAGGCCGGCATCGCCGATGGTGCCGGAAACGAAGATGATGTCGCCGGCAGAGGCCCCCGCGCGCGGCACCATCGCCTCCCGCGGCACCTCGCCGATGGCGGTGATGGAGATCATCAGCCCGTCGGCTGAGCGGATGGTGTCGCCGCCCAGCAGCGAGCAGCCGTAGCGCTCCTGGTCGGCCTTGAGGCCGGTGGTGAAGGCGGCAATCCAGTCCTCGGTCCAATCCGACGGCAAGGCGAGCGCCAGGAGGTAGCCGGTGGGCGCGGCGCCCTTTGCGGCAAGGTCGGAGATGTTGACGCGGAGCGCCTTGCGGGCGATCAGGCCGGGGTCGTCGTCGGCGAAGAAGTGGATGCCGGCAGCGAGCGCGTCCTTGGTCAGGACGAGATCCTTGTCGGCGGACGGCGAGAGCACGGCGGCATCGTCGATAAGGCCGCGGGCGGCGGGGTCGCTGGCGAGCGGCGCCAGGTAGCGGGCGATGAGCTCGAACTCGCCGGGCCGTGCCATCTTTTGCCTCACGACGAATTCGCTTCGCTCATCGCCATCGGCGGGGCGGCCTGACCGGCCGGCGCCCGTTCGAGCTTGCGAACGCTTCGCGCTCGAACTGTCGCCGTCATCACTCACGGCGACGGCTCGCCGAATTCGTCGCCGCGCAGGATATGGGCGATGCGGTCGAGGACGCCGTTGACGATGCGCGGCTCGTCGCCATCGTAGAACGCCTTGGCGACGTCGATATATTCCGACAGCACGGCGCGCACCGGCACGTCGCGGCGCGCTTTCAGCTCGTAGACGCCGGCGCGCAGGATGGCCCGCAGCGTCGCGTCGACCCGCTTCAGCGGCCATTCGGCGACGGCAAGCGCCCGGTCGATCTCCGGGTCGATGGCGCGCTGCTCGGCGACGACGCCGGAAACGAGGTCGCGGAACCAGCCGGCGTCGGCCGCCTGGAAGCGGTCGCCGTCGACCTCCTGGCCGCCGAGGCGGTAGGTCTCGAACTCGGCGATCACCTGGTTGAGCGAGGTGCCGGCGATCTCCATCTGGTAGAGCGCCTGGACGGCGGCCAGCCTTGCGACGCCGCGCCGGTTGGCCCTGCCGGTGCGGGGACGGGATGCAGGTCGCTCGGGTTTTCCGGGGTCTGCCATCTGGGCCGTATCCGGTCCGCTCAAAGCTCGAGATCTTTGCGCAGCTTGCACAGCGCCAGCGCCGCATTGACGGCAACGGCGCCCTTGTTGCGATCGATTGTGCCGGCGCGGACCCAGGCCTGTTCGCGGGTCTCCACGGTCAGGATGCCGTTGCCGACGGCGAGACCCTCGTCGATGGCGATCTGCATGACGCCGCGGGCGGACTCGCCGGCCGCGATGTCATAGTGCGAGGTCTCGCCGCGGATGACGCAGCCGAGCACGACGACGCCGTCGAAATCGATGGTGCCCTCGTCCATCGCCTCCATGGCGATGGAGAGCGCCGGCGGGATTTCCAGCACGCCTGGAACCGAGATGCGCTCATAGGTGGATCCGGCGGCCTCCAGGGCCTCGGTCGCACCCTTCACCAGTTCGTCCGAGATATCCTCGTAGAACCGCGCATCGATGATGAGAATGTGCGGGGTGTCCTTGCGCATGCTTTGGGGATCCTGGCTTGTCCGTTGTCCGGCGCGGAGTGGAAACATGCGGGACCGCATTTGTCCACCACTAAATGCGCATGCCGGACCCGCCGGTCGTTCACCCCGCCTCGGCCAGGCGGGCGGCGTAGCGGGCCATCAGGTCGACCTCGAAATTGACCTTGTCCCCGGCCTTCTTCCAGCCCCATGTGGTGATTTCCAGGGTGTGCGGGATCAGCATGACGTCGAAGGTGGCATCGTCGACGCCGTTGACCGTCAGCGAGGTGCCGTCGAGGGCGACGGAACCCTTTTCGGCGACGAACTTCTTCAATTTGTCTGGCACGCGGAAGGTCAGCCGCGCCATGTCGGCGTCGTTGTCGCGGCCGATGATCTCGGCGACACCGTCGACGTGGCCGGTCACCAGATGGCCGCCCAGCTCCTCGCCGAGGGCGAGCGCCCGTTCAAGGTTGACCCTGGTGCCGATCTGCCAATCCTTGAGCGTGGTGCAGGAAAGCGTCTCGTCGGAGGCCTCCACGTCAAAGTAGGAGACGCTGTCGTCGAGCCGGCCGGCCTCGACCACGGTCAGGCAGATGCCGGCATGGGCGATCGAGGCGCCGATCGCGATGGTGTCCGGATCGTACGTGCTGGCCATGCGGATGCGCACGCCGGTGGCGCGCTTGTCGACGGCGATGACGGTGCCGACGTCGGAAACGATGCCTGTGAACATGTCAGTCTCCTTCGCGCGCAAATCCGCGCAGAAGATCGGGGCCGAAGCCCCGGGTTTCGGTTTCAGTGAAGCGGGAAAAGGCAAGGCCGACCCGCACCATGTCCGGCGCGGCGATGCCGTCGGCGCCGATCTCGTCCGGGCCGTTGAAAATGGCCGCCCGGTCGACGAGGCCGGCGGAAAGAAGAGACGAGGCGAGCGCGGCACCGCCTTCGACCATGACGCTGGTGAGACCGCGCACGGCGAGAAGGGTGAGCGCTGCATGGAGGTCGATATGGCCGCCCTCCCCGGACGGCGCCGCGATCACGACGACGCCGGCTGCCTGAAGCGCTTCCATGCGGTCCTCAGGCGCGGCCTCGCCGACGACGGCCCAGACGGGGGCGTTCGCGATCCCCTGCACCATCCGGGAGCCGAGCGGCAGGCGGGCGTTGGTGTCGAAGACGACGCGCACCGGCGAGCGATCCGCCATGCCGGGCAGCCGGCAGGTCAGGTCCGGGTCGTCGGCAAGCACGGTGCCGATGCCGACGGCAATGGCGTCGTGCTCGGCCCGCATCAGATGGACGCGTGCGCGGGCCTGCCGCCCGGTGATGGCGACCTGCCCCTGCCCTTGCCGGCCGATCATGCCGTCGGCGGAGACGGCGAGCTTCAGCGTCACCATGGGCCGGCCTTCGGTCACCCGCAGGATATGCCCGAGGGCGATGTCGCGGGCCTTCGCCGCGCCGACACCGACGGTGACGGCGGCCCCCGAGGCTTCCAGCGCGCGGTGGCCGGCGCCGGCGACCTGGGGGTTCGGATCCTCCATGGCGCTGACGAGGCGGGCGATGCCGGCGGCGATCAGAGCGTCGGAACAGGGCGGCGACTTGCCGTGGTGGGAACAGGGCTCAAGCGTCACGTAGCAGGTGGCGCCGCGGGCCGCGATGCCTGCCTCGGCAAGGGCGACGACCTCGGCATGGGGGCGGCCGCCGGCCGCGGTGACGCCGCTGCCGACGACGACCGGGCCGGCATCGGTTTCCGCGACGATAATCGCGGCCACAGACGGATTCGGCCAGGTACGGCCTAGGCCGCGGCGGGCAAGGCCGAGCGCCGCCGCCATGAAGCGGCGGTCGCGGTCCGCATCGCAGCGGATCGCGGACCCCGGGGCCCGGGGCGCATGCGCTGCCGCGTCAGTCGTCGACCTTGTCAGCGTCGTCATGTCCCTCACCGGAGAGTTCTCCGAGGAAGGCCTCGAAGTCCCTGGCCTCGCGGAAGTCCCGGTAGACCGAGGCAAAGCGCACATAGCCGACGTCGTCGATGCTCTTCAGCGCATCCATCACCAGGAGGCCGATGTCCTTGGCCGCGACCTCGCTCTCGCCGGAGCTTTCGAGCTGGCGGACGATGCCGGAGACCATGCGCTCGATATGGTCCGGATCGACCGGACGTTTTCTCAGTGCGACCTGGACCGAGCGCAGCAGCTTCTCGCGCTCGAACGGGACCTTGCGGCCGGAACTCTTGACCACCGTCAGCTCGCGGAGCTGGACCCGCTCGAAGGTGGTGAAGCGGCCGCCGCAGGTGGTGCAGACCCGGCGGCGGCGGATCGCGGTGTTGTCCTCCGTCGGCCGGGAATCCTTTACCTGGGTGTCGTCGCCGGCGCAGAACGGGCAGCGCATCCCGTCAGCCCTGGTAGATCGGGAAGCGGCCGGTCAGTTCCTTGACCCGCTCGCGCACGGCCGCCTCCACGGCACCGTTGCCATCCTCACCGTTCTCCTTCAGGCCCTTCAGCACCTCGATGATCATCTCGCCGACCTGCTTGAACTCTTCGGTGCCGAAGCCGCGAGTGGTGGCGGCCGGCGAGCCGAGGCGCACGCCCGAGGTGATCGTCGGCTTTTCCGGATCGAACGGCACGCCGTTCTTGTTGCAGGTGATATAGGCCCGGCCCATGGCGGCTTCCGCGGCCTTGCCGGTCAGGCCCATCGGGCGAAGGTCGACCAGCACGACGTGGGTGTCGGTGCCGCCGGAGACGATGTCGAGGCCGTTGGCCGAAAGGGTGTCGGCCAGCATCGCCGCGTTGTCGACGACGGCGCGGGCATAGGCCTTGAAGCCGTCGCCGAGCGCCTCGCCGAAGGCCACGGCCTTTGCCGCGATCACGTGCATCAAGGGGCCGCCTTGCAGGCCCGGGAAGACAGCGGAATTCACCTTCTTGGCGATGTCCGCATCGTTGGTCATAACGGCGCCGCCGCGCGGCCCGCGCAGGGTCTTGTGGGTGGTCGTCGTCACGATATGGGCGTGCGGGATCGGGCTCGGATGCGCGCCGCCGGCGACGAGACCGGCGAAATGGGCCATGTCGACCATGAAATAGGCGCCGACCTCGTCGGCGATCTGGCGGAAGCGGGCGAAATCGATCTGGCGCGGATAGGCCGAGCCGCCGGCGATGATGATCTTCGGCGAATGCTCGCGGGCAAGCTCAGCGACCTGGTCGAAATCGATCAGGTGGTCCTGGCGGCGAACGCCGTACTGGATGGCGTTGAACCATTTGCCGGACTGATTCGGCTTGGCGCCGTGGGTCAGGTGGCCGCCGGCATCGAGACTCATGCCGAGGATGGTGTCGCCGGGCTTGGCCAGCGCCATGAAGGCGGCCTGGTTGGCCTGGCTGCCGGAATTCGGCTGGACGTTGGCAAACTCGCAGGAAAACAGCTTGGTCAGCCGCTCGATGGCGAGGTTTTCCGCCACGTCGACGTACTCGCAGCCGCCGTAATAGCGCCGGCCCGGATAACCCTCGGCGTATTTGTTGGTCATCACCGAACCCTGCGCCTCAAGGACGGCGCGCGAGACGATGTTTTCCGAGGCGATGAGCTCGATTTCGTGTTGCTGGCGGCCCAGCTCGTCGGCGATCGCGGCGGCAATCGCCGGGTCGGCCTCGGCCAGGGGCGTGGCAAACATGTCCTCATTGGCCGGCGCGGCGGCCGGGGTCTCTGATTTCAGCATCGTGGTCCTGATCTCGCCTGTTGAGCCTTGAAACAATCGGCTGTCCCCGCGCCGCGATCCCGAAACGGCACGCGCGCGAAGCCTCGCCTCGCGAATAGCACAAAGTGCGGAGCGGGACCAAGGGATATGGCAGCGGGCGGGGACGAGACTCTAGATGTATGTCTTGGGCGGGATGCCAGGGGACGCGCCCGGGGCATCTTCGTCCCCGGCGTCGCGTTCGGCGTCCAGGCGCCGCCGGAGCTTGGCCATGGCGACGCGCTCCAGTTCGGCCTGGGAGGTGGAGGCCGGGCCGAAGATGACGACCTCTGTGCCGGTCACCTCGTCGATGGCGGCGACCCGGACCTGCCGGCCCATGGGGACGAACTCGAAATAGACCGTGCGGCCGCCACCGCGGCGGCGACCTGTCATGTCGCCGCCCGCCGCGTCGGCGCGCGGCTCGGTCCGTCAGTTCTGGTTCTGGGCGAGGTTTCCGGCGCCATCACGGTCGTAGACATCGTCGCGGAAGTTGACCACGCCGTCGGCGGTCGCCCAGGCGGTGATGTAGGTGGTGTAGATCGGCACCGGGTGCTTGATGCGCACGTCGATGCGCTCGCCGGAGCGGATTACCTCGTCGACGCGGGCACGGTCCCATTCCGGCGTCGTCTCCAAGAGCCAGCCGATCAGCTCGCGCACGTTCTGGACGCGCACGCAGCCGGAGGAATGGAAGCGCCGGTCGGTGCCGAACAGGGTCTTGGCCGGCGTGTCGTGCAGATAGACCGAGTGCTTGTTGTAGAAGTTGATCTTCACCGAGCCCATGGAGTTGATGGCACCCGGGTCCTGGCGGAAGCGGTAGTTGACCGCCTCGTCGGTGTGCCAGTTGATCTGCTCGGCGGTCAGTTCATTGCCCGACTGGTCGTAGATCCGGATCTTGTTGTCCGCGAGATAGGTCGGATCCTGGTTCATCTTCGGAATCAGGTCCTTGCGGATGATGCTCTCCGGCACGTGCCAGTAGGGATTGAAATTCAGCTCGTGGATCTTGGAGGCCAGCAGCGGCGTCTGGCGGTCGATCTTGCCGACGACCGCAGTGTGGCGCGAATGGACGCGGCCGCCCTCCACCGCCTCGATCTCGGCAGCCGGGATGTTGACCATCACATAGCGGTCGCCGAGGAAGCCGGACATCGAGCGCACGCGAATCAGATTGGTCTCAAGCTGGTGCAGGCGCACGGCAACGGGCACGTTGAGGGCCGCCAGCGTGTAGTTGCCCACGACGCCGTCCGGCTGGAAGCCATGGCGAAGCTGGAAGCGGCGCACGGCAAAGGCGACGTAGGAATCATAGGTGTCGGACAGACCGGCGCTCTGTTCCAGGTCGCCGGTCGCCATCAGGCGCTTGCGCAAGGTGACGACGCGGCGGTCGCGGGCGCCGATGCGCAGCTTGCTGCCGCCCGGAACGCGGGGCCAGCCGCCGCGCGCGGAAATCTGGGCGTATTTCTGGATCGCCTGCTCGATATAGGCCGCCGTCTCCGGCGACAGGGTCGGCTGGTCGGACTTGACCGCCGTCTGGTCGCGGATGGTGGCATCGAAACGGTCGGACCACTCGCTCTGGCGTTTGTACTCCATCAACACCTTGATGGGGCTCTCGTCGCCGGCAAATGCCGCGCCGAACGGGCTGGCGGCAAGAACGGCGCCAAGGCCGGCACCCACTGCCTTCAACGAAAAGTCACGCCTGGAGATCATCAATCCGCGGTCCTTCGGTTTTCCGGTTTGTCGTATCGGTCTTTTCTACCACTGGCGGATTCCCGCCATCGCATGCCCGGCCCTGATACCATGGATATGGTTAACAGAAGCCGACCGGTCAGGTCGTGCACTCACACATTTCGGTGAGGCGGGCGCCGTGACGCCATTCTCCGGCCCCGGCAACTGACCTTTTCACTGGAACGAACACTTGGTCGGCGAAACGGTTCCGCCGCACACGCAACATCCCTCTAAAGTCAAACCAATATGGCGTCTTCATGTCACGCGGAAAGATGTCGTCGCTTTTTCACGCCGGCGGACCGGCAACGAAAAACGCCCCGACCCTGAAAGCCGGAGCGTTTTTTTCGTCTGGAGATGCCGACGATCAGAGCCTGTAGAGGATCTGGTCGGTCCAGAAGCGCTCGAGCCGCTGCAGCGACTTGTTGAGCTGGCGGAAGTCCTCGGCATTGATGCCGCCCACCGGCTCGATCGAGGCCATGTGGCGCTCGTAGAGATCGTTGATCACGTGAGCGACCTTGTGGCCCTTGTCCGTCAGGCTGATGCGAACCGACCGGCGGTCGACGCGCGAGCGCTGGTGGTGGACATAGCCCATGTCGACCAGCTTCTTGAGATTGTAGGAGACGTTGGAGCCGAGGTAGTAGCCGCGCGTGCGCAGCTCGCCCGCCGTCAGTTCCGCGTCGCCGATATTAAACAGAAGCAAAGCCTGGACGCTGTTGATGTCCGACCAGCCCATGCGGTCGAATTCGTCCTTGATGACGTCAAGCAGACGGCGGTGCAGCCGTTCGACGAGCGTCAGGGCTTCCATGTAAAGGGGCTTGATGTCTGTCTCGTCGACGGTTTCGTCGAGCACATCGACTGCCCTTTTGGCACTGATCATAGTGTTACGCCTCACTGTCATTGCGGTGGCTTTTTTCCCACTCGCGATCGACAGTAACCGTAGCCGTTGAACATCGGCTTAAACGGCAGGCTGAAAATTTTATTAAAATCAGAGCTCTTGGAGGCAGCGTTAATTCTTGGTATCGACGAAGCGCCGCATTTTAGTCAGTCACCCCATATTACCGCGCAGGAAGTTGATAATCCCTGAAAAATCCGTGCCTTCGTCGCCGGAATTGCAGAACAGGGAATAGAGCGCGGCCGCCTCGGCGCCGAGCGGGGTCGAGGCCGAACTGGTCATCGCCGCGTCCTGGGCGAGCTTCAGGTCCTTCAGCATCATCGCCGCGGTGAAACCGGCCTGGTAGTCGCGGTTGGCCGGCGAGGTCGGCACCGGCCCCGGCACCGGGCAATAGGTGGTCAGGGACCAGCACTGGCCCGAGGCCGTGGACGACACCTCAAACAGCTTCTGCTTGTCGAGGCCGAGCTTTTCGGCGAGCACGAAGGCCTCCGAGACGCCGATCATGGAGATGCCGAGGATCATGTTGTTGCAGATCTTGGCGGCCTGTCCGTTGCCGGCGCCGCCGGCATGGACGATCGACTTGCCCATGATGTCGAGGAAGGGCTTGGCCGCCGCAAAGGCGGTGTCCGGTCCGCCGACCATGAAGGTGAGCGTTCCCGCCTCCGCACCGCCGACGCCGCCGGAGACCGGCGCGTCGACCATCATCATGCCGGCCGCAGCGGCGGCCTCGGCTACGCGCCTTGCCGTGGCAACGTCGATGGTCGAGGAGTCGATGAGGAGGCTTTCCGGGCGGGCATGGGCAAGGACGCCGTCCGGGCTGCAATAGACGTCCTCCACGTGCCGGCCGGCCGGCAGCATGGTGACGACGACGTCGGCGCCGGAGACCAGTTCCGGGACGCTGCCGGCAATGCTGCCGCCGGCCTCGGAAAAGCGTTGGCGCGCCGCCTCGGAAAGGTCGATGCCGGAAACCTCGTGTCCGGCCTTGACCAGATTGGCGGCCATCGGCCCGCCCATGTTGCCGAGCCCGATAAACCCGATCGATGCCATTGTCGTTGCCTCCCTCGAAGCTCTGTCTTTGTTGAATGCCGCGCTTGCGGCGGCTTTTTTCCGGTTGAAGCGGGGGTCACTCCCGCTGGCGCTCGCGCTCGGCGAGCCAGGTCAGTACGAAATAGATGACGACGGTCGTCAACAGGAAGGTGATCTCCCAGGGGCGCTTTCCGAAGGTGTCCCAGAAGATCGCGTGCATGACGACCTGGGTCAGCACCCGCACCAGCCAGATGACGACGCCCCAGGAAACGGTCAGCCACAGGCCGACGGCGGCGACGAGGTCGATGACGGCGAAGAACGCCGTCACCGTCTGCCATTCCACCGGCATCTCCCAGATCCACAGGCCGCGCCACTGGGAGTAGCCGACGATGCGGCCCCAGTGGATGATGCCGGCGCCGATCAGGTGGATGGCGAGCAGGCGCATGTACCAGACGAGGATATCGCGCCAGGGCGGGCGCGACCTTTCCGTCTCGGTTTCCTCGGGGGTCATGGACACGGGGGAAAACGGCCTCATGCGTCGGGAAGGTCCAGATCGCCGCCGGGCGGCACCTGGAAATGGGCGTCGATGTCGATGCTGTCGACATGGGAGAATTCCGGCGGGTCCCAGCGCGCCACGGAATCCTTGTCGATGATCGCGGCGCGGATTCCCTCATAGAAATCGTGGCCATGCAAGACCCGGCTGACAATGCGGTATTCCAGCCGCATGCAATCGTCAAAGGAAAGCTTGGCGCCGCGGCGCATCTGCTGGAAGGCGATCTGGAGGCTGGTCGGCGACTTGGCGCGGATCGTCGCCGCGGTCTTTGCGGCGAAGTCGGCGTCGTCGCCCGTCTCCCGGTCAAGGGCGCCGAGGATGCCGCCGAGCGAGTCGGCGGAAAACAGCCTGTCGATCACCGGCGCCGTTTCGGCAAGCGGCGCGGGACCCGGATCGCGTGAGAACCGGTGGAGCGCCGCGTCGACGTCGTCGGCCCCGGCGAGCGCCTCGATAATGGCACCAAGGTCGTCGGAGGCAACGGTGTGGGTGGCGATGCCGGCCCAGCTGGCATCGGCCTCTTTCAGCCGGGCGCCGGTCAGTGCGCAATACATGCCGGTCTCGCCCGGCAGCCGCGGCAGGAAATATGTGCCCCCGACATCGGGGAAGAAGCCGATGCCGACCTCCGGCATGGCAAAGCCGATGCGCTCGGTGGCGACCCGGTGCGAGCCGTGCACGGAAATGCCGACGCCGCCGCCCATGACGATGCCGTTGATGAGCGCGATATAGGGCTTGGGGTAGTGCTTGATGGTGGCATTCAGCCGGTATTCGTCGCGGAAGAAGTCGATCTGGCGCGGATCGCCGGCCTTGCCCATGTCGTAGATGTGGCGGATGTCGCCGCCGGCGCAGAACGCCTTGTCGCCGAGCGCCTCGACGACGACGTGGCGCACGCTCTGGTCGTCGCGCCAGGCATCGAGCTGGGCCTGCAGCTCGTTGGTCATCTCGTGGGTCAGGGCATTGAGCGCCTGCGGGCGGGCCAGCGTCACGACGCCGGCATGGCCACGCTTTTCAAAGAAGATTTCCACACTCGACATCGCCGACTCACACCCCTTCACCGAACATACCGATTGCCGTAACGATCAGCCCATCGCCCCGCAACATCAAGCCGGCAAATTCCTCGGCCCGGGGGACGCGCAGGCCGCGCGACATCTCGAAGATGGCGTCGCACAAGGCCCGCTCCGGCCGCCACATGGCGCCCTACTCCCTGAAAAGGTCGCGGGCGATGATCAGGCGCATAATCTCGTTGGTGCCTTCCAGGATCTGGTGGACGCGCACGTCGCGCAGGTGCCGTTCGATCGGATAGTCGCGCAGATAGCCGTAGCCGCCATGCATCTGCAGGGCGCCGTTGACGACGTCGAAGCCGACGTCGGTGGCGATCTTCTTGGCCATTGCCGCCTGGCGTGTGGCGCCGGGGACCTTGGCGTCGACCATCATCGCCGCCTTGTGCAGCATCAGCCGGGCGGCTTCCAGGTCCGCGGCCATGTCGGCGACGCGGAACTGAAGGGCCTGGAACTCGGCGATGGCGCGGCCGAACTGCTTGCGCTCTTTCATATAGGCGATGGCGCGCTCCAGGCAGATCTGTCCGGCGCCGAGCGAGCAGGCGCCGATATTGATGCGGCCGCCGTCGAGCCCGGCCATGGCGATCCGGAACCCCTCCCCCTCTTCGCCAAGACGGTTCGCCACCGGCACCCGGCAATTGTCGAACTGGACCATGGCCGTCGGCTGGCTCTTCCAGCCGAGCTTCACCTCCTCGGCGCCGAAGGAGAGCCCGGGCGTTCCCTTTTCCACCACCAGGCAGGAAATGCCCTTGGGGCCGTCGCCGCCGGTGCGGACCATGACGACATAGACGTCGGAAACGCCGCCGCCGGAGATGAAGGCCTTAGTGCCGTTAAGGACGTAGTCGTCGCCGTCGCGCTCCGCCCGCGTCCGCAGCGCCGCTGCGTCGGAGCCGGAGCCCGGTTCCGTCAGGCAGTAGCTGGCGAAATGCTCCATCGTGCAGAGTTTCGGCAGGAAGCGCTGGCGCTGGTCGTCATTGCCGTAGCTGTCGATCATCCAGGCGGCCATGTTGTGGATGGAGATGTAGGCGGCCGTCGACGTGCAACCCTTCGACAGCTCCTCGAAGATGATCGCCGCATCGAGCCGGCCGAGGCCGGAGCCGCCGACGTCGTCGCGCACATAGATGCCGCCGAAGCCGAGCGCGGCCGCCTTCTGCAGCGTCTCGACCGGAAAGATCGCCTCCTCGTCCCAGCGGCGGGCGTGGGGCTCCATCTCCTCGCGGGCGAACTGACCCGCCATCTCCCTGAAGGCGCGCTGCTCCTCGCTGAGGGAAAAATCCATCGGCGTTTCCTCATTGTCGTTTTCATCTGGGATAGGTGACGGCAACGGGCGCGTCAATCGGCGGTTGGGAGGTGCGGGAGCCCCACAACAGCAAACGGCGGCCCCGATGGGACCGCCGTTCGCAAGTCGTTGCCTGGTATTCGCCCCGCGCCTACGCGGCGGCCACGTCGGCGAGGAATTTCTCGATCTCGGCGCGGAAGGCTTCCGTGTTGCGGGTCGCTTCCTCTGTCGCGGCCAGCACCGAACTCGCCGAGCGGTTGGTCTCGGTGATCGCCTCGTCGAGTTCGCCGATGCCGGCCACCGCGGACTGGGTGCGGCTGGCGGCGTTGCCGATATTGTTGCTTATCTCGTTGGTGGCCGAGCCCTGTTCGACGACGGCCGCGGCGATGGCGTTGGTGTATTCGTTGACCTCGCCCATGGTCGCGGTGATGCCGCCGATGGACTCCACCGCCTCGTCGGTCGAGGACTGGATGGCGCCGATCTGGGCGCTGATCTCCTCGGTCGCCTTGGCGGTCTGGCTGGCCAGTTCCTTGACCTCGGCCGCGACGACCGCAAAGCCCTTGCCGGCCTCGCCGGCCCTTGCTGCCTCGATGGTGGCGTTGAGGGCGAGAAGGTTGGTCTGTTCGGCGATCGCCTGGATCAGGGTGATGATCTCGCCGATCTTGGAGGCTGCCTGGGCGAGCCCCGCCACCTTTTCGTTGGTCGCCTTGGCACCGCTGGTCGCCTTTTCAACGATGCCCGTGGTGCGTTCGACCTGGTTGGAGATCTCCTCGATCGACGAGGCCAGTTCCTCGGCCGCAACGGCCACCGACTGGACGTTGTCGGAGGCGTCCTTGGACGCATCGGTCGCCGAATTGGCCTGTTTGGCGCTCGATCGCGCCACCTGTTCCAGCGTGCTCGCCGTCGCCTTGAGGCTGGAATTGGCGTTCTCGACGCCGGACAGGAGCTGCTGCGAGGTCGACTGGAAGCCGGCGATCAGCGCCTCGATGCGCTTCTGGCGAACGTCCTGCTCGTGGTGCTCGCTCTCCTGCGCCTGCTCGAGGCGGTCCTGCTCGACCCGGTTGGCCCGGCAGATCGACACCGCACGGGCGATTTCGCCGATCTCGTCGTGGCGCGCCTCGCCCTCGACCTTGAAGCCGGTGCGCCCGTCGGCCAGTTCCACGACGTGGTCGGTGACGGTGCGCAGCGGTGCAAAGATCGAGCGGCTGGAGAAATAGAGCGTGCCGCCGGCGATCAGCAGCAGCAGGACGGCAACGCCGATGCCCACATTGCGGGCGGCCGCGGCCGTCGCCTGATAGCCGGTCTGGTCGACGGCGATGAGGGCGACAGCGACCGGATTGCCGGAAAAATCGGGGATCGGCATCTGCTCTACGAAATAGTCGCCCGACGCCGCAGAGATGCCGCCGTCGGCGGTCTCTTCCAGCAGTGCCGTCGCATCCATTTCTTCCGGAAGCTGGTTGCCGATGATTTCCGGGCCGGCGTCGGCGAAGCGGAAGATGGCGGACGGGTGGCCGGTTTCCTCGGCAAATTCCCTGACGAAGAGATCGTGGAAGCCGAGGCCGAACTCGACCGAGCCGACATGCCGGCCCTCGAAGGAGACCGGCACGACACCGCGGATGCCGATGCCGGCAACGCCCTTTTCGAGGCCCGAGATCGGCATCTTCTTGTCGTTGGTCTCGACCACGGTCTTGCGGAAGCCGGACAGGTCGTCACCGAACTTTTCGGCCTTGTGGACGCGCAGGAAAGAGGTTGCCGGCGGCAGATGGAACTGGAACTGGCGGATGCCGTACTGCTTCTTCAGCTGCGGGAAGGCGGCGAGGAACTCGGTCGCCAGCGCCTCCCGGTCGCCGGCGGCAAAAAGCTGCTGGATGCGGGTCTGGCCGGCGATCACCTCGGCCAGCACCAGGGCCTGGCGGCTGTCGGCCTCGATGCGGGCGCGGAGCTGCTGCTTGGTGCTTTCCACCTCGTTGCGAAGTGCGGTCGAAATCAGGTCGCTGGAAACCCATTGCGCGATGGCGATAGTGGAAACCGCTCCGAGCACGGCCAGAGCGCCGATCGCCAACATCATGCGGGCGCGAATTGTCTTCATTATTGAAATCTCCGACGTACAGGCCGGATCATCTCCCCCGTCCGGCACTGGGTCGGCCCTGCGGCGAAACGCCTTGCTGGCGGTTGCGGTGCATGCTGCCGGGCCAACCACAGGAAACTCTTTTTAGGTTAAAAATCTCCTTCCTGCGAAGTTAATCGACGCACCTATGCAACTATACGGTGGTGTTTTTTACGGAGTAGAATGTTCAGGCCACGCCGTTTCCGGACGAAACGGAGGAACAAGCTCGCGGTTGTTCCCGTGGTCATAGCAACTTTCGCCAAAACTACACGTTAAAATAGAAACTATTCGATACAAGTACTAATACCGAACGCATCGTCCTGCTCTGCCGGGACAGCGCTTGCGGGCAAGGTCCCGGTGATTCGCCCGGACCGCGCGAAAAACGGCGCCGGGGCCTCGCCGGACATGATGATATGTTGTCGCAATGGTATTATCATACCGGCAACCTCAACAGGCCGCGCCCATTCGGCCTCCGCCGGGAGAATGCTCAATCTGGAAATGTTCTCAAGTGGTTATGGGTTACCGCTAGAAAGGTGATTCAACCAGTATCGGTAATTCTTCCGGCCGTTTGACAGTTCTGGCCGGACGCCAGGCCGTATTCATTGCATGTAGTGGTTTGCTCGCATCGACTCGCGGGCACCACATCCATAAAATTTTCCAAGGACCCCGGACGAAACCGCACCATCCACGGACCTGCGATTGATGGACATTCGAAATCCCGCCATGCCGGACGTCGACGACGAGCCCGGCGATACCAGCATCTGGTTCCAGAACGACGAGATCGGCCCGGACCTGCGCGAGAAGCTCTGGTCGATCATTTCCCTGGAGTTCGAGCAGATCCTCGACCGGTTCTACGACCGCATCGAGAACTCCTCCAACCGCTGGATGATCGAAAAGCTCGACCGCAGCCTGATCAAGCACAAGCAGATCAACCACTGGCGCCAGCTGGTGCTTTATCCGGTCGATGCGGACTACGAGACCCGGCTGCGCACCATGCATGTGCTGCACCTCAACATCGGCATGAAGCACAGCTTCTACATCTCCTCCTACATGTATCTTCTCAACGCTTTCCAGAAGGAGATCCTGCGGCACTCCTCCGGCCCGCGCGAGGCCTATGAGCTGATCGTGGCGATGAACAGCATCATCACGGACGACATGGTGCGCGCCCTCGACGTGGAAGTGAACATCATCGAACTCTAGGCCTCCGCCTCGGACGCCGCGTCGGCGCCCGGCCCTGCGTCGGTGTATCCCGACCAATCCCGATTTATCCGCTCCGTGGCGCGTGCTAGACAGGGACCGTCTCTGAAAAACGCCGCCGCAACGGATAAATTCGATGACCTTTCAATCGCGCCCCTCTTCGAACCCCGACCGCACCAGCGTCGACGAGATCGTCGGCGGGCGCCGCATGCGCCGCAACCGCAAGAGCGACTGGGCGCGGCGCATGGTCCGCGAGAACACCCTCACCGTCGACGACCTGATCTGGCCGCTGTTCGTCATTGCCGGGTCGAATGTGCGCCAGCCGGTCGCCTCCATGCCGGGGGTGGAGCGGCTGTCGGTCGACGAGATCCGCCGCGATGTGGCAAGGGCCGCGGAACTCGGCATTCCGGCCGTTGCCGTCTTTCCCTATACCGACCCGGCCCTGCGCGATGCCACCGGGTCCGAAGCCCTCAACGCCAACAACCTGGTCTGCCAGGCCTGCCGGGCGATCCGCGAGGAGACCGGCGATATCGGCATCATGACCGACGTCGCCCTCGACCCCTATACCAGCCACGGCCATGACGGGCTGATGTCGGGCGAGGAAATCCTCAACGACGAGACCGTCGACCAGCTCGTCACCCAGGCGCTGGTGCAGGCCGAGGCCGGCACCGACATCATTGGCCCGTCCGACATGATGGACGGGCGCATCGGCGCCATCCGCGAGGGCCTCGACAAGGGCGGGTTCCGGAACGTCCAGATCATGTCCTATGCGGCGAAATACGCCTCGGCGTTCTATGGGCCGTTCCGCGACGCCGTCGGCACCAACGCGACGCTGATCGGCGACAAGCGCACCTACCAGATGGATCCGGCCAACACCGACGAGGCGGTCCGCGAGGCCGAACTCGACATTGCCGAGGGCGCCGACATGATCATGGTCAAGCCCGGCATGCCCTATCTCGACATCATCCGCCGGCTCAAGGACACCTTCGCGATGCCGACCTTCGCCTATCAGGTGTCCGGCGAATTCGCGATGATCGCGGCGGCCGGCCAGAACGGCTGGATCGACCACGACCGGGCGATGCTGGAAAGCCTGATGGCCTTCAAGCGCGCCGGCGCGGACGGCATCCTCAGCTATTTCGCCCCGATGGTGGCGGAAAAGCTGAAGGGCTGAGACCGGGCGGCACCGCCGCTTGAGCGGACCGGAACGGAACCCATTTGAAAAGAAGGCGTTGAATCCCCAGCTATTGGCGTGAACCAGACGCGCTCCAGCAACCGGAAGCAACGCACGATGACCTATACGACCGACCGTTCGAGGCCCGAGACCCGCGACTTCGTCTTCGATCCCGTGCGCCAGCCGGAATTGTTCGACGACGTGCGCCGGCGGCGCATCTTCGCCTTCCTGCTCGACGTCGTCGCCATCGCGGCGCTGACGTTCGTCACTGGCGTTGCCGTCTTCGTGCTGGGGTTGCTCACCTTCGGCCTCGGCTGGCTGATCTTCGCCTTCCTGTGGCAGGCCGTCGCCCTCCTCTACACCGCCTTCACCCTCGGCGGGCCGAACTCGGCGACCCCCGGCATGCGGGCGATGGGGCTGGAGATGCGGCTGTGGGACGGGGCGCCGATGTACCCGCTGCTCGCCGCCGTCCACGCCCTCGGCTACTGGCTGTCGGTCGTGTTCCTGACGCCGTTCGTGCTCCTGGTGTCGCTGATTTCGGACCGCAAGCGCCTGCTGCACGACATGCTGCTCGGCACCGTCGTCATCAATTCGCCGGGCGATGCGGAATACGGGCGCTTCGGCCGCTACGAACGATAAACGCCGGCCGGGTCGTCGCCGCGAAACGGACGGCCCGGAGAGCCGGAAAAACACGCCCTTTTTGGAACACTTCCAGCACATTGTTCCGGTTTCTGTGATCTGACATCGAATTTCCTCGGGATGCGGCTTGCTGACGTGAAGACAGCCGCGCCATTCTCGGTTACCACTGGACGGATTGCGTCCCGGTGGAGTGGTGGATGGCGTTCGCGCCCGACATTCAGATGTGGCTGACTTTCGCCGTTATCGGCGTCACGGTCGTCCTCTATGCGCTGGAAAAGCTCTCCATCGAGGTGGTGTCGCTCGGCTCGATCGTCGCGCTGATCCTCGTCTTCACGCTGTTTCCGCTGCCGGGACCGGCCCAAGTGACGCCGGCGGATCTGCTTGCCGGCTTCGCCAATCCGGCCCTGATCACCGTGATGTCGCTGCTGATCGTCGGCCAGGCGCTGTTCCATACTGATGCCCTGGAGCAGCCGGTCCGGGCGATGGCGCGATTCGCGCGCAGCCGGAAGATGCTGGCGACGCTGGTCGCGCTCGGCGTTGCGGGACTGATCAGCGCCTTCCTCAACAACACCCCCGTCGTCGTCATGCTGCTGCCGGTGATGACGGCGATTGCCGCGATCCAGAACGTGTCGGCGTCGCGCATCCTGATGCCGCTGTCCTTCATCACCATCCTCGGCGGCATGACGACGCTGATCGGCTCGTCGACCAACCTCTTGGTCGCCGACGTCGCCGCCCATTCCGGCGCTGTCACCCTTTCCTTCTTCTCCTTCACGCCGATCGCCTCGATCATGGCCATTGCCGGTGCGGTCTATGTGCTCGCCGTCATGCCGCGGCTGTTGAAGCCGCGCCAGAACATGGCCGAGGAGCTGCGCTCGGCCTCCGGCAAGCAGTTCATCGCCCAGATCGAGATCCGCCCCGGTCACCCGCTGGTCGGCCAGAGTGCCGTTGCCGGCTTCTTTCCGGCGCTGAAGGATATGACGGTGCGGCTCGTCCAGCGCGGCGACAACCCGATCCTGCCGCCCTTCGAGAACGTCACGCTGGCCATCGGCGACACCGTCATCGTCGCCGCCACCCGCTCGACCCTGTCGTCCGCCCTCACCGGCAAAGCAACGCTGATCTCCGGCCGGCATCCGCCGATGGACCCGGGCGAGCGCAAGGGCCAGCCGGACGAACTGACGCTCGCCGAGGCGATCGTCGCCCCCGGCTCGCGCCTCACCGGCCGGACCATCACCAATTCCGGCCTTTCCTCCGACACCGACTGCGTCGTCCTCGGCATCCAGCGGCGCTCGCGCATGCCGCGCATGCCGATGCGCGACATCCGGCTGGAGGCCGGCGACGTGCTTTTGTTCGCCGGCCGGCGCGACGATGTGGAAGGCCTTCGCGCCAACCACGACGTCATCCTGATGGAATGGTCGGCAAGCGAGGTGCCGCAGCGCCAGTTCGCCGGGCGGGCGCTGATCATCTTCGCCGCTGTCGTCCTCCTTGCCGCCACCGGCGTCGTGCCGATCGTCACCTCGGCGCTGTCCGGCGCGCTCGCCATGCTGGCGTTCCGCTGCCTCAATGTGCGCCAGGCGGTGCGCGCCATCGACGGGCGCATCGTCATGCTGGTCGGCGCGGCACTTGCCAACGCCACCGCCCTGGAGGCGACCGGCGGGGCGTCGGCCGTCGCTTCGGCGATGGTCGCGGCGATGGAGGGCCAGTCGGCGACCGTGCTGCTCTCCGGCCTGTTCCTGATGATCGCCCTTCTCACCAACGTCCTTTCCAACAACGCGACGGCCGTGCTCTTCACGCCGATCGCCATCGGCATCGCTGCCCGCGCCGGCCTTCCCGCCGAGCCCTTCGTCGTTGCCGTCATCCTCGGCGCCAACTGCTCCTTCGCGACGCCGATCGGCTACCAGACCAACCTTCTCGTCATGGGACCGGGGCACTACCGCTTCGCCGATTTCCTGCGCGCCGGCATTCCGCTCGTGCTGTTGATGTGGATTGTCTTCACAGTGGTCGCGCCAATGGTTTATGGTCTGTGATCCGTATTGGATCGGGCTGGACACGGGGATGGTTTGTGGCCAGCGTGAAGGGGCGCTCGGGGGGCGCCCGGACGACGGCGAATGACACGGCAATATATCGATAATCCGCAATTCTACCTGACGGCGCCGTCTCCCTGCCCGTACCTGCGCGGGCGCCAGGAGCGCAAGGTGTTCACGCATCTGGTCGGCGCCCGGGCCTCGACGCTCAACGACATCCTGACCCAGGGCGGGTTCCGGCGCTCCCAGAACATCGCCTACCGGCCGGCCTGCGAGGGCTGCCGGGCCTGCGTCT
Organism: Rhodobium orientis; assembly: GCF_003258835.1. Taxonomy (GTDB): domain Bacteria; phylum Pseudomonadota; class Alphaproteobacteria; order Rhizobiales; family Rhodobiaceae; genus Rhodobium; species Rhodobium orientis. The sequence goes on along the minus strand of NZ_NPEV01000018.1, from coordinate 7,800 downwards.
CGGTCCGCGTCGATACCGAGCATTTCGAGGACAGCCGCTCGTTCCGGCGCATCCGCAACCGCAACGCCGACCTGATCGGCCGCGAGGGCGCGGCAAAGCCGTCTTCCGAGCAGTATTCCCTGTTCCGCAGCTATCTGGATGCGCGCCACGCCGACGGCGGCATGGCCGACATGACCGTGCTCGACTACGCCATGATGGTCGAGGACACCCATGTCGACACCATGGTCATCGAGTATCGCCTGCGCGGCCCCGACAGCGGCATCACGGAGGCCGGCGACGGCGCGCTGGTGGCGACCGCGCTGACCGACATCCTCTCCGATGGCCTGTCCATGGTCTATTCCTTCTTCGACACGGAGATGCCGGACCGCAGCCTCGGCACGCTCATGATCCTCGATCATATCGCCCGGGCGCGGGCGCGCGGCCTGCCTTACGTCTATCTCGGCTACTGGGTCGATGGCTCGCCGAAGATGGACTACAAGACCCGCTTCCAGCCCCAGGAAAAGCTCGGGCCGCACGGCTGGGAATAGACAGCGGCCGTATCCCTGCCTCGCCGGCACGGAACTTGCTGACCCGCATCCTTGAAAAGAAAACCGTTTCAAAAGGATGCGCGAAACGATGGCTGACGTTGTCATTGTCGGTGCCGGGGTTGGCGGCACGCTGACGGCGGCGCTGCTGCACCGCCAGGGCCTGGACGTCACCCTGATCGATGCGCGGCACCCCTGCCCGCCGACCTTCAAATGCGAGTTCGTCGGCAAGGACCAGGCCGAGCGCCTGCGCCGGATGGGGTTCCTCGACCTCGTTGCCGCACATTCAACGCCGATCACGCGCGTCACCGACGCCTGGATGGGCACGGCCGTCAGCACCGGCCCGACCGAGCACTACGGCATCCTCTACCACGACCTCGTCAACCTCCTGCGCGGCGCCCTGCCCGAGGCGATCGATTTCCGCACCGCACGGGTGACGTCGATCTCGACCGGTGATGACGGACCCACGGTCGAACTGGATCAGGGCGAGACACTTCGGCCAAAGCTCGTGGTCCTGACCACCGGCCATGCGCCAAAACTCCTCACCCGCCTAGGGCTCACCCGCAACATCGTCAGCCCGTCGCATAGCGTCTCGCTCGGCATGACCATCGAGGCGACGGAGGCCGCCGGCTTTTCGTTCCAGGACATGACCTATTGGGGCGACCGGGAGGATTCCGACATCGCCCTTGCCACCTTCTTTCCGGTCGCCGAAGGCATGCGCCTCAACGTCTTTGCCTACTGGACCGGCGACGACCCGCGCATCGCGGAGATTGCGGACGCCCCGGCGGAGGCCCTCTTCCGCCTGATGCCCGGCCTCAAACAGGTCACCGGCGATTTCCGCGTTACCGGCCGGATCGACCGCTTCGCCCTCAACCTCTATCGCACGGAAGGGCCGGCGCTGCCCGGGATCGTGCTGACCGGCGACGCCTACTCCGCCGTCTGCCCGACCACCGGCACCGGCCTTACCAAGGTGCTCAACGACGTGGAGATTCTGGCCGGAACATATGCGGCGAAATGGCTGGAGGCCGGCGCGATCTCGGCGGAAGACATCGCCCAATTCTATGGCGACGAACGCAAACGGAAGGTCGATGCGGAAACGGCCGCGCTCACCATGCGCATGCGGCGGACGGCCAAGGACACTGCCCTCAAATGGCGCCTCCGGCGCACCGCCCGGCGGCTGAAGCGCCGGGTCTGGAAGGAAGCGGCGGTGAGGCTCAAGCGCGTGGCGTGAGACCCGGCGTGCTGAAATTCTTCTCGTCGCCCGCTCCAATCGCACCTGTCATTCCCGTGACAAAACCCTAAAACCCCGGGAGCCGCGCGCGTCGGTCGCGTATTGCGTTTTCTTCCGGGGTCTTTGCCTTGCTTTCCTTCCAGAACACCTATTCCGAACTTCCCGACCGCTTCTTTGCGCGGATGGAGCCCTCACCCGTCCGGGCGCCTGAGCTCATCAAGGTGAACGTCGGACTGGCGGAGGCGCTCGGGCTCAATGCAGACTTTCTTTCCTCGCCCGAGGGCCTCGACATGCTGTCCGGCAACCGCTTTCCGGAGACGGCCGAGCCCATCGCCATGGCCTATGCCGGCCACCAGTTCGGCAATTTCGTGCCGCAGCTCGGCGACGGGCGGGCCGTGCTCGTCGGCGAGGTGGTGGACCCTCACGGCGTTCGCTTCGATCTGCACCTGAAGGGCTCGGGGCGCACGCCGTTCTCGCGCGGCGGCGACGGGCGGGCCGCCGTCGGCCCGGTTCTCAGGGAATATATTGTTGCCGAAGCGATGCATGCCCTCGGCATCCCGACGACGCGGGCGCTTGCCGCGGTGAAAACCGGCGAGCCGGTCTATCGCGAGGCGCGGCTGCCCGGTGCGGTGCTTGCCCGCGTTGCCCGCAGCCATGTGCGTGTCGGCACCTTCCAGTATTTCGCCGCACGCGAGGACGTCGACGCCATCGCCCGGCTCGGCCGGCACGTCATCGACCGTCTCTATCCGGAGCTTGGCCAAGCGGACCGCCCGGCCCTTGCTCTCTTGGAAACCGTCGTCGAACGCCAAGCGCGGCTGGTGGCCCAGTGGATGTCGGTCGGCTTCATCCACGGCGTCATGAACACCGACAACATGGCGGTCTCCGGCGAGACCATCGATTTCGGCCCCTGCGCCTTCATGGATTTCTATCATCCGGGCCGGGTCTACAGTTCTATCGACCATTACGGGCGCTACGCCTTCGGCAACCAGCCGGCCATGGCGCAATGGAACCTGGCGCAGTTCGCCCAGTGCCTCTTACCGCTGATCGATGAGGACATGGAGGCGGCCGTTGCGCCCGCGCAGGCGGCCATCGATGCTTTCCCGGCGCTGTTCGAGCGGGAAAAGCTGGCGCTCTTTTCCGCAAAGCTCGGCCTGTCAGAGCCGCGCGAGGGCGATGGGGAGCTTCTGCAGGAGCTGCTCGAGGCGATGTCACGCAGCGAGGCCGACTTCACCCTCACCTTCCGCCGGCTTGCGGAAAGCCTTGAAGAGGATACGGATCGCGGATCGAGGTCGCTCTTCGTCGACCCGACGGAATTCGACCGCTGGGCGGCGAAATGGCGGGCGCGGCTCGGCGAAGAAGGCGTTTCCCTTTCCGAGATCGCCGCGCGGCTCAACGCCGCCAACCCGATCTACATCCCGCGCAACCACATGGTCGAGGAAGCACTTCAGGCCGCCGTCGAGAATGACGACACCGGGCCGTTCGAGACGTTGCTGGACGTGCTCGCCGATCCCTTCACCGAACGGGCGGGTCTTGGCCGCTACGCCCTGCCGCCCGAGCCGGGCGAGGAAATCCGTCAGACTTTCTGCGGGACCTGATACAGGCTCAGAGCCCCTCGTCCCCAAACCGGTTGCCACGGGGGAAGCCTGTCGGGGCGATGCGGCCGGCCTGGGCGCGTTCGCCGCGCCATTCGGTCAGTTCGTCGAGGCTTCTTGTGTGGGTGCGGCCGGCCGAATCCGACCAGGTGAGGCCCGCCTCGCCGGAGAACACGCGCACATCCGATATGCCGCCGTCCTTGTAGCGCTGCAGGCGGACGCCGCGGCCGCGGCCCATTTCCGGCACCTGTTCCAGCGGGAAAATCAACAGCTTCCGGTTCTGGCCGACGACGGCGACCGTGTCGCCTGAAACGCCGTCGCGCACGACCGGGCGGCAGATTTTTGCTTCGTCGGTCCCTGTGACGGTCAGCACCTGCTTGCCCTTTCGGGTGCTCGCGATCACCTCGTCCTCGGCGACGACGAAGCCGCGCCCGTCGGTCGCCGCGACCAAGAGCTTGCGGCCGGGCCTGTGGACGAAGACGGCGACCACATCCTGATCCTGGTCCATGTCGACCATGATGCGGACCGGCTCGCCATGGCCGCGCCCGCCGGGCAGCCTGTCCGCCGACAGGGTGTAGAAGCGCCCGCCCGTCGAAAAAACGAGGATCTTGTCGGTGGTCTCGGCCGGAAAGGCATGTCCCAGCTTGTCGCCCTGCTTGAAGGCAAGGCTGGTGAGGTCCTGGCCGTGGCCCTTCAGGGCGCGGATCCAGCCCTTTTCGGAGACGACGACGGTGATCGGCTCGCGCTCGATCATCGCCTCCTTGATGTCGGCGTCCTGGTGCTCCGGCGCCTCGCCGAAATCCGTGCGGCGCTTGCCCAGCTCCGTCGTCGGGCCATAGGCCTTGGCGATCTCGGTCAGTTCGTCGGAAATCTTCTTCCACTGGGCCTCTTCGGAGCCGAGCAGCGCCTCGATCTCGGCCTTTTCCGCCGTCAGCGCCTCATGCTCTTTCCGGATTTCCAGCTCTTCGAGCTTCCTCAGCGCGCGCAGGCGCATGTTGAGAATCGCCTCGGCCTGGACGTCCGTCAGCTCGAAGACCCGCATCAGCTCCTTCTTCGGCTCGTCCTCCTCGCGGATGATGCGGATCACCTCGTCGAGGTTGAGATAGGCGATGAGGTAGCCGCCGAGGACCTCCAGCCGGTGCTCGATCTTGCCGAGCCGGTGCCGGGCGCGGCGGACCAGCACCTCCCGGCGATGCTCCAGCCATTGCAGCAACACATCGCGCAGGCCGAGCACGTTCGGCACCTGGCCGCGCGACAGCACGTTCATGTTGAGCGGAATGCGGCTCTCAAGGTCCGTCAGCTTGAAGAGGGATTCCATCATCAGCGCGGGATCGACCGTGCGCGCGCGCGGCTCCAGCACGATGCGCACGTCCTCGGCCGACTCGTCGCGGATATCGGCGAGGAGCGGCAGGCGGCGGGCCTGCAGGAGTTCGGCGATCTTTTCGATCAGCCGCGCCTTTTGCACCTGATAGGGGATCTCGGTGACGACGATGACCCAGGTGCCGCGCTTGTGGTCCTCCTGGTGCCAGCGGGAGCGCACGCGGAACCCGCCGCGGCCGGTGGTGTAGGCCTCGACGATGCTGTCGCGGCTGTCGACGATGATGCCGCCGGTCGGGAAATCCGGGCCCGGCACATAGTCAACCAGCTTGTCGATGGTGGCGTTCGGATGCTTGATGAGGTGACGCGCGGCGATGCACAGCTCGGCCGCATTGTGCGGCGGGATGGAGGTCGCCATGCCGACGGCGATGCCCGACGAGCCGTTGGCAAGCAAGTTCGGAAAGCCGCCCGGCAGGACAATCGGCTCCTCGTCCTCGCCGTCATAGGTTTCGCGGAAGTCGACCGCGTCCTCGTCGATGCCGTCGAGCAGGCGCTTTGCGATGTCGGTCAGCCGCGCCTCTGTGTAGCGCATGGCGGCGGCGTTATCGCCGTCGATATTGCCGAAATTGCCCTGGCCCTCGACCAGCGGATAGCGGACGGAGAAGTCCTGCGCCAGCCGCACCATGGCGTCGTAGATCGCCTGGTCGCCATGGGGGTGGAACTTACCCATGACGTCGCCGACGACGCGGGCGCATTTCTTGAAGCCCTGGCCGGGGTCGAGCTTCAACAGCCGCATGGCATAGAGCAGCCGCCGGTGGACGGGCTTCAGCCCGTCGCGCACATCCGGCAGGGCGCGGTGCATGATCGTGGAGAGCGCATAGGCAAGATACCGCTCTTCCAGCGCCTCGCGCAGATTGACGCTCTCGACCCCGCCGGACGGGGGAATCACCTCGTTTCCCATGGGATTTCAGTACCGGCGGGGGCGGCGGCTGGCAAGGGAGTTGGGCGCGTAGCGAACACCTACCTGCTCACAAGCGACCTCACCAGCAGTGGCAGGCTTGCCGGGTTCTCGCCGATGCGGCGGATGCCGTAGGGCCACCAGTCGCGGCCGAAGGGGGTGTAGAGGCGGATACGGTGGCCGCTTGCAGCCAGGGTTTCCGCGAGCTTCGTGCGGACGCCGAAGAGCATTTCGAACTCGTAAGCGTCGGGCGCCCAGCCGATCGCTTTGGCGCGCTCGATGGCGTAGTCCTGCAGGCGGTCGTCATGGGTCGCGATAACGGGATAGAAGCCGCAGTCGCGGGCCTTTTGCGAGAGCATCAGGTCGATGAGTTTTCGCGAATTCTCCTTGATGGCCGCGTTGCCGACATGGGCGATCTCGGGGCCGGCGACGAAGGCGCCCTTGACGAGGCGGACCATGCCGCCCGGCTGGATGCGGGCTTGAAGATCGGCTTCGGTGCGCTTCAGGTAGGCCTGCAGGGTGACCGCCACGGGGATGCCGCCCGCGGCGAGGTCATCGTGCAGCGCGAGCGTTGCATCGATGGTCGTGTGGTCTTCCATGTCGAGCATCAGGCAATGGCGGCCGGGGCCGCGGGCGGCATCCGCCAGTGCGTGGCCGATCGTGCGCGCGTTCTCCGCCATCAGGTCGGAGGAGACGCCGAGGCCGATCTGGGTCGGGTCGACGGAGACGTGGATGTCGAGGCCGGCGTCCGACAGCGCCTTGATCGCGGCCAACTTCTCCCGGACCGCCTCGTCGATGCCCTCGCGGGTCTCGACATATTCGCCGAGATAGAACAGGGAGACGGAGATGCCCTTGGCGGCGAGGTCGCGGGCGGTGGCGACCGCCTCCCCGGCCGTTCCCCCGGCCACATAGCGCTGCATCATGGCGGCGGCCGTGCGGTTGTTCTGCATCAAGCCCTTTAGCGAGGCGGAACGCGCAAGGCCGATCATTGCCGACTGCCACAGACGTCTCAGCATCGAAAAGAACTCCGGCTTGGGACGATCGCCGCCAAGGGTTAGCAGATGAACCGGGTTAGAGCGCGGGACACGAGCGCGCATGGCCTTACCCCTTCAGTTCCTCCACGATCCGGTCGCGCTCGCGCAAGGGGGGCAGGCCGCGGGGCTCGAAGATGTGGCGGGTGAGGAAGAAGCCGGTGAGTGCGAGGCCGGCTGAGATATCCTCGGCGGGCGGGCGCTCGCCGGGATCGGCGAGGAGGAAGGGCGGCAGGGGCAGGAGCTTGTCCTTATAGGGCTGCCCGGCCTGTCGCGAGACGGCGCGGGCCGATTTCGGCGAAACGTAGGCGAGGTCCTCGCGCGTGCCCGTCGCCGCGCAGGAGGTGAGGTCGAGGCCGAAGCCGAGTTCTTCCAGGAGCCGGGTCTCGAAGCGGACCAGCAGTTCGCCGGTGAGCGGGGCGTCGGAAAGGTGATCGAGGATGGCGACGGCCATCAGGTGCAGGCGCTGGTGCGGGTCGCGTTCGGGCAGCAGGCGTAAGAGGGACGAGACGGTCTGCACCACATGGACACCGAACGCGGTCTCCATGACGTTTGCGGCACGCAGCTTCAGGGGTTCGACGGCATAGAGGCCGAGATGGCTGTCGAGCCGCGCGCGCCAGGTGATTGAAAGGTCGTTGCCGGGTTGCAGGGTGGCCTGGTGCCGGCGCGAGCGGCCGCCGCGGACGAGGCCCAGATGCCGGCCATGGGCTACGGTCATCATTTCCAGAATGACGCTGGTCTCGCCGTGGCGGCGCACGCCGATGACCGTTCCCTCGTCGCTCCATTCCATTTTTTTTCGCGCCCGTCTCTCGGCCTTCTTTCGCAGGGCTGCCGAAAGGCTGGATTGCCGCGTCGGCCTCCCCAGGCTCGCGTCACGCGCCGCTCCCCGTCCTTCGGACCCTCGCAATGACGACGAAAATGTAACGCGTCATTGCGAGCGCAGCGAAGCAATCCAGTCCGGCGGTGCGGCAGGGGATGGTCCAGCACGTCCTGTCGCGGTCCGCCTGCACTTCGAACACAAACTGACCTAACCGTTTGAAATCAAATGCCCTATGGATTGCCGGGTCAAGCCCACTACTGTCCGGTCTAATTTTGTAGACAGGGTGCATGGCATTGATTCTACTTGGTTTCAGACGTTTCGCGGCGT
>NZ_NPEV01000184.1 GCF_003258835.1 Rhodobium orientis | reverse complement strand
GCTCCTGAAGGATGCTGTTGTACAGGGGGCTGAGCCGCCTGCAATGGCGGCCGTTTTGACGGCAGTCGTTTTGTTAGCCGGCAGTGCGGCCGGCGCGTTGATCGTTCGGCAGCGCTTTGCATGGTCCGGCGCACTTTATTTACGTCTTGTGAAAACGGGTGAACCCCATTTCGAATCGGTCGAAGAACGGCCGAATTATCTTGACCAATATCTTACTCAGGGAGGTCGCCAATCATGAAAGCAGCACCCACATTGTCTAAACAAT
>NZ_NPEV01000183.1 GCF_003258835.1 Rhodobium orientis | reverse complement strand
ATCAGAATAAGCGAGTGGTTGCAATGGTTGCGAGGAACTTATCCACATACTATACAAACTGTTGAAGAAATATTGTCCACAACGGTTAGTTTTGTGAAAATGTTGTCGATAATGATTGTGGATAGAAAAAACGAGGAGAAAGATATCCACATTGGCTTTTTTTCGCTTCGTCCATCCCGTTTTCCCGCTTCCAAAAAAATCTTTTAAGCTAAAATTGAGGAAAAATGAAATTAGGCTTTCGAAGAAAATTGATATGTGTTATCCT
>NZ_NPEV01000182.1 GCF_003258835.1 Rhodobium orientis | reverse complement strand
AGGTCAAAGTCCATATGGGTATCGGCGCTGCGCATCGCAAAGAAGTAAGGCACAGCGTCAAGGCCGACCTCATCAATAAGATCGCGCATTGTGACGGCTTTTCCGGTTCTTTTGCTCATTTTCATTTTTTCGCCGTTTTTGTAAAGGTGGACGAGCTGAATGATCTCGACCTCAAGCGTTTCTTTGTCATAACCGAGCGCTTCAATAGCCGCTTTCATGCGCGGGATATAGCCGTGATGGTCTGCTCCCCATACATTGATCAGCT
>NZ_NPEV01000181.1 GCF_003258835.1 Rhodobium orientis | reverse complement strand
ATTTCAAGCGTGAAAGAATTGAAGAGTGCCAGAAGAATTGGCATGGGCTGGATGATCTTTTCGATTTGCGGAGCGATGCTGACAGGACTCGTCGGCATTGCCTATTTCAGTGCGAATCATCTTACGTTAAAGAATGCCGAGACGATATTCATTAAGCTTGCCGACCTTTTGTTCCCTTCAATGATTACGGGGTTCTTGCTGGCCGCCATATTAGCAGCGGTGATGAGCACAATTTCTTCACAGCTTCTTGTAACCTCAAGCGCGCT
>NZ_NPEV01000180.1 GCF_003258835.1 Rhodobium orientis | reverse complement strand
TGAATTGATTTTGCTCGGCCATATCGCACAGGTAGCGGGTGACCGCCGATACAAAGAAAAGCTTGAACGGCTGCCTATTTATCAGGTCAGCAAAGCGGATCAAAGCATGGTGGTGCTGGACGTGATGAAGGTGATTGAAGCTGTACATAAATCGTTTCCTGACCTTGATGTCCAAACCGTCGGCGGTTCTGAAACCATCGTGGAGATCCAATATCCGAAAAGGGGTCTGTCGCCCGTGCTTTTCATCGCCGTCTGGCTGCTCTTGT
>NZ_NPEV01000179.1 GCF_003258835.1 Rhodobium orientis | reverse complement strand
AACAGCCACCTTGCTGTTTTCGAGCGAACGACAAAACGGGTATAGGTGTCAAGGGAAGCGCCAAGCCATGCCCCCATTCCGGCCATGGCCAGCATCGTATAGAACTGTGTGGTCAGCGTCATTTAAACAACTTGCTAAAAAATCCTTTAGCTTTCTCCCCCTGCTGCTCATCCAAATAGACGAGATCAAGCACTCTTCCCTTGATGGAGACAACGCCTTTTTCCACATCGAGATTCTTCATCTGCAGGTTTTCGCCTCTGACTGCA
>NZ_NPEV01000178.1 GCF_003258835.1 Rhodobium orientis | reverse complement strand
CACGGAGAGTCAGCCGACTCCCCAGCCATCGGCTGGGATAGAAACCAGGCACTTCCTCCTTGGGCGCATCCTCCTCGCCGAGTCAGCCGACTCCCCAGCCATCGGCTGGGATAGAAACCTCTGCTTTTCCAGCCCTCGTCAGAAGGTGGCGTCAGCCGACTCCCCAGCCATCGGCTGGGATAGAAACGCGCTCCTCGAACGCCGCTTTCGCCTTCCTCGTCAGCCGACTCCCCAGCCATCGGCTGGGATAGAAACGAGAGATCGGAA
>NZ_NPEV01000177.1 GCF_003258835.1 Rhodobium orientis | reverse complement strand
GCGATCCAAGCGCGCTGCCGCTGGCCTCCTGACAAGGAATCGACTGTACGCTCAGCCAGTTCTTCCATTCTTGTCGCTTTCAAAGCCCTTTGCACGGCCTCTTCATCTTCTGCTGACCATTGCTTCAGCCAGTTTTGGTAAGGATACCGCCCCTGCCTAACGAGCTGGAGAACGGTCAAGCCTTCCGGAGCCGAAGGGCCTTGAGGAAGAATGGCCAGCTCCTTTGCCACTTCTTTCGTCGGAAGCTTGGCGATGGAGCTGCCTTCG
>NZ_NPEV01000176.1 GCF_003258835.1 Rhodobium orientis | reverse complement strand
AAAGAAACGTCATTTATGGAGGATTACACGTACCATTTTGAACCGGGCAATGAAATGATCCTCGGCTCCCACATGCTTGAAGTGTGCCCTTCGATTGCCGAACACAAACCGAGAATTGAAGTCCATCCGCTGTCAATGGGTGCAAAGGATGATCCGGCGCGGCTCGTGTTTGACGGAATTGCAGGTCCTGCGGTCAATGTCTCCCTTATTGATTTGGGCGGACGTTTCAGGCTTGTCATCAATAAAGTGGAAGCTGTGAAGGTTCCG
>NZ_NPEV01000017.1 GCF_003258835.1 Rhodobium orientis | reverse complement strand
CCGTGCGCGAGGCCTTTCCCGACGCAAGGCTTCTCTATGTGGACCATCCGGACTGCGCGGCGCGCGCTGCGCCCGGCTGGCTGACGCCCGAGATGGCCGACGCCTGGGCCGACGGCTTCGAGACGCTGGAGCGCATCGTGGCCGGCAAGGTCGCCGTCGACGGCGTCCACACGGTCGGCTCCGATGCCGGCCTTGCCGCCTTGATGGCGGGCCTTCCCGTCACCTGCTGGGGGACGCCGTTCTATGCCGGGCGTGGGCTCACCACCGACCGGGCGCCGGTCGGCGATGGCCGGCGGCGCCTCACCATCGAGGAACTGGTCGCCGGCACGCTGATCGTGGCCTCCACCCACATCGATGCGCGCACCGGCATTCCCTGTTCGGCCGAGGACGTCGCCAACCGGATCCTGGCGGAGCGGGAAGGACGGCTGACCTTGCGGCTGCTGCCGCGTACTGCCTGGTACGCGACGGCGCTCGCCGTCGCGAAGCGCCTTGGCGCGCGCATCCGGCAGTTCGTCTCGTTTTCCTGAACGCCCGTTCACGGTCCCGGGCACCGCGCCGGACAGCGAAACGACCTTGTGGCGCCACAATTGGGCCGCACGCTCGCCCATGTCGAGGACAGCGCGCCCGCCAACCGGCCGAAAAAACAATCGCGCGGCCATAAGGAAAACCCCGCACACGCGCTTTACCGGTGCTGCGGCGCGCCGTACACTTCTCGCCCGCCCCCGGGGGGACAACGGGCGGATCCGGCTTTGAGGGAGGAACCGGACCATGCGTTGCCATCGCCACCAAACCTTGCCGTTCAAGTTGTCGTTCGTCGCCGTGTTCTTCGTGATGCTCGCGGCACTCGCCGTCATCGGCGCCGCGTCCGGCTATGCCGCCGACCGGAGCCTCGTCATCACCGAGGACGCCGACTATTTCGGCCGCGACTACGACATCCTGAAGGATGTGGAGCTTGAGGCCTGCAAGAGCGCCTGCCTCGGCAACGAGGAATGCGTCGCCTTCACCTACAACACCTCGGCCAAATGGTGCTTCCTGAAGGCCGATTTCGGCGACCTCCGTGCCTTTGCCGGTGCCGTTTCCGGGCGCATCGTCACCGTCGATGCCCCGAAACCCTCGGTGGAAAAGGAACGCGCGGCCGAGCTCGGCTTCCTGCCGAAGGGCATGGTCGAGGGGGCGAAGACCTTCGTGGCCAGCCTTTCGCGCCATTACGAGCCGGGCTCGCGCAGCTACGGCCAGCTCATCGATGCCGCCGAGGGGCAAAAGCTTTCAGGCGACCAGGAGGGCGCGGCCGCGCTCTTTGGCGCGGCGCTCACCGTCTCGCCCGACAGCCGCAGCCTCTGGGTCCGCTTCACCGAGGCGCTGATCGCGTCCAATCCCTCCGACTGGCAGGTCAAGCGCCAGACCGAGGAGTTCGGGTCCGGTGCCGCCATCAACGCTTACTTGAAATCGAGCGACGAGGCGGAGCGGGCGGGCTCGCTGTTCCTCCTCGGCAAGGCACTGGAAAAGCGCCGAATCTGGCGCGAGGCGATCCGCTCCTACCGGGCGAGCCTTCAACTCGTCGACGACAAGATGGTGCGCGCCGCCTATGACGCGGTGGTCGCCCAGCACGGGTTCCGCGTCGTCAGCCACGAGGTGGATTCCGATGCTGCCGCGCCGCGCATCTGCCTCGTCTTTGCCTATCCGCTGCCGGCAGAGCGCGACGGGCTGGTCGATTACCTGTCCGTGCGCGGCGGCTCCGGGCTTTCCAAGGAGGCCGAGGAGCGGCAGATCTGCGTTGACGGCGTCGAACACGGCAAGCGCTACCAGTTGACGCTGCGCCCCGGCCTGCCGTCGGCGGACGGGGAGAAGATCGAAAAGGCGGTCAATCTCGACATCTATGTGCGCGACCGCTCGCCGGCCGTGCGCTTCACCGGCCGCTCCTACGTGCTGCCGAAGGGCGGCAACGCGGCGATCCCCATCGTCTCCATCAACAGCGACATCATTGCCGCGGAAATCCACCGGATCGGTGACCGCTCCATGGCGCGGGCCGTTTCCGAGGGCGTCTTCCTCGGCCAGCTCAATCCCTACCAGATCAGCCAGATTGAGGGCGAGACCGGCGAGAAGGTCTGGCAGGGCGAGATCGACGTCACCCCCAAGCTCAACGAGGAGGTGACCACCGCCATTCCCGTTGGCGAGGTGATCGATACGCTGGAGCCCGGCGCCTACGCCATGACGGCGGAGGCCAAGGACGCGCGCGGCGAAAGCTGGGGTTCCAAGGCGACCCAGTGGTTCGTCGTCTCCGACCTCGGCTTGACGGCCCTGAAGGGCAATGACGGGCTGACGGCCGTCGTGCGTGCGCTGTCGAGCGCCAAGGCGCTTTCCGGCACGAAACTCCGGCTCGTTGCCGTCAATGACGAGATTCTCGGCACCGCCTCCACCGACGCGTCGGGCGTCGCCACCTTCCAGCCGGGCCTCTTGCGCGGCAGCGGGGGGCAGCGCCCGGCGCTGCTGGTGGCCGAGGGCGCGGATGGCGACTACGGCTTCCTGGACCTCACCAAGGCGCCCTTCGACCTCACCGATCGCGGCGTTGCCGGACGGCCGTCGCCGCCGCCGCTCGACGTTTTCCTCACCACCGAGCGCGGCATCTACCGGCCGGGCGAGACGGTGCATGCCACCGCGCTGGTGCGCGATGCGAAAGCTGTGGCGGTCCCCGACCTGCCGCTGACGGTCGTGTTCCGCCGGCCGGACGGCGTGGAATCGACGCGGATGACGAGTTCGGGGGCCGGCGCCGGCGGTCATGCCGTTGACCTTGCCCTGTCGCCGAACGCCATGCGCGGCACCTGGCAGGTCGCCGTCTATAGCGATCCGAAGGGCTCTTCGCTCTCGGAGGAAAGCTTCCTCGTTGAAGACTTCCAGCCGGAGCGCATCGACTACGACCTTGAGACCGACGCCAAGGCCATCGACCCGAACGGCGTCACCGATCTCTCCATGGAGGTGCGCTATCTCTACGGCGCGGTGGCGGCCGATCTTGCCATCGAGGGCGAGATCAACGTGTCGCCGAGCCGCGAGATGGACGGCTTCAAGGGCTACAAGTTCGGCCTGGCCCAGGAATCTGTGCAGGCCGGCTACCAGGCGCTGCCCGAAGGGCTCCGCACCGGCGCGGACGGCACGGCGACCGTTCCGGTTGCCCTCAGCGATCTGCCGTCGACCACGGGGCTCCTCAAGGCCGCCATCGCCACCCGAGTCGTCGATGCCGGCGGCAGGCGCGTCGAACGGCGCCTCGAACTGCCCGTGCGCCCCGACGGCAATCGCATCGGCATCAAGCCGATGTTCGACGGGTCGGTGGAGGAGGGCGGCAATGCGGCCTTCGAGATCATCGTCGTCGCCCCCGACGGCACGCGCATCGCGGCCGAGGACCTCAAATGGTCGCTGCTCGATATCGAGACGTCCTACCAGTGGTATCGCCAGAACGGGAGCTGGAACTACGAGCCGGTGACGACCACGCGCCGGGTTGAGACCGGCACCGTCTCGACCGGCCTTGAAGACGCCGGCCGGATCGAGATGCCGGTCAAATGGGGCCGCTATCGGCTGCAGGTGGAATCGACCGACGGCACCCCGATCGCCTCCAGCGTCTCCTTCGATGCGGGCTGGTACATCGCGGCGAGTTCCTCGGAGACGCCGGACTTCCTGCGGGTCGCCCTCGACAAGGAGAAATACGCGATCGGCGAGACCGCGCGGGTCAATATTGCGCCGCGCTTTGCCGGCACCGCCATGGTCATGGTGATGTCCGACCGCGTCCTTTCCATGCAGGCCGTCGAGGTGCCGGAGGACGGCACGACGGTCGAATTGCCGGTGACGGAGGACTGGGGCGCCGGGGCCTATGTCACGGCGAGCCTGATCCGGCCGATGGACCTTGAGGCCAAGCGCATGCCGGCCCGGGCCCTCGGCCTTGCCCATGCCGGCGTCGACGTCGGCGACCGGGACCTTGCCGTCGAGATCACGGCGCCCGAGACGCTGCGCCCGCGCGGCACGCTCGATGTGGACGTTCAGATCGCCAACCTCGCGCCCGGCAGCGAGGCCTTCATCACGCTCGCCGCCGTCGATGTGGGCATCCTCAATCTCACGGGCTTTAAGGCGCCGGCGCCGGACGACTACTATTTCGGTCGCCGCCAGCTCGGGGTGGAGATCCGCGACCTCTATGGCCAGCTCATCGACCGCATGCAAGGGGTGCCGGGCACCATCCGCACCGGCGGCGACGGCATGGCCGGGCAGTTGCAGGGAACGCCACCGACCGAAAAGCTGATGGCATTCTTCTCCGGCATCGTCCGCCTCGACGAGGACGGGAAAACCACCATCCCGGTCGACATCCCCGACTTCAACGGCACCATCCGGCTGATGGTCCAGGCCTGGACGGCGGACGGCGTCGGCCATGGCACCAAGGAAGTCATCGCCCGCGATCCCATCGTGGTTGCCGCCTCGGTGCCGCAGTTCCTGGCGCCGGGCGACCGCTCGCGGCTGCTCCTGGAACTCACCCATGTGGAGGGGCCGGCCGGTGAGGTCCGGTACTCGGTGCGCACCGACGACAAGCTGGCGCTGACGCCGGGCACGGGCGAGGGCACCGTCACGCTCGGCGAGACGGAACGCACGGAAATCTCCGTGCCGATCAACGGTACGCGGGTCGGCGATGCCGGCCTCGACGTGGTGGTGACGACGCCGGACGGCGATCTCCTGACGAAGTCGCTGACGATCCCCGTGCGCGCCAACGAGCCGCCGGTCTCGCGCCGCAACGTCGTCAGCCTTGCCGCCCGCACGGGCCGCTTGACCATTGACGGCGAGGTGCTCGACGAGTTCCTGCCGGGCACGGGCTCCGTGGCGGTCTCCATCAGCGGCGCCGGCGCCCTCGACATTCCGGGCATCGTCGCCGCGCTCGACCGCTACCCCTATGGCTGCGCGGAGCAGATCACCAGCCGGGCGCTGCCGCTCGTCTACCTCGATTCCGTCGCGATTGCCGCCGGCCTCGGCCGCGATGCGGAGGTGGCCCCAAGGGTCGCGGAGGCCGTCAAAGGGGTGCTCGCCAAGCAGGCGTCCTCCGGCAGCTTCGGCATGTGGTATCCGGGGTCGGACAATCTGTGGCTCGACGCCTATGTCTCGGACTTTTTGACCCGGGCGAAGGAAAAGGACTATCCGGTGCCGCGCATCGGCTACGACCTTGCCATCGACAACCTCTCCAACCGGCTCTCCTACGCCACCGACTTCGAGCATGGCGGCGAGGACGTCGCCTACGCGCTCTACGTCCTGGCGCGGGCCGGGCGGGCCTCCATCGGCGACCTTCGCTACTACGCCGACACCAAGATCAACAGCTTTGCCACACCGCTCGCCAAGGCGCAGATCGGTGCGGCGCTGGCGCTCTATGGCGACCGGCTGAGGGCCGACAAGGCGTTCAAGGCGGCCTATGCGGACCTGTCGCGCGGCCAGGACGACGTCCGCGTCTCGCGCCACGACTACGGTTCGGACCTTCGCGACGGGGCGGGGCTGGTGACGCTCGTTGCCGAATCCCGCTCAAAAGCCCTCGACATGAAGCGGCTGGTCGCCGGGCTCGCCAAGCGGAGCCTCAGGTCGCGCTACACCAGCACCCAGGAAAAGGCCTGGATGCTGCTTGCCGCCAACGCGCTGGTCGAGACCTCGGCGAAGCCCGACCTTCGCGTCGATGGGCAGAGCCTCGACCGGGCGCTCTATGCCCGCTTCGATGCGGACCGGCTGACCGGCAATCCGGTCGAGGTGGAAAATCTCGGGGCTGACGGGCTCGATGCGGTGATCACCGTTTCGGGCGTGCCGCTTGTGCCGGAACCGGCCGGCGGCAACGGCTACCGGATCGAGCGGGCCTATTACACCATGGATGGAAAACCGCTCGACATCGCCGAGGTGAAGCAGAACACACGCTTCGTGACGGTGCTGACGGTGACGGCCGAGGCCGATGTGCGCGGCCGGCTGCTGATCGTGGATCCGCTGCCGGCGGGCATCGAGATCGATAACCCGAACCTTTTGTCCGGTGGCAGCATCCAGGCGCTCGACTGGCTGGGGCTTTCCTCCAGCGCCGATCACCTGGAATTCCGGGCGGACCGGTTCGTTGCCTCTGTCGACCGGCAGCCGAGATCGCCGCTCTCCTTCCGGCTTGCCTATATCGCCCGCGCCGTGTCGCCCGGCAGCTTCGTCCATCCGGCGGCGCTGGTGGAGGACATGTACCGGCCCGAGCAACGCGGCCGCACCGCGAGCGGACGGGTCGACGTCATCGGTCCGGTGCGGTAACGGTCGCGGAGGACGTTTGCGGGTCGAGGCGATGTTGGCGTTGAGAAACGGGGCGGGCCGGCCATGCGTGTGAGTGCACGGCGCGGCGCTGTCATCGCGGGGGTTTTTGCGGCAGTCGTCGCCATCCTTGCCGTCGTCGGCTACCTTGCCTTCGAGCGCTGGGTCGACACGGCCGTCCTGCCGCGCATGACGATCGCGACGTCGCCGCTGGTCGTCGACCGCAACGACCGGCTGCTGCGCCCCTTCACGGTTGCCGACGGGCGCTGGCGGATGGCGATCACGCCGGACGAGGTCGACCGGCGTTATCTGAAGATGCTGACGACGTTCGAGGACAAGCGTTTCTTCGAGCATCCCGGGGTCGATCCTCGCGCGGTCCTCCGCGCCGCCTGGCAGTTCGTTGCCGCCGGGGGCGAGATCGTCTCCGGCGCCTCGACGCTGACCATGCAGGTGGCGCGGCTCCTCAGCGAACGCGACACCCGCTCCGTCCCCGGCAAGCTGCAGCAGATGCGCCTGGCGCTCGCCCTGGGACGAAAACTCTCCAAGGAGCGGATCCTTGAGCTTTATCTGCTCCATGCGCCCTTCGGCGGCAATCTGGAGGGGGTGAGGGCCGCAACGCTCGCCTATTTCGGCAAGGAGCCTGAGCGGCTGACGGTCGGCGAGGCGGCGCTCCTCGTCGCCCTGCCGCAGTCGCCGGAGCGCCGGCGCCCGGACCGCGGCAACGAGGAGGCCCATGCCGCCCGCGACCGGGTGCTCGACCGCATGGTGCGCGAGGGCGTCATCGACCGCGACGAGGCCGAGGCCGGCAAGCGCGAGAAGGTGCCGGACGGGCGGCGGCCGTTCCCGATGCTCGCCGGACATCTCGCCCAGCACCTCGTCAGTACCCATCCGGAACGGGACGTCCACCACACGACGCTCGACCGCTCGCTCCAGGCGCGGCTGGAACAGCTCGCCCATGAGCGCGCGCGGCGTCTCGGCAAGGGCGTTTCGGTCGCCATCCTCGTTGCCGATCACAGGAATGGCGAGATCCTTGCCTCCGTCGGCTCGTCGGGCCTCCTCGACGAGGCGCGCGAGGGCCATGTGGACATGACGCGGGCCGTGCGCTCGCCCGGCTCGACCCTGAAGCCGCTGATCTACGGGCTCGCCTTCGAAGGCGGCATCGGCCATCCGGAAAGCCTGATCGACGACCGGCCGACGGATTTTTCCGGCTACTCGCCGACCAATTTCGACGGCGGCTATCGCGGCACCGTGACGATGCGCGAGGCGCTGCAACTGTCACTTAATGTGCCGGCCGTGGCGCTGCTCGATGCGGTCGGGCCGGCCAAGCTCGTCGCCCGGCTCGGCCGCGCAGGCGCCCACCCGCAGCTTCCCGACCTTGCCGCGCCCAACCTTGCCGTCGGGCTGGGCGGCGTCGGTATCACACTTCACGATCTCACAGAGGTCTATGCTTCCATCGCCGAAATGGGAAAGGCCGTGCCGCTGTGGGCGAGCCGGGACGATCCGCCGGCAAAGGCGAAGCGCGAGCGGGTGCTGGAGCCCCGCGCGGCCTGGCAGGTCGCCGACATCCTGTCCGGCACGCCGCCGCCGCCGAACGCGCCGGCCGGCGACATCGCCTTCAAGACCGGCACCTCCTACGGCTATCGCGACGCCTGGGCCGTCGGCTTCGACGGCGCCCATGTGGTCGGGGTGTGGACCGGCCGGCCGGATGCCGCGCCCGTTCTCGGGCTGACCGGCATTTCGTCCGCCGCGCCGATCCTCGTCGATGCATTCGCCCGGCTCGGCGAAAAGGTGCCGCTGCCGCGCGCGCCGGCCGGCACGCTGGTGGCATCGACAGCGCAACTGCCGCCGCCGCTGCGGCGCTGGCGGCATCCGGAGACCGGCATCTCAGAACGGGCGCGGGGGCCGAGCATCGCCTTTCCGCATAACGGTACGACCGTCGATCTCGGGCTCGATGCGGGGCGCAACGTGCCGCTGGCGCTGAAGGTGCGCAACGGCGCGCCGCCCTTCATCTGGTTCGCCAACGGCCGGCCGATCGAGCGTACGCCCTTTGCCCGCGAGGCGCGCTGGCTGCCGGACGGGCCGGGCTTCGTCACCATCGCCGTCGTCGACCGTAACGGCGAGGCCGACCGGGTCACCGTCTATATCGAGTAGACGTTTCGCCGCGCCCCGCATTTCTGCCGGTTGCCAAGCCGTTGCGCCGTCGCTAGCGTTTGCGTCGACGGTAATCCCGTGCTGCGACTCGTGGCGCGGGATGCAAGGGAACCCGGAAGGCTCTTCTTCGATGAGCCGGAGCCGGGGCTGCCCCCGCAACTGTGAGCGGCGAGCACAATCCGATCATGCCACTGGCCAGGAAATGGCCGGGAAGGCCGGACGAAGCGTCGACCCGCGAGCCAGGAGACCTGCCGTCGTGACCGCAACCCCAACCCGGACGGGGTGTTCCGGAGGAGATACGATCATGGACGCTTTGCCGATCTTTCGGGTCCTCGACCGTTTCGCCGTGCCCCAGGCGGGCCGACACGGACCGATGCCATGGACCCGACCAACGCCAAGACCCACCACGCGCGCCGCCTCGACGGCGCCGACCTTGCCGCCGCGATGCGGCTGCGCCGGGTCATCACCCTCAACACGATCTGTCCGCATACCGGAACGGTGTGCCGGCCGGGCCTCAACCTGATCGCCCAGCTCGATGCCGCGCGCGCCTTCGGCGGGGCCGGCAGCGGCGCGGGAAGCGGCTTCGCCTTCGACGGCTGTGCCATCGTCGAGGACTGCGGGCGGTCCTGCCGGCTCGGCTTTTCCGTCTCGGCCGTCCGCTCCTACGTCTTCGGAGACATCGAAAGGAGCGCCGATCTCGGCGACCTGATCGCCGGGGCGGAGAGCATCGGCGAGACGGGATCGGCGCGGGTGGTCTCGGAGACCGTTCCGGTGAACTGACGCGGCTTTGCATGCCCTTTCCGGCTGAGGCGAAAGAGCCGATTGCCGTTGCGCACGCGTTCGATAGATTGGCCCCTGAGATGAAAGAACGCTACACGCGCACCGCCGCAGGGGGTTGGTCGATGTTAACGAGCGATGGCAAGCCGGACGAAAAGGCTCCGGATGCGACGGGTCCGGACGCAGCGCGCCCGGACGCGGCGAAGGCGGCGGATGCGCCGGCCTCGGAGGCCACGCCTGCGCGCGACGCGCCAAAGGCCGAGGCGCCGTCGACTGGGGCGCCAAAGGCTGAAGCGCCCGCCTTTCACAGGGCCGAGCCCGCCAAGCCGGAACCCGCCAAGGCCGAGGAGCCGGAACCCGGGGCACCGAAGGCCACGGCGCCCAGGCGGCCGCGCCGGGATTTCCTCGATGCGCTTGCGGCGTTCCCGCCGCTGACGGCGCTGGTGCTCGTTGCCGTGTGCCTGGCGCTGTTCCTGCCGGGGTTTTTCAACATCCCGCCGGTCGACCGGGACGAGGCGCGGTTCGCGCAGGCGAGCCGGCAGATGGTCGAGACCCGCGACTTCGTCGACATCCGCTTCCAGGACGAAGCCCGGCACAAGAAGCCGGCCGGCATC
Source organism: Rhodobium orientis (assembly GCF_003258835.1). Classification (GTDB taxonomy): domain Bacteria; phylum Pseudomonadota; class Alphaproteobacteria; order Rhizobiales; family Rhodobiaceae; genus Rhodobium; species Rhodobium orientis. The sequence goes on along the minus strand of NZ_NPEV01000017.1, from coordinate 67,214 downwards.
TACTGGCTGCAGGCGGCCTCCGTCGAGGCGAGCGGCCTCGGCAAGGATTCGCCGATCTGGGTCTACCGGGTGCCCTCGCTCGTCGGGGCGATCCTTGCGGTGCTGCTGACCTGGCGGATCGGTGCGGTGCTGTTCGGGCCGACCGTCGGCTTCGTCGGGGCGCTGTTCTTTGCCGCCGTCATCCTGCCGGGCGTCGAGGCTCGGCTGGCCAAGACCGACGCCATGTTGCTTGCGACCATCCTTGCCGCGCAACTGGTGCTCGCCCGGCTCTGGGTCGGGCGCAAGGTGGGGTTCTTCTTCACCGCCTTCTTCTACATCGCGCTTGCCGCCGGCGTGCTCCTCAAGGGGCCGATCATCCTCATGGTGACGGGCCTCACCGCCATCGGCTGCATCCTCTGGAAGCGCTCGGTGCGCTGGCTGAAGCCGCTCGCCAGCGTCTTCGGCGTGCTCCTGTTCCTCATCCTCGTCGTGCCGTGGTTCGTCGCCATCGGCATCCGTACCGACTGGGCGTTCTTCACGACCTCCTTCGGCGGCGACATGCTGGCCAAGGTCGCCGGCGCCAAGGAGAGCCATGGCGCGCCGCCGGGCGCCTATCTCCTCGTTGCGCTCGCAACGCTCTGGCCGCTCTCCGCCTTCCTGCCGGCCGGACTCAACCACATGCGCCGGCATCCCGGCAATTCGGCGGTCTGGTTCTGCCTCCTCTGGGTCATCCCGAGCTGGGTGATCTTCGAGCTGGTGCCGACCAAGCTGCCGCACTACGTGCTGCCGCTCTATCCGGCGCTGGCGCTCCTCATCGTCGCCGGCGTGCTTGAGACCTTCGACGGCCACCGGCCGACGCTCATCGGGCGCATCTGGTCGGTGCTGCTCTTCGTGGTGCCGGTGCTGGTGCTTGGCGCCGTCATCGCCGGTGCTGTCTACCTCAACGGCACGCCGATGGCGTTCTACGCCATTCCGGTCGTCGGCCTCGGCGTCGTCGTCTCGCTGCTGGCCTGGTACTACTATCGCGGCGGCCACGCGCGGGTGCGGTTCGTCGCGACCTCGCTGCTTTCCGCTGCCATCGTCTATGGCGGCGCCCTCGGTCTTGCCGCACCGGCGTTCTCGGACCTGTGGATCAGCGGACGGCTGGCGGCACGGATCGCCGCCTTCGATGGGTGCCCCGATCCCAAGGTCGTCAGCGTCGGCTTTTCCGAGCCGAGCCTCGTCTTCCTGTCGCCGCGACCGGTCGCGTTCGCCAACAAGGACAATGTGGCCGAGGCTGTCGGCGAGGCCCCCTGCGGGCTGCTCCTCGTCGATGCGCGGCGCCAGGACGAGGTGATGGCGAGCCTTTCCGGTCTTGCCGCCGCGCCGCGGGAACTGGCGCGCGAGGAGGGGCGCAACCTCAATGGCGGACGCGCCCTCGACATCGGCATCTATGCCATCGGCGGGGCGGCCAACGGCGTGCCAGACAACTGAGGCGGCTAGGTTTTTTTTGCAACACCTGGCGTTGTTGTTGCGCCAGCGGCATCATTCCCGGCTGACAACCGGGCGCCCCTGCGATATCGGGGCGCCGGTTGCCGGTTTCTGATTGCCCGGGGCCGCACCATTGCCGCAGGCTGCCCGATACGTGATGTGGGGATCACCTTTCGCAATAGGCGCTGGGCCTTCCAGGAATGGGCCTGGGGTTTGGTGATGGAGATGCGTTTCACGAGCCGCGGCGACGGTCGAGCGGAGCACGGATATCGGGGGCGTGCGCGCGCCATCGGTCGCCGGCTGAAGGCAAATGCCGCATCGGCCTATGAGTTGATCGGACGCCGCGGGCGGGCAAGCAGGACATGCCGGCATCCGTTCAGGGCCGGGCGCCGGTTCGAGGATTTCCTCGGCATCGCGCTGCTTCTGGTCGGCTTTGCCGCCGTCTTCCTCGATCCCTTCTCCGTGGAATTCCGCCGCACGCTGACGCCGGAGATCGCCCGGACCTTCCGCTCGATCACCGATCTTGGCAAATCCGACTGGATCCTGATCCCGACCGGGCTGTTCTGCATTTTCCTCATGGCGCTCGACTGGACGCGCCTCAATCGGCGGATGACGGCGGCGCTGTCCACGCTCGTCATCTATGTCGGCTACGTCTTCACCTCGGTTGCGGCGAGCGGCATCGTCGTCATCGCCCTGAAGGTATTGTGCGGCCGGGCGCGGCCGAAATATTACGACCAGCTCGGCGCCTTCGACTTCTCGCCGTTCACCACCGATGCGGGCTATGCCAGCTTTCCGTCCGGCCACGCCACGACGATCTTCGCGCTCGTCACTGCCGGCTTCTTCATCTTCCGGCGGGCGCGGCTGCTGCTCTTTGCCATCGCCTTCTGGTCGGCGGTCAGCCGGTTCATCATCGGCGCGCACTATCCGAGCGATCTGGCCATGGGCATGCTGATCGGCATCAGTTTTTCCTACTGGCTGGCGCGGCAGATGGCCGTGCGCCGGCTCGGGTTCCGGATCGACCGGGGGGACGGCAGCATCAAGCCGCTGCACACACGCTGGCCCCTTGTTGCGGGTCGGGAATTGGTGCACATAGCCCGCGAAAGATGGCGGGCGCTGAGGCCGTTCTAGCCCGTTTTCGTAGCTTTCGGCATCGGCGCCAGGCGCCTTGCCCGACCCACCCGACGGACCGTCATGACCTCTGAGGTTCCCGCTTTGCCAGACGAGACCGCGGCGCCCGATGTCAGCGTCGTCGTGCCGGCGCGGGACGAGGCGGAAAACCTGCCGGCGCTGATCGCGGAGATCGCCGCGGCGCTCGGCGGCCGGGCCTTTGAGGTGATCGTCGTCGACGACGGCTCGGCAGACGGCACGGCCGGCGTGGTTCGGGGGCTCACGGCCGGGAGGCCGTGGCTCTCCTGCCTCAGGCACGAGACGGCCTGCGGCCAGAGCGCGGCCGTGCGCACCGGGCTGCTCGCCGCGCGCGGGCGCGTGGTCGCGACCATCGACGGCGACGGCGAGAACGATCCGGCCTATCTGCCGAGCCTCGTCGATGCGCTGGAGGCGGCCGGCCCGGCCATCGCCATGGCCGCCGGCCAGCGGCTGAAGCGCAAGGCCACGTTGTTCAAGAAGATCGCCTCCCGGATCGCCAACCGGGTGCGCGGCGCGATCCTTGCCGACGGCACACGCGACAGCGGCTGCGGGCTGAAGGCGATCCGCCGCGAGGTCTTTCTCAGGCTGCCCTATTTCGACAGTTGGCACCGCTTCCTGCCGGCGCTGGTCATCCGCGAGGGCTACGGGATCGTGCATTTCGACGTCGTCGACAGGCAACGCCGCTTCGGGCACTCGAAATACGGCATATGGGACCGGTTCTGGACCGGGCTCCTCGATCTCTTCGGCGTCTGGTGGCTACGCCGCCGGCGCCGGCGCATTCCCCAGGTCACGGAGGTCGTCGGCCATGACGGCGAGTGTCATCACTGAAATCCAGGCCTGGTTCCAGGCCGTCTTCGTGGAGCAGTTCGACGTCTGGGTGATCCTCGGCTTCGTCGCCCAGGCGATGTTCATGATGCGCTTCGTGGTGCAGTGGATCGCCAGCGAGCGCGCCGGGCGCTCCATCGTGCCGGTGGCGTTCTGGTTCTTTTCGGTCGCCGGCGGTGCGCTCCTGCTGACCTACGCCATCATCCGCAAGGACCCGGTGTTCATCGCCGGCCAGGGGCTGGGCCTGCTGATCTATTTCCGGAACCTGTGGTTCATCTTCCGTGAGGCGCGCGGACCCATCGACCCGATGAAATAGGGTCTATTCCGCCGCGACGCCGACGGGGACGCGTTGCGGCGAGGGGCGGGTCCAGATGAACAGGCACACCGGGATCATCACGGCCGCCTGGACCGCCAGCAGCATCGGCGGAACGCCGATGACGGCGGACAGGGCGACGGCGCCGGCCATGGCCGCGGTGCCGAGGATTTTGGCGCGCTGGCTGATGGCGCCGCTCTCACGCCAGTCGCGGATCGGCGGACCGAAATAGCGGTGATTGATGAGCCAGTCGTGGAAGCGCTCGGAGGACCGGGCGAAGGAAAAAGCGGCCAGCAGCAGGAACGGGGTCGTCGGCAGAAGCGGCAGCACGGCGCCGAGGGCGCCGAGCGCGAGGCTCAGAAATCCGAGTGCCATCCAGATCAGTCGCATCGTCGTTGTCCCGTTGTCGCCGGTCCGGTCCGTCGCCTTGCTTACGACAACGACGGCCCGGCGGATCGGTTCCTCTCATGCCGGGAACGAAGCGGGGAGGCGCGACGTCCGGCAATCCAGGCTCTTTTGATAGCAGGCATCCTAGTGCAAATGCGAATGATTTGCAAATTGAATCTGCGATGGGATACGGTCGGCGGCACGCGGGTGGGCAAAGCCGCGCGGCGATCTCCGGCTCAGGTCTCCCAGTCGGTGCCGATCGGCTCGCGGTCGCGGGATTTCTCCGTCTCGATAACGTCCCGGGCTTCTTCTTGGTCGTCTGCGTCCGGCTTTTCCGGCGGCTCGTTGCGGTCGACCGGGACCAACGCGAAGCGATAGTACATGGGGAAATGGTCGGAGCCGACGAAGGGCAGGCGGCGGATGTCGGCCAGCTCGAATTCCCGGGAATGGAAGATGTGGTCGAGCGGCCAGCGCAGCAGCGGATAGCGCGCATCGAAGGAATTGTAGGTGCCGCGGCCCTGGCGCGGGTCGAGCAGGCGTGAGATGCGCAGGAACCGCCGCGTGGTGCGCGACCAGGCGACGTCGTTGAGGTCGCCGGTGATGATGGTCGGCAGGGCTTCCTCGCGCGCCATGCGGCCGGCAACGAGGATCTCCGCGTCCCGCCCCATGGTGTCGCTGGTCGGGACCGGAGGTTCCGGGTGCAGCGCGATCAGGCGGATCGGCGCGCCGCCCCTGGTCTCGGCAATGACCGAAATGCTCGGCACCTGATCGTTGAGCAGGTACTGGACGCCGCCCTCGCGCAGCGTCAGGCGCGACGCGACGATCATGCCGTAGCTGTTCTCAAGCGGGCATTCGACGGTCTCGGCAAAGTCGTCGAGCACCGGGCGCAGGCCCTCGGCCCAGCCGGGATCGGTCTCCATGAACACCGCGATGTCCGGCTTTTCCTCGGCGACGACACGGCGCAGCTTGTCGTAGTCGCGGTTGCTCTGCTTGACGTTGGAGACCAGCAGGGAAAGGGTATCGGCCGTGCCGTCGCTTTCCCTGTAGCGCGCCGTCTGGGTCGGCCAGACCGGCGTGAAGCGAATGACGTGCACGGTCTGGATGGCGGCGGCGACAAGGGCCGCGCCGACGATCGCCAGCGCCGCGGTGTCGAGGGGCAGAAGGACCGCGGCCAGCACCAGCGTCGCCGCGCTGAACGCCAGGATCTGCAGGCGCGCAAAATCGAACATCCGCACGGCGCCGTGCGAGATCGGCAGCAGCGGTATCAGGCTCGCCAGAAGGCAGAACGCTGCGACTATTGCCAGTGCCAAGTGCAAAATGATCCCCCAGTCGTTTCGATGCCGGCCGCGCTGACCGCGTTCAAATCATGCTGGCGGCTCGTTCGTCCGGTATGACCCTACCGGCGTTTTCGCATGTGCGGCTCTCTTTCTGCAAACGCGGGGCTCGCTCATCCGTTCCCGCAAGAGCCGGCGGTTTTCCTCTGGCGAGGCGAACTGCCTGACGCGCGGGGAACCGGAGGAACGGACCGGCGTTGTCATCTCTGCTGGGTGCGTCATCGGGAGAAAAGAGATGGCTGGCGACGAATTGCGACAGTCTTTTGAGGATTTTATCAGGGATGCGGCGTTTCCTTGCGTGGGCGCCAAGTCGGCGCTTGCCCGCGGTGCCCTGACCATCTGCGAGGTCGGCGACATCAATCGGCCGACGAGCGATATCGACATCCACCGCGCCCTTGCGGCGTTCGGCGAAAGCCTCGATCCGGAGAGCCCGGTCGTGCAGTCCTTCGTCGCCATCTTCCACGGTCCGACCGACCTCGACGAGAAGGCCTTCGAGCTGGCGCTCTGGGATCGGGTCCAGTGCCTGCACAATCTCGACGTCGTTGCCGGAACGACCTGGAGCGATACGGTCGACAACGATCCCTCGTCGCCGCATTTCTCGCTGAGCCTTGCGGGCGAGCCCTATTTCATCATCGGGCTTCACCCCAACGCCTCGCGCCCGGCGCGGCGCTTCCACCGTCCGGCGATGGTCTTCAATTCCCACGTCCAGTTCGAGAGGCTGAGGGCGGACGGGCGGTTCGACAAGATGAAGGAGATCGTGCGCAAGCGCGATGCGGACCTTGCCGGCGACGTCAATCCGATGCTCGACGATTTCGGCGAGGCCTCCGAGGCGCGGCAATATAGCGGCCGGGCGGTCGATCCGGGCTGGGAGGCGCCGTTCGAGCCGAAGGAGGTGGTGCGTGACGTTGCATGAACCCGGCGCTTCGGCGCGCAACGTCTGCCGCATCCCGCCGCGGACCGGGGCCGCCTTCCGGCTGCCGAAGGGCGCCACCCTTACCGTCATCGATCCGCAAGGCGAACAGGTCTCCGACCTTGTCGCCTTCAACGCCGACGACATCCGCGAGCGCATCTCGTCGGGGCGCTCGATCGACTATGCGAGCCGGATCTTCCTCACCACCGACGACATCCTCTATTCCAACCGTTCCCGGCCGATGCTGACCATCGTCGGGGACGATGTCGGGCGGCACGATTTCAGCCTGACGCCGTGCTCGCGCGATACCTTCCGGATCCTCTACGGCGACACGGATCCGCACCATGGCTGCCAGGGCAACCTGGAACAGGCGCTCGGGCCTTTCGGGATTGCGCCGGACGACATTCCGGTCGCCTTCAACGTCTTCATGCATGTGACCGTCGACGGCGATACGGGCGAGATCGCCGTCCTGCCGCCGAAGAGCCGGGCAGGGGACCGCATCGTGTTTCGCGCAGAAATGGACCTCGTCGTCGGCCTGACCGCCTGTTCGGCCGGCCAGTCCAACAATTTCCGCTTCAAGCCGATCGACTACGTCGTCGGCGCTGCGGCTTGAGCGGACGCCCTCAGCCTCAGCCGGCCTCGGCCATGTGTTTTCTTCCGCCGCCATAGCGCGCGATCACCATCAGGGCGGCAAACAGGAAGGCCAGCAGCGAGCCGCCGATCACGGCAAGTGGCCCGATGCCGTAGCCGACGGGCAGCGCCCAGGGGATCGGCACGGTGACGTCGGTGACCGGTCCGGCCGTGAAATAGGCCGTCAGGGCGATGTTGACGGGAAGGATGACCAGGCTGGTGATGCCTTCGCCGAAGCCGCCGGCGACCATCATGATGAAGCCGGAAATGACGATCCATACGGAGAGGATCGGCAGGACGCTGAAAAGCGATGGCGAAGTGGCTGCGCCGACGAAGATGCGGACCGAATGGGCCGGGAAGATGATGCCCATCACCGCCACGCCGACGCCGACCAATATTCCGATTTTGGCAATCTGTCTCACAATTGTTTCTCCCTCCCGGGCGCCACTGTGCCCCGACTTGAGGGAGAATAACCTGGCCGGCCCCACTCCTGCCAGGCGGCGGATGGACGCCCGGAAAAGGACGCAGTCGGCGGGCTGTTTTCTTATGGAAAAAGAAAGCGGCGCTCCACTGCCGTGAAACGCCGCCTTGTTCCTTGCGATGACCGGGCGCAGCGTGCCGCGCCCGGGTGTGTTCGGATATGCGATTTACGCGACGTCGTAGCGGTCGGCGTCCATCACCTTGTTCCAGGCCGCAACGAAGTCCTTGACGAACTTCTCGGAAGCATCCGCCTGGCCGTAGACTTCGGACAGCGCGCGGAGCTGCGAGTTGGAGCCGAAGACGAGGTCGCAGCGGGTGCCGGTCCATTTGACGTCGCCCGTCTTGCGGTCGTGGCCCTCAAAGAGGTCCTCGTCTTCCGAGGTCGCCTTCCACTCGGTGCCCATGTCCAGCAGGTTGACGAAGTAGTCGTTCGTCAGGGTGCCCGGACGGTCGGTGAAGACACCGTGCGGCGAGTTGCCGTAATTCGCGCCAAGCGCCCGCATGCCGCCGACCAGCACCGTCATTTCCGGCGCGGTCAGGTTGAGGAGCTGGGCCTTGTCGATCATCAGCTCCTCTTCGGTGATGGTGTATTTGGCCTTGGCGTAGTTGCGGAAGCCGTCGGTGGCGGGCTCCATGACGTCGAAGGATTCGACGTCGGTCTGGTCCTGCGAGGCGTCCATGCGACCCGGTGTGAACGGAACCTCCACGGCATGGCCGGCGTCCTTGGCCGCCTTTTCGACGGCAGCCGCACCGCCGAGCACGATCAGGTCGGCGAGCGAGACCTTTTTGCCGCCGGACTGGGCGTCGTTGAAGTCCTTCTGGATGCCTTCCAGGACCTGCAGCACCTTGGCCAACTGGTCGGGCTGGTTGACGTCCCAGTCCTTCTGCGGGGCAAGGCGGATGCGGCTGCCATTGGCGCCGCCGCGCTTGTCGGAGCCGCGGAAGGTGGAGGCGGACGACCAGGCGGTGTAGACCAGCTCGGAGACCGAAAGGCCCGAAGCCAGGATGCTCGCCTTCAGGTCGGCGACGTCCTTGGCGTCGACCAGCTCATGGTCGACGTCGGGGATCGGATCCTGCCAGATCAGGTCCTCTTGCGGCACTTCCGGGCCGAGATAGCGCGACTTCGGACCCATGTCGCGGTGGGTCAGCTTGAACCACGCGCGGGCAAAGGCATCGGCGAACTCTTCCGGGTTCTCGTGGAAGCGCTTGGAGATCGGCCCGTAGATCGGGTCGAGCTTCATGGCCATGTCGGCGGTCGACATCATGATCGGGACCTTGTTGCCCGAACCGTCCGCCTGCGGCGCCATGTCCGCTTCCTCAAGGCCGACCGGCTGCCAGATCCAGGCGCCCGCCGGGCTCTTGGTCTTTTCCCAGTCGTATTTGAAGAGGACGTCGAAATAGCCCATGTCCCACTGGATCGGGTTCGGCGTCCAGGCGCCTTCCAGGCCCGAGGTGATGGCGTCGACGCCCTTGCCGCTCTTCCAGGTGGAGAGCCAGCCGAAGCCCATGGCTTCCAGCGGTGCGGCCTCCGGCTCCGGGCCGATGTTGTCGACGGGGCCGGCGCCATGGGTCTTGCCGAAGGTGTGGCCGCCGGCGGTCAGCGCCACGGTCTCCTCGTCGTTCATGGCCATGCGGGCGAAGGTCTCGCGGATGTCCTTGGCCGAGGCGAGGGGATCGGGGTTGCCGTCCGGGCCTTCCGGGTTGACGTAGATGAGGCCCATCTGCACGGCCGCCAGCGGGTTCTCCAGTTCGCGGTCGCCGGAATAGCGGGCGAGCTCGTGGTCGCTGGTCGCCAGCCACTCGTCCTCGCCGCCCCAGTAGACGTCCTCTTCCGGCTCCCACACGTCCGGGCGGCCGCCGGCGAAGCCGAAGGTCTTGCCGCCCATCGATTCGATGGCGCAGTTGCCGGCGAGGACCATCAGGTCGGCCCAGGAGAGCTTGTTGCCGTATTTCTGCTTGATCGGCCACAGCAGGCGGCGGGCCTTGTCGAGGTTGCCGTTGTCCGGCCAGGAATTGAGCGGGGCGAAGCGCTGCTGGCCGGCGCCCGCGCCGCCGCGGCCGTCGCCGGTGCGGTAGGTGCCGGCGGAGTGCCAGGCCATGCGGATGAACAGGCCGCCATAGTGTCCGTAGTCGGCCGGCCACCAGTCCTGGCTGTCGGTCATCAGGGCATAGAGGTCTTCCTTGACGGCCTTCAGGTCCAGCTTCTTGAATTCCTCGGCGTAGTCGAAGCCCTTGCCCATGGGGTCGGACAATTCGGAATTCTGGTGCAGCATCTTCAGGTTAAGCTGGTTCGGCCACCAGTCGCGGTTGGACCGCATGCTGGCGTTGGTGACGCCGTGGGCGACCGGACAGCCGCCGGTCTGGCTCGATTTGTCTGTTTTGACGTCCATGTTTCTCTCCCGTCTATCTGGATGCATCTGAGCGAATGGGTCGTTCGTCGGGCCGGGACCGTTCTTCGGGGCGGGAAATTCCGCCGCCGTCCTGTTCCTGCCCGCGGCCGGCAAAAAGGGACCGGCCGGGTGGCACGCTGCCGTGCCGGATGGACTGTTTTTTCCGGAGCATCCCGCCGCCGGGCGGTTGCCGGGGGAGTCGACGACCCCGGCGCTCCAACCTTTTCTAAAATCATTCTATTGAATACAGCCCATCAGATAAATTTGTATTTTCTGATATTTGCGATAAGCTGACCTTATGATCCATATGACATTGAAGCAGCTTCGCTATTTTGACGCGCTGGCGCGCCACGGACACTTCAAACGGGCAGCCGAGGCATGTGCCATTTCGCAGCCGGCGCTGTCCATGCAGATCAAGGAGCTGGAGGACGGGCTCGGGGCGGTGCTGTTCGAGCGCAACGCGCGCCAGGTGCGGCTGACGGCCTTCGGCGAGGAAGTGGCCGAGCGGGTGAACGGAATCCTCCGGTCCGTCGACGAACTGGCCGACCTTGCCAGGGCCTCGCGCGAGCGCCTCGTCGGCGGGCTCAGGATCGGCGTCATCCCGACCATCGCGCCCTATCTGCTGCCGACGCTGATCGGCAACCTGACCCGTCTGCACGAGGGTCTGCAGATCCATGTGCGCGAGACGACGACGTCACGCCTGGTGGCGGAGCTGGCCGAGGGGCGCATCGACACGGCGATCGTCGCGCTGCCCGTCTCCGAGCCGTCGCTGACGGAGGTGGCGCTGTTTTCCGAGGATTTCGTGCTGGTGCGGCCGGAGGCAGAAGCCGATGCGCCGATGCCCGGGCCTCAGACCCTGCGCGACATGCATCTCCTGCTTTTGGAAGAGGGGCACTGCTTCCGCGACCAGGCGCTCGCCTTCTGCAACATGCAGACGGCGCGGCCGCGCGAGGGGCTGGACGCCAGCTCGCTGTCGACGCTGGTGCAGATGGTCGGCGCCGGGATCGGGGTCACGCTCATTCCGGAAATGGCCGTCGCCGTGGAGACCCGCTCCGCGCCGGTCGCCATCGGCCATTTCGACGCGCCGCGCCCGTCGCGCACCGTCGGCATGATCTGGCGCAAGACCAGCCCGCTTGCCGACCAGTTCCGGCAGATCGCCGAGGTCGTACGGCAGTCGGGCGAGGGGCTTGCCTCCGGCGGCGGATCGCTCGCCGCTCAGTAGAGCATCGTGCTCATGGTGATGTCGTCCCAGACCTCCTTCACCGTCTGGTGCATGTCGCGGCTGCGCTCCGAATAGTGGGTGTGCAGCAGCTTGTGCGCCTTTTCCGAATTCGGCGCATCGAGGAAGTCGCGGTAGAGCGTCTTGACCTGCTCGTTGTTGTGGGACTGGCGCACCTTGCGGGTCCGGTCGACATTGTAGATCGTCTCGCGCCTGGCCAGCGCCAGCGGCAGGTAGGCCTTCTTGGAGCGCAGCGAGCCGCCGCCGTCGACGCAGCCGCCGGGGCAGGCCATGATCTCGATGAAATCGAAATCGGCATCGCCGCTGCGGACCTTTTCAACGAGCGCGCGCGTGTCGCCGAGGCCATGGCACATGGCGACCTTGACGTCGCCGAAGGGCCCGCCGAGGTTTACGGTCGCCGTCCTGACGCCTTCGAAGCCGCGAAGCTGGGTCAGCTCGACATCCTCCAGCTCCTCGCCGTTGACGACGGCGTAGATGGTGCGGACGGCCGCTTCCATGACGCCGCCGGTGGTGCCGAAGATGGCGCCGGCGCCGGTGAACTCGCTCATATAGGGGTTGTCGAACTCGGACGGCTCCAGGTCCTTCAGATCGATGCCCTCGCGGCGCAGGAGCCGGGCGAATTCGCGGGTGGTCAGCACCACGTCGGTCTCCGGCATGTCGCCAATGGCGAGCTGCGGGCGCACCGCCTCGTCCTTCTTGGCGGTGCAGGGCATGATGGAGATCACCCGGATCTTCTCCTGCGGAACGCCGAGCTTTTCGGGCAGGTAGGTCTTGGCCAGGGTCGAGAGCACCTGCTGCGGCGACTTGGTGGAGGACAGCAGCGGCAGGATGTCCGGATAGTGGATCTCGGCAAAGTTGATCCAGGCCGGGCAGCAGGAGGTGAAGGTCGGCTTTCGGCCGGCCTTCAGCCGCTCCAGGAGCTCGATGCCTTCCTCCATGATGACCACGTCGGCGGCGAAGTTGGTGTCGAGCACCACGTCGACGCCGATCTTGCGGCAGGCGGCGATCACGTGTCCCTGCACGTTGGTGCCGGGGGGCATGCCGAACTCCTCGCCGAAGGCGACGCGCACGGCCGGTGCGAACTGCACCACGGTGGTGAATTCCGGATCGCAGATATAGTCGAGCGCGCGGTCGGTCTCGTCGCGCTCGCCGAGCGCCCCGGTCGGGCAGACCAGCACGCACTGGCCGCAGGAAACGCAGGTGGAACTCGCCTGCTCGAAGCCGTGCCGCAGGCTGACCAGCCGGTTGACGCCGGTGCCCGACATGACGAGGGCGTCGACCTCCTGGTGGTAGCGGCAGACGGCGACGCAGCGCTGGCAGCGCACGCAGCGGCGCATGTCGCGGATCAGCGCCGGGGAGGATTCGTCGACCTCGCGCGCCTCGGTACGCTGGCGGTCGAAGAAGCGGTTTTCCTTCAGGCCGACGAACTGGGCGAGGTCCTGCAATTCGCAGTCGCCGTGGCGGGTGCAGGTGGCGCAGTCCTGCAGGTGGTCGGCCATCAGGAGCTCGACCTGGAGCTTTTGCATGGCGCGCACCTTGGGGGTGCGGGTCTGGACCACCATGCCTTCGCCGACCGGCGTGTTGCAGGAGGTGACGAACTGCTCGATCTCCCGGCCGGCCTGGACGATCTCCACGATGCAGACCCGGCAGGTGCCGGGCGTGTGGTCGATGTCGTCGAGCTCGCACAGCGTCGGGATGTAGATGTCGTGGCGGCGGGCGCAGTGCAGGATGGTCTCGTTCGGAAAGGCGGTGCAGGCCTTGCCGTTGATGGTCAGCGAGACCGTCGCCTCGGCCGGATCGCGTCCGATGACCTCGTTGTCGATGGTCCACATGGCTCAGACCGCCCCTTCCGGAATGGAATGCTGGGTGATGACGGAATAGACCCGGTAGCAGCGCATGCAGCGCTGCGCCTCGGCATAGGCCTCGCGGTTGGAGATGGTCTGCTCGACCTCGCCGAACATGTGCTTGCGTAGCTCCGGGTCGAGGGCCGGATTGTGCACCCGGTAGGCGGCGCGCACCGGCGTCTCGACCACGTCGTTGGCGAGGATCCTGTTGTCCTCCAGGAGCTGGCGCATGCGGGTGCGCTTGAAGAAGCGAATGGTGCCGAGTTGGATCCAGTCGTTGATGTTGCGCGCGGCCTGCAGGCCGGCGGACATCGCATAGATCAGGGTCGAGGGGCCGGTGACGCAGTCGCCGCCGGCAAAGACGCCGGGCCGCGAGGTCAGGAGCGCATCGTCGGTCTCCACGCATTTCCAGCGGTTGAAGGCGATGCCGTCGCTCTCGACCATGGCCTCGTCCTCGACCTGCTGGCCGATGGCGGCGACGATGGTATCGCAGGGGATGGTGTATTCGGTGCCAGGGATCGGCCGCACCTTGCGCCGGCCGCTCTCGTCCGGCTCGGTCTGCTCCATCTTGACCAGTTCGACACCGACCACGTTGCCGTCTTCGGTCAGGATGCGGGTCGGGTTGGTCAGCGTGTGGAGATGGATGCCCTCGTGGTCGGCGGCAACGATCTCCTCGTCGTCGGCGGGCATGTCCTGGCGGGTCCGGCGGTAGACGACGTGGACGTTGTCGGCGCCGAGGCGCACGGCCGAGCGCACGCAGTCCATGGCGACGTTGCCGGCGCCGACGACGACCACTTCGCCGGACAGGTCGAGGTTGCGGACCCCGGCGACGTGGTCGTGGACCTTGAGGAGGAAATCGATGCCGCGGTGGTAGCCGCCGCGGGCATGCTCCTCTCCCTCGACACCGAGCGCGGTGCCGGCCTGGCAGCCGAGGCCGAGGAAGACGGCCTTGTAGCCGCGGGCGAAGAGGTCCTCGACGGTGAAGTCGCGGCCGAGCTGCTGGCCGAACAGGAAGCGGCCGCCGAGGGCCGCGATGATATCGGTCTCCATCGCCAGCGTGTCCTTCGGCAGGCGATAGCTGGGGATGCCGATCTGGGCCATGCCGCCGGCCTGTTCGTGCTTTTCGAACAGGTCGACATGGTAGCCCTGGAGGAGCAGGTGATAGGCGCAGGAAATGCCGGCCGGGCCGGCGCCGACGACGGCGACACGCATGCCGTCGGCGAGGGGTTTCCTGATCATGTCGCGGGTGAATTTCAGCGCGTTCGGGCCCTTCTGCTGGTCGGCGACGTAGCGCTTCAGGGTCTTGATGCCGACGGCCTCGTCGACGAATTTGCGCCGGCAGGCCTCCTCGCAATAGCGCACGCAGACGCGGCCGCAGGTGGCGGCCATCGGGTACTTCTGCAAGAGGACGCCGAGGGAGTTCTCCGGCTTGCCGTCGCGGATGTAGTCGATGTAGCGCGGCACGTTGATCTTGGACGGGCAGGCCTCGATGCAAGGGGCCGTCATGTAGGCCATGCCGTGCTGGGCGCGGATCGGGCGCTTGACGGCGACCTCCTTTTCGATGCGGTCGCGGAAGTTGCGGATGACGTCGAGCAGGGCGACCGAACAGGTCTTGCCGAGGCCGCAGAGCGAGGTCTCCGTCATCTGCTCGCCGAGGATCTCGATCTCGTCGAAGTCGAGCGGGGAATCGATGCCACGGCGCATGGCATCGAGCGCGTCACGCACCAGCACCGTGCCCATGCGGCACGGGGTGCAGGCGCCGCAGGACTCTTCGGCCGCCTTGTTCATGTAGTGGAACAGGCCGTCGACGAGGCTGACGGTTTCGTCGAAGACGAAGAAACCGCGATCGCCGAAGAAGGCGCGGATCGGGTTTCCGTCGTCGAATTCGTTGAAATTCTTCAGCGCGGAGATGGACGATTGCGCGTCGCCGGCGCGCTTGCTGGCGTCATGAACGACGCCGTCCCATACGCCAAATGCGACCTGTGCCATGGTGACCTCGATCCAGCAGGGTGACCTCGATCCGAAGCGCGCCGTATCTTCCGGGGCGGTGACCATGCGCCGGCATGTCACCGAGGCCGAAGAGCCCGCGAGCCTTCGTTCCGAGAGGGCGATTCCGCGGCTGGAGGAACACCGCTCATCGCGCCCGAAACCATCACACAGCATGCCCGAAATCGCTTTGTGTTAGATCAATCCCTTATGTCGCAGGCGGGGTTTCCGGAAGGCGCCTGCAACCATCGCTGACAGGCCCCAAACGGGCGGTTTTTCGACGAAAACCGGCGCTGCAGGAATGCCTTTTCCGGGTCGGTTCGATGGGCGCCGGGCGTCGCCATGTCGCGCCCCCTTGCATCGGCTGCAAATCGTTGTCAGACCAGTGCAAGCCCAAGTCCTTGAGATGCCCGTCGGCACACGCCGAACCGTCTTTCGCCGGCCTTGCCGCGAGGACGCCCGCATGCCGGAAAAAAGGAGCTTCAGCCCATGTCCTTTTCCTTCTCGGCCGGTATCGACCGGCGCAGCCTCCTTCGCGGCCTCGGCGCCGCCGGCGTTGCCGCCCTCAATCCCGGTCTCGCCCTTGCTAGGGCGCCGGCGCTGGCCGAGCCGCTGACGCTCTGGGGCATTCCGGCATCGCCGTCGGCCGTGTTCGCGCGGGCAGTTGCGTCCGGCGCCATCGAGGCGGCGGCGCCCGGCACCACGTTCGACGTCTGGAAGAGCACGGACCAGATGCGGGCGGGCATTGCTACCGGCGCCTTCAAGATGTTCGCAACCTCGACCTATGCCGCGGCCAATTTCCACAATCGCGGGGCCGGGACGGTGATGGTCAATGTGGTGACCTGGGGGCTTCTTTACGTGATGGCCCGGGACGAGAACATCACCACGATCGAGGACCTCGCCGGCAAGCACGTGCTGCTGTCCAACAAGAACGAGGCGCCGGACCTGCTGTTCCGGCTGGTGCTCAGCTGGGCCGGGCTCGATCCGGACAAGGATGTGAGCCTCGACTATGTGGGCTCGCCCGGCGAGGCGGTGCCGCTGTTCCTTGCCGGGCGCGGCGACGTCGCGCTCCTGCACGAGCCGGCGGCGACGGCGGCCCTGATGCGGGCGGCGAAGGCCAACGTGCCGATCCGCCGGGCGATAGACATCACCGAGGCCTATGGCAGGCACACGGGGCGCGGGCCGAAGATCCCGCAGGTCGGGCTCGCCGTCAGCGAGGAATTCCTTGAGGCCCATCCGGAGGTGGTCGCCGCCGTCCACGCCGCGACCGTCGATGCCGGCAAATGGGTGCTGGAGAACCAGCAGGAGGCCGGGACGCTGACGGCACAGACGCTGACCCTGCCGGCGCCGCTGATCGCCAAATCGCTACCCTTTATCCGGCTAAACGTTGCCTCGGCAAAAGACGCACGCGAGGACATCGAGCTTTATTTAGACAACCTCATGAGCCTCAATCCGGGCATCGTCGGCGGCAGGAAGCCGGACGATTCCTTCTATTGGGGCTGACGTGGGAATGGGCAAGAGGGGAGACAGGCGCGGCGCGAGACCGGTGCTCTTTGCCGCCCTCGGCATCGCCCTCCTGCTCGTGCTCTGGCAGGCCGGGCACCTTGCCTACGGGTCGCTGGTGCTGCCCGGCCTCGGCGAGACGATAGCGGCGCTCTGGCGTATGACGCTGGCGGGGGAGGTCGGGCCGGCGCTTGCCGCCACTGCCTTCCATGCGGCCGGCGGCTGGGTGGTCGGTGTTGCTGTCGGCGTTCTTGCCGGAACGCTGGCCGGGCTCGTCGACGACATCCGCTTCACGCTCAGGCCCGTCGCAATCATCCTTCTCGGGGTTCCGGCGATCGCCTGGATCGTGCTGGCGCTCCTGTGGTTTCCCGGCCATTCGGCCGTCGTCTTCACCGTTGCCGTCGTCACGGCGCCCATCGTCTTTGCCGCGGCGGCGGAAGGGGCGCGCAGCCTCGACGGCGACTTGGCGAAGATGGCGCGGGCCTACCGCGCGCCGCCTGCTGCCATGGCCCTCGACGTCTATGCGCCGCACATGCTGAGCCATCTCTTTCCGGCCTTTACCGCGACGCTCGCCATGTCCTGGAAGGTGTCGGTGATGGCCGAGCTTCTCTCCGGCGTCGGCGGCATCGGCGACGGGCTCGCCGCGGCGCGGGCGCGGGTCGATACGGCCGAGACCATGGCCTGGGTGGTCGTCCTCGTCGTCGTCCTCATCGTCGTTGACCGGATCCTGCTGCAGCCGTTCCAGCGCCGGGCCGAGCTGTGGCGCGAGACCGGGACGCCCGCGCCATGAGCGATGCGCTGATCCTTGACGGCGTCCGCTTTTCCTACGGCGATGTGCCGGTGCTCGCCGGCATCGACCTTGCCGTGCCGGAACGCGGCATAACCACGCTGATGGGACCGTCAGGCTGTGGCAAGAGCACGCTGCTCGCCATCGTCGCCGGGCTGCTCCAGCCGGATGCCGGCCGCATCGAACGCGGTTTCCAGCGGGCGGCGATCATGTTCCAGGACCCGCTCCTGCTTCCCTGGCGGACGGCGCTCGCCAATGTCGGCTTCGCGCTGAAGGCCGACGGGGTGCCGGCGGCAGAGCGCCGGAAGCGGGCTGGCGAGATGCTGTCCTCCGTCGGGCTTTCCGCGGCCGATACGGAAAAATATCCGCGCCAGCTCTCCGGCGGCATGCGCCAGCGGGTGGCGCTCGCCCGCGCGCTCGTGACCGAGCCCGATTTCCTCATCCTCGACGAGCCGTTCAGCTCGCTCGACGGCGACCTTGCCCGGCAGATGCACTCGCTGGTGCGCGGCATCGTGGAGGCGCGCGGCGTCACGGCGCTGGTCGTTACCCATGACGACCGGGAGGCGACACGGATATCGGAGCGGATCGCGACCCTGTCGCCGGCGCCGGCAGAGGTCACGGGTGTGGAGGACACTCCGGGCGCGTCCGGAGGCCGCTAAGCCGGTCCGGACGCCCGCCCGTTCGATCCGCCGCAGGGCGAGGCGAAGAATCGCGGTGTTGAAACCGCTTTCGTTGGAAAATATGGCCGCAACGACTGGAAGAGCGTGGTAAAAAAGGCTATTCCTCATTATGTGATCAAAAATCACACTTATATATGTTGGTAGGATGTCCAGGACGCGGTTCCACAAGATTAGCCGGGAAACACTGCACGATCGCGTCTATGGCGAATTGCGCGCCGCGATCATGGCCGGGCGGTTTGCACCCGGCGAGCGGCTGACCGTGCGCGGCATCGCCGAGGAACTGGGCGTCAGCGCCATGCCGGTCCGGGCGGCCTTCACCCGGCTGGTCTCGGAACGGATCGTCACCCAGAACGCCGCCGGCGGCATCGAACTGCCGGAAATGACCCGCGACGAATATCTGGAGCGGTTCGAGCTGCGCGCGCTGCTTGAGGGCAGGGCGGCGGAAATGGCGGCAAGCCGGGCCAACGAACGGGTGGTGGCGAAGCTGAGGAAGCTCGCCCAGGCGCTGACCGAGGCCTCGCTCTCGGGCGATGCCCACGCCTATGTCAGCGCCAACAAGAAGTTCAAGTTCGAGATCGTCGAGGCGGCGGGCTCGGTGCCGCTGATGGACCTGGTGGAGCGGCTGTGGCTGCAGATCGGGCCGTTCATGCACCTGTTCCAGACCGATGTGCGCCACCAGGCCGAGATCGACCGGCACGACCAGGTCGTTGAAGCGATCGCCCGCAGCGACGGCAAGACCGCGCGATTGGAACTTGAGCGCGACATCCGCGACGGCATGGATTTTCTTATCCGCACCACCGACGGCTCCTGATTTTTTGCGGAATTCCGCAGGGGACAGGGCGTGATCCTGCTTGTGTGATTTGTGATCACTGATTACAGTAGGGCAACTGTTCCCACCCCGGAGTTCCCGATGAATCACAATCCCACGCACAATCTGGCGCTTGAGGAGATGGACAAGGCCTGCCTGCTCCATCCCGCCACCTCCATTGCCGACCATCTCGCCAACGGCCCGCGGATCATGGCGGAGGCTTCCGGCGTCCATGTCACCGATACCAGGGGCAACCGTTTCCT
Source organism: Rhodobium orientis (assembly GCF_003258835.1). Lineage (GTDB taxonomy): Bacteria > Pseudomonadota > Alphaproteobacteria > Rhizobiales > Rhodobiaceae > Rhodobium > Rhodobium orientis. The sequence continues at coordinate 48,239 of NZ_NPEV01000017.1, read as the reverse complement.
CGACGGCGCGGCCGGTCTGTGGTGCGTGAATGTGGGCTACGGGCGAAAGGAGATCGTCGAGGCGGTCAACGCGCAGATGAGCCGGCTGCCGTTCTTCCATTCCTTCACGTCGATGTCGAACGAGCCCTCGATCCGGCTCGCCGACAAGGTGCTGCGCTGGGCGCCGGAAGGGATGAGCAAGGTGATCTTCGGCTCCGGCGGCTCGGACGCCAACGACACCAACATCAAGCTCGTCTGGTACTACAACAATCTGCGCGGCAAGCCGGACAAGAAGAAGATCATATCCCGCGACCGCGCCTATCACGGCGTGACCATCGGCGCCGGCAGCCTGACCGCCATGCCGGTCTATCACCAGAAGTTCGACTTGCCGCTGCCGCAAATCCGCTACACGCGCTCCGTCGACATGTACCGCGACAAGCCGGAGGGCATGAGCGAGCCGGACTACGCCAGGCTGCTTGCCGGCGAATTGGAAAAGCTGATCCTGGAAGAGGGGCCGGACACCGTCGGCGCCTTCATCGCCGAGCCGGTGATGGGCACGGGCGGCGTGCTGCCGCCGCCGAAGAACTATTTCCAGGAGGTCCAGGCGGTCCTCGACAAATACGACGTGCTGATGATTGCCGATGAGGTGATCTGCGGCTTCGGCCGGCTCGGCGCCCGTTTCGGCTCGGAGTTTTACGGCATCCGCCCGGACATCATGACCATGGCCAAGGGGCTTTCGAGCGGTTACCTGCCGCTGTCGGCAAGCGTCATCAACGACAAGATCTGGACCGTCCTGGAAGAGACCGCGCCGCAGATGGCGAGCTTCGGGCACGGCTTCACCTATTCCGCCCATCCGGCCTGCGCGGCCGCGGCGCTCGCCAATATCGAGATCCTGGAGCGGGAGAACCTGGTCGGCAACGCCGCGAAGATGGGCGCGCTGCTGAAGAAGCGGCTCAAGGAGACCATCGGCGACAGCCCGATCGTCGGCGACATCCGCGGCGAGGGCATGATGATCGGCCTGGAATTCGTCAGGGATCGGGCGACGAAGGAAGCCTTCGACCTCACCCTGAAGACCGCCGGCAAGGTGCAGGCCAAGGGCTACGAGAATTTTATCCTCGTGCGCACCCTGCCGCACCGCGACGTGATTGCGATGTCGCCGCCGCTGTCGATGACCGAGGAAAACGTCGAGGCGCTGGTGGCGGGCGTGAAAGCGTCCGTCGATGCGGTTGCCGACAGCTACAAGGCAGACGGGCTGATCGGTTGACGGCAAAAAGGGTGGGACGCCTCGCGCGTCTCCGCCTGTCCTTTGCATGCAAAAAAGCCCGGCGCGGATGTGCCGGGCTTTTTCGTTGGAAAGGCTTTTGGCCTTACCAGCCGGCGAAGGGCGCCACCGCTTCGTCAGAGACCCTCCCCGCCGCGGCGTCCGCAATCGCCCGGCCGAGGATATCGACGGCGATGTCGACCTCCTCGTCGGGAATGATCAGCGGCGGCGTGATCTCCAGCGTGTTGCCGCCGACATAGTGGACGACGGCGCCGAGTTCGAAGGCGCGGTAGACGACCTTGGCGGCGAGCGCCGCATCCGGGGCGTTGGTCTCCTTGTCGGTGACCAGTTCCAGGCCGATGGCAAGGCCGGCGCCACGGACGTCGCCGATCACCGGGCTCGTCTCCATGACCTCGCGCAGCCCCGCCATGAACCGGGTTCCGGCCCGTTCGGCGCGGGTGGGAATGTCCTCCTCCACCAGCGTGCGCATGACCTGGCGGCCGACGGCGGTGCAGATCGGGTTGCCGGCGGTGGTGAGCAGCGCGGCGGCGGGCGGGCCGTCGATCACCCAGGCGGGAGCGACGGCGGCCGACAGCGGCAGGCCGGCGCCGATCAGCTTGCCGAAGGTGACGATGTCCGGGACGATGCCGTCGAGCTGGAAGGCGTGGCGCACGCCCGGGCGTCCGAGCCCCATCTTGACCTCGTCAATGGAGAGCAGGACGTCGTGCTTCTTGCAGGTCTCCGACAGCGCCTTGAGAAACCCCTTCGGCGGCACGATCATGCCGCCGTCGGAGAGGATCGGCTCGGCCATCAGGATGGCGACGTCGCCCTTGGTAAGCTCGGCATCGATTTCCGCGATGCTCGCCTCAAGCGATGCCTGGACTGGATCGGGTCCGTCGGCATGGGGCCGGAAGGGGTTCGGATAGGTGGCTAGATAAAGGTCCGGATCGGGCTCGGTGCCGCCGTCGATATGAACGCCGGAGACCCGCATGGAGACGCCGAGGCCGCCATGGTAGCCGAGCTTGAAGGTGACGATCCGCTTCTTGCCGGTCGCCATGCGCGCGGCCCTGAACACGACGTCGTTGGCGTCCGTGCCGGCATGGCCGAAATAGACCCGGCGGTCGCCGTCTCCGGGGGTGAAGTCCAGCAACTCCTCGGCAAAGCCGACAGAGTCCGGGTGAACGGCGGAGAGGCCGCCGGCACCGGGTGGCGTTTGCGCGGCCCTGGTCATTGCCTCGATGATCTTGGGGTGGCCATGGCCGAGGCCGCAGGCGGTCCAGGTGGCCGAGAGGTCGAGAAGCCTGCGGCCGCCGACCTCGGTCAGCCAGCAGCCCTTGCCGGATTCCAGCGCTATGGGGAAGAAGCGCAGCTTCTCGATGCCGGCAACGGCTTTGCGGTCGCGGTCGAGGAGGTCGTCGATGGCGGACATGGAAAGCTCCTTGTCGTTTCGCTCACCCCTTGGCGCGGCCGAACAGGACCCAGAAGGCCAGGCTGACGATCAGGATCGAGGCCAAAAGGATCAACACGTTGAGGGGAAAGATGAGCGAGATGTGGGAGGAGTGCGAGGCGGCCTGCTGCCAGAGATAGATCGGCAGGGTCTCGGTGCGGCCCTTCAGGTAGATCGAGCGGGCGATCTCGTTGAAGGAGAGGAGGAACGAGAACAGGCCGCCGGCGATGACGCCGTCCTTGATCAGCGGCAGCTCGATCCGCCAGAACCGCTCGATCGGCCCGGAGCCGAGATCGGCGGCGGCGTCGAGCAGCACCTTATCGAAGCGCAGCGCGACGATGAGGACGGAGAGGAACGCGAACGGATAGGCCCAGACGAAATGGCCGAGGAACAGCGACCACAGGCCCATCTTCATGTCGAGGGCGACGCGGAAATAGAGGAACAGCGCGGTGCCGATGACGACGCCGGGGATCATCATCGGCAACAGCATGATGCCGACGATGCCGAAGCGTCCGCGGCCGATGCGCGGGATGGCGCGGCCGACGACGGTCGCCGTGACCATGGCGACGACGGAGACGCCGGCGGCGATCGCCAGGCTGTTGAGGAGCGGGCCGATCCAGTCCGGCTGGGCCATCAGCTCGCGGTAATATTCCAGCGTGAACGGGCCGGGGAAGCCGCTGAGCGGTTCTGCGCTGAACGACATCACGACGAGCCACAGGATCGGCAGGTAGATGATGGCAAGGGCGATGACGCCGGCGACGAGGCCGAGGCGCTTCCAGCTATGGCGTTCCGACCAGTGCGGGATGAGGTTGATGCCGGGGCGCCGGGTCATGCGAGGCGCCCCCTGGCCATGCGCGCCGAGAGGGCGCCTGCCGCGCCGATGATGGCAACGAGGATCGCCAGCATCAGTACCGAGAGGGCCGCGGCGACGGTGTAGTTGAGGATCCTGAGGAGGCTCTGCACCGAGGCCGACAGCACGATGACGTTGCCGCCGCCGAGGAGGGCCGGCACCACGGGATCGCCGATCATCGGCACGAAGGTGAAGACGATGCCGGCGCCAAGGCCCGGCATGGCGAGCGGCAGGATGACGTGGAGGAAGGTGAAGGAGGGCGGCGCGCCGAGGTCCTTGGAGGCTTCCAGCACCTCGTCGTCGATGAGCGCGAAGGCGAGGAACAGCGGGAACACCATCGGCGGGAAATAGGGGCCGATGAGGCCGAGCACGACCGAGAATTCGGAAAACAACAGCCAGTCGAGCGGTTGATCGACGATGCCGAGATGCATGAGGACCGCATTGAGAGGCCCGTTGAGGCCAAGGATGCCGCGCCAGACGATCGTGCGCGAGGCAAGGCTCAAAAAGAACGGGATCGTCAACAGTCCGAGACAGGTGGTGCGCACGGCGATCGAGCGCGTGCCCTTGGCGATCCAAAGCGCGAAGGGGACCGCGAGCACGATCTCGATCAGGGTGACGATAGCGGCGATCCGGAGGGTGCGCACCGTCACCTCCCAGCGCCCGGAGGCGAGGACGTCGTAATAGGCCTGCAGCGACGGCTCCCAGACCAGCCGGAAGTTTTGCATGCTGAGGACTGACCACAGAACCAGCCCGACGACGGGCAGGAGCGCGGCGAAGCTCCAGATCAAAACGAAGGAGCCATGCCCCTTGGGGTCGACTTGTGTCGGGGGTCGAAACACCGGCGGACCTCGTAACGACGACGGCGCCCCGCCTCCGGGACGCATGGTCGGCCGGACGCCCCCGGCTGCGGGGAGGCGTCCGGACCGGACTTCGGATGAGGGGATCAGGCCTGCTTGAAGCGGGACCACTCGGCTTCGATCGCCTCGACATGTTCGGGCGAGGAGTTCTGCCAGTAGTGTGGCAGCGCCATCTTGCGCTCCACCTTGGCCATGTTGGCCTCGATGGCGCCGATCTTATCGGCGTCCCAGCCGGCGTCGGTGGCGAATTTCAGGGATGCCGCCGGGTTGGCCGTGGCATAGCCCTGGTTGACCGCGATCTGGGCGCCGTAGTCGCCGCCGAGGAACCAGTCGATGGCCTTGTAGGCCTTCTCAAGGCGCTCGCCCTCGGCCTGGCTCGGCAGGTAGGCGCCGATCATCCACTTGGAATAGCCTTCCTTGCAGTTGGCGTAGACGACGTCCTTGCCGTCGCGCTGCAACTGCTTGACGACCGGCTCCCAGCATTCCTCGATCAGGACTTCCTTGTTGCCGAGCATGTCGACGGATTCCTCGTAGGAATGCCAGAAGGCGCGGAACTGGCCGGCCTTCTTGCGCTCGATCAGGAAGTCGGCGACCATTTTCGCCTCTTCCGGCGTCATGTTGGAGGGATCGCCGATCTTGGCGCCCTTGCCGAGGAGGTAGAGCGCGGCGTTCGGCAGGGTGGTCAGCCAGGTGTCCTCCAGCGAGATCTTGCCGAGCATCTTCTCGTTCTCGAACACCATGCCCCAGGACAGCTCCTCGTCGGCGGCGGCGACGTCGCCGACCCAGTAGCCGAAGCTGTCGGCGTTGAAGACGATCGGCGCGCCGTACTGGGCGCCGTCGACACCCTGCAGGAGCGGGCTCGACTTGACGTCGGCCGAGACGTCGCCCCACAGCTCCATGGCCGAGGGATCGAGCACCTGAAAATGGCCGGAGGCACCGAGCCGGTCCTCGATGCCGCCGTCGAAGATGAAGATGTCGTAGTCGTCGCCGGCCTCGTTGGCGACGACTTCCTGGACGTAGAGGCCGGGGTCGGAATTGATCGCCACGAAGTCCATCTCAAGGCCGGTGTCCTTGGCGAACCCGTCCCAGTTCGGCAGGGCGCAGGTGGTGACGCCCAGCACCCGGACCTTGCCGGAGGCGGCAAAGGCGTTGCGGGCGTAATAGGGGGCGGCGAGGGCGGCGGCGCCAAGGGCGACACCCCCCTTCAGGACGGAGCGGCGTGAGAGCCGGGAGGAGATCTTGGAAGTGGTCATGCGGATGGTTCCTCTGTTGGTGATTGGAGGCGGATTATTGTTCGTTGGCGGGAAAGAGGATCGTCTGGCTTGCGCGCCATTCGATCCGGACGGCCTCGTCGGTCACGGCATGGGCGTCCCACTCGCGCATGCGTAAAGGTCCGATCGCGGTCCGGTAGGTGATGTCGAGATATTTGCCCTTGTAGATGCGGCTTTCCAGGCTCCCCTCGATCCGGTTGAGGCCGGGCTCGGGCGCGCCGTCGCCGGCAATGCGGACCTTTTCTGAGCGGAAGGCGCAGCAGACCCGGTCGCCGGCGGCCGGCGCGCCTTTGGCGGCCCAGATGCCGGAAAAGGTCACGCCGTCGGCTGTCACCGTGATGGTCTCCGGCCCGACTTCGGCGACCACGGCCTCGAACATGTTCTCCATGCCCATGAAGCTGGCCGCGAAGCGGCTCGCCGGGCGGTCGAACATGTCTTCCGGCGTTCCTTCCTGGACGATGCGGCCCTGGTTCATCAGGAGGATGCGGTCGCTCATGGTCAGCGCCTCCTCCTGGGAATGGGTCACGTAGATGAAGGTCATGCCGAGGCTGCGCTGGAGCTGCAGGAGCTCGACCTGCATGTCGATGCGCAGCTTCTCGTCGAGCGCGCCGAGCGGCTCGTCGAGGAGCAGGATCACCGGTTCCAGCACCAGGCTGCGGGCGAGCGCAACGCGCTGCTTCTGGCCGCCGCTGAGCTTTGCGATGTTGCGATGGGCGAAGTCCGCGAGCTGCACCTGTTCCAGCATGCGCAGGGCGCGCTGGCGCCGTTCGGCCTTTGCGACCTTGCGCACCCGGAGGCCGTATTCGACGTTCTCAAGCACGTTCAGGTGCGGGAACAGGCCGTAATGCTGGAAGACGGTGGCGACGTTCCGGCGGTTGGCCGGCACGTCGGCGACGTCGTGGCCGTCGAGGATCAGGGCATCGACCCTTGTCGGCAGTTCCAGCCCGGCAAGGATGCGCAGGAGCGTCGACTTGCCGGAGCCGGACGGCCCGAGCAGGGTGACGAATTCGCGGCTGTTGGCGCTGAGGCTGACGTCGTTAAGGGCGGTGAAATCGCCGAAGGTGTGGACGAGGCGGTTGACCTCCAGAATGCGCGCCGGGCGCGGCGCGGCCGCCTCGACGGATCCGTCCTCAGTCGTCATCTGCCGCTCGTTCAGCCCCATCTGGCACCACTTTCCTGTTCCGTCGCGCGGGTGGCCGCGACCCGCCATCCGGTTTTGTTATTTTTGATAACATTTTTCCATCTTGGCGATTTTGACCCAGAAAGAAAGTTACGTTTCTTACAGGCAGGAGTGGACGCGGCGATCACGGGAAGACCTCGGAGACGAATTTGACGCGCTGGTAGGCCTCCAGGCCCTCCATGCCGCTTTCCGAGCCAAAGCCGGATTCGTTGACGCCGCCGAACGGAGTTTCGGGCGTCGAAATGCCCGTGTGGTTGACGCCGACGAGGCCGGCTTCAAGGGCGAGTTCGGCGCGCTGGGCAAGGCCGCCGTCGCGGGTGAAGACGAAGGAGGCAAGGCCGTAGGGCAGGGCATTGGCCCGCGTCATCACCTCGTCGAATTCGGCGAACGGGGTCAGCGAGGCGATCGGTCCGAACGGCTCTTCCGACATGATCCGGGCGTCCTCGGGGATGTCGGCAAGGACGGTCGGGGCGAAATAGTTGCCGGGGCGGTCCAGCCCGTGGCCGCCGGTCAGGAGCCGTGCGCCCTTCTGGGTCGCGTCCTCGACGAGGTCCGCCATCGCCTTCAGGCGGCGCGGCGCGATCATCGGGCCCATCTTCGTTTGCGCGTCGAGGCCGTGCCCGACATTCAGCGCGCCGGCCGCCGCGCCCATCTTTGCCGCAAAAGCCTCATAGATGCTTTCGTGAATGAAGAACCGCGTCGGCGAGGTGCAGACCTGGCCGGCGTTGCGGAATTTCGCCGCCGTCAGGGTCGCCACCGCGTGGTCGACGTCGGCGTCGGCAAAGACGATGACCGGGGCGTGACCGCCCAGCTCCATGGTGGACCGCTTCAGCGTTTCGGCCGCGCGGGCCTGCAGCAGCTTGCCGACCCGGGTCGAGCCGGTCAGCGAGATTTTCTTGATTTCCGGAGCGGCAAGCAGGTGTGCCGAGATGTCGTCGGGAACGCCGAAGACGAGGTTCAGCGCGCCATCCGGCACGCCGGCCTCCTGAAAGCAGCGGGCAAAGGCGACGGCCGTTCCCGGCGTCTCTTCTGCCGCCTTCAGGATGATCGAGCAGCCGGCCCCGAGCGCCCCGGCGATCTTGCGGATGGCGTTGGAGGCCGGGAAATTCCAGGCGGCGAAGGCGGCGACCGGGCCGACCGGCTCCTTCAAGACCATCTGGCGCTGGCCGACGACGCGGCCGGGCACGATGCGACCGTAGGCACGCTTTCCTTCCTCCGCGTACCACCTCGTGGCGTCGACGGAAAACAGCGTCTCTCCCTTTGCCTCTGTAAACGGCTTGCCGTTTTCCAGGGTCAGCGTCCGGGCGATGCTGTCGACCCGCTCGGCCATCAGGTCGGCGGCGCGCATCATGATGGTGGCGCGCTCCAGCGCGGTCTTTGCCTTCCAGGCCCGGAACCCGGCGACCGAGGCTGCGACGGCGGCGTCGAGATCGGCGGCGGTGGCGTGGGGCACGCGGCCGAGTTCGGCGCCGGATCCGGGATCGACAAGAGGAGAGGACTCGCGCGCGTTGGCGCCGATCCACTGGCCGTTGACGAAAAGGCCGATCGTCTCGGGATAGGAAGTGTCGGGCATTGAAGTGCTCAAACCTGCTGGTGATGTCTTTCGGCAGCGAAGGGGGGATTTTCCGCTTGCGGAGTCCGCTTTCCGTATTTAACCCTATGCTGTGATCTGTGATCACGCAATAGGAAATCTCACGGAAGGGATCGGGATATGGCGAATGCGACCGGAGTGGCTGGGGAGGCGGCGGCAGGCAGTCAGCTCGAGCCGCATCTGTTGCCCGTTCTGTCGGCGCGACTGTCGGCGATCGTCAGGGAAATGAACGCCACGCTGATGAAGGCCAGCCGCTCGTCGGTGATCAAGAACTCCAAGGATTTTTCCTGCGGGCTCCTGACCTTCGACCACCGGCTGCTGTCCGTGGAGGACTGCATTCCGATCCACATCGCCGCGCTGGAACAGGCGACCAAGCCGTTGACGGAGTTCTTCGACGACATCCGGCCCGGCGATGCGTTCATGAACAACTGCCCCTACACCGGCAACTCGCACCACGCCGACATGACGCTGTGCGTCCCGGTCTTCGTCGACGACGAGCCGATGTTCTGGACCCTGTCGCGGGCGCATCATGCCGATATCGGCGCGCCGATCCCGACCACGTACCTGACCGAGGCAGCCACCATCTACGAGGAGGGCGTGCACCTTCCCTGCGTGCGAATCCAGGAGGGTTTCAAGGACCGTGCCGACATCATCCGCATGTGTCGCACCAAGATCCGCGTCGCGGACCTGTGGTACGGCGATTACCTCGCCCAGGTCGGCGCCTGCCGCATCGGCGAGCGGCGGCTCAAGGAGCTGACCGAGCGCTACGGCAGGGACGTCATCAAGACCTTCATCCGCGAATGGATGGACTATGGCGACCGGATGATGGCCGCCGAGATCGCCAAGCTGCCAAAGGGGCGCTGGCGGTTCGAGAACCGCCACGATCCGGTGCCGGGCGTCGCCGAAGACGGCATTCCGGTCAATGTGGAGGTCGAGATCGACCCCGATGCCGGTACGATCACCGTCGATACGACGGACAATGTCGACTGCGTTCCCGGAGGTCTCAACCTCACCGAGGCGACGGCCACCGCGTCCTGCCGGATCGGCGTCTTTTACAACCTCAACCCCGACCTGCCGCACAACCAGGGCAGCGCCGACCGCATCCGGATCCGGCTGCGCGAGAACTGTGCCCTTGGCATTCCGCGCTATCCGGTCGGCACCTCGGTGGCGACGACCAATCTCACCAGCCGGCTGATCGCGGCCGTCGCATCGTGCTTTGCCCAGATCGGGACCAACAACGGCATGGGCGAGTTCGCCTATTCCCAGGCGCTGGGCGAAGCCGTGATCTCCGGCAACGATCAGACCCGCGGCGGCCTTCCCTTCGTCAACCAGGTCTTCATCGGCTATGGCGGCGGCGGTGCCTCGCACGGCTATGACGGCTGGCTGTCCTCGGGGGCGGCCTGCGACGGCGGCCAGATGCAGGTCGATTCCGTCGAAGTCGTCGAGGGCATGTACCCGATCGTCATCGAGGAGCGCGGCTGCGCCCGGGATTCCGGCGGGCCGGGCACCTGGGACGGCGCGCCGGGCATCGAAGGCACGTTCCGCCCGCTCGGCGGCGCCATGACCGTCTACTGGGGCTCGGACGGCGACGTCACCCCGGCAAAGGGCGTTGCCGGCGGCGGGGCGGCGGCGACCTCCGGCAACTGGCGGCGCGAAGCCGACGGCACGGTCACCACCCTGCCGGCCTTCGGCGATGCGACGATCGCCGCCGACGAGGCGGTGCGCTTTCGCGCCTGCGGCGGCGGCGGCTACGGCGATCCGGCCGCCCGCGACCCGGAGCGCGTCCTGCGCTCGGTGCGGCGCGGCTGGGTCAGCCCGGAGCGCGCCCGCGACGTTCACCGCGTCGCCGTTTCCTGGAACGGCGCAACGCTCGACTGGGACCTTGATGAAAACACGACCGCGGATCTCCGCGCGGCGCTCTGAGGACAGGCATGACTTACGAATTGTGTATCGATATCGGCGGCACCTTCACCGACTGCCTGGTCGAGGCGCCGGACGGCGGCCGCCACATCTTCAAGGTCCCGACGACGCCCGGCGTGTTCCAGAACGGCTTCATGAACGCGATCGAGACATCGGCCGAAGGCTTCGGCATGACGCTGGCCGACTTCCTCCAAAAGGTCGACCGCATCGTCCATGGCTCGACCGTCTCGACCAACGCCCTCGTGGAGCGCAAGGTGGCGCGCACCGGCTATCTCTGCAATGCCGGCCATCTCGACGTGCTGACCATCCGCGAGGCGCTACCCAAGCCCGTCTTCGACTGGCGCCTCGACTACCCCGATCCCTACGTTGCGCGCGGGCGCACCTTCGGCATCACGGGCCGCATGGACGCGGCCGGCAACGAGCTGGAGCCGCTCGACGAGGCCGCGGTGGAGGCGGCCGTGGCGGCGCTCAGGGCCGGCGATGTCGAGGCCATCGGCGTTGCCTATCTGTGGTCGATTTCCAACCCGGCCCATGAGCTGAGGACGCGGCAGATCATTGCCGATATGTGGCCGGAAGTGCCGGTGACGCTCAGCCACGAACTCAATCCGATCGGCCGCGAATACCGGCGCACCATCGCCACCGTCATCGATGCCTCGCTGCAGCCGATCGTCAGCAGCTATGTGCGGGCGCTGACAGGCGCCCTGGAGGCCGCCGGCTACGGCAACGACCTGCTGCTTGCCAACTGCATGGGCGGCATGATGCCGCCGGAGGAACTGATCCGGCGGCCGATCTACAGCGTCATGTCGGGGCCGACGCTGGCGCCGATGGCGGCCCAGCAGCTCCTTCCCGGCCGCAACCTGATCGTCGCCGACATGGGCGGGACCACCTTCGACGTCTCGGCGCTGAGGGAAGGCGCCCCGGTCGTCTCGCCGGAGGCCTGGATCGGCCCGGACATGCTGGGCATGGCCAAGATCGACGTGCGCTCCGTCGGTGCCGGCGGCGGCTCCATCGCCTGGGTCGATGCCGGCGGCATGCTGCGCGTCGGACCACACAGCGCGGCCGCGGTGCCGGGTCCGGCCTGCTACGGTCGCGGCGGCACGCAGCCGACGATCACCGATGCCAATCTGGTGCTCGGCTATCTCGATCCGGACCATTTTCTCGGCGGCTCGATGCCGCTCGACCGGGACGCGGCAGAGGGCGTGCTGACGCCTCTTGCCGAAACGCTGGGCCTAACCATCGAAGCCCTTTCCCATGCCATCTTCACCACCTCCAACAACACCATGGTCGGCCTGATCACCGACATGACGGTCAAGGAGGGCATCGATCCGCGCGACAGCTCGATCGTCGTCGGCGGCGGCGCGACGGCGCTGCACATTGCCGAGATCGCGCGCGAGATGGGTATCGAGGAGATCCTCATTCCGCGCTTTGCGGCGGGCCTCTCGGCCTTCGGCGGGCTGATCTCGGACATGCGCCGCGAGGAAGTGGCGAGCCAGCTCCATGCTTCCGATGCGTTCGACGTTTCCCGGGTGAACGGCGTGCTCGACGACCTTTACGCCGCCGGCAAGGCGTTTCTCGACCGCGCCGGCGTGCCGCTGGAGCGCCAGCGGTTCGATTATGTCTTCCTGGCGCGCTACCGCTATCAGAGCTGGGAAATCGAGGTGCCGTTTACGCCGACGGACGGCCACATCACCGAGGCCGATGTCGAGGCCCTCGTTGCCGCCTTCCACGACATGCACGAGCGGGTCTATTCGGTGCGCATGGACGGCGACGTGGTGGAGTTCACCACCTGGAAGGTGCGCGCCACGGGCGTTCGCCCGGGCCGCATTACGCCGGCCGGCACGCCGGCGGCGACATCGAGGCCGGCGACGCCGAAGCTCGCCCGCCGGGTCTACCTGCACGAGCGCTCGGGCATGGTCGAGTGTCCGGTCTATTTCGGCGCGGAACTGAGACCCGGCGACTATCTGGACGGGCCCGCGATCATCGAGGAGCCGACGACGACGATCCAGGTGCCGCAGGGCGCACGGGTGACGCTCGACAGCGAAGACAACTACCAGATGCTCCTGGGAGACGTCGGCGCGCCGTCCTGAGCGGCGCGTACTGCCGGCGGTCGATATCCGGTCAAGACCGGTCGTTTCCTGGCAGCGGCGAAGCCGTCAGTCCATGTAGGAGCCGCCGTTCACGCTCAGCGTTTCGCCGACGATGTAGCTGGCGGCGTCCGAGACCAGGAAGAGGGCGGCATTGGAGATTTCCTCAGGCTCCCCGAGCCGGCCGATGGCGATGCGGCTGATGGTGTTCGCCTTCAACTCCGGCGACATCTCGTCGGTCAGCTCGGTGCGCACCAGGCCCGGCGCGAGGGCGTTGACGTTGACGCCCTTGGCCGCGACGTCCGCCGCCAGCGATTTCGTCAGTCCGATGATGCCGGCCTTGGCCGCCGTGTAGTGGGCGTTGCCGAGGAAATCGCCGCGCTTGCCGGCAACGGAGCTGATGTTGAGGACCTTGCCGTAGCGGCGTTCGATCATGCCCGGCAGCACGGCGCGGCAGCAGTTGAAGGTGCCGGTCAGGTGGATGTCGATGAGCCGGCGCCATTTCGCATCGGTGATCTCGGGCCAGGACACGAAATCGCCGATCCCGGCATTGTTGATGAGGATGTCGAGGGACCCCGACAATGCGGCCCCGACCTCTTCGACCATGCGCGCCACAGCCGCGCTGTCGCTGACGTCGGCGATCACCGGCGCGGCCTTGCCTCCGGCGGCGACGATTTCGTCCGCCGTTCGCCGGGCGGCATCGGCATTGACGTCGTTGACGGCAACGGCCGCGCCCTCCTTTGCAAGATCGAGGGCCATGCGTCGGCCGAGGCCGTGGGCGGCGCCGGTCACCAAAGCAATCCTGCCTGAAAAGCGCATTGAATCCGTCTCCTTGCTCTGGGTCGCTCCGGGCCAAGCCGCGTCGTTGGCAAGAGGCGGAGATTTTCTGCCCTCCACCGCTTGTTCCGAAAAATGGAACGCTGTTCTGACTACAGAGATTTCGGATCGCCTTCAAGCTCGAGCCGCCGTTCTTCCGGCGTATTGCGCTGTATCGCCGCTGGCGAGAACGCTTTTTTCGTCAGGCGACGGGTCCGCCGGGCGCCCGGCAGCGACCGCCGCTGGGCACCGTCAAACCCGCTTGGCATCCGCGAAGGAGCGTGTATTTTCAGAACGTCGTTTCAAATGGAATTTCCAATGTCCTCTTCGAGCCTCGAGCGCTGTTTCACCATCCTCGAAATCCTTGCCGACCACCGCCTCGGGCTTTCCCTCGGTGAGACGGCGAGCCGGGCGCAGATACCGAAAAGCGCGGCGCACCGGTTGCTCAATTCCCTGTGCAGTACCGGTTATGTGGTCCAGTTGCCGTCCCGCGACTACCGGCTGACGCTGAAGATGCCGGTTCTCGGGTTCCGGTTCCTGTCCAATACCGGGATCCTCGACGAGTGCCAGCATGTGCTCGACCGGCTGGCCGGGGAGATCGGCGACCTCGTCCGGCTGTCCATGGTCAATGACGATACGCTGGTCTGGGTCGCCAAGGCGCAAGGGGCCAAGAGCAGCCTCGTCATCGATCCGGTGATGGGCCACGAGGTGGCCCTGCACGCGACGGCGACGGGCAAGGTCTGGCTGGCCTCGCTGTCGACGGAGCAGGCGCTGCGCTACGTTCTGAGGGACGGGTTCGGAACCCCGCAACAGCATGGCCCGAACGTCATCCAGACAATCGAGAACCTGCAGGCCGAACTGGCCAAGACCAAGGAGCGCGGCTACGGCCTGGCGCTGGAGGAGGCGGATCCGGGCATTGTGGCCATCGCGGTCGGAATCCCGAGTGCCAAATCCGACGACACCATCGTCGCCACGGTCTCGATCGCCGGGCCGACGTCGCGCCTGTCCGAGGAGGTGCTGGTGCGGCACCTGCCGAAACTGCGCGCCGCCGCCGACCAGCTCCGGGGCATCGACGTGCTGATGGAGTTCGCCGACGCCGCGCTCTGACGGTGCGGCGCGCTCCGGTATCTGTCCGGTATCAACGGTCCGCGTCGACGAAATGCCGGGCGATCAGGTGGATCTGGTTGGCGATCATGTGTTCGCCGGAGTGGATCGCCGCGCCGCGCCTTTCGGCTTCGCACAACAGGCGCGTCTTGGCCGGCTCGGCGATGACGTCGGCGACCAGCATGGTGGCGTTGATCCGGTCGACGGCGATCGGCAGCGGATCGTCGGCGCGCATGCCGAGCGAGGTCGCGTTGACGATCAGGTCGTCGTCGCAGGGCATCGGATCGCCGGCAAGGACCCGCTCGGTGCCGAGGACGCGATTGACGTGTTCTGCCAGCGCCTCGGCCTTCTGCCGGGTGCGGTTGCAGATCGTGACGGTGACGACGCCGGCCTCAAGCAGGGCGAAGGCGATGGCCTTTGCCGCGCCGCCGGCGCCGATCAGGAGGCAGTTGCGGCCTTTCGGATCATGGTGCTGGCTGAGGAGGCCGTCGACGAAGCCGCGTCCGTCGAACTGGTAGCCGCGGAAGCTGCCGTCGGCTTCGCGGCGGACGACATTGACGGCGCCGACCCGTTCGGCCTCCGCATCGAGGCTGTCGCAGAGTGCGATGGCGTCTTCCTTGTGCGGCAGGGTCAGGGTGAGGCCGATGACGTTGCCGGCGGCCCGCAAACCGGTCCAGACGGTGCGCAAGTCGTCGCGGGCGACGCGGAAGGGCGCGCAGACGATGTTCGCGCCGAGCGCCTGAAACAACGGGTTGATCGCCTGGGGCGTGCGCACCTGTGCGATCGGATCGCCGAGCATTCCGATGATCTTCGTGCTGCCGTCGATGCCCGTGATGGGGCGCGCGGCCGACGCGGGGTCAGCATCGGCGTCGGGAGATGCTGCCGTCTGGCGGGCGCGCGGAGCGGATGTATCAGCAGTCATTCGGGCTTGCCCCAGGACAGGCGATTTCGTTCCAGCCAGACGAGGCTTCCGTCTTCGACGCCGACGACGAGGCCCAATTCGCCGGTCCCCGTCCAGTCGACGGCCTCTGGCGAGCAGGCGTGCATGCCCATGGCGATGGTTTCGCCGTCGAAGCTGAACGCTTGCGGTTCGGCGAAGACCGGCTGGGCGTTGCCGCCGGTGTTTTCGAGCAGGAAGATGCCGGCCTGGCCGGTGGTGCCGCGCGGCGGGCTTTTCGGGCCCGGCGGGACGGAGGCGCGGGCATGGGTTCCGACGATCAGGTGATAGGTGCCTGTGCCGAACCAGTCGCACAGGCAGAGTTTTACGCGCCCGCGCCCGCCGCCGACATCGTTGGTGAAGCGGACGACATCGCCGTTTTTGAAGGAAAGCAGCCGCTTGTTGACGAGGACCGTGTCGCTCTCGCGCTCGAAGTCGCAGAGGCGCCCCTCGTCGTCGAGCGTGACGTAATGCAACCGGCCGCTTCCCAGCCAGTCGACGGCGGCGGGGCGCACGCGCCAGACGGTCTTCAGGGGGGCTCCACCATAGGTGAGGAGCTGTTCCTCGCCAAAGGCGGGCGGCCAGGTGCCGCCCTCGTTGCGCAGGAACACGTGGCGGCCGTGAATGTCGCTCATCAGGATGTCGGGCAGGCCGTCGCCGTCCCAGTCGGCGATCGTCGGGCAGGTGTAGCCGAACATCTTTTCCGACGGCCCCTGGATCGAGCCGGTGAGGCCGGCGCGGACGCGGATTTCGGCGCCGCCGGAGGTCAGCTTGACCTCGCGGCCGAGCCGGGGCGCGTGCTTCGGGCCGAGGTTCGGGTAGAACAGCAATTCGCCGGTGGAGTTGCCGACGACGAGGTCGGCAAGGCCGTTGCCATTGAAGTCGTGGGCGGCGGGCGCGGGCAGGACGCTGGCATGGACCACCGGCTCGGTCGTCTCGATGCGGCCCTCGTTGACGAAGACGGGCGTGCCGTCGGCATCGGTTCCCGCGTTCCTGATGAAGGAGACGTAGCCGTCCTCGGCGCCGACGAGAATATCCGGACGGCCGTCGCCGTTCCAATCGGTGATGCAGGGGATGTTGATGCAGTGATCGAGGGAAAGCGGGGTGCCGTCGGGGGTTTCGACCAGGGCGGGCGTGGCGACCGACCGGTCGGTGCAGCCAGCGCCGAGGTGCAGGATGTTCCAGAATTCGCCGCAGACGAGGTCGAGGCGGGCGGAATCCGTGAGGCGCCCGAAGGCGGGCGCCAGTTGGCCGTAAACCTCCAGCGGGCCGTCGCCGGCGGTGATATGCGTTCCCTTTTCCAGCTTCGGGTCGGCCAGGGTGCCGGTGTTGCGGAAGCGGTAGAGATAGGCGCGCAGGGGCCCGCCGAGCCAGCGCTCCGCGGCGTCGTAGCCGCGATAGCCGTGGTCGTTCCATTCCAACCCGTTCGGCCAGTAGTCGTCCCAGAAATCGGTGCCGACGACGAGTTCGGGCTCGCCGTCGCCGTCGAGATCGACGAAGCGCGCGACGTGATAGAACTCGTTGCCCCTGACCCAGTCCGCATCGAGCTCCAGGCGGACGGGCGCGCCGAAGCGCGGCGCCCGGCGGGTTCCGATATTCGGGTAGATGTCGACGGTCCGGCGCATGCGCGAGGTGGAGACGAGGTGGAAGACGTCGCCGTCCCGGACCGCGGTCACATAGCCGCGGACGCCTTCCACCAGGCGCTCCGGCCCGAGGACCGGGGTGCCGTCGGGGTTGGTTCCGATCTCTTCGCGCAGATAGACCTGGCCGTCATAGCAGGCGTCCCAGCTCGACAGGATCAGGTCGCGGCCGCCGTCGCCGTCCCAGTCGACGACGTCGACGCAGGTGATGATCCGTCCCGAGACATGTCCCCTTGTGACCGACGGCGCGTAGCCGATGCGCTGGCCGAAATATGCCGGGCCGTTCCAGACGACCGCATCGTCTTCCCATCTCTTGACGTTCATCGCGCCGCTCAGTTATTACGAACAATGTTCCATATAGAACATCATTTCGAAATTCGGAACAAGATGCGCGGCCAAGAAATCGGCGGCGGCGACGGGTCGCCGCTCGCGACGGTCGGGAAAGGGACGTTTTGCATATGACCAGGGCCATCGACGGCATCGTTCCCGTCATGCTGACGCCGTTCGAGGACGGCGGAAAGGTCGATTTTGAGAGCCTTGAGCGGCTGGTCGAGTGGTACATCGCGAACGGTGCCGACACGCTGTTCGCCGTCTGCCAGTCGAGCGAGATGCAGGTCCTGGGCCTTGAGGAGCGGGTGGCGATCGCCCGCTTCGTGGTGGAACGGGCGAGGGGACGTGTGCCGGTGATCGCCTCCGGTCACGTGGCGACCGCGCTGGAGGATCAGGTCCGCGAACTCTCAGCCATGGCGGACTGCGGCATCGACGGGCTGGTCCTCGTCACCAACCGGCTCGATACCGAAGGCAGTGGCTTTGAGGCCTTTCGCGGCAGCCTTGAGGCGCTTTTGCCGCAGCTTCCCGCCGATCTGCCGCTCGGCCTCTACGAATGCCCGGCGCCGTTCCGGCGTCTCTTGACCGACGACGAGTTGAGGCTCTGCCTCGATACCGGACGGTTCCGGGTGCTGAAGGACGTCTCCTGCGACCTTGCGACCGTGACACGCCGGATCGGCCTTGCGGCCGGCAGCGGCTTTTCGATCGTCAACGCCAATGCGGCCATCGCGTTCGATGCCATGCAGGCCGGCTCGAAGGGGTTCGCGGGCGTCTTCACAAACTTCCATCCGGACCTTTACGCCTGGCTCTACCGGCACGGCACGCCCGGCGATCCGCTGTCGGAGGACCTGGCGACCTTCCTGGTGCTGTCGGCGACGGCCGAGCCGATGGGCTATCCGGTCCTTGCAAAATTGCACCATCAGCGGCTCGGCACGGTCCGATCTCTGGCAAGCCGTGTCGTCACCTACGACATCTTCGAGCGGCATTGGGCGATCGAGGCGATCCTCGATCACATCGAGGCCGGCGCGGGGCGGTTTCGCGGCCTGATCGCCGAACGGGTGAATGGGACCCGGTCATGAGCGTCATCGTCCTTGGCAGCGTCAACATGGACGTCGTCCTTTCCGTCGAGGCGCTGCCGAAGGCCGGGGAGACGATCGCGGCGAGCGCCCAGAACCTCTATCCCGGCGGCAAGGGCGCCAACCAGGCCATCGCCAGCGCGCGGTGCGGTGCGCCGACGGCGTTTTTCGGCGCGGTCGGCGACGACGACTACGGCGCTGTCCTGTCGCGGAACCTTGAGGACAACGGCATCGACACGCGCGGCCTGAAGGTGCTCGCCGGCAAGCGGACGGGCCAGGCCTCGATCTACGTTTCCGCCACTGGGGAAAACTCTATCGTCATCCTGTCCGGCGCCAACCACGATTTCGTCTTCGACGATGACGGCGGGCCGATGCCGGTTCCGGCCGGGGCGGCCGTCCGCCTCGCCCAGTTCGAAATGCCGCTCGCTGCTATCCGGGCATTCTTCGATGTGCCGGGTGGCGATGCCGGAACACGGATCCTGAACCCGGCGCCGGCGCTGCCGGAGGGCCGTCCGCTGCTCGATCTGGCGGACATCCTGGTCGTCAACGAAACCGAACTGGCGACCTATGCCGGGGCGCCGGTGAATGGCGATCCGTCGCCCGAGGCGGTCATTGCCCTGGCGCACGGGCTCCTGTCGCGCCCCGATCAATGGGTCGTCGTCACGCTCGGCGCCAGGGGTCTCGTTGCCGTCGGTTCGGGCGACAAGATCTCCATCGGCGGGCTGGCAACCGAAGTGGTCGATACGACCGGTGCGGGCGACTGCTTTTGCGGCGCCCTTGCCGCGCGGCTGTCTGCCGGAGAGCCCCTTAGCGACGCCCTGGGATTCGCCAATGCCGCCGCGAGCATCGCCGTTTCCCGCCGCGGCGCCGGGTCCTCGATGCCGACCTTGCAAGAGGTCGTCGCACGCCTCGGCCGGTGAGGTCCTTGTCGGCGCCCATCGTGCGTGTTTTCGGAAATCGCGGTTCCGGACGAACCGGAGCGTTCCGCGCGCCGGCATTTGCGCCCGCTGCGGTGTGTTGTCCCGGTCGCGGGATTCGCGTCGCCGCGCTTGACTCAAAAGCGGACCGGCATTTAAATAGAAACGCCGTTCCGAAAAACGGAACGCTCGACATTCGACGAACGAACGCAAAAAACGGGAGATGCCTGAAATGATCCAGATTCGGAGGAGACGATTCACCGCGACCCTTGGGGCGCTGATCGCGAGCGCGGCCCTCGTCGGTGCCGTTTCGGCGTCGAGCCCGGCACAAGCGGCCGACGCGGTCACGCTGAAATTCTCCGCTGTCTTTCCGGCCGGCGGCCAGCAGGGCGACGGCGCCGTCCAGCTCGGCAAGTACCTGGAAGAGTATTCCGACGGAAAGATCGCGTTTCAGCTCTTCCCGAGCTCGCAGCTCGGCAACAAGATCCAGAGCCTTGAGGGCCTGCGCAACGGCTCCATCGAGATGACCGAGGCGGCGGCGACCGATCTCGGCAACTTCAGCGATCTGTGGTCGATCTTCGCGCTGCCGTTCCTGTTCAACGACGGCGCCGACGCCATCCGCGTCGTCACCGATCCGCGTGTCGCCAAGATCCTCAACGAGGACGCCGAGGCGAACGGGTTCAAGATCATCGCCTGGTGGAACATGGGCGAGCGGAGCATCATCAACTCCAAGCGCGCGGTGAATTCGCCGGAAGACCTCAGCGGCATCAAGATCCGCGTGATGCAGAGCCCGATGCTGGCCAAGGCGATCACCGCCATGGGCGCCACCGGCGTGCCGATGGCCTGGGGCGAGGTCTACACGGCGGTCCAGCAGGGCGTCATCGACGGCCTGGAGAACTCGCCGCCGGTGATTGCCGTCAACAAGTTCTACGAGGTCGCCGACTACTACTCGCTGACCCAGCAGTTCATCATTCCCGACCCGCAGATGATCAGCACCAAGGTGTTCGACAGCCTGTCGCCCGAACTGCAGGACGCGGTGATGAAGGCCGGCGAGGCCTCGCAGAAAGACTTCAATGCGAAGTGGGAAAAGGCCGTCGCCAGCGACATCCAGCTCCTGAAAGACAAGGGCGTGAAGGTCAACGAGGTCGATAAGGCCGCGTTCCGGAAGGCCGTGCAGCCGCTGGTCGACGACTACCTCGCCTCGGCTGACGAAAAGACCAAGGCTCTCTACGACACGATCGTCACCGTCCGCGACGGTGGCTAATAAGAGGCTAGACCGCGAAAAAAGCCTCCAGCAAGCCGCCCCCTGGTTTGGGACCATTCCATTGCCAAATGGTTGGTTCGGCCAGGGGGTAGGCTCCTCGGCCGCCGGGGGATCACGCCGAAGGTTCCTGAGGACCTGCAAGCGGCACACGTGACTGGCTATAAGAGAGCCCATGAGCCCCGACCGGATCATCAAACTGTTCGAAGAGGTCGTCAGCGTCCTGACCCTGGCGGTGATCGTGGTCCTCGTCCTCGTCCAGGTCTTCTTCCGCTATGTGTTGTCGAGCGGTCTCCTGTGGGTCGATGAACTGGTCATCAACCTGATGGTCCTGCTGGTTCTCGTCGGCGCCGCCCTGACGACGCGGGAGGGCGCCCATATCGACCTTCGACTGATCGTCAACAGCATGCCGCCGTGGCTGCGGCTGGTGCTGAAGGCGGCCGGCACCCTGGTCACGCTGACCTTCCTTGTCGTCCTGATCTGGGCCTCGTCCCGCTACGCCTACGATTCGCGCCGCCTGTCGACGACGATGATCGGCATTCCGCTGTGGCTGACCTACGGCACCATTCCGCTCGGCGGCGTTCTGATCCTCTACGAGTTCCTGAAGCGGACCATCCGCGCGCTCCGGGACGGCAGCTTCAATTCCGACGAGACAGCGCCCGGTCCCGACGAGGCGGCGCCATGATCACCGGGGCCTCGCTGATCGCGCTCCTCTTCGGCCTCATCCTGATCGGCGTGCCGGTCTATGTCTCGCTCGGCTTTGCCGGCGCGGTCGGCCTCCTCGTCATCAGCATGGGTCAGACCTTCGGCGATCCGTTCATCGCCATTCCGCAGTCGCTCTATTCCGGCATCGGCTTCTTTCCGCTGCTCGCCATTCCGCTGTTCATCCTGGCCGGCGAGATCATGAACCGGTCCGGCATCACCGACCGGCTGGTCAAGTTCTCCGTGATGCTGATCGGCCGCTGGCCGGCCAGCCTTGCCAACGCCAACATCCTTGCCAGCATGTTCTTCGGCGGCATCACCGGGTCGGCACAGGCCGACACCTCCGCCGTCGGCGGCGTGCTCATCCCGGCGATGGAAAAGGAAGGCTACAGCAAGGAGATCGCCGTCGCCGTCACCGCCAGTTCCTCAACGGTCGGGCCGATCATCCCGCCGAGCATCATGATGGTGATCTACGGCGTTTCCGTCGGCACATCGATCGGCGCGCTGTTCATCGCCGGCGTGCTGCCCGGCATCCTGATCGGCCTGTCGCTGATCGCGACGGTTCTCGTCCTCGACCGCAAGCACAAGTTCCCGCGCCGGACGGAATCGATCCCGATGCGCGAGAAGCTGACCATCACCAAGGACGCCATGTGGCCGCTGGTGATGCCGGGCATCATCGTCGGCGGCATCCTCGGCGGCGTCGTCACGCCCACCGAGGCCGGCGCGCTCGCCGTGCTCTATGCGCTGATCTTCGGCTACGGCATCCAGAGGTCGCTGCAGGTCGCCGACCTGCCGGCGATGTTGCGGCGCACGGCGATCCTGACCGCAGCGGTGATGCTGATCATCAGTTGTGCCAAGATCCTCAGCTATGCCCTGACGGTGTTCCAGATGCCGGTGCTGATCGGCGCCTTCTTCCAGTCGATTTCCGAATCGCCGATCGTTTTCCTGTTGCTCGTCAACATCCTGCTGCTGCTCATCGGCACCTTCATGGACGGCGGCGCGAGCCTCATCATCCTGTCGCCGATCCTGGCGCCGATCGCCGTTTCCTACGGCATCGATCCGGTCCATTTCGGCGTCATCATGGTGCTGAACCTGATCATCGGCCAGGGCACGCCGCCGCTCGGGCTGTGCCTGTTCATCGCCTCGGCGATCGCAAAGCTCCCCGTGGAGCGCGGGGCAAAGGCCATCCTGCCGTTCATCGGGGCGGAAGTGGCCGTCCTCTTCGTCGTCACCTACTTCCCATGGCTGGCGCTCGCCCTGCCGGCATATTTCGGGTTCGTCGCCTGAGCGCCGAACGCCCGGCGCCATCACGGAAAAGGAAACCGGTACCCTGATGCTGACACCCGACCGCATCGCCATCAACCAGGCGACGACCAAGACACAGTGGGGCTTTCGCGATTCCGTCGAGGGATACGCCAGCCGGGGCGTTCGCCGCATCGGCATCTGGCTCGACAAGCTCCAGGAATGCGGTCTCGCCGAGGGAAAGAAGATCCTCGATGCCAACGGCATGGCGGTGACCGGCGTCAACCGCGCCGGGCCTTTCGTGCTCGACGGGTCGGTGCCGCTTTCGGCAGCCGTGGATGGGGCCCGGACCGCCATCGATGTGGCGGCGGAGCTGGGTGCCGACTGCGTCCTCGTGTTCCCGGGCGGTATGCCGCAAGGCTCGCGCGATCTCGCCGGCGCCAGGGGGCGGTTCGTCTCCGTTGCTGCCGCCCTGGTCGACCATGCCCGCGGCACCGGCGTCACGCTCGGTCTGGAGCCGCTCCACCCGATGCTCGCCGCCGACCGGTCGGTGCTCAACACGATGACCGAGGCCAACGACCTGTGCGACGCGCTGGGGTCCGGAATCGGCATCGTCGTCGACGCCTACCACGTCTGGTGGGACGTGCGGCTTAAGGCCGAGATCGCCCGCGCCGGGGCGGAGCGCCTGGTCGGGTTCCACGTCAGCGACTGGCTCGTTCCGACAAGGGACCTGGTCTTCGACCGCGGGATGATGGGCGACGGCGTCATCGACAATGCCGAGATCCGGGGCTGGATGGAGGCCGCCGGCTATGCCGGTGCGGTCGAGGTGGAGATCTTTTCGGAGCGGGACTGGTGGCAGAAGGACCCGGACGAAGTCGTCCGGACCGCGATCGACCGGTGTCGGACATTTGTGTGAGTAAGACGGCCATGCGCATCGCCCTGCTTGAAGTCAGTCACTGGCATTTTCCGCTCTACCAACAGGCGCTGCACCGGCAGGACGTGGAGATCGTTGCGGTCTCTGACCGGGATGCCGCCTGCCGGGAGCGCATTGCGGCCGATTTTGGCGCCCCGGCCTTTGCCGACTGGCGCGACGCGCTGCGGCGGGAGGGCATCGATTTCGCCTTCGCGTTCGGGCGCCACCGGGAAATGCCGGCGATCGCGGAAGCGCTGATCGGGCTTGGCATTCCGTTCGCCATGGAAAAACCCTGCGGCACCAAGGCGGAGGACGTTGCCAGGTTGCGGGCGCTGGCCGAAACGCGCGGCCTTTATGTCGCCGTTCCGCTGATCCTGCGCCTCAGTCCGCTGCTCACGACCTTGCGCCAGGCGGAGGACGGGGAGGCGACGCGATACACGCATCTCGCCTTCCGCTTCATTGCCGGACCACCCGAGCGGTATCTTCAGAATTCGCCCTGGATGCTCGACCCGGCCGTTTCCGGCGGCGGCTCGACGATCAATCTCGCCGTCCATTTCATCGACCTGGTGCGCCAGCTCACCGGCAACGATGCGCGGGCGGTTTTCGGCCTGATGAACAATTTCTCCTACGGAACGGATGTCGAGGACTATTCGCAGGTCTCCATGCGGATGGCGGACGGCACGCCGGTCCTGATCGAGACCGGTTACGCCTTTCCGATGACGGAGACGGAAAAACGCGAGTTCTCGATCACGATCGGGACGAGCCGCGGCTATTTCCGCACGACCGATGCGGGCCTCACCGAATATTCGCGCGCGACGGGGGAGAGCGTGACCCATCCGATCGAGCTCGACACGGACGGGCTCTATGCGGACTTCGTCGGCCGCGCCCTCGACGACTGGCGTGCCGGTGCCGCGCCGATCGCGGGCCTTGCCGACGTTGAGGCCGTTATGCGGGTCGTCGACGCCGCCTATGCGTCGAACGCCGAGGGGCGAAGCCTCGATCTGGCGTGAGCCTTTCTTGAGGAAGACGGTTTCGCGGCAGCGGGCGTTTCGGTTCGATCAGCGCAACCGGTAGCCCTTGTCCGAATAGTGCTTCAGGAACCGCCGGTATCGTGCCTCGTGCAGTTCCATGTGCTGTTGCCGGGGATACCGGACCTCGACATCTCGCACCATCCGCGCGGTGACCCTGGAAACCGCATCGCTTTCCTCGAACTGGCAAAGGGCCGCGATCGCCGCGCCGAGGAGCACGGGTTCTTCGGCCTCGGACAGGACCACGTCGCAGCCCGTGGCATCGGCGTAAAGATCGATGAGAAGCGCCGATTTCCGGTGGCCGCCGCTGAGGTGGATGGTGTCGATCGCGTAGCCGTGACGGTTCATCTGCTCGATGATCAGCCTTGTGCCATAGGCAATGCCGGCCGCCGCCGCCCAATAGGTCTTTGCGAACGTCTCTTCGGGGGCTTCGATGGTCAGCCCGCTGATGCTGCCGCGCAACTCGGCATCGGCAAAAGGCGCGCGGTTACCGATGAAATCGGGGATGACGTCGACGACGCCGGCAAAGTCGGGCAGGGCGTCCGCGCGCTGCTTGAGGGCGTCTGACAGCGCATCGAGCGGCCCCGCTTTCACATCGTCCGGTGCCATCAAGTCGACGAGATGGTCGAGCAGCGCCCCGGTCGCGCTCTGTCCGCCTTCCGTGCACCACATGCCGTCGACCACCGCACCGCCATAGGGACCCCAGACGCCGGGAACCTCCCGGCGCGAGCGGCTGAGCCCGATATGGCAGTTCGAGGTGCCGGCGATCAGGGCCATGCGGCTCTCGATGCGGTCGTCGACGAAGAGGCCGATGGTGCCGAGCGCACCGGCATGGGCGTCGATCAGGCCGGCGGCGACCCGGCAGTCCGTGGTCAGGCCGAGATCTTCCGCCGCCTCGGCCGAAAGGGGGCCGAGCGGGCTGCCGACGGGAACGGCTTGGTCCGGCAGGCGGCCTTTCGCCAACAGGTCGGCAAGGCCCATGTCGGCGAGGAATTTCGTGTTCCAGGCGCCGGCATCCGGGTCGTAGGTCCATTTGCAGCCGAGCGTGCACACGGACCGGTCCAGCGAGCCGCTCGACCGGTAGGTCAGGTAGTCGGCGAGATCGCCGGCAAAGCCCAGTTGCGCCCACAGGCCCGGGCGATGGCGTTTCAGCCACATCAGCTTGGGGATTTCCATTTCCGGCGACATGGTGCCGCCGACATTGTCGAGCACCGGGCTGCCGGACCGGGTGATCTCCTCGGCCTCGGCGATGGCGCGGTGGTCCATCCAGACGATGATGTTCCAGCCTTCGGGGCCTTCGGAGAGCCTCAGCGGTGCTCCGTTCGTGTCCAGCAACACGAGCGAGCAGGTGGCGCTGTAGGAGATGCCTGCGACCTGTTCGGGCGCAATCTCGGCCGTCGCTACGCAGTCGCGCACCGCCTCGCAGACGGCCTGCCAGATGGCGTCGGAACTCTGTTCGGCCCATTCGGCTTTCGGGCGATGGATGGGGATCGGCCGGCTTGCCGCCCTATGTATCCGGCCGGTTTCGTCGAACAGCCCGGCCCGCGCGCTGCCCGTTCCGACATCGACGCCGACGACATATCGCATGGTGGCCGCTCCTTATTTGTTTTGTCTGAGGAATGGCGCGCGGATCGCCATGATGAGGATGAGAAACGCGCCCCAGGCGGCGGTGGCCAGGTGCTGGCTCGCGCCCATCAGGTTCATGCCCGAGGCGATAACCTGCAGGCTCATCAGCGCTACCGCCAGCGGCAGCACCTTGCCGAAGCCGCCGAACGGATTGGCGCCGGCCAGGAAGCAGGCGAGGATCGTGATCAGCAGATAGGAATCGCCGTGGCCGACGCGCACCGAATTGAACCGGGCCAGCATCAATATCCCGGCAAGCCCGGTGAGCATGCCCGAGACCGAGTACACCAGGACCAGGGTCTTCTTGACGTCGATCCCCGAATATTCGGCGGCCGCTGGGGTCGAACCCACCATGTAGATCGCAAAGCCCTCCTTGGTCCGTCCCATCAGATAGGCGGTGGCCGCCACGGCGATGAGGAAGACGATCATCGGGACCGGGACGCCCAGAACCGTTCCGTAGCCGATGGTGGCAAAGACATCCGGCATGCCGGAGATATCGCCGCCGCGGGTAGCCCATTCGCCGAGGCCGCGCAACAGGATCATCATGCCGAGCGAGACGAGGATCGGATGGGCGCCCACATAGGCGACGATGATGCCGATCGCAAAGCCGATGGCAAGGCCGCTGGAGAGCCCGATGGCGAGCGCTACCGGCAGGCTGACCCAGCCGGCATGGACCAGGAACGCCTTGACGAAAAAGGCGGCGAGGAGCCCGGAGATGTTGGCGGAATAGGTGACGGAGAGGTTGAGGCCGCCGGAAATGATCGGCACGAACATGGCCAGCGCCAGGAGGCCGAGTTCCGGGAGCTGGAAGGCCATCGAGCTGAACACCGGGCCGGCATAGAAGCCCGGCGCGATGGCCCCGAAGAGGAGGATGCTGGCGACGAGCACGCCGACCATGGCGACCAGTTCGCCGGCACTGCCGAGGCGGCGGAATTGCTGCAACAACGTCCTCATGTCGTGCGCGCCTTCCTGTTCGACAGGCCGATCAGCGGTGCCACCTTGTCGAAATTGGTGAAGGTCACCGCGATGAGGATGATGGCGCCGACGATGGCCTTGAAGGCATAGGGCGTGACGCCCAGAAGGTTGAGCCCGTTCTGGACGACGGCGAGCAGCAGCACGCCCAGCGCCGCGCCTAACACGGTGCCGCGGCCGCCGCCGAGCACGGCACCGCCAAGGACGACGGCCGCCAGCACGTCGAGTTCGCGGCCGTAGAGGGCGTTGGGGACGACCTCGCGCACCATATGCGCCTGCATGAGCCCGGCGATGCCGGCGCAAAGGCCGAGCCAGCCATAGGCGAAGCCCTGCATCACGGCGATCCGCACCCCGGACCGGCGTGCCGCTTCCGGATCGGAGCCGAAGCCGTAGACGAGACGGCCGAAGCCGGTCCGGGCGAGGATGAACCAGGCGACCGAGACGACGACCAGCATGACGAGGGCAGGGAGGTAAAGCGTTGCCTCAGCGCGGTCGGCGCCGACGGTGAGGAGCGCGACGCGCTCGTCGAGCCAGTCCGGGATGGCGTAGATGGAGCGGCCCCGCGTCAGATACATCAGGAGCCCGAAGAACAGGTTGTAGGTGCCGATCGAGGCAATGATCGAGACGATGCGCAGCTTGTGGATCAGGAAGGCATTGAAGAGGCCGAGCGCCAGACCGCAGACCATGGCGGCGACAAAGCCGAGCAGCCAGTTGCCGCCGCCGATCTGGATCATCATGACGACGACGACATACTGCACGACCGAGGCGGCGACCGAGAACGAGATGTCGATGCCGCCGGCGATCAGCACGACCACGAGCCCGACGGCGAAGATGATGTTGACCGACTGATTGTTCAAAAGATCGAAGAAGTTCTGCATCGAGAAGAAGCTGTCCGTGGCAAGGCTCAGCACCACGCACAGCGCCAGCAGAATGACGAACAGGATGCCTTCGACGCTGCCGACCATTCTACGCATTGATCAACGCCTCCAGGTCTTCCTCTGCCATGTCGCCGGGCTGCAGATCCTTGGTGATCCTGCCGTTGCGCATGATCAGGATGCGGTCGGAATGGGCGTGAATTTCATTGGCCTCGTCCGAGATCAGGATGATCGCCATCCCTTCCGCGGTGAGTTCGTTGACGATGCGGAAGATCTCCGCCTTGGCTCCGACGTCGACGCCGACGGTCGGGGAATCGAGGATCAGCACCTTGGGCCGGGTCGCCAGCCATTTGGCGAGCACGACGCGCTGCTGGTTGCCGCCCGACAGCGAATTGACCGGAAGCGAGGGGTCGCTGACCTTGGTCCTGAGGCGCCCGATCCACTCGGTGCACAGGGTCCGGATGCTCTCCGGACCCAGATAGAAGGACGGGCTGGACAGCTCCCTCAGCGTCGTGATCGCCGTGTTCTTGAGGATCGACTGGGTCTGGTGCAGGCCGAGATTGAGGCGGTCCTCGGAGACATAGGCGATGCCGTTTTCGATTGCATCCCGGTTGGAGCGCAGGGAGACCGGCGCGCCGTCGATGAGGATGCGGCCGCTTTCGGGGCGCGTCATTCCGAAGATGGCGTGGGCGAGTTCGGTGCGCCCGGATCCCAGAAGCCCGGTCAGCCCGAGGATTTCGCCGCGGTGCAATGTGAAGGAGACATCCTGGAACTGGCCAGGGACCGTCAACCCGTCCAGTTGCAGGACGGGTGCGCCGGGGCTCGTCCATTCGCGCCGGCTGTCCAGGAATTCATGGCCGGTCATCAGCTCGGCGAGGCGTTTCTGGTTCATGCCCTCGGCCGGAAAGGTTCCGACGATCCTGCCGTCGCGCATCACGGTGACGCGGGAGCAGACCTCGAGGACTTCGCCGAGGCGGTGGCTGACGAAGACGATCGAGATGCCGCGCGCCGACAGCTTGCGCACGATGTCGAGCAGGTTTTCCGTCTCGGTCCGCGTCAGCGACGCCGTCGGTTCGTCCATGAAGATGATGCTGGCCTCGGTCTGCAGCACCCGGCAGATGGCCACCAACTGGCGCTGGGCGATGCCCAGGTGCCGCAGGGGCATGTCGAGGTCCAGGCTGACGCCGAGATCTTCCATCGTGCGTCGGGCCCGCTGCAGCGCCACCTTGCGCTCGGACAGCGCAAACGGCCTTTCGACGAAGGCGTCGAAAATGATGTTGTAGCCAACCGACAGGTCGGGGAACAGCGACAGGTCCTGCCAGATCACGTGAATGCCGCGGGCCTTGGCCTCGGCCGGCGATATCTTGGAGACCGGTGGATCGTCGCCGAACTGGAAGCTCGCGCCCGGCGTCGGCACATAGACGCCGGAAATCGCCTTGATCAGCGTACTCTTGCCGCAGCCGTTCTCGCCGACCAGGCAGTGCACCTCGCCGCGTTCAAGGTCGAACGCGACATCATCGAGGGCCAGCACATTGCCGAACCGCTTGGAAACGGCGCGTGCCCGCAACGCCATCTGTGTCATCGGGAATGCACCAACTGACATGCCGTCCACCCGGCGGTCCTGCCTGCTCACATCTCAAGGCGATCGGAGCGGGAAGGGCCGGTGATGCTGCGCGGATATCGACGATACCCGCGCAGCATTCGCTTGGGAGGAGCGCGCAGCCTCAAAGACCCATTTCAGCGAGGCCGTCGACCGTGTCCTTGCTCAGTGCGAGCGGCATGTTGGCGAAGATGTTGGAGCCTTCGAGCCGGATCTTGCCGAGCAGGGGCAGTT
Organism: Rhodobium orientis; assembly: GCF_003258835.1. GTDB lineage: Bacteria > Pseudomonadota > Alphaproteobacteria > Rhizobiales > Rhodobiaceae > Rhodobium > Rhodobium orientis. The sequence continues at coordinate 18,532 of NZ_NPEV01000017.1, read as the reverse complement.
CGTCGCCGTCGGACACCGTGCCGCCTTCGGCGAGCATCTTGCCGAGCGCCACGAAGACCCGGCCGGCCTCCAGCGGGCTCCACACATAGCCGCCGGTGATGGCACCGGAATGGACGAGCTTGCGGCCCTGGCCGGCCGAGAACAGGCCGACCACGGCGACCTTGCCGATCAGGCCGCGTTCTTCCACGGCACGGGCGGCGCCGACGGGGCCCTGGCTGCCGAAGGCCAGGATGCCGGTGAGGTCGTCATGGGCGCGGATCAGGTCGAGGGTGGTGTTGCGGCTGTCGTCGACGCTCTCGGCGACGCCGAACCGGTCGGCGACCTGCTTCATGTCCGGGCAGTTCTCGTCGAGCCAGGCAACGGCGGCATCGGCCCAGGCGTTGTGCGCCGGAACGGTCAGGCCGCCGACATAGACGGCATAGCCGCCCTTGCACTCCGTCGTCTTGGCCAGGAGTTTGGCGTGGGCTTCGCCCAGGTCCTTGGCCGAGACGAGCTCGAAATCGTAATTCTTGTTGACCGACGCCGTCGATTCGTGGGTGAGCACGATGATGCCGGCGTCGCGGGCCTTCTGCAGCACCGGCTCAAGGACCTTGGCGTCGTTCGGCACGACGCCGATGACGTCGACCTTGCGGGCGATCAGATCCTCGATGGCGCGGACCTGCAGCGCCGGATCGGCGCTGGTCGGGCCGACCATGAAGGCGTCGACGCCGCGCGCCTTGCCTTCCTGCTCGATGCCGGCCTCCATGGCGTTGAACCACGGAATTCCGCCGATCTTGGCGACGACGCCGATCGTCGTCTCGGCCATGGCACCGCTCGCCATGCCCGCGGTCATCACCGCAGCCGCAATCGTGCCGACAAGCATTTTCCTGGAAATCATCTCTACCTCCCTGGGACCGTTGGCGGCCCCGATCATTTTTCTTTGCCATAGCGCGTCGATGTTGCGCTATCGATGGTGCAATACCTCCGAACCATCGATTGTGCAAGGGGCTGCGCTATCGATTGTGCAATTTTCCTGTTGCGGCTATTTGTCGGGTAGGGCACCTGTCCGGACGGTAAGGACATCCGACGCAATGCAGCGAAAGCACGTCACGATCTACGATATCGCCAAGCGGGCCGGCACGTCGCCGAGCACGGTTGGCGCCGTCATGAACGGATCGTGGAAGGCGCGGCGGATCAGCGAGGCGCGGGCGGAGGAGATCCAGCGGCTGGCCCGCGACATGGGCTATGCCATCAACCTGCAGGCCAGCGCCCTGCGCAAGGAGCGCTCGCGGATCATCGGCATGATCGTGCCCATGCACGACAACCGCTATTTCAGCTCCATCTCGCAGACCTTCGAGCGCGAGGCGCGGGCGCGGGGCCTGTTCCCGGTCGTCTCCTCGACGTTGCGCGATCCGGCTATCGAGGTCGAGGCCGTGAAGACGCTGCTCAGCTACCGGGTCGAGCGGATCGTGTGTACCGGCGCCACCGATCCGGACAGCATTGCCGAGATCTGCCGGGCGCGCGGGGTGCCGACCTACAATTTCGACCTGCCCGGATCCCTGGCGCCTTCGGTGATTTCCGACAACTACCAGGGAGCGCTGGAACTGACGAACAGGCTGGTTGCCGAGGTGCGGTCGCGCGATGGCGACCCGCGCCGGCTGCTGTTCGTCGGCGGCCGGCCGAGCGACCACAACACGATGGAGCGCATCCGGGGGTTTTCCGACGCCATCGAAGCGGCGGGAAGTCCCGCGGAGCCCGGCAACGTGCTGGCATGCGGCTATGCCGCGGCAAAGGCGGCGGCGGCCGTCGAGGGCTATCTGGAAACGCACGACATGCCGCCGGGCATCTTCGTGAACTCCACGATCGCGCTGGAAGGCGTCATGAACTGGTTCGGCAAGAACGGCCTGGAGCGCCTGCGGGACCTGGCATTCGGATGCTTCGACTGGGATCCGTTCGCAGCCCTGATCTCTCCCAACATTGCAATGGCGCGCCAGGACGTCCCGACAATGATCACGGCGCTGTTCGAGATCATCGACAAGGACGAGGTCGATCCCGGCATCCTGATCAAGATACCGCCCGTTATCCTCGCAAACCGGTGACGAAGTGCGTTCGGGCACGGCGCGACAGCCCCCTTCGAAAAAGGCGTGCGCGTGCCGGGCTCAATGCGCCCGTGGAGGTCTTAGTGCAGGGTCGGTCCTTGCGCGATGGCCGGCGACGCCGGTGCGTTGAGTGGCGCCGGTCAATACATGCCGGCGGGGGTAACGCGGCGTTCCTTGCGGCCGCGTCGCTCGTGCAGCGCCGGAAATTCGGCGGACTTTTCGGGGATGGATTTCCTTACCGGCTGACGGTCGCTTCGGACATGAAGATGCCCTTTGTCAGCGCCAGCTTGATTATGCCCCGGATCGCGCTTTCGTTCTTGCAATCGGAGAAGACAATTCTGGCCTTGTCGTAGATGAAGCGCATCGTGTTCGCCTGGAAGGCTTCTTCCAGGGCGTCCTGGTACCAATCGCTGGCCTGGCTGATGCCGCCTGCGACAATGATGTAATCGGGGCTCAGCAGATTGGCGCTGGCGGCGATGGCTTCGCCGAGATAGTGGCCGACGTGCTGATAGATGTCCCGGGCGACCTCATTTCCGGTTGCCGCGAGTTCGGCGACTTCCTGCGCCGAAAGCTCCTTGTCCAGGCGATCCATCGCCATCCATTCGATCGCCCAGCCGGATGCCTGGGTTTCCAGGCAGTTGTTCTTGCCGCAATAGCAGATGACCTCTTTGCCGCTATGCATCGTGATGTGTCCGAGCTCGCAATAGCCGGGCACGAGTTGCCTGTTGCGGACGACGGCCGAGCCGACGCCGAAGCCGTGATTGACGAACAACGCGACGTCGGAATTCGTCAGCTTGTCATAGAACAGATCGCCGAGGGCCATCGTCTTGGTGCAATTCTCGACGTAAACGGGCAGCTCCACCTGCTCGCTGAGGAGCTTTGCGAGTTCGACATTCTCCCATTTGAAATTGGGGGAATAGACAACCCGGCCGGAGTCGCTGTCGACGAGGCCGCCGATGGAGACGCCGACACAGACGACGTCGTCGCGCGCAAGGCCGTGATCGCGCATCAATTCCAGGATGGCATTGGACGCCTGGCGCAGGATGGAATTCGGGAACTGGCTGCGATTGGTCTTTTCCGTCCGGTAGAGCTGGTGCTCCCCGCTCAGGTATCCACAAGCGATTCTCAGATTATAGGTGCCGATATCGACCCCGATGACCACCTTGGGATAGGCCTTGCGCAACGACAGCAGGGTCGGCTTGCGTCCGCCATTCGACGTCGATTCCCCTTGCCCGGTCACCTCGATGAGGCCGGCGTCGATCAGCTCCTGGGAAATCAGGGTGATCTTGGGCTTGCTCAGTTTCATCAGCCGTGCGAGCTCGGTTCGACTGATAACGCCCTTGTCGCGAATTATGTTCAGAGCCGTAAGCCGATGACTTGGCTTTTTTGCTTCGGGCGGCATCCGGATGGCTTTCAATTCAATTCGACGGGCAGGTTGGCCTGGGTCACTGCCGACCGCTTGAAATAGAGCGTTCTCCGTACGGTGTCAAAGAAATTTTACTTTGTGAATAAACGCTTTCGGACGGCTGAACCGGCTGAGGGGGCGGGCGATTCTGCCGCTGTTCCGAGAGACCTGGCTGCGGCCCGGAGCGGTGCCGGGCGCGTCGTCCATTTGCCGTCAAGCGCGCATTCTGGGGCGGTCGGAGTCTGCTCACGCGAATGGCTGGATCTCTCCGGCTGACGGGACGGCGCATGCCGGAGCATCCCGAAGCGGGCTTTGGCGGGGGCTTTGCGACAACACGCGGCAATGAAGGGCACGGGCGTGGTCGGCCGCCGCCGCCTTTGGCCGAAGCGCGTTGTCGGACGGCATGCTTGGCCGTTCCCGGAGCATCGTCGTCGTCCTTGGCGACGCCCGCGGCGTCTTGGCGAGCGGAATATTCATGAAATATGCAAACCAGAATCGCGCTGGGGTGCGCGTTGGCTCCGGTCGGCGAGGCGTGGCTCGGGCGGCGACCGACCGCCGGTTGTGATCCGGTACAAAATATTGAAAAAATTGGAGAAAAAAGAGTTTCTGCGACATTGTCTCCCGATCGCGAGATGGGCTGATTGCGGCTAGTGACAAAGCGAATCTTTTGGAGTAAGTTCATAAAAAAACAAACTAGCAAGGAGGCCGGCATGCTCGGAACGTTTTCCTACCACGTTCCCACCAAGCTCCACTTCGGAGTAAATGCCCTCGGCGATGCCGGAACGCTCACGCGTCCGTTCGGCAAGCGGGCCCTGGTGGTCAGCATGACGGTGAAGCCCTATCTGCAGCCGTCCTTCGCCATCCTGAAGAAGAGCCTTGAGGACGCGGACATGACCGTGTCCGTCTTCGATGGCGTCGTGCCAAACCCGACGCTTTCTTCCGTCGAAGCCGGGAGCCGGTTCGCCAGGGAAACGGGTGTCGATGTCGTGGTGGGGTTCGGCGGCGGATCCGTGATGGACACGGCCAAGGCCATTGCCGTCGGCGCGACCCATGGCAGCTCCTTGTGGAGCTACATCTGGAGCAGCGACACCCAGCCCACCGACAAGACCCTGCCGATCGTCGCCATCCCGACCACGTCGGGCACGGGCTCGCATGTGACGCAGGTGAGTGTCTTCACGAACGAGGACGAGCGCTACAAATCCGCGATCTTCAACGAGCGGATCTTCCCGGATCTCGCCATCGTCGATCCGAGCCTGATGGTCACGGCGCCGGCCGCGGTGAGCGCACCCACCGGTTTCGACGTCTTCACCCATGCGTTCGAAAGCTACATCCACGCCAACACCAGCCCGATTGTCAGGACGTTGGCGAGGGAGGCGGTCGGGCTGGTCGGTCAGTGTCTGCCGGTCGTGCTCGAAGACCCCGGAAATCTCGAGGCCAGAACCCAGATGGCCCTGGCCGATACGCTGGCCGGCATGTGCATCGCCAATGCCGGGGTGACGCTGCCGCATGGCATCGGCATGGCCGTCGGCGGCTTCTATCCGAACATCGCCCATGGCCAGGCGCTGGCGATCGTCTATCCCGAGTTCGTCAAATACACCCTGGCCGCGGCGCCGGACGCCTTCGAACTGCTGAGGCAATCGCTGGCGCCGGCGGCAGCCTCGCCCCAGGACGCGATCGAAACGTTCCTCGAGCGGATCGGCCTCAGGAAACGCCTGCGCGATTTCGGCGCCAAGGCCTCGGACCTCGACGCGCTGGCGGCGCAGTGCATGGTGCTGCCGGACTACCAGGCCAATCCCCGCGTCACCAGCGCCGAGGACATGCGCGCCATCGTCGAAGCGGTCTATTGAGGAGCGACGGCAATGCTGCGCGGCATCTCTCCGCTGATCCCCCCCGACCTGCTCCACGTCCTGGCGCAGATGGGACATGGCGATGAAATCGTCTTCTCCGACGCGCTGTTTCCCGCGCACAGCATCGGCCAGCGCGTCATCAGGCTCGACGGGGTGGAGATCCCGCGCCTGCTCGAGGCCGTCCTGCCGCTCTTTCCGATCGACACCTATGTCGAGGATTCCATCGTCATGGTCGCGCCGCCGCAAGACGATGTCGAGGATCCGGAACTGGAAAGCAAATACCGGTCGGTGATCGACAAATACGATTCCGGCCTTCCGGAAACGACGTTCCTGCAAGATCGCCACGATTTCTACGCGCGAGCGCGTCTGGCTTTCTGCGTCGTCGTGACCGGATCTGTCGTCAAGTACGGAAACTTGCTGCTCAAAAAGGGCGTCTACTAGCGCCTCCTGCAACACTTGCGGGGCCGGGAGCCGTCATTCGGCAAGACCGCAAGAAAAAGAAGGGCATCGAGGAAAATGCGCCAAGCAACGATGGTTCAGCCGGGCAGGATCCAGTTCCGGGACGACATTGAGGTCCCGGCGCCGGGCGACGACGAGATCCTGCTGCGCGTCTCCCATATCGGGGTTTGCGGGTCCGACATCCATGTCAATCATGGCAAGCATCCGTTCACGTCCTATCCGGTCATTCAGGGGCACGAGTTTTCCGCCGAAATCGTCGCCGTCGGCGCGAAGGTGGATGCGGAGAAATTCCCGATCGGTACGTTTGCAACGGCATTGCCGCAGGTGTTCTGCGGCGAATGCGATCCGTGCCGCCGCGGCGATTTCAATATCTGCGACGCGTTGAAGGTGCGCGGCTTCCAGGTGCCCGGCGTGGCGCAGGACTACGTCACCTTCCCGCAGGACATGGTCATCCCGCTGCCGCAGACGATGAGCGCCGAAATCGGCGCCTTGATCGAGCCGCTGGCCGTGGCGGTCCATTCGGTATCGCGGGCCGGCCCGCTGTCGGGAAAGAACGTTCTGGTTACCGGCGCCGGCACGATCGGCAACCTGATCGCCCAGGTGGCCCAGGCCAGGGGCGGCAACGTCCTGATCAGCGACGTGAGCGACTACCGGCTGGAAAAGGTCCGGGAGTGCGGTATCGCCAAGGTCGTCAATCCCAAGACCAGCGACATTGCCGACGTTGTCGAGCAGGTTTTCGGTCCGTCCCGATTTGACGTGGCCTTCGAAGTGGCGGGCGTGGAATCGGCGCTCGACACCACCGTTCAACTGGTGGCCAAGGGCGGGACGATCGTTGCCGTCGCGGTCTACGGCGACAGGCCGAAGATCGACATGGCCGTTCTGGGCGACCGGGAAATCGTTCTAAAAGGCACCCTGATGTACAAACACGAAGATTATCTGGGTGCCATAGAGCTTATCCGGCAAGAAAAAGTACGCCTGTCTCCGCTCGTTTCGGTCCGGTTTCCGTTCGACGACTACATGCAGGCGTATGAATACATAGACCAGAACCCGGACAAGACGATGAAAGCGATGATCGTTCTGTAAAAGCGGTTCGTTAAAAACCGCGAAAACGACTGAAGTCCGGCACGTGTGCGGGGACGGGAGAGGAAGCGATGAGCAGTGCGCAAGCACTTGTCGACAAGGACAAGGGGATGAAAATTCCCTTCCGATCCGTGCTTTCAAGTCGTCAGTTCTGGCTGCTGACCATCAATGCCGTGGTCGTCATCGGTCTCGGCATCATGCGACCGGACACCTTCCTGTCCTGGATCAATTTCAAGGCCGTGCTGTCCTTGATGTCCTACGACCTGCTTCTGGCGATCGCCATGACGACGGTTCTGATCGTGCGCGGGCTGGACCTTTCCGTCGGCGCGGTGATGGCCTTGAGCTCGGTGGTGATGGCGCTGCTGTTGCGGGCCGGCATGCCCGTGCTGCCGTCGGTCACGGGCGGTCTGTTGGTCGCTCTGCTTTGCGGCTTCACCAACGGCTTTTTCATCGTCCGGATCGGCATCCTGCCGTTCCTGGTGACCCTGGCGATGATGACGGCGGCGCGCGGCGTCGCGACCGTGCTCACGACCGGGCAGTACATTTCCTTCCCGACGGCACCGCGCTGGTTTTCCAGGTTCGCCCGCCATGAATTCGTCCTTCAGATCGGGGATGCCAGCTATGGCGTGCCGGTCCTTTTGATCATCACGCTGACGGCGACCCTCGTCTTCGGCATCCTGCTGTCGAACTGGGTGCCGCTCAGACGGCTGTTCTTCATCGGGCAAAACGCCGAGGCCGCCAAGCTGTCCGGTATCCAGGTCGAACGCCTGACCATCGCCGCCTATATGATCTCGGCGTTCTTCGTCTGGATCGCCGCGCTGCTGATGACGTCGGCGAACAAGATCGGCTACGCCAATTACGGCATTACCGCCGAAATGCGGGCCATCGCGGCGGCGGTCATCGGCGGCGCCAGCTTCTTCGGCGGATCGGGCAGCATTTTCGGCACCTTCCTTGGCGTTCTGCTGCTCGCGCTCATCGGCAACGGCTTCATTCTTCTGAACGGCGATCCGAACTGGCAGCAGGCCACGGTCGGCGTGGTCCTGATCGTGGCCGTCGGCATCGATGCCCTGCGCACCATCCGGCAGCGGGGGTAGGGCCATGCTGCAGGCGACCGGGATCAACAAATCATTCTTCGGCAACAGGGTTCTGGAAGACGTCAATTTCGACGTCAAAGCCGGACAGGTCCACGCCCTGATCGGGGAGAACGGCGCCGGCAAGTCGACCCTGGTCAATATCCTGTCGGGAAATCTCCAGCGGGATACCGGCAAGGTGGTCTTCGACGGCGACACCGTGTCCTTCGACAATCCGCTGGAGGCAATGAGCGCAGGCATCAGCGTGGTTCACCAGGAACTGAGCATCGTGCCCCAGGCCACCGTTGCGGAGAACATCTTCCTCCGGCGCGAGATCACCAACCGTTTCGGTTTCAACGACTGGAACGCGATGTATGCCAGGTGCCAGGCGGTCTTCGACCGGATGCAGGTCGACATCAATCCGCGCGCGCTCGCCGGCAGCCTCAGCATAGGCATGCAGCAGCTGGTCGAGGTGGCCAAATCCGTCGTGCTGAATGCCAAGCTCATCTTCATGGATGAGCCGACATCCTCCCTGTCGGAGAAGGAAATCGACGAGCTGTTCCAGGTCGTGCGCGATCTCCGGGATTCAGGACTGGCGATCGTCTTCATCTCGCACAAGCTCAATGAGCTCTTTGAGATTTCGGATCACGTCACGGTCCTGCGCGATGGCCGCAACGTCGGCACGCGGCTGACTGCGGAAGCGAGTTCGGACGAGATCATATCGCTGATGGTCGGCCGGTCGCTGAGCAAGCTCTATCCGGAGCGCAGCGCGAGCGTCGGGGACGTCGTCTTCTCCTGCAGGGACCTGGCCCTGTTCGGTGCGGTCAAGGACGTCAATTTCGATCTTCGACGGGGTGAGATCCTCGGCATGGCCGGACTGATCGGCGCCGGCCGAACGGAGGCGATGCTGGCGCTGATCAATGCGCGCAAGCGGGCCTCGGGCCGGTTCGAGCTGAACGGAAAGCCGATCGAGCTGAACTCGCCGCACGAGGCTCTGGGGCACGGCATCGTCTATCTGTCCGAGGATCGCAAGGGAAGCGGCCTGTTCCTCGACTACGACATGGTGCTCAACGTGAGCTCCTGCGTGCTCGATCGCGAGGCGCGGTTCGGAATGGAAAACCGCAAGGCCATGCGAGAGGCGACCTGGCGCTACGTCACGGAAATGGACATCCGTCCCAAGCGGCCGTCGGCGACGATCCTCAGCCTGTCGGGCGGCAACCAGCAGAAGATTCTTTTGGCGAAATCGCTCAACGCCGATCCGAAGGTCCTGATCGTCGATGAGCCGACGCGCGGCGTCGATGTCGGCGCCAAGGCGCAGATTCACAAGAAGCTGCGCGAACTGGCGAATGCCGGCTGCAGCATCATTCTCATTTCCTCGGAACTGCCCGAAGTGCTCGGCATGAGCGACCGCGTGCTGGTCTTCCGCTCCGGCACGGTGGTTGCCGACCTGGACAACAAGGCCGGTGTTCTGACGCAAGAGGACGTCATGAACGCGGCGGTCGAACTGGAGGGGCTGGCGGTCTGATGTCGATTAACTTCGCCAAAATCAAAGTGAGCGGCAGCTGGCTTCAGTATATTGGCCTCATCGTCGTCACGGTGCTGATCGTGGCGTTCACGCATTCCGTTTTCGGAAACGTCGTGACGTTAGCGAACCTGCGGGTGCTGGCGATGAACATGATCTTCGAAGCGATCATGGCGCTGGGAATGACGTTCGTCATCATTCTGGGAGGGATCGACCTTTCGGTGGCGTCGGTCTTTGCGTTCGGCGAAATCCTGGTCGCAAAGCTGATGGTCGAGGTCGGCCTGTCGGTGCCGCTGGCGGCGGCGATCACGGTTGCGGTCTGCGCGCTGATCGGTGCGCTCAACGGCGCCATGATCGTCTCGTTCCGGGTCCATCCGATGGTCGTCACGCTCGGCACCTTGCTGACGCTTCGCGGCGTCAATCTGGCGATCACCGACGGCAGATCCATCTCCGGTTTCTCGGACAGCTTTCTCTGGCTCGGCCAGGGGCGGATCCTCGGCGTGGATTTCCCGATCGTCTTCTTCGCGGTCGCGGCCGTGGTGCTCGGAATGCTGCTGGGGCATCACCGCTTCTTCCGGCAGATCTACTTCATCGGCGGATCGGAGCGGGCGGCCAAGTATTCCGGCGTCGACGTCGCGCGGGTGAAGATCGCGATCTATGCGCTGAGCGGGTTCCTGGCGGGGTGCGCAGGCATCATGGCCGCCGCCAAATACGGCGCCGCCCATTGGGGCCACGGCAACATGGCGGAACTCAAGGCCATCGGATCCGTGGCGATCGGTGGCGCCGACATGATGGGCGGCAGCGGCACGATCTTCGGCACCGTCCTCGGCGCGATCTTCCTTGCCGTGGTCCACAACGCATTCGTCACTTCGGCGGTGAACCCCTTCTGGTACGACGTGGTCAACGGCGTGATGCTCTTGATCGCCGTCCTGGTGAGCCGGGTCATCGCCAAACAGAATGAGCGGAAAATGAAGTCCGTTCGCCAGCAGAAGATTGATCGATCTCTGCAACCCCAAAGTCCCTGACTTGGTTCCAAACTCCACCGGGAGGACGACAATGAATAAGATTTGCCTGAGCCTAGCCGCCGCCGCCTTGACCGCCGGTTCGCTGTTGGCCGCGCCCGTAAAGGCGCAGCAAACGGAAGAACACTACGCAATGGTGGTGTTCCTCAAAGGATCCGAATTCTTCAACTGGGCCTATGCCGGCTTCCAGGACGCCGCGGCGACCGTCGGCGCGACGACCGAACTTCAGGGGCCCGCCGACTGGGATGCCTCGGCCGAAGCGCGTGCCGTCGATCAGCTGGTCGCCAAGGGCGTGAAGGGCATCGCCGTCACCGCGGGCGACGCCGATACGTTGGTCGGGTCCATCAATGCCGCCATGGAAGCCGGCGTGCCGACCCTGACCTTCGACAGTGACTCGCCGAAATCCAATCGCCTGCTGTTCGTCGGCACGAACAACTACAATGCCGGTTTTGCCGCCGGCAAGGCCGTTGGCGAGCAGATCGGTGGCGATGCGCGTGTCGGCGTTTCGCTGATCCCGGGCCTGGATTCCATCAATCACCGCCTGCAGGGGTTCAAGGAAGGCCTTGCCTCCGTCGCGCCTGGCGCCGAGGTCGTCGCACAGGTGAACGACGAGGGCGACCTGCAGAAAGCCGAGACGGTCAATACGGCGATGCTTCAGGCCAATCCCCAGATCAACGTCATCTTCTGCGCCCACGGCAATCCGGCGACCGGCGCCCTGGCGGCGACCCGCAATGTCGGTCGCTTCGACGGCCCGAACAAGGTCCACGTCCTGGCATGGTCGATCGACGTGCCGATCCTGCAGGGCATCGAAGACGACGAGTACGGTTCGACCGTCGCCCAGAACCCCTACATGATGGGCGTGCAGTCCTTCCTGCAGCTCTGGTCGGCGGCGCATCCGACCCAGTTCGACAGCCTGACCAACCCCGGAATGGGCCAGGTTCCGACCGCCGATCTGGATACCGGCGTGAAGATCCTCAAGAAGGGCGATCCGGCCATCAAGGCTCTCATGACTCCTCCCAGGATCTGATTTCTTCCTTCCTCCGACACCTGAAATCAGACCGCAGCAGGCGGGCCACGGCCCGCCTGCTTTCATTTCGCGGACCAGTCGGGACGCGATCTGCGGCCTTTTTTCGGCGGCCGATGGTGAGAGTTCCCGGGACGGCGGCGTTTCCCTTGGCGATCGCTGCGGCCGCATCGGCGAGAGTTTTCGCCAATCGATCTCGCCGCGTCGGATTTCGGCGCGCGATTCCGGATGCCAGCGACATGGCCTGCGCGGTGCCAGACGCTGTCGCGCCCATGTGCCCGGATCTGTCAGCGATCGGCGTACCGGCTTCCCGGCAACACGCACGCACGGGAAAAACGCGCCTGCGGTGCGCGCGGTCGAATTGCGGAAACTGCGAGTGGAAGGAACGATCGTAGCCGGCTGATCTTGTTGGCTGGGGAACCTGGATTCGAACCAGGACCGACGGAGTCAGAGTCCGAGATATAAATCTATAACTAATTGTTATTGTTATATAAAAACCCCGATAAAAACTGAGTGTGCCTACATTGTGTGCCTGCAAAGTGTGCCTGTAGGCGTCATTTCTGATGAGGGAGTATGAGCGACGAGAGAGGCCAAAGACAACTATCTATCCCTATTTTTTGCTTGTTGGCTGTGCGGTCTGCGTGTCGTGAATTTCGACCAGGCCCGCTGATTCTTCTCTATGATCACTCCTTCCGCCGAATGAGAGTTCGATGTGCGGATTCTGAGGAGTTTGTGGTGCCAACGGTGGAGCTTTTACATTTCTGTATCAGTTCGATTGGGGCATAATTGCTTGTAAGTTAATTCGATTAATTAAGAGGGGCAATTCATGGTAGATTATTTAGGATTGGCTGCTGCGGTAATTGTTCTGGTAGCGGCTCTTTTTGGGCTTATACCGCCAATACTGTCTGGCTCTTCTGGAGTTGATTCCAAGGCGCGCGATTCAATGGTTTCATTTATTGATTCGATGAAATTTATTTTTGTTATCATAGGTCTATTGTTTATCTATTTTCTTTATATGGTTGGTATTTCTAACCTTCCTGAACTTATGGGTCTAAAACATGGCGAAGAATTTGCTGAAAATATCAAGGGGCTATCGAACTACGAATACAACATAGTGAAGAACGTCGATCGAATGCCTTATTCGAACAGCAGGGGTGAGGCCCTGATCAGCATAATTGATAGGGCGATTGAGGAGGAAAAATTTCCATTGGCAATCCTTGCGGCATCAAGAATACCATACTCGGATAAGAAAAATGAGCAAATTATTCGAATTAACCGTGCGATGTTGAATAATATAAGCTCAAGAAAATAGAGCGAATATTCGGATATGTTGTTTCATATGGCAAGATTATTTTGCTGTATTTGGGTGGATTTTTCTTCTAGTGCCCCTATCTAATGCAGTTCAGAAATTCACTTTGGTCAACTACGTGATGCCGTTACACGGCTGTTACATGAAAACATCCGGCCCAAGGGGGCCGGATAAGTCTTTGATAAATATGGCTCCGACGGCAGGGCTCGAACCTGCGACCCAGTGATTAACAGCGGCCAATTGTACACTATTTTCCAAAATCGCGTTTCCATTAACTAATTGTATTTGCTGCGGAATATCCGCAGTGCTTTCTATTTGTTCTTGCATACATCACAACTATGAGTTAGTATTTGGTTACATGGGGGTTACATATTTATGCCGAAATTATACTTAACTGATACCTTTGTTCGATCCGCTAAATGTCCTGATGGCAAATTTCAGGAGTTGTTCTGGGATCACCCCAAAGGCCTCGACGGCCAGGTCCGCCAGGGCGCCGTTGGCGGCCTCGGCCTGCGGGTCACTGCCGAAGGGGCTAAAGCCTTCGTCCATACCTACCGGTTCGACGGCAAACGCCGCCGCGTCGTGCTCGGCGTGCCCGGCACCCTGAACGTGGGCTCTGCCCGCCTGCTGGTCCAGCAACGCGAGAGCCAGATCAGGGCAGGCGAGGACCCGGATGCCGCCAAAGAGGACTATCAGGCCAAACACACCTTCCTGGTGAGCGATCTGGCCCGCCAGTTCTGGGAGGAGCACGTCAGCGCGCTCTCCGCCAGCCACCAGACCAAGTACTGGAGCTATGTGGCCACCTCGCTGCGCCCGCCCCCAGCGGTCCGCACCCGCCGGGGCCGCAACATGCGCCGCGCCTATCGGGACTTTGAGGGGCTGTACGGCACGCGCAAGGTCGCGGATATCAAGCCGACCGACGTCTCCGCCTATCTGAAGCAGTTTCAGAGCCCGAGCACGGCCAACGGCGCCCTGCGCCAGGTGAAGGCCATGTTCAATTGGGCGATCCGGATGCAGCTGGTCGACATGCGTAATCCCTGCAGCCCCATGCGTCCCCACAAAATCATCCGCCGCCACCGCGAGTACACTCCGGCCCAGATCAAGGCGATTGCCCGCCATATCTTCGCGCCGGTGTTCGATGCGCAGCCACCGCTCACCGGCCTCACCGGTGACGCCAAACGCGAGCAGGCGCTCGCCAACGGCCGCCTGACGCAACAGAACGCCCAAATGGAGGAGCTATGTCACTTCATGGGGATATTGTTCCTGACGATGGCACGCCCGAATGAGCTGCGCCATGCGGAGTTCGCACACTTCGACCTCGACCAACTCATCTGGCACAAACATCATACCAAAGGGATCAAACTGTCCCGGGCGGCCTATGAGTACACGTACCGCTCGGTGCCGATCCATCCGAAGGTCGCGGAGCTGGTCCGCCGGCAGCGCAGCCGCTGGCCGGACGCGGACCTGGTGTTCCCATCACATGCTGACCCGACCCAACCCCGCGACAACTTCCGCAAGCCGCTCGCCCGGTTCAAACAGCTCGACGGCGTGCCGGAACATTTCCAGCTGTATGATCTGAAACGGATCGCGATCTCACTGATGCTGGTGGGGCAGGGGGTCCGTCGCGAGGACGTCAGCCACTACGTCGACCATAAGGGCAACCTCGAGACCACCATGATCTATGACCTGGGGTTCGTGGACCCGATGCGCCCGGTCACCGACAAGCTGGGCCAACTCCTCGGCGTTTAAGCTTGACTTCCGCACATACATGTAGTATACATATATCATTCGGCGGAAGGTAAGCTCCGCCAACGGACACGTCCCGCCTGGGGCGTTTTTTTATGCCTATCAACGAAAGCCAAACCCATGGAAGGAACACCCGCCATCGTGCTGACGCACGAGGCGCTCGACCGCCTGCTTGAAGAAGCAGGCTGCCGTGCTGCCGAAAAAACCGTCGCCAAACTGCAAAGCCAACTGATCCAGGACCCGCGCGAACGCCACCTGCGCCAACTCCGCGGCTATCTCATGGACCGCAGCACCCTCCAAAACCCCCGCGAGCTGTGGGCCCACGGCCACCACATCCGCCGCATCGAACTGAGCAGCAAAGGTAAACCCAAGTCGATGACCTGGTTCCAACGGTTCAAGCATGAATCCGGCCTGGCCGCCTGCATCTCTCGCCCAAGCGCCGAACACGGCCGCCTCCAGGAATGGACCTTCGAAGACATCGCCAATGCCTGGGACCGCTACTATGCCCTCCAGTGGTAGCCAGTGCGGATCTCATCCGTCACTGACCCATTGTCCGTTCCCCAGCCCCCGATACGCCTGCAGGCCGGGGTCAAGGCCATAGCCGCCAAAGGCGGTGACCCCGTCAGCCTTGAGGCCGGTCGGCGGGTGGATCATGTTGGAAGAGCGGCAAGAAGCAGCTTATTCGTCATTCAGTTTAAGGTAGTAGCCGGTAATGTGCCGTGACGAAAAGTCTGTGGCATGGCTAAATAGGAACGTCGATCGAAAAAACGGATACTCTTTCTCGTCCTTCAGTGTTGCTGAGTTCATCAGCACGTACCTGAAGTGCTTCCATGAGTTCGGCGAACGTTGATCGACGCTTTCTCCCGGGAAGTTCCCAGCTTTTTTTTGGATCAGTGTTGATCAACAACAAAACACCATTGCGTCGGTTCTCAGGATATAGATATTGGCCGACCAATTGGTCCTCGAGCGCGGCAAATAGATCGGTTCCCGACCATTGATCCGCCTGCTTAACCTCGATCGCCACCTGAAATGGGCAAGTAGCGCCGGCAATAAATATATCTGGCCGCTTTTTTCTCCCAACCTGGTTTTCACGTGCCGAGTGAAAGACCTGCGCATTGTTATCTATGAGGTTGCTTAAAATGGCGTCGCGCAGAGCGGCTTCGTCCCTTTCTTCGCATTGAGAAAATGTTTGCAGCAAGCCGCAGATAGAGGCGTCATTATTGGTCAGGCCATCATAGAAACTTTGAAGCGCATGCATCACTGCTGCGTGCAGTTGGATTCCGTTTTTTATTGGTGCCGTAAAGGCTTGCTCGAATGAAAGCACCTCGGCTTCATTCCATGCAGCACGCTCACTGTCGCGCTCCAACATCGATTTAGCGCGTCTGAGGCACCAGCTTTCTTCTGAATTGGTCGCCAGTCCGCACACTTCTGCATACGCATCTGCACCAGTTTTTTCTATAAGCGCAGCGAGCACGGCATTGTGACCGCATTGGGCGCGATCGATTTCGTCGACGCTGCGTGCCACTCCAAATTCCGGCTCTCGGTTTGGAACAAATGTCCGCCCGATTCGATATAGACTGGCCAATTCCGATGGACTCAATTTGTTGAGGCAGTTTAACGCCAAACCGCCGTGCCGATTGTCAAAGAGGACTCCGAAAACAGCAGTGGCAAATGCGATTTTTTGGTCGGCTGATGCATCGCTCCAAACAGGCTGCATGCGAGATATGCCAGCCGACGTGTTGATTGCCAGAAGCCCGCCAATGCACTGCGCTGCGCGGGTATAGTTCGTAGACAAAAAAGCATCAGAAAACGCTTGTTCAAAAAGGTCAGAAAATACGCCAGCCATGGCGTCAGGCAGTTCTGCCTTTACAAAAATAGCAATGAGCAGGCCCAGCAAGTTTTCGTCGCTAGGAAGGGGCGTAGCAGCGTCACGCAAACAATCCACTATCTCTGACGGGACGCTTGGCGCTTGATGGGCGAAATAATAGAGAAAACTGGTGCCGAAGCCATCTGAGCTGGATAACTCCCCGGCGGTATGCTCTGCTACAATTGGGAGACCGATGTCGGGGCGGCGCTCTATGAGCCGCTGAACCCAATCACTATGGTGGTCAGTCACGCCGAGTCTTATTGCCTTATTGGCCAACTCAACCGATAGCTCGTCGAAAGCCGCCAGGTTCTCGCGAAATTCGAGATATACGCCAGCCCGCCCATACTCTTGATTCCAAGTCTTTGCTCCCTCGTATGTAACGTCTATTGAACGCCAATGATCAGAAAGTGCTTGAGTAAAAGCTTGCTTGACTTCAGCAGAAAACCATTCTTCGATGCGATCAACATGTTCGACAAACTCCTCACTTGCCTTGTTGGCGTCAAGCCGGAGCAAATTTGAAATCTGGTGGATGTTGCGGAAACGGGTCGAAGGCTGCAGGATCAGCTCAGGGTTGGAGACCATCTCTTTCCGAAACTGTACCCAGCTTGCCTGGGCGATTAGTTCTTTTCGCCGTCTCTTGAGGCGGTATTTTTCAGCTTGTTTTTCCCATTTTGCAGACTCTTTATCGACCGGCGGAGGATTAAAAAGCGCGCACAGCCAGTCGGAAACGTCCGCATCGTCCGAAACAAGGTCGGTAAGTATTGGTCGATTGATCCGCTCAGGTGCAATGCCGCTGCGGACCAGATCAACCAAGATGCTGAGCACGATCATTCGGTCAATGGGACATGAGCGTTGCGAAAGGTCGTCCAATAGCCAGCTAATGTCGTCAGCCGTATAAGATGGCGATACCTCGTCCTGTAAAAAAAATATTTGCCGAAACGACCTTATTTTCTCTGCATATCTCGCATTTGCGCGGGCTTCCGCGACGTCATGCCAAAGAAGAGCTCTTTTTACTGCGGGTTTTTCGTCAATAAGTTGCTTAATTGACGGCTTTTCGTTTCGGTTCATGCCCTCTTGTCGATCGGCACGCCTTAGGGTCATCAAACAACGAACGAGTGCCTGCGACGGGGCATCTTGCTCCGCCTTTTGGAGGAGGTCACGGCAGATCGGTCTAATATTTCGTGCAATGAATCGGTATTTTGCGGAAACTCGATGGTAGTCCGCGCAGTGCGGCTTCCGCAGAGCTAGTGCCGCAAGCCGTTCTGCAAAGGCATCCTTGTCGGCCTCCGGACATTTTCGCCACAACCGTTTGAGAGCGTGGCCAAAACCCTCGACCGTCCCGCGCCGCGGATCGTTCGAAAATTCAATCACGTCGCATAGCTGGTCTAAGGTCAGGTAATCCGGAAAGAGGTTGGTGGCGAAGCTCACCTGAAAGGCAAGTGGCATGTCTCGAAACGAGTGAGAGAAACGTCCCGCAAACTCAGCAAGAGCCTCTTTGTCATCAAGTTCGATGAGGCATTCCAGCGCCCATTGTCCGTGATGATGATGGTCGCATGGCGATTGGAGGAGGCCCCGCACAAGCTCCAAGCATCCTCTCAATTTGCCAAGTGTAATCAGGCGGATCAAGTCTCCACGTAAATCGTATTCGTAGTGGTCCGGCCAAATTTCCTTTATTGTTTCCTCGAGCCCGGCGTCAGCGAACATCCAAAGACGTTCACCGGCGAGGCCGTCGTCGTTGATCTTGTTGTCGGCGTGCATTGCGGCATAGGTGTGCAAAAGGGTTTGCCGGTACGGGATCGGGATTGATCCGGGGTCTCCGTGTTGGATGAGTACCAATGGCTCCCGGTTGATGATGTCTTCCAAAAAACGTTGATCAAGGGAAGCGAGCCAGGCCGCTGTTGGACGCAATGACGGAATAATGGTTTCTTGCCCGTACGTGGTCGCAATTGTGCAAGTTCACGAATTCGGTGATGGCTGTTCGGTTTTCTTTTGTTCGGCGAAGGTCTTTGGCGGGATGTTTCCGATTGCCTGGTGGGGCCTGAACTCGTTGTAGTAGATGATATATTCGATGAGCTCGTTGGCCAGGTGCTCGGGGGTGTCGAA
>NZ_NPEV01000175.1 GCF_003258835.1 Rhodobium orientis | reverse complement strand
GTTCGGCACAATAATATTACTCTCACCACAAATGTACTTTTGTCGCTTCTTCTTAACTTGACACTGAATCTCAAACTTTTGCATAATTTTTTGTACAGTTTTGCGGTTTACATTTATCCCATACTTTCTGTTTAAGATGGATTTAATTTTACGATGACCATAGTGATAGAAGTTTTTCTTACACAGCTTGATTACTAGCTCTTCTAATGAAGTTAGCTCAACTTTTTTATACTTCTTTTTCCAACGGTAATATGTTGACTTAGGTAT
>NZ_NPEV01000174.1 GCF_003258835.1 Rhodobium orientis | reverse complement strand
GCGCTCGGCATTCCGCGCGAGGATATTTTAAAGGCGGTTGACACAATACTAGAGGGAGAGGCCCGTCCGATTGACATCGGCCGCGTCAACGGCCAATATTTCATCAATATCGCCGGCGGCGGACGCCTTACAGAACTGACATATGACGTACCAAGCAAATTGAAGACGATGCTCGGCCATCTTGCCTATTATTTGAAAGGAATGGAAATGCTCCTTCCTTCACTGCGGCCGACCGAGGTCGAAATCGAATACGACGGCAAGCTGTTT
>NZ_NPEV01000173.1 GCF_003258835.1 Rhodobium orientis | reverse complement strand
ATCAGTGCCGCGTCTTTAAGGGCTTGCTTGTAATGCTGTTCGGCTTCATCAAAACGAAATAAATCGAGTTTATTTGCCCCGATCAGCATATCGTTGCTGATCGCTTTTTGAATGTAATCACCATGTGCTTTGAAGGTTTTTAGAGCTGTTTTCGCATGGTTTAAGGAAAGGAAATTTTGTTTGATTTGATAGTAGGCGATAGCCAGTTTGTAATGGAATTCGGCGATTTCGATTTGATCGGGGATTGTCCTGAGCTTTTCCTCGGCTA
>NZ_NPEV01000172.1 GCF_003258835.1 Rhodobium orientis | reverse complement strand
GAAAAAGAACCTTGGCCAAATGGACGGTAATCGCCGTAATCGCGGCGGCCGGACTATGGCTGAATGCGAAATACCTGAATCTGAGCCCTGCTCATATAAGAGAAGGCGTCTTATCCTTTGGGATTTTCGCCCCGTTGATCTATATCGGACTATTGATGATCCGGCCGTTTTTGCTGCTTCCTGCTTCCGTTTTCGCCGTCAGCGGCGGCCTCGCATTCGGTCCGCTGTTTGGCTCTTTGTATTCTTTTATCGGTGCGGCAGGCGGTGCA
>NZ_NPEV01000171.1 GCF_003258835.1 Rhodobium orientis | reverse complement strand
TCTTTCGATTTTCGCCTGCTAATTGACGTTCTATCCGGTCAAGCTTTCCTCTTACACTGCCGTCATAAATGCGGTTCCCGATGCGGATTTTCACACCGCCGATCAGATCCGGATTCACTTCGTTTCTGACGCGCAGTGAAGCGGCGCCTGCTTCTTTTGCAAACACTTGAGAAAAAGAGGAAATTTCCTCTTCGCTGAGCGGTTTTACAGAGTATACGATCGCATCTTCCGTCCCGCGGAACCGGTTCGCCATTTTGACATATTCGTCC
>NZ_NPEV01000170.1 GCF_003258835.1 Rhodobium orientis | reverse complement strand
ATTCAAAGAAGTATTGACCGAGATAAAGAATGGACTGAATATCATGCTGAAACTCTTGCTGAGCTGGTCGATGAAGATGCATCTAATGATTTTTACCTTACTCAAGCTAAAGTGGAAAGGAAAGCAGTAAATCTTTGGAATGACGGTTATCATGAAAAAGCAATTGCTAAACTTGAACAAGTAGTAGATGACGATAAACAAGCTCATGATATACAAATGCGTGGATGGTTTCAACAATTAGCGGCTCGTATAGCAGATAGATGGGGTAAC
>NZ_NPEV01000169.1 GCF_003258835.1 Rhodobium orientis | reverse complement strand
ATCCTGAAAATGGGGGATGATGTCTTCGATGCCTCTTCCGCTTTTCATTGATGTCAAATAGACGCTGTACCCGATGTTCCGGTAGTCTTCGGCATATTGATGAATCTGCTCTTTCAGCGCGTCATCATCCACAAGGTCCATTTTCGTGATGCATATGATCGGCCTAATATCACCCGCCTCAACCAGCACTAAAAAACGATCCAAAAGCGACGTGCTGAATGTCGGCTCCTTTGCCGAAAACACGAGAACCGCCTGATCCACGTTGCTGAT
>NZ_NPEV01000168.1 GCF_003258835.1 Rhodobium orientis | reverse complement strand
GGCAACCGCGTAATCCGGCACAACATTCGCCGCTTTCCCTCCCTCCGGAATAATCCCGTGAATCCGGGCATCAGGGAGAATGTGCTGTCTGAGCGCATTAATGCCGTTGAATGTCTGAATGACGGCATCGAGCGCATTGATTCCTTCGTGAGGTGCTCCCGCCGCATGCGAGGCCTTTCCGAAGAATTCGAATTGGATCGCATCCATCGCCAGCGATGTCCCGCTTTTTTCATGCCTGCAATACGGATGAACCATCATAGCGGCGTCCAA
>NZ_NPEV01000167.1 GCF_003258835.1 Rhodobium orientis | reverse complement strand
AATGCCGGATGTATTGGCAAGAAAATGCATGAATCCGCTCACGCCCCCGACCCTGTCCGGATGAACGATATCCTGTATAATCGCCCAGTATGTGATGCCGGTCAAATACAAAAAGAAAACCGATAATGCGACAAGTGCAACAGCTCCAAACGCGGTAGTGACAAGCCCGGCAAATCCAATGCATACCGCTGCAGCCAAAAGGCAGCACACAAGCACGGCTTTTCTGGAAAACATCTGTTTGCCCGTCAGCTTGAACAGATAATCTGAAATA
>NZ_NPEV01000166.1 GCF_003258835.1 Rhodobium orientis | reverse complement strand
TTCGTTTCCTTAACGGTCTCTGAATCACCCAGCATGCCGCTGTATTCAAGATAAAAGACCGGAAGGCGGAAAAGATGTTCAGCTACGCGGGCGTACGCTTTAATATCCTCAATGTCAAGCTCGGTATCTGCGTTCGTCAAAGCGGCAGCCTTGCAGTCCTGATTCAAAATACAGTACCCTTCAACAACAATCTCTTCCGGCGACATCAGCTCGCCGTATTCTTTCATCGCCTTTTTATGTAAGCCGGCAATCCAGTCTGTATCCCTGCTGTT
>NZ_NPEV01000016.1:58145-78512 GCF_003258835.1 Rhodobium orientis | reverse complement strand
TCCGCACCCTCGATCGGCTGTTCGCCGGCCGCAGTTTCCAATCATGAAATCACTGCTGGACGTCCCATGCTCAAGCCCCATGTCGGAATGAAGATTTACGACAATGTCTGGTACACGCGCTTCCGCCTGGAACCGGACGAGGCTGCCGACATCCTTGCCGCGATGGGCGTGACCTATGTCATGGCCCAGAGCAAGACCCTGCCGATGCAGGACACGGCGATCGAAAGCGCCGCTACCGAGGCCGATGCGGCGCGCCTTGCCACACTCGATGACCGGGCCTTCCGCGATGCGCTGGCGGCGCGCGGCATTTTCTATTTCGCTTCGATCAATATCGGCTTCGATCCCGCTTTCATCGGGGCGCATCCGGACCTCGTTCCGATCGACCAGACGGGCCGGCGGGAGGAAAAGGTCGACTGGTACATGGGACTGCCACCGGACCGGACGGCCAATATCGACCACAAGATCGGCATGATCGAACCGGCGGTGCGGGCGCTGATGCCAGACGGCGTCCATCTCGGCTTCATTCGCTGGCCCGGACTGTGGGAGATCTGGCTGCCCGACGTGCAACGCGCGGACATGCCGGACTTCTGCTATGGCCGCGGGACGCTGTCGCGCTTCCGCGACGATACCGGAGCCGACATTCCGGTCGATGATCCTTGCGCCGCGTCCAAGGCTATCGCCGCCCGTTACCGGGCCGCATGGCGCGACTGGAAGTGTGCCGTGACGACCGGCGCGGTGACGCGCATCAAGGCCGCTGCCGCCGCCATCAAGCCGGATGTCGAGATTGCCATCAACACCCTGCCGTTCTTCATCGACGACTTCGACAATGCGGTCGAGGAGGTGTTCGGACAAAGCGTTTCCGGCCTCGCCGGTGTGGCGGACGTGTTCGAGGTGATGACCTATCACCAGATCCTCGGTCGCGATGCGGAATGGCCCGGCCGGATCGGCGCGGACGTCAAAAGGCGCAGCGGCGGCAGGACGACGGTTTGCACGATCCAGGGCAGCGCCCTTTATCTCGACGGCATGCATGCCGGCCGTGGCCGGCTAGAGGCGATCTGCACCGACGAGTTCATCCACATGGTCGATGCCGTCGAGGCCAGCGAGGCGGACGGGGTGTGCGTCTTCACCTTCACCGACTTCCTCAATATGCGCGACACATCCGACGGGCGCCGGCGCATCGATCGCCTGAAGGCGTTCCGGAAATGACCCAATCGCCGGTGCTCATCGGCCTCGATGTCGGTGGCACGAATCTGAAAGGCGTGCGGATGGCGCCGACGGGAGTGGTCGAAGACCATCTCACCATCCCAGCCGGCGGGCGGATTCCGCGCGAGCAGTTGTTCGATGCCGTCGCAACTGCGGTCGAAACGCTGTCGGCCGGCAGGGTACCGGACGGTGTCGGCATGGCATTCGGCGGGACGGTGCAGGCCGACGGCACAATGCGCGCCGACAGCACCAATCTTGCCAATCTGGTCGACCTGCCCCTGGCCGACGCCTTTTCCGACCGTCTCGGCGTGCCCTGTGTTGCCGATCACGACGGTCGTGCGGCAATGCGCGGCGAAGCGTGGACGGGCGCTGCCCGCGGGTTGCGCAATGCCATGATCGTCACCTTCGGCACCGGGATCGGTGCCGGGCTGCTTCTCGACGGCCGCATCCATCGGGGCGGACGTCTTGCGTGCGGGGAACTCGGGCTTTTCCGGATGACGCCGCCGCCTGCGACGGACGCGTGGCCGACGCTCGAGGACGTCGCGGCACCCGGCCGGCTTGCGGCGCGCGGCGGCGCCGGGTTCGCGGCGCTTTTCGAGCAATGGCAGAACGGCGATGCCACCACGGGCATGGACGAGGTTTTCGAACAGGTCGGGCGGGCGATCGCCAACGTCCACCTGCTGCTCGACCTGGAAATGGTCGTGCTGTTCGGCGCCGTCGTCGGCCTCGGCGAGCCCTTCCGACGGGCGGTCGAGGAGCGTTTTGACGCCGCCTGTCCCGAGAGCTTCCGAGACGACATCCGTATCGGATTCGGCGATCTCGGGCCGCTGGCCGGGGCGATCGGCGCGGCGGCATTGTTGCGTGAGGAGATAGAGGCGTGAAGCTCATCGAAGCGGTCGACTACGGCGAACTCAGCCGGGTAGCGGCCGGGATCGTTGTCGAACAGGTGCGGACAAGGCCGGATTCGCTGCTGGTGCTGCCGACCGGAAACACACCTGCCGGGATGTTTCGTGAACTGATAGCGGCCGCGCAGCGCGGTGAAGCGGATTTCTCCAGGGCGCGGTTCGCAATGCTCGACGAATATGCCGGCATCGCCCGCAATGACGGGCGAAGGCTCTATCACTGGATCTGCAAGGAGCTGTTCGATCGCCTCTGCGTTCGGCCGGGGGCGGTGATCGCATTCGATCCCGAAGCGGATCCCGATTGCGAGGCCCGTTTCGTTGAGCAGCGCATCGCCCGGCAGGGGGGCATCGACCTCGCCGTCCTCGGCCTGGGTCCCAACGGCCATATCGGCATGAACGAGCCGGGCAGCGATGCCGACAGCCGCACGCGGCTGGTCACACTCACGCCCGCGACCATCCGGTCCAATGCCGCCTATTGGGGCAGCGAGGCAAGGGTGCCGAAACGGGGACTGACACTCGGCCTCGGCACGCTCGCCGAAGCCCGCTCGCTCGTGGTCGTCGTTGCCGGCGGCGGCAAGGCCGCCATTCTGGAGCGTGTTCTGAACGCCGCACCGTCAGCCGATCTTCCGGCAACGATCCTCCGATCGCACCCAGCTTCCACCGTCATCGCCGACCGCGCGGCGTTGGGGCTGCGAGCGTAGGCGCCAGGCCGCGCGGGCCTGGGCAACCCCGGCAGACTTGCCGCGCGGAGCGCCGGAGCATGGCGTCCGCGCGGCCAGGCCGCCGTGTCAGGTGGCCGGTCACTCACCCAGCGTCGGCATGACGAATTCGGGATCGCTCCTGACGCCCGTCGGCCAGCGCGTCGTGACGGTCTTCAGGCGGGTGTAGAAGCGCACGCCTTCCGGCCCGTGCATGTGGTGGTCGCCGAACAGCGAGTCCTTCCAGCCGCCGAAGCTGTGGAAGGCCATCGGCACCGGGATCGGCACATTGATCCCGACCATGCCGACCTCGATGTCCTGTGCGAAGGTCCGCGCCGCATCGCCGTCACGGGTGAAGATGGCAACGCCGTTGGCGTATGCATGCCTGCCGATGATGTCGACGGCGGCGTCATAGTCCCCGGCACGGGCGACGGAGAGGACCGGCCCGAAGATCTCCTCGCGCCAGATCGCCATGTCCGTGGTGACGCGGTCGAACAGCGTGCCGCCGACATAGTAGCCGTTCTCCAACCCCTGCCGGTCCATCCGGAAGTCGCGTCCGTCGACCACCAGCTCGGCGCCCTCAGCCTCGCCCCGGTCGATGAAGCCGCGGACCCTGGCGAGATGCTGGGCGGTGACCAGCGGGCCCATTTCGGACGTGCGATCGGTGGCGGGACCGACCTTCAGCGCGCGCACCTTCGGCGCCAGCCGCTCGATCAGCGCATCGGCGGTCTTCTCGCCGACGGGAACGGCCACGGACACCGCCATGCAGCGTTCGCCGGCCGAGCCGTAGGCGGCGCCCATCAGGGCATTGACTGCCATGTCGAGATCGGCATCGGGCAGGATCACCATGTGGTTCTTGGCGCCGCCGAGCGCCTGGACCCGTTTGCCGTTCGCCGTTCCTGTGGCGTAGACATAGCGGGCGATCGGCGTTGAGCCGACGAAGCTGACGGCCTTGACGTCGGGATCGGTCAAAAGCGCATCGACCGCTTCCTTGTCGCCCAGGACGACGTTGAAGACGCCGTCGGGCAGCCCCGCCTCGGCGAGCAGCTCGGCGATCACCAGGGATGCCGACGGATCGCGCTCCGAGGGCTTCAGAACGAAGGTATTGCCGCAGGCAAGGGCGACGGGAAACATCCACATCGGGACCATGGCCGGGAAGTTGAACGGCGTGATGCCGGCGACCACGCCGAGCGGCTGGCGCAGGTTGTGGCTGTCTACGCCGGTGCCGACATTCTCGGTGATCTCGCCCTTCAGGAGATGCGGTGCGCCGACGGCGAACTCGACCACCTCAAGGCCGCGCTGGACCTCGCCGAGCGCGTCGTCATGGGTCTTGCCGTGCTCGGCCGAGATCGCCTCGGCGATGCGATCGGCATTCTCCTGAAGCAGAAACTTGAACCGGTCGAGGATGCGCGCGCGGCGCAGCGCCGGGGTCTTCGCCCAGGCCGGAAATGCCGCCCGTGCGACCGACACCGCCTCGGCGACGTCCCCGGCCGAGGCGAGGGGACAGCGTTTGACCACCTCGCCTGTCGCCGGATCGAAGACATCGGAAAAACGCTCCGACCTGCCGGCCACGGCCTTGCCGCCAACGAAATGCATGAGCTCGGTCATTCTAAATTCTCCTTGTTGTCATGACCGATGTCCCATTGCATCTGGTGCAAGGCAATGGCATCAAATGGGAAAGCGATATGCGAAAATTGCCATCACTTGAGATCCAATGAACTGGGACGATGCAAGGATGTTCCTGGCCGTGGCGCGCGCCGGCCAGATTCTCGCCGCCTCGCGTAACCTCGGCATTACCCAGACGACACTGAGCCGGCGCGTCGCCGCGCTCGAAACGTCGCTCGGAACCAAGCTCGTCATCCGCCGCACCCAAGGCTGCGACCTGACCGAGGCGGGCGTGGATCTGATGGAGTCGCTGGAGCGCGTGGAAGCGGAGTTCCTCGCCTCCCGGGCGCGGCTCGACGCGACCACCACCGCGATCTCCGGAACCGTGCGCATCGCCGCGCCCGACGGTTTCGGCGTCGCCTTTCTCGCCCCGCGCCTCGGGGCGCTGTCCGAGCGCTATCCCAAACTCCGCGTCCAGCTCGTGCCGACCCCGCGAAGCTTCTCGCTGTCGCGGCGCGAGGCCGACATCGCGGTGTTGATCGACCGCCCGGAGAAGGGGCGGCTGCGCGAGCGCAAGCTCATCGACTACACGCTCGGCCTCTATGCCTCACGCGGTTACTTGGAGCGCTGCCCGCCCCCCGCGAATGCCGCCGGGCTCTCGCACCATCGGCTCGTCGGCTATGTCGACGACCTGATCTACGCGCCGGGGCTCAACTACGCCTCGGAGTTCCTGCGCAACTGGCGCTCGCGGATCGAGATCTCGAGCGCGATCGGACAGCTCGCCGCGATTCGCGGCGGTGCCGGGATCGGCATCCTCCACGACTATGTCGCCCGGCCCGAAGCCGATCTGGTCCGGGTTCTGCCGACGCTGTCAGCGCGCCGCTCCTACTGGCTGGTGACGCACGAGAACCTGCACGACATTCCGCGGGTGAAGGCGGCGGCGGATTTCATCGTCGAAGCCGTGCACCGGGAGCGTGCCCAATTCGCCGCGGCCTGACCGGCGTGCCACGCTGTCGTCGTGCCAGGATCAGCCTTCGACCAGATGGCAGGCGACGTGGTGGTTGCCGCCGACGTCGCGCAGCACCGGCGAGACCTTGGCGCATTCCGCCGCCGCGCTTGGACAGCGCGTGCGGAAGTGACAGCCGCTCGGCCGGTTGATCGGGCTCGGCACCTCGCCCTTCAGGATCGTCCGATCGCGTCGGCCGTCCGGGTCGGGCACCGGCGCGGCCGACAGGAGCGCTTGCGTGTAGGGATGGCGCGGCTGGCCGTAGAGCGCGGCCTTGTCGGCGATCTCGACGATCCGGCCGAGATACATGACCGCCACCCGATGGCTGACATGTTCGACGACGGCGAGGTCGTGCGAGATGAAGAGGAAGGCGACGCCGGTCTCGCGCTGCAGGCGCGCCAGCAGGTTGATCACCTGGGCCTGCACCGAGACGTCGAGGGCGGAGACGGCTTCGTCGCAGATGATAACGCGCGGTTTCAGGGCGAGCGCGCGCGCGATGACCAGCCGCTGGCGCTGGCCACCGGAAAATTCGTGCGGGAACCGGTCCATCTGGTCCGGCCGCAGGCCGACCCGGTCGAACAGGTCCGCAACCCGTTCCTCGATGCCCCCGGGGATGGCAGAGGCAAAGTTGCGCAGCGGTTCGGCGACGATGTCGCGGGCGCGCAGGCGCGGGTTCAGCGACGAATAGGGATCCTGGAAGACGACCTGGATGTCCCGTCGCTTCAGGCGCATCTCGCCCGCGCCGAGGCCGTCGATGCGTTCGCCGTCCAGCCAGACCTCGCCGGCGGTCGGCTCCGTCAGCCGCAGGATGGCGCGCCCGGCCGTGGACTTGCCGCAGCCCGACTCGCCGACGAGCCCGAGCGTTTCGCCCTCCGCGATGGCGAAGCTGATGCCGTCGACCGCGTGGACCGCGCCGCCGCCGCGGCCGAAAAAGCTGCGGCGGATGGCGAAGGTCTTGGAAAGATCGCGAACGTCGAGGACCGGTGGCGTCTGGCTCATGCCTTCATCTCCCCTTGCCGGCGCGGCTCGGCTACGGCCGCGTCCGGTTGCGGTTCGGGATTCCAGCAGGCGACCATGTGGTCGTCGCCGCATTCCCGGAACGGCGGATAGAGGGTGCGGCACTGGTCCGAGGCACGCGGACAGCGCGGCTCGAAGGTGCAGGCCCGGACCGGCTCGGTGAGGGCGGGGACAACGCCCGGAATTTCGGTCAGCTCCTCCGGCGCTTCTCCGCCCTCGGTCAGCCGCGGCATGGAATCGAGCAGCGCCCGCGTATAGGGATGGCGCGGCGCGGCGAAGAGGTCGCGCACCGGCGCTTCCTCGACCTTGCGGCCGGCATACATGACCACCACGCGCTGGGCCATTTCCGCCACCACCCCGAAATCGTGCGTGATCAGCACCATCCCCGTTCCGGTGCGGCCGATGAGGTCGCGCATCAGGTCCAGGATCTGGGCTTGGACGGTAACGTCGAGCGCTGTCGTCGGCTCGTCGGCGATGAGGAGGCGCGGATTGCAGGCGAGCGCCATGGCGATCATCACGCGCTGGCGCATGCCGCCGGAAAGCTCGTGCGGATACTGCTTGAGGCGGCGCTCCGGTTCGGGAATGCCGACGAGGCGCAGCATCTCCAGCGCGCGCGCTTCGGTCGCGCGCCGGCCGAGGCCCTCGTGGAGGCGCAGCGTCTCGCCGATCTGCCGGCCCACGGTGAGCACCGGATTGAGCGACGTCATCGGTTCCTGGAAGACCATCGACACGGCCTTGCCGCGGATCTTCTGCATCTCGCGATCGGTGAGTGCGAGCAGGTCGCGGCCCTCGAAGCGAATGGTGCCGTCGGCGCGGGAGATCCCCTCCGGCAACAGGCCGAGGATCGCCATGGCGGTGACGGACTTGCCGCAACCGCTCTCGCCGACGATGGCCAGCACCTGGCCGGCGTCAACGGAGAGGCTCAGCCCGTCGACGGCGCGCGAAACGCCGGTCGCGGTGCGGAACTGGACCCTCAGGCCCTCGATTTCGAGCAGGCTCATTCCGGGTGCCTCACGTACGGGTCGCGGCGCGCGGATCGAGCAGGTCCCGCAGCCCGTCGCCGAGCAGGTTGACCGCCAGCACCGTCACCGAGAGGAACACGGCGGGAAAGAAGACGATGAACGGCTTGATCTGCCAGAGCGCGCGGCCCTCGGCCATGATGTTGCCCCAGGACGGGGTCGTCGGCGGCGTGCCGGCGCCGATGAAGGAGAGGATCGCCTCGACGATCATCGCGGAGGCGCAGATATAGGTCGCCTGGACGATCATCGGCGCCAGCGTGTTGGGCAGGATGTGCCGGCGGATGATGACGTGGGTGCGGGTCCCGGTCGCGACCGCCGCTTCGACATAGGGCTGCTCACGCGCGCTCAGCACAACGCCGCGGACCAGCCGGCACATCCGTGGGATGTCGGCGATCGTCACGGCGATGATGACATTGACCATGCTGCCCCGCGTCAGCGCCATCAGCGCCACGGCGAGGAGGATCGAGGGAATGGCCATCAGGCCGTCCATGACGCGCATCAGGATGCCGTCCGCCCAGCGCAGATAGCCGGCGATGAGGCCGATGAAGAGGCCGACGACTGAGGTCAGCACCGCCACCGAAATGCCGACGGTGAGCGACACGCGGGCGCCGTAGATCACCCTGGAATAGATGTCGCGGCCGAGCATGTCGGTGCCGAACCAGTGCTCGGCGGAGGGGAAACGGGCGCGCAGCCAGGGCGCCAGAGACAGCGGATCGTGGGTGGCAAGCAGCGGAGCGCAGATCGCCATCAGTACGACGAGGGCAAGCATGCCGCCGCCGATCGTGATGCGCGGATTGCCGATCAGGAACCCCAGAACGCCGCTCCGCCGCCGGCGCACGACGAAGAGGTCCGGCCGCTCGGTCGCGGCAAGCGTGGTCGCAGGCATCGTCAATAGCGTATCCTCGGGTCAAAGAGCGTGTAGGCGAGATCGACCGCAAGGTTCACCAGGACGTAGGCGAAGCTGAAGATCAGCACCAGCGCCTGGATCACCGGATAGTCGCGGTGGAGGATCGCATCGATGGTGAGCCGGCCGAGGCCGGGAAGTGCAAAGACGCTTTCGGTGACGACCGTGCCGCTGATCAGCATCGCAAAGCCGATGCCGATCACCGTGACGATCGGCACCGCGGCGTTGCGCAGGCCGTGGATGAACAGCGTCGGCATCTGCGCCAGCCCCTTGGCGCGGGCGGTGCGGATGTAGTCCTGCCGCAACACCTCCACCACCGTGGAGCGGGTGATCCGGGCGATCAGCGCGATGTAGACGCAGCCGAGCGAGATCGACGGCAGGATCAGCGAGCGGAACCAGGGCCACAGCCCATCCCCGATCGACCGGTATCCCTGCACCGGCAGCCAGCCGAGCTGCAATGCCATCAGCCAGGCGAGGATGTAACCGACGACGAAGATCGGCACCGAAAAGCCGAGGACGGCGAAGATCATCACCGCGCTGTCGACCCAGGTGCCGGCCTTCCAGGCGGCGAGCACGCCGAGCGGCACCGCGACCAGGATGGCGAAGACGAGGGTCAGCACGGTCAGCGACAGCGTCGGTTCGATCCGCTGGGCGATCAGATGGGTGATCGGCAGGCCGGTGAAGATCGACGTGCCGAGATCGCCGTTGAGGATGTTCCAGCTCCATTCGCCGAAGCGCACGAGGAACGGCCGGTCGAGCCCCAGGCTTTCCCGGATGAGGGCGATATCCTCGGCCGTGGCCTGGTCGCCGGCGATGATTGCCGCCGGATCGCCGGGCGCGAAGTAGAGGAGCGAGAAGACGAAGATCGCCACCACGACCATGACGGGAATGGTGGCTAGGATCCGTCGCACCATGTAGCGAAGCATGCACGCAATCCCGGCTGAATTCTCTGGAGGCTCCTGCCGACGGGCCGATCGGCCGTTGCGGACGGGAAGCCGCGCCAAAACAAGGTGATGACGCGTATCGCCGGTCGTTGCCTGACGGCGACACGCAGCCCATGGCGCGGCCCGAGGGATCGGGCCGCGTCGACGGGGTCAGGCGCTCTTGGTGACGCCGTAGAACTGGGCGAAGCCGTAGGGGATGTTCGACACCGTGCTGCGGAACGCCGCCGGCGCGTAATGTAGGCCGAGCGGAATGTAGGGCACAACGTCGAACACGCCGAGCTGGATCCGCTCGCAGGCGGCCTTCTGGCCGGCTAGGTCGGGGGCCTCCAGCCAGGCCTTGCGGGCAGCTTCCAGTTCGTCGCTCACCGGCCATCCGTACTGGCCGGCATCGCCGAGACCGCGCGAGTTCTGGTGGCTCGACGGGTCCCACGCCTCCAGGCCGTTGATGCCGGTGTAGAGGCAGGACCACCCACCCTTGTCCAGCGGCTCGCGGCTGCGGCGGCGCTGCTGGATGGTGCCCCAGTCGAGCGACTGGTAGTCGACGTTGAGGCCGAGCCGGTTCAGGGTGTCGGCACCGACCTCGGCCTCGGCCCGCAGCGCGGCGTAGTCGCTGGGGGCAAGGAGTACGACGGGCTCGCCATTGTAGCCGGCCTCGGCGATCGCCGCCTTGCCGGCCTCGAAGTCGCGCGGACCGTTCAGGACCTCCATGCCCGCATCGCTCGCCATCGGGCTTTCCGGGGTGAACACGCCGACGCCGGCGCGCCACATGGACGGATCCTCGCCGGCCACCGCCTGCATGAAGTTCTTCTGGTCGATGACGCTGAGCACCGCGCGGCGGATCGCCGGATTGTCGAACGGCGGATGCAGGTGGTTGAGCCGCATCGAGCCGATCGTGCCGGAGGTGTCGAGCAGCTTGACCTCGATGCCGTCCTGGCTGCGCAGGAGCGGCAACAGGTCGGGCAACGGCGATTCCACCCAGTCGACCTCGCCGGCCTGCAGGGCACCGGAGGCCGTCGCGGCGTCCGGCATGACATGCCATTCCACCCGGTCGACATTGGCGACCTTCGGCCCGCCGGTCCTGCCGACGGCCGATCCCTCGCGCGGGACGTAGTCCTCGAACTTCTCGTAGACCGTCAGCGCGCCCTGGACCCGCTCGTCGGCGACGAAGCGAAACGGACCGGAGCCGATGACTTCGGTCACCTGCTCGGACGGCGGCGTCATCGCCAGCCGTTCCGGCATGATGCAGGGCATGCGCGAGGTCATCTTGCCGAGCGCCGCCGGCAGCAGCGCGAACGGCCGCTTCAGGCGGAACACCACCACCTTGTCGGAGGCCGCGCTCAATTCGTCGGTGGCCGCCATCAGGTCCTTGCCGAACACATCGCGATCGGCCCAGCGGCGGATGCTGGCCACCACGTCGCGCGCCAGAACCGGCTCGCCATCGTGGAATTTCAGGCCGTCGCGCAGGGTCAGGCGCCATTCCAGGCCGTCCTTGCCGATCTCGTGGCCGGCGACCATCTGCGGCCGGATCTGGAAGTTGTCGTCGTAGCCGTAGAGCGTGTCGAAGACCATGTAGCCGTGATTGCGCGTGACATAGGCCGTCGTCCACACCGGGTCGACGACGGTGACGTCGGCCGAGGGCACGAATTTCAGGACACGGGATTCCGCCGCGAGGGAAAGTCGAGGCGAAAAGAGCGCCGCGGCGGAACCCGCTGCCACACCCTTCAGGAAGTTTCTTCGATGCATGAACCACTCCAGAAGAAAAGGGGGTCGGAGGACAAGCCGCCGCGCTCTGGGCACAGCTAGCGGAATTTACGTAAACATATCATAACAAGTGTGGCAAGCGTATTATGATATGTGTATTTTACTCTTGACTATCATGCGGTTGGAGGGTGATTAAATGAGACGCAGTTTTTGATGCCGCTGCCGGATTGCCAGGCAATCGCCGTTGCGGACGGGCGAAGAAGCAGGCAAGTGACGGAATGCAGTGCAATTGGATGGAAGAATCATGGGCGACATGAACGCCGCGAAGGAAAAGGGGCAACCCCGACCGGCCCGGCCACGACGGCGCATGGCCGCGCCGCTCTACCAGCAGGTCATGCAGACGTTGCGCGGTGAGATCATGGCCGATGCCCATGGCGAACTCGGGATTCTGCCAAGCGAGAGCGCGCTGATCGAACGCTTCGGCGTCTCGCGCATCACCGTGCGCCGCGCGATCGAGGAGCTGGAACGCGAGGGCCTCGTCGTCCGCAGCCGGGGCCGCGCGACCCGCATCGTGCAGAACTCCGCGCCGACGGTGGTCGACCTCACCCAGGAAATCGAGGGTCTGCTCGCCCAGGGCGCCGACATGGCCGTCAAAGTGCTGGAATATCGCTGGCAGGCGCCGCCACCCGACGTCGCCGAGGCACTGGACGTATCGCGCCGCTCGCGGACGCTGTGGATCCGTCGCCTGCGCAGCCGGCAGGACCAGCCGATCGTGCACACGTCGGTACACCTGCCCGAGCGACTGGGCCGGTTGGTGACGGAGGAGGAGTTGAGCCGCCATCAGCTCGTCGACATCCTGCGCTCCCGCGGCCATGTCGCCGCCAGCGCCGAGCAGACGATGCGCGCGGCGCCGTGCCCGGACGAGCTTGCGCCGCTGCTTGGCCTGGCGCCGCGCTCGCCGATCTTCATCCTCGCCCGCCTGGTCTATGGCGCCGACGAAAAGCCGATGCTGATGCTGCGCTCGTCGTTCCGCTGGGACAGCTTCTGCTATCGCATGTCGCTCCGCCAGAACGCCACCTCCGATCCGGCGTTTCATGCCATTTCCGGTCCGCTCGAGGATGTCATGCCCGAGGGGCACGGGGACGGAGGCATCCAATGACCGCCGCCGCCCGCCTCCGTCGCCTGATGGCCGAGACCGACATCCTGCCGATGGCGGGCGTGTTCGATGCGCTGTCCGGCACGCTCGCCGAACAGGCCGGCCTGCCGCTCGCCTATGTCAGCGGCTATTGCGTTTCCGCCACCCGGCTCGGGCGACCGGATGTGGGCTATCTCGGACTTGCCGAACTGGTGGAGACGGCGCGGCGCATCGCCGGGCGGATCGGGATCCCCGTCGTCGCCGACGGCGACGACGGCTATGGCAACCACCTCAACACCGCCCGCTTGGTGCGCGAGCTGGAGGCGGGCGGCATAGCCGGCGTCCAGTTGGAAGATCAGGTGAGCCCGAAGCGCTGCGGCCACATGGCCGGCAAGCGCGTGGTGCCGACCGGCGAGATGGTCGCCAAGATCAGGGCGGCGGCCGATACCCGCCGCGACGACGATTTCCTCATCATCGCCCGCACCGACGCGATTGCCGTTACCGGCTTTCAGGACGCGCTGGAACGGGGCGCGGCCTATGCCGAGGCGGGCGCCGACGCGATCTTTCTGGAAGCGCCGGAGACCATCGACCAGTGCCGCGCGATTCCTCCGGCATTCGACAAGCCGACGGTGTTCAACTGGGCCTGGGGCGGCAAGTCGCCGCTGCTCACCCGGGACGAGCTGGCCGCCATGGGCTTTCGCTTCCTGCAATGCCCCGACACGGTCTTCGCCGTGACCCGGGCGCTCCGCGACGTCTATGGCGAGGTGAAGCGGAGCGGCACCTATCTCGCCTTGCGCGAGCGGATGACCGATTTCGACGAATTCAACGCCGTCGTCGGTCTCGATGAGGTGACCGCCCTCGACACCCGCTACCGCGCCATCGCGGAGGAGCGCGAATGACGGCGGCGACATCGGGAGCCGCTGACATGACGGTCGGCGGACGGATCGCCACACTTGGCGACGACATCAGCACCGACCTGATCTATCCCGGACGCTACCTCTTTGAGCGCGACCCGGCGCGCCAGGCGGCCTATGCGCTCTCCGGCCTCGGTGCGGAATGGCCAGGGCGGCTCGCCGACTGCCCCGTCGTCGTCGCCGGCGAGAATTTCGGCTGCGGCAGTTCGCGCGAACAGGCGCCGACCTCGCTGCGCGGCGCCGGCGTCCGCCTCGTCGTCGCGGCCTCCTTCGCCCGCATCTTCTTTCGCAACTGCATCAATACGGGGCTGCCGGTGATCCAATCGGCGGAGCTGTCGCGGGCCGCAAGCGACGGGGCGACACTGGCGGCCGACCTGTCGCGGGGCACCGCCACGCTCAGGGCGCCGGGCGGGGCGAGCGAGACCTTTGCCTTTGCACCGCTGCCCGCCGAACTGATCGCCATCCTGCGGGATGGCGGCCTGATGGCGCGCCTTGCCCGCAGCCGGAGGGCCCGCGCATGACGGCCCTGACGCTGGCCGAAAAGATCCTCTCGCGCGCCGCCGGCCGGCCGCTCCGGGCCGGCGATTTCGCCGAGGTCTCGCCCGACCGCTGCTTCACGCCCGACGATGCCATCGATACCATCATCGCGCTTCTCGCCCAGGCCGGCATCGAGCGGGTCGCCGAGCCGGACAAGCTCGGCCTCTTCTACGACCACTTCGCCCCGCCGGCGACGGCGGAACTCGCCACGGTCCACACCGGGGGCCGGCGCTTCGTCGCCGACCAGGGCATTGCCGAGTTCCACGATGTCGGGGCCGGCATTTCGCACCAGATCGCGGTCGAAAAGGGGCTCGCGCGCCCGGGCACGCTGGTGTTCAACGCGGATTCCCACACGACCACACTTGGCGCGGCGGCTTGCTTCGGCACCGGGCTCGGCGCCTCGGAAACCGCCTATGTCTGGGCGACGGGCCGCATGTGGCTGCGGATGCCGACAACGATCCGCATCCGGCTCGACGGCCGGTTGCCGGCCGGCTGCGAAGCCAAGGACGTCGCGCTCGCGCTGCTCTACCGATACGGCGCGCGGCTGGCCACCTACCGTGCGGTGGAGTTTGTCGGCGACGCGCTCTCCGAGCTCGACATGGCCGCCCGCATGACGCTCTGCAACATGGCCGTCGAACAGGGGGCCAAGGCCGCGATGGTGCCCTGCGATGCGGTCACCGAGGCGCATTTCGCCGCGCTCGGCATCGACATCGAGCCCGATGCCGGACGCCCCGATCCGGGCGCGGTCTATGAGCGCGAGGTCCGTCTCGACCTTGCGGAACTGACGCCGATGATCGCCTGTCCGCCGACGGTCGACAACGTACGGCCGCTCGCCGAGGTCGCGGGCATCCGCATCGACCAGGCCCTGATCGGCTCCTGTACCAATGGCCGGCTGGAAGACATCCGCGCCGCCGCCGCCGTGCTCGCCGGCCGCCGCCTTGCCCCCGGCGTGCGGATGATCGTCACGCCGGCCTCGCGCCATGTCATGCAACAGGCGCTCCGGGAAGGACTGATGACGACGCTCGCCGACGCCGGCTGCACCATCACGCCGCCCGGCTGCGGCGCCTGCGCCGGCCTCCACCTCGGGGCCCTCGGCGACGGCGAGGTGTGCATCGCCACCACCTCGCGCAACTTCACCGGCCGCATGGGCAGCCGGACCGCCGAAATCTACCTCGCCGGCGCCGCCAGCGTCGCCGCCAGTGCCGCAGCGGGCGTCATCACCGACCCGGCAAGCCTTCCCCCCGGGCCGATCCGCTCCACCATCTGAAGGAGAACTCCGCGTATGCGCGTCTTTACCGCCACGTTGGGAACCGAATCGAACACCTTCTCACCGCTACCGACGAGCCTCGACGATTTCCGCGAGTCGGTCTTTTTCGGTCCCGGCGAGCACCCCCAGGATGGCCCCCGGCATTGCACGGCCCAGATCCCGGTCGGCCGGCGCCGGGCGGCGGAAGGCGACTTCACCTTCATCGAGGGAAGCTGCTTCCACGCCAGCCCGGGCGGCCCGGTCAATCGCCAGGACTACGAGTTCATGCGCGACCGCATTCTCGCGGATTTGCGCGCGGCGCTGCCGCTCGATGCCGTGGTGATGGGGCTGCATGGCGCCATGGTGGCGTTCGGCTATGACGACGTGGAGGGCGATCTCCTCAGCGCCATCCGGGAGATCGTCGGTCCCGATTGCCTGATCTCCGCGGAGCTCGATCCCCATTGCCACCTGACGCGCAAGCGGCTCGATGCCTGCGATATCATGGTGTTCTACAAGGAATATCCCCACACCGACTGCGACGAGGAGGCGGAAAATCTCTTCGACATCGTGCTCGCCACCCTCAAGGGCAGCGTGCGGCCGGTGAAGTCGGTCTTCACCTGCCACCAGGTCGGCAGCTTCCCGACGACGCATCCGCAGATGCGGACCTTCATCGACTGGGTGCGCGAAGAGGAAAAGACGCCGGGGATCCTGTCGATCTCGGTCGGCCACAGCTACCCCTATGCCGACGTCCCCGAAATGGGTGCCGGGGTCCTGGTGATGAGCGACGGCGACAAGGCGCTCGGCGAGGCGATGGCGGAAAAGGTCGGCCGCGCGTTCATGAAGCTGCGGGGCGTGACGACGCCGAAATTCCTGTCCATCGACGAGGGCATCGACGCGGCGCTCGACGCGCCCGAGGGGCCGGTGGCCGTCACCGATGCGTCCGACAATGCCGGCGGCGGCGCTGCCGCCGACAACACCTCGGTGCTGCGCCGGCTGATCGAGCGCGGGGTGGATAGCGTCGCCCTCGGCCCGTTGTGGGATCCGATGGCGGTGCGGACGTGCTTTGCCGCCGGGCTCGGCGCGGAGCTGGACATCCGGATCGGCGGCAAGGCCGGGCGGACCTCCAACCAGCCGCTCGACGTGCGCGCGACGGTGACGGCACTCGCGCCGGAGGCCTGGCAGAGCTTCGGCAGCGCCTCCGCGCCGCTTGGCATGGCAGCTGCGATCCGTGTCGACGGCGTCGACGTCGTGCTGACCTCGGCCCGCACCCAGGCGCTCGGCACGGAGTTGTTCACCTCGCTCGGCATCGATCCGCGTGCCCGCAAGATCCTGGTCCTGAAGTCCTCCAACCACTTCATGGCCGGCTACGGGCCGCTGCTGAAGGGCGTGATCCACGTCCATTCCGACGGTCTCCTGATCCGCAACGACTACACGCGGGTTCCCTATCAGCGCGTCGCCCGGCCGCTGTGGCCGCTCGACCCCGATGCCGACGGCGCGCTGATCTACTGACCTTTGACCGGAACGACACCATGCAAGGGTTCGACTACCACGCCGGTTATCCGGCCCGGCGCAGCCCGGTGATGGCCGGCAACGTCGTCGCCACCTCGCAGCCGCTGGCCGCCCAGGCCGGGTTGCGGATGCTGCTGGCCGGCGGCAATGCCGTCGATGCCGCGCTTGCCGCCGCCATCACGCTCGTCGTCGTCGAGCCGACCGGCAACGGCCTCGGCTCGGACGCCTTCGCCATCGTCTGGGATGGCGAGGAGTTGCACGGCCTCAACGCGTCCGGACGGTCGCCGCGCAAATGGTCGCCGGAGCGCTTCGCCGCTCTTGGCAAGATCCCCAAGCGGGGCTGGGAAAGCGTTACCGTGCCCGGCGCCGTCTCCGGCTGGCAGGCGCTGTCGGCGCGGTTCGGCGCGCTTCCTTTCGCCGATCTCTTCGCCCCCGCCATTGCCTATGCCGAAAACGGCTTTCCGGTCAGCCCGTCGATAGCATCCCGCTGGGGCCGCGACGGCGCGATGCTCGCCGGTGAGCCGGGCTTTGCCGCCCATTTCCTGCCCGGAGGCAAGGCACCGGCAGCGGGCGGACGCTTCCGCTCCCCGGCGCTCGCCCGATCCCTGCGCCTTATCGCCGAGACCAAGGGCGAGGCCTTCTATCGCGGAGAGCTGGCACGGCGCATCGCCGAGTTCGCCCGCCGGAACGGCGCCGCCCTCGACGAGGAGGATATGGCCGCCCATAGCTGCGACTGGTGCGGCACGCTCTCCCAGTCCTTCGGCGATGTCGCACTGCACGAGATCCCGCCGAACGGCCAGGGCATCGCCGCCCTGATCGCGCTTGGCATCCTGGAGGCGCTACGCGACGGAGCGGGCGGCCGGGCCATTGACCTTGCCACCATGGACCCCGACGGCCCGCCGGCGCTGCATTTGCAGATCGAGGCCATGAAACTGGCGCTCGCCGATGCCGAACGCCATGTCAGCGATCCCGCCGCCATGCGGCTTCCCCCCGACGCGCTGCTCGATCCAGCCTATCTTCGCCAGCGAGCGGCGCTGATCGATCCCGACCGCGCCCGCATCGCCGAGGCCGGTGCGCCGCGCGCCGGCGGCACCGTCTATGTCGCTGCTGCCGATGCGGCCGGGAGGATGGTCTCTCTGATCCAGTCGAACTTTGCCGGCTTCGGCTCCGGCGTCGTCGTCCCGGATACCGGCATCTCGCTGCAGAACCGGGGATGGGGCTTCACCCTGGAGCCCGGCCATGTCAACGAGGTCGCCGGCGGCCGGCGCCCCTTCCACACCATCATTCCCGGCTTCGTGACGCGCCACGGCAAGCCGGCCATGACCTTCGGCGTCATGGGCGGGCCGATGCAGGCGCAGGGCCATCTGCAGATGGTGCTGCGGACGCAGGTCTGGGGCCAGAACCCGCAGATGGCGGCCGACGCGCCGCGCTGGCGGTTCGAGGCTGGCCGGCGCGTGGCGATGGAACGGGGCTTCCCGCCGGCCGTCGCCGAGAAGCTGGCAGCGATGGGCCACGACATCAGCCTGCGCGCGCCGGAAGAGGATTTCGGCTTCGGCGGTGCCCAGCTCATCCATCGCCTGGAAGACGGCTACGTCGCCGGCAGCGACTACCGCAAGGACGGCCAGGCGGTCGGCTTCTGAAGCTGCGGCCCGCCGCGCGAGTGGCCAACAGCTCAGGGGCTTTTTCCGGTTGCCGGGCCCTCTCGCGTGCCGCTGCGGCCTCAGGAGAGGTTTGACGGCGAGTCATGCTCCGTTTCTTGTCGTATCGTCTCCCATCTGATCGGGTGCAACGGGCCCCGCACGCCGGATTGCCGGATGGCCGCAAGGAGCGCAGATGAAAAACCATGAGTTCGAGGCGTTCTATCAGGTGATGCTGACGGGCAGCATCACCGAAGCGGCGCGCAACATGGGACGGACCCAGCCGGCGATCAGCATGACGATCAAGACGCTGGAAGGGCAGTTGGGATTTTCGCTGTTCGAACGCACGGCGACGGGCCTGAAGCCCCGGGTGGAGGCGCGGGTCATGTTCGAGCGGCTGCGGCCGGTGATGGAGCAACTGCACGACATCGAGCGCAGCCTGGTGCGACTGGCGCCCGGCGTCATGCCGCAAATGTCGATCATCGCCGCCAACAATGTGGGGACCTATCTCGTCCCCTCCCGCATTGCGCCGCTCGCTGCCGAGGGGCAGTCGATCCGGGTGATGAACGGATCGGCCTCGCGCATCCTGTCGGCGATGGAGGCCCAGCAGCACGATATCGCCATCATGGACGAGGGGTTGGGGTCGACCCCGCCGGAATCGCCCCTGTTTGAGTCCGAGCGCTTCGAAGTGCCGATGTATGCGCTCTTTCCCAAGGGGCTGATCGAAAGCTCGCGCGACACCGTCGGCCCAGACGAGCTCAGCCCGCACCGGATCTGCGCCATCTATTACGAGCACAAGCTGGGTCCGCGACTGAGCGAGCTCTTCGGGCGCCCGCAGATGGAATTCCAGAACTTCTATCCGATGGCCTGCTACGCGCTCCACTCGGGCAGCGTGGCGCTTGTCGACTACATCACCTGCACCACCGTCGCGGCCCTCAATGCCGGCAATCCGGAGGTCGACTGGCGGCGTCTCGACGTCGACCAGCCTTCCGTCTATCACCTGCTGCGGCCGCGCTTCCGTCCTCGCTCGGAACGCATCGACCACTGCCATGCGGTGCTGCGGGCCGCGATGCTGGAGCACAGCCAGTTGGTGCCAGGCGAGCGCTGAGCCGGGCGGAACGCCGAGGCCGTTCGCGCGCGCGAACGGCTGTTCCGACCATGGGTTGCGAACGGATCTTGCGCATAAGAAACGCTTATGCGGATATCAGCGTTTTCGTTTTGCATTTATATTGAGCAGTCCCAATGATTGGTCAATCGAGCTTCCGGCCGACGCAAACCGGCCGGCGACCATCCACTGTGAGGAACTTCGGAAATGAAACATTTCTTCGCCCGCGCTGTCGGGGCGGCCATGCTGGCGGCGATGACCATGGGGACCTCTGCCCTCGCGCAGGAAACGACCTTCTTCCGCATCGGAACCGGCGGGGCCGGCGGCACCTACTATCCCCTCGGCGCCCTGATCGCCAACGCCATTTCCAGTCCTCCGGGCTCGCGCCCCTGCGAGGAAGGCGGCAGTTGCGGCGTGCCGGGACTGGTTGCCATCGCGCAGTCGACCAATGCGTCCGTTCACAACAATTCCGCGGTGGAGTCCGGCGGCCTGGAAGCCGGGCTGACGGGGTCTTCGGCGCTCTACGACCAGTACAACGGCGTCGGCGACTTCAAGGGCAACGAGACCAAGGACCTCAGGGTCGTGGCCAATCTCTTTCCCGAGGAAGCGCAGATCGTCCTGCCGCTCAATTCGGAGATTTCGGGCATCAACGACCTGCGCGGCAAGAGCGTGAGCATCGGCGAGGCCGGATCGGGCCTTCAGATGACCGCGCTGCAGATCCTCAATTCCTTCGGCATCACCCGCGACGACTTTACGCCAGTCGAACTCAACAACGCCCAGGCGGCCGAACGGCTGGCCGACGGCCAGATCGATGCCTATTTCGCCATGGCCGGTGCGCCCACCGCTGCGATCGTCCAGTTGGCCGCCACCTCCGGCATGAAGCTGATGAGCTTCACCGACGAGGAACTGGCGCAGATCGAAAAGGAATTCCCGTACTACGCGCGCACGACCATCAAGCCGAACACCTATGAGGGCCAGGACTATCCGGTCGAGACCTTCGGCGTCAGCACCATCCTGGTCGTCAACGCCAACGAGCCGGAAGAGCTGATCTACAAGATCACCAAAGCGCTGTGGAACGAGAATTCCCGCAAGCTGTTCGACGCCGGCCACCCGAAGGCGGCGACCATGCGGCTGGAAACGGCGCTGAACGGCGTCGACAATCTCGGCGTGCCGCTGCATCCGGGTGCCAAGCGCGCCTATGACGAGCTGCTGGCCAAGTAGCCGGGCCTTTGCGGGCAATCTTGCCAGGTCATCGCCGCGCCGCGGGCAGACGCCCTCCGGCGCG
>NZ_NPEV01000016.1:0-58135 GCF_003258835.1 Rhodobium orientis | reverse complement strand
GGCGCGGCGCCTTTCCGCCGCCGCGCGTTTCGAAACGGCCTAGAGCGATCATTCCATGCCCGGTCAACATCTGGACACAGAAGACTTTTCGGAAATCCGGCGGCCGGGCCCGCGCGTGCGGAACGTGCTCTGGGTCCTGGCGCTGGTCTTCGCGGTCTACCACATTGCGGGGGCCGGGTTCGGCGTTCCGGTGCAACGCCTTCACATCGCCCTGCACCTTTGCGGCATTGCTATCTTTGCGTTCGCCTACTATCCGCTGGTCCGCCCGGAGCGGCCCGGCGAGGGGCCGAACCGCATCCCCGTCTATGACATCGTCCTGATGGCGCTGGCGATCGCCGCGCTTCTCTATCTGCCGATGTTCTGGCGCGGCGGCACCATCGGCTTCGGCGCGCTCTCCTACCAGATCTCGCCGCAGACGCTCAGGCAGGGCAATCCGAACGCCTTCGATTTGTTCTTCGGCACCGTCCTCATCGCCATCACCATCGAGATGTCGCGTCGGGCGCTGGGCTGGGCGCTGCCGATCATTTCCTTCTGTGCCATCGGCTATGCCCTGTTCGGCCCCAGCATTCCGATCGACATCCTCAAGCATCCGGGCGTCGACTGGCGCCAGTTCGTCAACAACATCTATTTCCCGTCCGAGGGCATATTCGGACTGCCGGTCTGGGTCGTCTCGACGATCGTCATCCAGTTCGTCATCTTCGGCGTGATCGCCCAGCGCACGGGCCTCGGCGAGTTCTTCATCGACACCGCGCACGCCATCGCCGGCCGGCAGATCGGCGGCCCGGCCAAGGTCAGCGTGATCTCGTCGGCGCTGTTCGGCTCGATTTCCGGTTCGGCCATCGCCAACACGGTCTCGACCGGCTCGCTGACCATCCCGAACATGAAACGCCTCGGCTATCCGGGCATGTTCGCCGCGGCCGTCGAGGCCGCCGCCAGCGCCGGCGGGCAGATCACGCCGCCGCTGATGGGGGCGGCCGCCTTCATCATGGCCGAGTTCCTCGAGGTCCCCTACACGACCATCGTCATTGCGGCGATTGTACCCTCGCTGATGCACTACACGGGCGTCTATGCACAGGTGCATTTCACGGCGCTCCGGCTTGGCCTTGCGCCCGATGCGACGAGCCGGCTCTCGGACGTCGTTGGGGTCTGGCGCCGCGGCTGGCGGCATGTGTTCCCGCTGGCGGCCCTCTTGATCATCCTGTTCTCCGGCTACACGCCCTACATGTCGGCCTTCGTCGGTATCTCCGTTGCGGCGCTGTTCGGGTTCACCTCCTGGCGGCGGCCCGTGACGCTCCTGCTCAATGCCGGGTTCATTGCCTTCGTCGTCGCAAAGGGTCTCGACGGCTCTTTCGGGCTGCCGGTGACCCTGTTCCTCGTCGCGGCATCGATCATCGCCG
Organism: Rhodobium orientis; assembly: GCF_003258835.1. Classification (GTDB taxonomy): domain Bacteria; phylum Pseudomonadota; class Alphaproteobacteria; order Rhizobiales; family Rhodobiaceae; genus Rhodobium; species Rhodobium orientis. The sequence continues at coordinate 56,738 of NZ_NPEV01000016.1, read as the reverse complement.
CCTGGCGCAGCGACGATCCGCAGCCGATCGGCCAACTGGCGGATGCGCTCGCGGTCGGTGCGAAATATTCGGTCGTCGTCGGCGTTGCAGCGGCGGTGGTGGGGATCACCGTCGGCGTCATCAACACCACCGGCGTCGGCTTCCGCGTCGGCTTCATGGTGACCAACGGCGCGGCGCAAATGGCGGATTCCCTGCACGTGCTGCTGCCGCTGGCGGTCCCCGACATACAGATGTTCCTGTCGCTCGTCCTGATCGCCATCGTCTGCATCATGATGGGGGCGGGGCTGCCGACGACCGCCCTCTACATCCTGCTGGCGACCGTTGCTCAGCCGACGCTTTCCCAGCTCGGCGTGCCGCCGATCGCCTCGCACATGTTCGTCTTCTACTACGGCATCATCGCCGAGCTGACTCCGCCCGTCTGCACCACGGCGTTCGCGGCTGCCGCCATCGCGCAATCGCCACCGTTCCGGACCGGCGTCGAGGCCTTCAAGCTCGGCATCGGCAAGATCGTCGTGCCGATGGTCTTTTGCTACGCCCCGTCGCTGCTGCTGGTCACCGACGGCTTCACCTGGCGGAGCCTCATCCAGGACGGCAGCACATGTGCGATCGGCGTCATCGTCATGTCGGCGGGCCTGTCGCGCTACCTGTTCGGGACGCTGAAGACCTGGCAGGCCGCGATCGTCTTCCTGACCGGCCTTACGATCACCGCTCCCGGAACCACTTCCGACGTCGTTGGCCTGGCGCTGTTCATCCCGATCGCCGGCTATTTCTACATCCAGAAAAACAGAAGGGTAAATTCGACGTGCGTGTCGTGAACATGAAAGTCTATTGCATCACCAAGGGTGAGCTTCATCCGGTCCTCGTCGAACTCGTGACCGACGAGGGGATCAGCGGCTGGGGCGAGGCTGCGGTCGCTTACGGCATCGGCGCCAAGGGCGCTGCCGGCATGCTGGCCGACTTCGCGCCCAAGGTCATCGGCGCCGATCCGTCGTTTCCGCGCAACGTCTACCACGAGATCTACGATCACTCGTTCTGGACCAAGGGCGGCGGGGCGATCGTCTTTGCCGCCCTCAGCGCCATCGACCAGGCGCTCTGGGACATCAAGGCGAAGGCGCTCGGCGTTCCCGTCTGGGAGCTGTTCGGCGGTGCCTTTCACGACAACATTCCGGTCTACGCCAATGGCTGGAACTACCGCCATGACGACGTGCTGGAATGGGCGCGCGCGGCCGAACGTCCCTTGAAAGAGGGATACAAGATCCTGAAGACCTATCCGCTGGCCAACCGTCAGCCGAGCGGGACGCTGCGCCATGTCACGCGGCGCGCGCTCTCCGCGGAGGCGTTCGACGTCGCCATCCAGCGCGTCCGCACGCTGAAGAAGGTCGTCGGCGACGACGCGGAGATCCTGCTGGACCTCAGCGGCGGCATGAACAACGACCAGTTGATCCGGTTCATGTCGGTGTGCGAGGAGATCGGCGTTTCCTGGGTCGAGGAACCGCTCGATCCGTACAATTTCGGCGGCCTGAAGGACCTGAAGGGGCGCTGGAGCGTGCCGATCGCGGCGGGCGAGCGCATCTACACCCGCAGCGGGTTCCGGAACCTTTTGGAGACCGGTGGCGTCGACATCGTCATGCCGGATGTCGGCAATTGCGGCGGCATCTTCGAACTGGTGCAGATCGCGGCGATGGCCGAGGCCTACAATGCCCGCGTCTCGCCGCACAACTGCGCCTCGTCCCTGTGCACGGCGGTCTCCATGCAGGCCTGGCTGGCGACGGCGGCGCCGATGCCTCTGGAGACCTATCCCTACTTCCCGGAGGTCAACGAGTACGTCCAGGTGCTGAAAAACCCGCCGGAGGAGCGAATCCGCAACGGCGTGCTCGAGGTCCCGCGCGAGCCCGGCCTCGGCGTGGAAGTCGATACGGATCGCATCAAGCCCTTCCTGGCGTACGATCTCGCCGCCTGATGCGAACCGGCTCGGGGCCGTTCGCGGTTCCCGAGCCCTCGATGCCGGCAGGAGCACCGCCTGCCGCATGACGGGGAGGCCGTGCGCGGCCTCCCGTTTTCTCTGCTGCTACCGAATGCGTCGGCGCGACGCCGCCTGCCCGACGGGGTGGGCCGCCGAAACGGTCGGCCGCGACATATTGGCAGGTCGCGCCGGACTGTCCCTCACACCCTCGGCAACCGGAAGAACATGTCGCTCGGCCAGGCGCCGGCGACTGCGTCCGTCAATGCGCGCCGTATTTCCGCGCAGAACGGGCCGCCGGGCCGATTCCGGTCGGTGCGGGCGCCGCTGCGCGCCCGGTTTCCTGTACGCGCCGCCCCTTCCTGAGGCGAAAAAGTTTTGCTGTTGACGCGATAAATGCACGCCTCTACTGTCGACGTAATCGTTTACGTCACTAATGACGAACATATTCACGGACCCTCCGCTCAGCATGCGGAAACCCACGGGAGGGGGTATCATGGACCGTTCAGTACGCTGGGGTGTGCTCGGATTTGCGGGCATCGCAAAGATGGCCCTGATACCGGCCATTCAATCTGCAAAAAACGCATCGCTCGTCGCGGTGGCCTCGCGCCGCCCTACCGAGGTGAAGCCGGAAAGCATGGGTCTTCCGGGCATCCGCGTGCTCGACTACGACGCGCTGATCAACGATCCCGATATTGATGCGGTCTACATTCCGCTGCCGAACAGCCTGCATGCCGAATGGGCGGGCAAGGCGCTCGACGCCGGCAAGGCGGTGCTCTGCGAAAAGCCGCTGGCGATGAATGCCGACGAGGCCATCCAGCTCCTGGAACAGTCCAAGAAGGTGGGGCGGCCGATGATGGAAGGGTTCATGTACCGCTTCCATCCCCAGCATGCCCGGGTCAAGCAACTCATTGCCGAGGACGCCATCGGCGATATCCAGGAAGTCCGCGCGCATCTCTGCGTCGACATGATGAGCCCGCCGGATGCCTCCAACGTCCGCTTCATTCCGGAGCTCGGCGGCGGCGCCCTTCTCGACATGGGCTGCTACGTCGTCAGCGTCTGCCGGATGGTGTTCGGCGAGGAGCCGTTGACGGCGACCGTGCGCTGGCATGTGGATCCGCGCTTCGGTGTCGACACCAACCTGGCCGCGATCCTGGAGTTCGCGGAGGGCCGCAAGGGCATCGTCAGTTGCTCGTTCTCCGGCAATTCCCAGGGCTCCTACACGGTGGTCGGCAACAAGGGCTCGATCGAGGTGCCGCGCGGCATCATTCCGGGTCTGGACACCCGGGTGTCGGAGACCCTCGTCATCCTGTGCGACGGCGACGGCGGGCGCCAGGAGGAGACCATTGCCGCGGTCGACCAGTATAGCCTGATGGTGCAGGCCTTCTCCGAGGCGATCCTCGAGGGCAAGCCGGCTCCGCTGCCGCTGGAGGACTCCGTCGCCAATATGCGCGTCCTCGACGCCATGGCCCGGTCGGCCCACTCCGGAACGAGTGCGGACGTCTCCTGAAGCCAGCATCCTGACATCCCTTGAATCACGTAAACAGGCGCGGCTTCGGTTGTCAGGTGATTGAAACGATTACGTAGCGCCTTTTCGGCCGCTACGAGAGGATAACGGACACCGGTCGACATGTCTGATCCGGCAACACGTTTCCCCCTCTTGTTCAGTCCGTTCCGCTTAGGGGCGGTCGAGATACGAAATCGTTTCGTGTTCCAGCCGCATTTCACAGCGCTTGGAACCCTGGAGGGCATGCCGTCGCCGGCCCTCACCGCGTATCACCGCGAGCGGGCCCGTGGGGGAGTAGGACTGATCGTCATGGAAAGCCAGGCGATCCACCCCACGGGCAAGATGTCGGACCGGTTCCTCAATGCCTGGGACCCCGCCGTCATCCCCGGCCTCAGCGACATCGCAGAGGCCGTGCACGCGCACGGTGCCAAGCTGTTCAGCCAGCTCACCCATGGCGGCCACACCTCCTTGATGCGCCCGCCCCATATCATGTGGGCGCCGACGCAGATGCCGGAGCCTTCGAGCCACTTCAACACCAAGGCGGTGGACGAGGACGATATCGCCGCGGTCATCGCCGGCTTCGCGGCGGCGGCGCGCAACGTCATGGCGGCCGGCCACGACGGTATCGAGATCAAGATCGCCCATGACGGCCTCCTTCGCTCCTTCGCCTCGCCCTATTTCAACCGCCGGACGGACCGCTGGGGCGGCAGCTTTGCGAACCGGATGCGGCTTTCGATCGAGGTCATGGAAGCGATCAAGGCCGCGACCGGCCCGTCGGTGCCCCTCGGTGTGCGCATCTGCCTCGATGAGTTCACGCCGTTCGGCTACGATCTGGACTACGGCCTGAAGATGGTTGCCGCGCTCGAGGCGACGGGGCTCGTCGACTATTTCAACGCCGACGCCGGCTCGTTTTCCAGCTACTGGATGGAAATCCCGCCGGCGGCGGTCGCCTCGGAGGAATTCGATCGGCTCAACGTCGCCCTGAAGCAGGCGACGGAGCTGCCGGTGGTCGCCTTCGGGCGGATCACGCCGCCCTCGCGCGGCGAAGCGATGATCCGCGACGGCCATGCCGACATGATCGGGCTGGCGCGGCAACTGGTGGCCGATCCGGAGACCGTGGAAAAGCTGAGGACCGGACGCGGCCATCTCATCCGCATCTGCATTGCCTGCAACGACGCCTGCATCCATCAGGTCGGCCAGGAAAAGGGCATTCGCTGCATCCAGAACCCGAGCGCCGGGCGCGAGGCAACGCTGAACGACCGCGACCTTGTGCCGGCCGAGCAAAAGCACCGCATTGCCGTCGTCGGCGGCGGCCTGACCGGCATGAAGGTGGCTGAGATCGCGGCGCGGCGCGGGCACCAGGTGATGCTTCTGGAACGCGACGGCACGCTCGGCGGCCTCATCCGCCTCGCCATGAAGCAGCCGGAGCACGAGGATATCGGCGAGGTGACGAGCCATCTGGAAGCCGTTCTCGGCGACCTCGGCGTCGATGTGCGGCGGCGCGTCGAGGCGACGCCGGAGGCGCTTGCCGAACTCGGCTGCGACACCATCGTGGTCGCCACCGGCTCGGCCTCCAACCTTCCCGGACGCAACGGCGTGCCGTTCGCCGCGGAAGTGGAGGGACGGCAGGTCCTGCCGGACACGCCGGGCCTTGATCTCGACCATGTCGTCTCCGTCGACAGGGTGCTCGCCGGCGACGTGATGCCCTCCGGCCATGTGGTGGTGATCGACGGCAACGGACACTGGGAGGCCGCCGGCACTGCCGAGTTCCTCGCCGACAACGGCTGCCGGGTCACCGTGGTGGCGTCCTATGAGGTCGTCGGGTCCGAACTGGAAGACGGGACGCGCACGCTGTTCTTCCGGCGGGCGGCCATCAAGGGGCTTTCCCTCGTCACCTCGACGGTCGTCACCGCCATCGAGCCCGGCCGGGTCCGCACCGCGCAGGTGTTTTCCTCCGAGGACGCGATCGGCTGGGGCCAGTATCTCCTCATTCCCGGCAACGAGGGCGCCATCGAAGAGGTCGACTGGGTGGTTCCGGTGATCGGCCGCAGGTCGCGCGACGATCTCTACGTCGCGCTGAAGAAACATCAGGAGTTCAAGTCCGTCCGCATAGAAAGAGTCGGCGACTGCGTCGCGCCACGGCTGATCCAGAGCAACATCCTGGAAGCCTACCAACTGGCCGAAACGCTCTAGGGCGCCGCATGGGAGGAAAAGAACAATGAAACTGTCGTTCAATACCTGGGTCTACTCCAGCTTTCCGGTCTGGGTGCCGTCCTATCCGCTCGACGAGACGATCCGGCGGCTCGCCAGGATCGGCTATGACGGCATCGAAATCGGCGCCGCCGCGCCGCACGCCTATCCGGATTACATCGACGCCGACCGGCGCCAGGAGATCAAGGCGGTGCTCGATGCCAACGGGATTGCCTGTTCCAGCATGCTGCCGGCGCCCGGCGGCGGGCCCGGCTTCAACGTTTCCTCGCCGCTTGAAGCGGAACGCGCGAACGCCATCGACCAGTATGTGAAGGTGGCACGGCTGTGCGCCGACCTTGGCGGCAAGACCCTTCTTTACGTCGCCGGCTGGCAGGTGTTCGGCACGACCACCGACCAGGCCTGGGAATGGAGCCGTGAGGCGCTGAGGACGATCGCGGCCAAGGCCGCGGACATGGGCGTGACGGTGGCCATCGAGCCGACCTCCATGGACAGCAATCTGGTGGAGTCCTGCGACGACGCGATCCGGATGATGCGCGAGGTCGGAGCGCCGAACGTCAAGCTGATGTTCGACACCATCCACGTGCTCTATCGCAGCGAGGTGCCGACCGACTACGCCTACAGGATGGGCGCAGACCTGCACCACATCCACCTGTCGGACACCAACCGGAACGCGCCGAGCGCATCCGGCAAGGTCGACTACGAGGCGCTGGTCGCTGCGCTGAAGGAAATCGACTTCAAGGGCTACGTCACAATGGAGATCGGCTTCAACAGGCGGGACGTCGATCCCGACTATGTGGCGCGCAGCGCCTACGAGTATCTGAAGCCCCTCGTGGGGTGACGATGAAAAAGGGGGCGAAGAAGGACCCGAACCCTTCGGGTCCACAATAAATCCCGTCGCAACAAAAACCAGGCGGGGAACAACATTCAAAGGAGGTGCCAAGATGAAAAAGTATCTAGCAGTTACAGCAGGCATTCTGTTTGCTTCGGCGATGGCGATGCAGAGCCCTGTCGCCAAGGAACTCTCCGTTCCGGAATATTCCACCGAAGACCTGAAGAGCACGGGTCCGAACGGCGAGCCGGCGGCGTCCGCGAACTCGCTGGAGCTGACCGCCGAGGACCGGCAGAAGCTGAAGGACGGCAAGTTCAAGGTCGCCTTCGCCTTCCACATGCTCTCCAACGAAATGACCACGACCGAACTGGCCGCGATCAAGGATACCTTCAATGAACTGGGGGTCGAGCTGGTCGGCGTCACCGACGCGCAGATGAAGGTCGAGACCCAGGTCAGCAACATCGAAAGCCTGATGGCCCTGCAGCCCGATCTGCTGCTGAGCACGCCGATCGATCCGATCTCCACCGCCGCGAGCTACCGCGCCGCCGCCGCGCAGGGCGCCAAGCTCGTCTTCGTTGAAAACATCGCCCACGGCATGGTCGCCGGCAAGGACTATGTGAGCTGCATCGCCGCCGACAACTACGGCAACGGCGCTGCCGCCGCCGACATCATGGCCGAGGCCATCGGCGGTGAAGGCGAGGTCGGTGTCGTCTTCTTCGACGCCAATTTCTGGGTGACCGACCAGCGGGCCGACGGCTTCAAGGACCGGATCGCCGAGAAATATCCGAACATCAAGGTGGTCGCCGAGGGCGGCTTCACCGACCAGAACAGGGTCACGGAAGTGGTCGACGGCATCCTGGTCAATCATCCGCAGATCGACGGGATCTTTGCGGTCTGGGACATCCCGGCCGAAGGCACCATCGCGGCGGCAAAGTCGGCCGGACGCGGCGATCTCATCGTCACCACGATCGACCTCGGCGCCAATGCGGCCCGGATCATCGCCGAAGACGGGATGATCAAGGGCCTCGGCGCCCAGCGTCCCTACGACCAGGGCGTCGCCATCGCCACGACGGCGGCCTATGCGCTGATCGACAAGAAGGCGCCGGAGTTCGTCGCCGTGCCGCCGCTGCCGGTGGTCCGGGCGAACCTGTTGAAGGCCTGGGAAGAGGCGTATCACGAGCCGGCGCCGGACAATATCGCCGAGCTGATGAAATAACCTCCGGCACAAGCGAACGGCATACCGGGTGCGCGGGCCTTCTTACCGCCCGCGCACCCGGACCGGACAGCCAACATATTTCAGGCGGTGGTATCGGTGACACATCAAACGCTAGAGCTTGAGGGCATGAGCAAGTCGTTCGGCGGCGTGAAGGCGCTGGACGATGTGGATTTCGACCTCGTCGAAGGCGAGGTGCATGCCCTGGTCGGCGGTAACGGCGCCGGAAAATCGACTCTCATGAAGATCCTGACCGGCGTCTACCAGGCCGATGCCGGGGTCATCAAGGTTGCCGACAAGGTGGGGGCGATCCGCAATCCGACCGATGCCATGAAGAACGGCATCCGGATGGTCTACCAGGAGCTCAGCCTCATTCCCTACCTGACGGTGGCGGAAAATATCTTCCTCAATTACGAGCCGATGCGCCGGGGAACGATCGACAAGGCGCAGATCGTCTCCAAGACGAAGGCGCTGCTGGACGAGTTGGGCATCGACCTGACGCCGGACCAGAAGATCGTCGACCTCAGCGTCGGATACTGCCAGCTCGTGGAGATCGCCAAGGCGCTGTCGGCGCAGGCCTCGATCCTGGTGTTCGACGAGCCGACGGCCTCGCTCACCTCGAGCGAAGTGGACAAGCTCTTCGAACTCATTCGCCTGCTCAAATCGCGGGGCGTGTCGATCGTCTACATCTCCCACCGCATGAAGGAGATATTCGACATCTCCGACCGGATCACCGTCCTGAAGGACGGCCGGAAAGTCATGACGGCGAAGACGGAAGACCTCGATATCGGCGCCGTCATCGACGCCATGATCGGCAAGGCGGCGGAACGCAATTTCGAATGGACGCCGCGCGACGTGCCGGTCGGCGACGAGGTCAGGCTGGAGGTCGAAAATCTTTCAGGCAAGATCCTCTCCGACGTCAGCTTCTCGCTGAATGCGGGCGAAGTGCTCGGCATTGCCGGCCTGATCGGCAGCGGGCGCACCGAACTCCTGGAAATTCTCTTCGGCCTCAGGAAGGCGTCGGGCGGGCGCCTCAGGATCAAGGGCAAGGACGTCCAGATCGCCAGCATCAAGGATGCGATCGGGGAGAACATTGCCCTCGTGCCCGAAGACCGGCGCCGCAAGGGCCTCGCCCTCATTCACAGCGTCAAGGACAACATCCTGATCGCCAGCCTCAACAAGGTGACCAAGAACGGGCTCCTTCAGAACAAGAAGGCGGTCGAGATCGTCGAGCAAAGTGTTTCTGAGCATTCCATCAAGACCGGATCCATCGATACGATCGTGGGAATGCTGTCCGGCGGCAATCAGCAGAAGGTCCTGTTGTCGAAATGGCTGAATACCCATCCCGACATCCTGCTCTTGAATGAGCCGACCGCCGGCGTCGACATCGCCTCGAAGGCGGAAATCATCAACTTCGTCAGAAAACTGTCGCTGGGCGGCACGAGCGCAATTCTCGTCTCCTCGGAGATCGCGGAACTCCTTGCCGTCTGCGACAGAATACTTGTGCTGAATGACGGCAGGGTGGTCCGAAGTCTGAAAAGAGACGCCATTCAGTCCGAGGAGGAAATCCAGCATGCCATACAAGGGTAATCACATGGAACGGCTGATCCGGGGCGCGTCCAAGATCAATATTCAGGAGAATATCGTCTATTTTGCCTTTGTCATCGTCGTCATATTCTTCATCTTCACGTTGGGTGACCGGTTCCTGTCGGTCGTCAACATCCTGAATATCGCCCGCCAGACGGCGATCATCTCGATCATGGCGGTGGCGATGACATTCGTTATTGCCAGCGGGCAGATCGACCTGTCGGTCGGCTCCATCGCGGCGCTCAGTTCGCTCGTGGTCGCGCTCTGCCTCAGGGAAACCGACAGTCTCGTTCTTTCGGTCCTCGTCGGCCTTTTTGTCGGCACCCTGATCGGCGCCACCAACGGCCTGCTCGCGACCAAGGTCGGCGTTCCGGCCTTCCTTGTCACACTCGGCATGATGGGCATCGCCAAGGGACTGGCGATGTGGATCACCAACACGATGGCCGTCCCGATCATGGACAAGGACTACAACGTCATCTTCGGTCTGGGGACGGTCGCCGGCATTCCGATCCTGTTGATCTGGACGGCGGTGGTGCTGATCGCCGGCGTGTTCGTCATGCACCAGACGCCGTTCGGCAAGAAGATCCTGGCGGTCGGCGGCAACGAGACCGGCGCGCGCTACAGCGGCATCAACGTGGAACGGGTGAAGATGCTGGCGATGTGCCTGACGGGCGCGGCCGCAGCCTTTGCCGGCATTCTCTATGCAGGCCGCATGCAGGCCGGGCGCTTCACCTTCGGCGAGGGCGACGAGTTGACGGTCATCGCCGCGGTCGTGCTCGGCGGCACCAATCTTTACGGCGGCACGGCGCGAGTCGTCGGCGCGGTCGTCGGCTCGCTGCTGATCGGGGTGATCAACAACGGGCTGATCATCCTGGGGCTGAGCGTCAGCCAGCAGATCATCGTCCGCGGCATGATCGTCATTCTGGCGGCCGCGCTCGGACTGAGCGCGCGCAAGCGCTGATTTCAATGGGGTTGCGCGGGCGCGTCGCGGCTCTGCGGCGCGCCTTCAGCGCAGCGAATTCTAAGGGAGCTGATGATGGCCGATGTTGGATATATGACGAATGCTTGGGGCCTGTGCGCGGGATATCACGTCGGCGTGCCGTCGATTAAGGACCTCTTCTACATCTCGACGGGGTCCGACGAGGACGCGATGCGCGACATTTCCGGCGCCGGGTTCAAATGCATCGAGATGTTCGACGGCAACCTGTCCAAATACCGCGACGATCCGGACAATTTCCGCGACATGCTGGCGAAATACGACCTCAAGCTGATCGGCGTCTATACGGCCGCGAACTTCATCTTCGACGAAATCATCGAAGAAGAGTTCTACAAGATGACCCTGGCGGTCGAGTTCGCCAAGATGTTCGGGGCGCCGTACATCAATGTCGGCGGCGGGGCGCTGAGGCATGACGGCATCCGGGACAGCGATTTCGACCGGCTGGCGCGCGGCCTCGACCGGTTCGACGCCCTGGCGCGGTCCAACGGGCTGGTAGCCAGCTTCCATCACCATCTGGATTCGCTGATCCAGACCGAGGAAGAGATCGCGCGGATCATGAAGCTGACCGGCATCAATCTGTGCATCGACACGGCGCATATAATTGCCGCGGGCGGCGATCCGGTGCGCGTCGCCAAGACCTATCTGGACCGCCTGACCTATGTCCACGTCAAGGACTACGACGACGACTTCCAGATCCTCGGCAAGGGCAACGTCGATTTCGACGGCTTCTTCGATGTGCTGGCGCCGCGCCTCGACCAGCTCCAGGTGACGGTCGAGGCGAACGACCTTCCCGGCGATCTGCTCGGATTGGCCAAGCATAATCTTACCTATGTCGAGCAGCAGTTCGCCCGGGTCGGCTGAGGGCGGTGACGCGACGGGCAGGCGGTACGGCGAATGCCTCGATCGCCTGCCTGTTGAGAAGTCGCCTTTTTGGCCCCGGCGATATGCCTTTTTGAGCTTCCCGGCCTATGTTGGGTGTTTCGACGGGCGTTCTGCCCCCTAATCCCCGTGCCGCGGACGGGCCGCCGGCACGGCAAGGTGGCCACGCGCCGTCGGCATGATAAGGAAAGACCGGCGGCGGGAGCGTCGGCCCGGATTTTCCGCAACACCGAGGATACGAAACGAACATGACGGCATGGCAACACCGCCACGGATCGGGATCGCAAGCCGCGCCCCGCATGGGCTCGGCAACGGTGCAGTTCGTTTCGGACCTCCTGCGCGCAGGTATTGAACAGCATCGTTTGCCGGTGCGTTACGGTTTCCGGCCGGAAGCTTTTTGAGAAGGTCCGCTTGTAGATGGCTACGATCCGCGATGTTGCGAAGGCCGCCGGCGTGTCGGTTGCGACGGTGTCGCACGTTATCAACGGATCGCGGTTCGTGGCCGACGACACGCGCAAGCGCGTCCTGAACGCCATCCGCGACCTCAACTACCGGCGCGACGGCATCGCCCGCAGCCTGCGCCGCAACAAGACCGGCACCATCGGGGTGATGATCTCCGACATCACCAACCCCTACTTCTCCGATCTGGTGCGCGGCATTGAGGATACGATCTACGCAAGGAACGACGGCCACTACTTCATCCTCTGCAACACCGACGAGGACCCGGAGAAGGAGCGTCTCTATCTCGACGTGCTGCAGGAAAAGCGGGTTGAGGGCATGATCGTGGCGCCGGCCGGCGGCAATGAGCAGGCGTTCCGCGACACCATCGATTTCGGCGTGCCGATCGTCTTTGTCGACCGGGTGCTGGAGGGGGTGGAGGTCGACTCGGTCCGGGTCAACAATCGGGAGGCGGCCCACGCCATCGTCTCGCATGTGATCTCCCACGGCCGGCGACGCGTCGCGCTCGCCCATGCCAAGCTCGATGCCGACAGCATCGTCGACCGCGTGGAGGGCTACAAGGATGCGCTCCGGGAAGCGGGGATGACGTTCGATCCGGCCCATGTGCGCACCAGCCGGTCCAGCGTCGAGGACGCGCACCGGGAGGGGCTGTCGCTGCTGACGGCCTCGCCGCGGCCCGATGCGGTCTTCTGCACCAACAACTTCATGACCCTCGGGATCATGCAGGCGATTGCGGATCTGGGACTGAACTGCCCGGACGACGTCGCCGTCGTGGGCTTCGACGACTTTCCCTGGACGACCGCCTTTCATCCGCACCTCACGGTCGTCTCACAGCCGAGCTACGAGATCGGCTGCGCGGCGGTGCGCCTGCTCTTCAACCGGATTGCCGGCGACCGCGCCAGCCCTCCGGTCCGCATGGTCATGGACGCAGACCTGATCATCCGCGAGAGCTGCGGCGCACCGGGAGAGACGGGCGGCCAAGCGGCCTCCGAGACCGCCTGTCTTTAAGAGAAACTGCCCGGTCACGCCGGTCAGCGCGCATAGGTGACCTTGCCCCCGCAGAGCGTCATGGCGACGGCGAGGCCGTCGACCTCGTCGGCCGGCGTCTTGTTGATATCGCCGGTCAGAACGACGATGTCGGCCAGCATTCCCGGGCACAGCATGCCCTTTTCGTTTTCGGCGAATTCCACCCAGGCGCCGTCGCGGGTAAACGCCGCCAGCGTATCGTCGAGGCTCTGGCGTTCGTCCGGCGCGCCGTCGAAGGCGGGCTTGCGGGTCAGTGCGGTCTTGATGCCCATCAGCGGGTCGAGCGGGGCCACCGGCCAGTCGCTGGCAAAACAGAGCCGGGCGCCGGCCTCACGCAGTTGCTGCCAGGCAAAGGCTAGGGCCATGCGCTTCCTGCCGATCAGCGAGGCGGACGGCTCGAACGGGAAATAGGCGCCCGGCGCGTGGGTCGGCTGCATGGAGGCGACGACGCCGAGCTCCTGGAACCGCGGCAGGTCGGCGGGATCGAGCGTTTCGATGTGCTCGATGCGGTGGCGGCTGTCGCGGGCGCCGTTTGCCTTGCGGGCGGCCGCATAGCCGTCGAGGGTGCGGCGCACTGCGGCATCGCCGATGGCGTGGACGGCGATCTGCAGGCCGAGCCGGTCGGCTTCGACGCAGAACGCCTGGAACTCTTCCTCCTCGAACAGCGGTGCGCCTCGAACGCCGGGCTTGTCGCCATAGTCGTCCAGCATAAAAGCCGTGGTCGCCTCGATGACGCCGTCCATGAACATCTTGACGAAGCCGCATTTGAGGTGGGCGCTGGCGTAGCGCTGCCGGTCGGCGACGGCCTTCTGGAAGTCGGACAGCGGATGGCCCGGCAGCATCCTGAGCGGCATATAGGCGCGGCACGGCATTTTGCCGTCGCCGTCGATCTCGCCGAGGATGTCGAGCTGATGCGGGTCGGCGTCCATGTTGTGGAACGAGGTGATGCCGAGCGAGGCGCAATAGGCAAGGCCGGCCTCGATGGTTTCCCGGTCGCGGGCGCGCTCTTCGGCCGTCGGGTCTTTCGGCAGGGCGCGGCCGCTGGCTAGCCCGTTGCCGTCGCGTCCGCCGTTGGCCGTCATCGCCAGGACCGGGCTGAAGGCCTCGAATTCGCGCAACTCGCCGCCGGCAAGGCCGTCGTTGCCCATCACCACTTCGCAGCCGGCCGGCGCCTCGGCGCCCTCAAGCAGGCCGGCGGCCTCAAGCGCGGCGGTGTTCGCCCACATGGTGTGGTGGTCGCCGGCATAGAGCGCGAGCGGGCGGTCGGGCAGGATCTGGTCGAGCAATTGGCGGGTCATCGCGACGCCGTCGCCGAGCGTGGCGTAATGGGCCTGTTCGGCAAGGATCAGGCCGTCGCCGGGCTCGGTGGCGGCGCGCTCGCGCACGGCCTTGGCGACCGCCTCGGGGTCCGGCAATCCGGCAAGCGACAGCCGGTCGAGCTGGGCGCCTCCTGGGAAGATATGCATGTGGCTTTCAATGAAGCCGGGCAGCACCGTCGCCCCGCCCGCATTGACGGTTCGGGTCCCTTCACCGCGGCAGGCGGCGACGTCTTCGCGGGCGCCGACGGCGAGGATCCTGTCGCCGGAAATGGCTAGGGATTGGGCACCGGGGCGGGCCGGGTCCATTGTCCGCACCGTTGCATTTTCAATAATAATATCCGCTTTCTGCACTGCGTTATCCCGCTCAAAAAAGATGCAAGCCTGCCTTGCATACAGGCTTGTGAAGCAGGATTCCATTGAATAGAGTTTTCGCCAATTGGCGTTCCCGGACCGGTTCGACGGGCTTCCGGCAGCGCCGCGTTGTGAGGGCGTATACAAAGTGACCGGCGATACGCGGGGGAACAACGTTGCGATCGATGTCCTCGGCGTAACGAAGGTATTTGGTGCAGCGGACAGCGGCTTTCGGGCCCTCGACAAGGTCTCGGCCAGCATCCGCCAGAACGAGTTTTTCACCCTTCTCGGCCCGTCGGGTTGCGGCAAGACGACCTTGCTGCGGTTGATCGCCGGGTTCGAGTTTCCGACCGAGGGGCGGATCCTGCTCGACGGTGAGGACATCGCCGCGCTGCCGCCGTTCCGCCGGCCGGTCAACACGGTGTTCCAGAGCTACGCCCTGTTTCCGCATCTGACGGTCGCCAAGAACATCAGCTTCGGGCTGGAGATGCTCGGCTGGCCGGCCACGAAGATCGCGTCGACGGTCGAGCGCATGCTGGCGCTGGTGAAGATGGAGCCGATGGCGGACCGGCTGACCGACCAGATATCCGGCGGCCAGCAGCAGCGCGTGGCGCTCGCCCGCGCCCTTGCGCCGAACCCCCGGGTGCTGCTGCTCGACGAGCCGCTGTCGGCGCTCGACTTCAAGCTGCGCAAGGAAATGCAGATCGAGCTGAAACGTCTGCAGGGCGAGACCGGCATCACCTTCGTGTTCGTCACCCACGACCAGGAAGAGGCGCTGACCATGTCCGACCGCATCGCCGTGATGTCGGCGGGGCGCATCCTGCAGGTCGGCAGCCCGCGCGAGATCTACGACCGTCCGACCGAGCGTTTCGTCGCCGATTTCATCGGCGAGACCAATTTCCTGGAAGGCGAGGCGAAGGTCGCGGGCGACCGGCTTCTCGAAGTCCGGCTCGACGCCGGCGCCACCGTCAAGGCCACGGCGCCCGATGCCGCCCTCCATGCGGGCCGCACGACCGTTGCCGTGCGGCCGGAACATGCCGACCTGGTGCCCGGCGACGGGCCGGCCGACCTGACCGGCGTCCTCAAGAACATCGTCTATTTCGGCACCGACACGCATTTCCACATGACGCTCGACAACGGCGTTCCGTTCATCGTCCGCCAGCAGAACACGCCGGGCGAGGGATCGGGCTTTTCAATCGGCGAACAGGTCGGCGTAAGGCTCCACGCCGATGCGGCCCAGGCCCTGAAGGACTGACCGATGCAGCCGCATGAGGTGGAACAGGCAGCGATCCGCCGGGGAACGATGCGGCGCTGGCTGCTGTCGGCACCGGCGCTCGTCATCATCTTCCTGGCCTCGTTCGGGCCGCTCTTCGTCATGCTCGCCTTTTCCGTCCTGGAAAAGGGTGACTATGGCGGCGTCAAGCCGTGGACCTTCTCCTTCGACGGCTGGGCCAACGTCTTCTTCCAGCACGATATCTTCACCGGCGAACTCGGCTTCGCCGACGCCCATCTGTCGATCTTCTGGCGCTCGGTCCGGCTGTCCATCATCACCACTGCGCTGACGCTCGTGCTCGGCTTTCCGACGGCCTATTTCATCGCCACGCGGCCGCGCAAGACCCGGGAGATCTGGGTCTTCCTGGTGACGATCCCGTTCTGGACCAACCTTCTCATCCGCACCTTCGCCATGCAGGAGGTGATCCGCAACGAAGGTGTCATCAACACCGTCGCGATGCGGCTCGGCATGATCTCCGAGCCGATCCAGATCATGTACACGGACTGGGCGGTGCTGTTCGGCATGACCTATGTCTATCTGCCGCTGATGGTGCTGCCGCTCTATGCCAGCATGGAAAAGCTCGACTTCCGGCTCGTGGAGGCGGCCTACGACCTCTATGCGAACCGGTTCAAGGTGCTGAGACGCATCATCCTGCCGCTGACCAAGCCCGGCATCATCGCCGGGTCGATCCTGGTCTTCATTCCCTCGCTCGGTGCCTATGTGACGCCCAGGGTGCTCGGCGGCGGCAAGAACATGATGCTCGGCAACCTGATCGGCCTGCAGTTCGGCAAGGGCAACAACTGGCCGCTCGGCGCGGCGATCTCGATCACGCTGATGGTCGTGGTGATGGTCGCGCTGCTGGTCTATGTGCGCGCCACCGCGCGGGCGGGAGGCGACGACCGTGGCAGGTAAGCGGCATTTCGACGTCCGGCGGCAGCCGGGGTTCGCCTTCGTGGCGATGTTCAGCTTCTTTGCGCTCTACCTGCCGATGGCGCTGCTCGTCGTCTATGCCTTCAATGCGGGCGACTCGCTGGCCCTGTGGGAGGGGTTCTCGTTCCGTTGGTTCGTGTCGGCCTGGCAGAACGATACCGTCCAGGACGCGACGCTGCGCTCGGTCATCATCGCCGTGTGCGCCGCGGTCCTCGCCACCAGCGCGGCCACCATGGCGGCGCTGGCGACGACGCGAACGCGGCCCTATCGCGGCCAGACCTTCACCTATGCGCTGATCAACCAGCCGCTGATGATCCCGGAGATCGTCACGGCTGTCGCCCTGCTGATCGTCTTTTCGCGGATCAAGGTGTGGACCGACTATTCGGGCCTCGGTTACCTGATCGCCGCCCACACCGCGTTCTGCGTGCCGTTTGCCTATCTGCCGATCCGGGCGCGGCTGGAGAGCATGGATCTGTCGCTGGAAGTGGCGGCGGCGGACCTTTACGCGACGCCCTGGAAGGCGTTCCGCTATATCACCCTGCCGCTCCTGCGCCCCGGCATCATCGCCGGCTTCATGCTCGCCTTCGTCATCTCGCTCGACGACGTCGTCATTACCGAATTCGTCAAGTCCGGCGGCCAGGACACCCTGCCGACCTATATGCTGGGTCAGCTCCGGCGCGTGGTGACGCCGGAAATCAACGCCATCGCCACCGTCTTCCTTGCTTTCTCGGTGGTCATCGTGACAGCCTTTTTCCTGATGACCCGAAAGAAGACCTGAGGCCATTCTCTGCCTCGATCCGGCAAAAAGAAGCCAGACAACAAGAACCGACACAACAAGAACACACATAACAAGAAGACAGGCAAAATGAGGAGAACCGCAATGAATTCCCTGAAAACGGCACTTGCCGCCGCCGGCGCGCTGCTCGTCGCGAGCGCAGCCCATGCGGAGGGCGAACTCAACATCTTCAACTGGGGCGACTACACCAACCCCGAACTGATCAAGAAATTCGAGGCTGCCTACGACGTCAAGGTGACCGTCACCGACTACGATTCCAATTCCACGGCGCTCGCCAAGGTGCGGGCCGGCGGACATGGCTTCGATATCGTCGTGCCCTCGGCCAACTACGTGCCGATCTGGATCAAGGAAGGCCTCTTGCTGGAAGCCCGGCCCGACCAGATGGAAAACTTCAAGAATGTTGACGAGCGCTGGGTCGGCGTCGCCTGGGATCCGGGCCGTCACTACACGGTGCCGTGGCAGTGGGGCCTGACCGGCATCGGCGTCAACACCTCGGTCTACAAGGGCGACATCAACACCTCGGCGATCTTCCTCGATCCGCCGGAGGAGCTGGCCGGCAAGATCAACGTGGCGCCGGAACGCAACGACGTCATGTATGCGGCAATCAAATATCTCGGCGGTGAGTGGTGCACCGACGACAAGGTGCTTCTGAAGAAGGTCTACGACAAGCTGGTCGCGGCCAAGACCAAGTGGCTGGCGATGGACTACAGCGTGACCGAGAAGCTGCCGTCCGGCGACTATTCGGCCGTCTATTACTGGAACGGCGCCATCATGCGCTCGCGGCTGAAGAACCCGGACATCGCCTTCGGCTATCCGAAGGAAGGCTTCCCCTTCTTCATGGACTCCGTCGCCATCCTGAAGGACGCCAAGAACCCGGAAAACGCCAAGCTGTTCATGAACTTCATCATGGACCCGGAGAACGCGGCGCTGATCTCGGACTTCGCCAAATATTCCAATGGCATCAAGGGCTCCGGGGAGTTCATGGACGAGGCGCTGAAGACCGCGCCGGAGCTGAACGTTCCGGCCGAGTTTGAGGCGGCCGGCGCCTTCATCGAGCCGTGCAGCCCCGAGGTCATGGAGCTCTACACCCGCATCTGGACCGATATCTCCAAGTAATGTGCGAACGGCGGGGCCGGTCGCGGCCCCGCTGAAGCCTATGGACGACCTTCCCGATCTGGACGCCATCGACCTCGCGGCGGCGATTGCCCGTCGCGAGGTCTCCTGCGTCGACGTCATGACCGCCTTTCTGGATCGCATCGCGGAGGTCAATCCGCCGCTGACCGCGATCGTCTCGCTGCGCGAGCGCGACGTGTTGCTGGCCGAGGCGCGGGACGCGGATGCACATTCCTCCGATCTGCCCCTTCGCGGCGTGCCGTTCGCGATCAAGGATCTGGTCGAGACCGCCGGCATCCGGACCACCCACGGATCGCCGCTGTTCGCCGACCACGTGCCCGCGGTCGACGACCTCCTCGCCGCCCGTATCCGGGCTGCCGGGGCGATCGTTATCGGCAAGACCAACACGCCGGAATTCGGCATCGGCTCGCAGAGCTACAATCCGGTGCACGGCACCACCCGTAATCCTTACGAGGTGACGAAAACGGCGGGAGGGTCGAGCGGCGGGGCGGCCGCCGCGCTTGCCGCCCGGCTGGTGCCGCTCGCCGACGGCTCCGACATGATGGGCTCGCTGCGCAATCCGGCCGCGTTCTGCAACGTCTTCGGGTTCCGCCCGAGCTACGGCCGCGTGCCGCCGACGCCGGAAGGGGACACCTTCCTCCACCAACTCGCCACCGATGGGCCGATGGCCCGCAGCGTGCGCGACCTGGCGCTGCTCTTGGATGTCATCGCGGGTCCGGACGAGCGGTTTCCCCATTCGATCCCGGTCGAGGAGCTGTTTTCCGAAAGGCTGGACGTGCCGGTGGCCGGAAAGCGTATCGGCTGGATCGGCGACTGGAACGGCTATTGTCCGACGGAGCCCGGCATCCTGCCGCTGTGCGAACGGGCGCTTGCGACCTTCGCGGAACTCGGCTGTGCTGTTGAACCGGTCGTCCCGGATTTTGATCCGGCGGCGCTGTGGCGCTCCTGGACGGTGCTTCGAAGCTGGGCGATCGCGTCCGGCCTGCGCGTCCATTTCGACGATCCGTCCAGCCGCGATCTCCTGAAGCCCGAGGCGCTTTGGGAGATCGAGGCCGGCCTTGCGCTGAGCGCAGCGGACGTACACGCGGCAAGCGTCATCCGGTCCGAATGGTTCGCCTCTCTTGCCGGTCTGTTCGAGCATTTCGACACCCTTGCCCTTCCGAGCGCCCACGTGTTCCCCTTCGATGCCGAAACCCATTGGCCGAAATCGGTCGCCGGCCATGAGATGGACACCTATCACCGCTGGATGGAGGTGGTCGTGCCGGTCTCGCTCGCCGGCGTTCCCGCGCTTGCCCTTCCTGCCGGCTTCGGCAAGACCGGCCTGCCGACGGGCTTCCAGCTCTTCGGTCGGCGCGGCAATGACCTCGGTATCTTGCAGCTCGGCCATGCCTATGATGCGGAAACGCGCTGGCCGAAACGGCGGCCGGAGAAATGACAGAACACGGAAAAACGCAATGACAATGGCAGAAGCGGTATTCAGATTTGAGCGCCGCGACATCGACCTCGGCAACTGGCGGACCGCCCCCTATTCGGCCTGGTCGTTCCAGAACGTCAGCGAAATGGTGCCCTCGGCGATCATCAAGGGCACAGGTAAGGCGGAGAGCCCACCCAATCATCTCGGTGACCTTGCCGCGCTTGTCTGGAAAGACGCGGAAGGCGCCCTCGTCTCGGTGCCGGATGTCCTTGAGAGCACATACACCGACGCGTTCGTTGTCATGCACAAGGGACGCATCGTCGGCGAATGGTACGGGCCGACCTGCGATCCGCAAAAGCCGCACCTCATTTTCTCGGTCTCCAAATCGGTCACCGGCCTGATGGCCGGCATCCTGGAGGCGCGCGGCGCGGTGTCGATGGACGATCCCATCATCCGCTACGTTCCGGAAATCGCCGGCTCCGCCTATGCCGATGCGAGCGTCCGGAATCTCTTCGACATGCAGATCAGCATGGATTTTTCGGAGGACTATCTCGACAAGACCGGCGGCTACGACCGCTATCGCCGGGCGACGGCCTGGAACCCGGAAAAGTCGGGTGAGGGACCGAGCGATCTGCTGACCTTCCTGGCGACCATCGGCAAGGGGCCGGCCGAGCACGGCACCCTCCACGCCTATCGCTCGCCGAACACCGACCTGGCCGGCTTCGTCCTGGAGCGGGCGGCGGGGCAGCGGTTCCACGAGATGGTCGAGACCCTTTTGTGGCAGCCGATGGGCACCCATGGCGATGCGGCGATCACCGTCGACCGGCTCGGCGTTGGTCGCGCCGCCGGCGGCATGTCGGTCACGGCCCGCGATCTTGCTCGCCTCGGAGACCTGGTCCGGGTCGGGGGCAGGGGGATCGTTCCCAAGAGCTGGATCGATGACATCCGGACTGCCGGCGACAAGGCGATCTGGGCAGCGGGCGACCAGGCCAAGCTCTTCGCGGGCGGGGCCTACCGGAGCTACTGGTATTGCCCTTCGGAGCACGAACTTGCCGCCATCGGCATTCACGGCCAGTGGATATGGATCGACTTTTCGCGCGACGTCGTTATCGCCAAGCAGTCCTGCCAGCCGCTGCCGGAGGATGCAGAGACGGACGATCTGCTGATCGCCACTTTCCGGGCTGTTGCGCAGGCGTTTTAGGCGTCGTCGCCGGACAGGGCCTCGGCCATTGCCTTGATGATGATGACGGTGGAGGCGGCGCCGGGGTCCATGTGGCCGAGCGAGCGGCCGCCGACCCGGGCGGCCCGGCCCTTGGCAGCGACCATGGAGCGGGTGGCTTCCGCGCCGTGCTCGGCCGCCGCGACCACTTGCTTCCAGAACGTTTTCCTGTCGGCGCCGTTGGCGAGCGCGAGCGCCGCCGCCTCGGAGGCCGGCAGCCAGGCGTCCAGCATCGTCTTGTCGCCGCGCTGGGCCTTGCCGCGCTCGCGAATGCCGGCCGGGATCGCGGTCAGCATGGCGGTTGCCGCCGACTGGTCGAGTTTTTCGACCCCGTCGAGGCTCTGCGCGGCACGGCGCAGGCCCGTCGCATAAAGCGGGCCGGTCGAGGCGCCGACGGCATTGAGGAAGGCGGTCGCCGCCGCGTTCATCACGGCAGAGGCGCTCGAAAGGTCGGAGCGCGCGCTCTGCAGCGCGGCGGTCACGGCGTGGAAGCCGAGGACCATGGTGATCCCGTGATCGGCGTCACCGATGGCACCGTCCAGTTCGGAAAGCTCGTCCACGGCGTCGTCGATCGCCGTGGAAATCTTGCCGAACATCGCAATCAGATGCTCAACGACACTGGTGGTCATCATTCTCTCCCATCGTGCCGGATTTCCGACCCGGCTTCGATAGCGTGCTGGTTACGTTACCCGCGATGCGATTGTTGCTCCGGTTGCCATGCCACGGGACGACGGCCGATGCTTGTTGGACATGGGTGCGCTCCCTCACAAGACCTTGAAGGCGGCCGTGTCGCACGGCCGGCTGAGCAGCCGCGACAGCTCGTTGTCGAGGTGCATGATCGTGATCGACGCCCCGACCATGTCGAGCGAGGTGCAATAGGGGCCGATCCAGTTGGCTTCGACGACGATCCCGCGCGCCGACAGTCTCTGCTCCACCCTTCGGTAGAGGATGTAGAGTTCCATCATCGGCGTCGCGCCGAAGGAATTGACGAGGACGGCAACCCGTTCGTTCGGCCTGGCGTCCATCTCCTTGAAGATGGCGTCGATGGCGGTGTCGACGATGGCATCGGCCGCCTTCAGGCTTTCCCGGGCAACGCCCGGCTCGCCGTGGATGCCGATGCCGACCTCCATGTCGTCGGGGCCGAGTTCGAATGTCGGCCGGCGGATCTGCGGAAGCGAACAGGGCTCCAGCCCGACGCCGATGGTGTAGGTGCGGGCGTTGGCCTTGCGCGTCACCGCCTCGCAGGCTTCCAGCGGCAGGCCGAGGTCGCAGGCCGCGCCCGCGACCTTGAAGATCAGGACGTTGCCGGCGACGCCGCGGCGGCCGTCCCGGTCCTCGATCGGCGAGGAGGCGATGTCGTCCGTGGTCAGCACGGTGCGCACCTTGATGCCGCGCTCCTCGACCTGTTCGGCGGCCATCTCGAAATTCATGACGTCGCCGCTGTAGTTGCCATAGGCGAACAGCACGCCGGCGTCACCGGAGGCCGCCTGGGCGCACGCCGCGATCGGATCGGGCGGCGGCGAGGAAAAGATGTTGCCGATGGCGACGGCATCGGCAAGGCCGCGACCGACATAGCCGAGGAAGCAGGGTTCGTGGCCGGAGCCGCCGCCGATGACCAGCCCGACCTTGCCGGGGCGCGGCCCGTGGCGCGCGACGAGGGCCCGGTTGGAGCCGGCGACCGGCTTCAGATAGCGGCGGTTGGCGTTGATGGCGCCTTCCAGCATCTCGTCGACCGCATCGTCGGGCCGGTTGAGGAATTTCTTGATCTGGGTGCGCACGATCACCGGCGTGCGCGCCGGGGTCTTTGCCTGCGGGCGGGCGGGGGCGACGCCCTCGGCATTGAGGATGCCGCGCCCGGTGGCGGCATCGGTGATCAGGATGTTGGCATAGCCGCCGCGCAGCATGGCCAACAGGGCCGGCACCTTGTCGAAGCCGCCGGCGACCGCGATGCGGGTCTTGATGCCGGTCAGCACGTCGAGCGGGATGCCGATGGTGCGGGCATGGAGCGGGCCGTCCACCGGGGCGCCGTTCTGGTCGATGAAGCGCCCGGCGAGGACGCCGGCAGCGCCGCGGGCGAGGTAATGCTGCAGCGAGACCTGCTCGAAGAAGCCGCTGGCGTGGATGGTGGAATTCGGCCTCAAGGAGGAGATGCCGAAGATGATGCGATTGACCTTGGCGAGCGCGGCGAGTTCGTCGGCGATCAGCGGCTCGCCCATCATGGCGCGGGCGAGCTCCGGCGAGCCGACGATGGCGGGGGCGCTGATCTTGATGGACTTGGCCGAGAGCGCCTCGGCAAAGGCCGTGGTGCACAGGTCCGGCGTGTAGGCAAAGGTCGCCTGGGTCGAGCCGGTCGCCTGGACCACCGTCATGTCCTGCAGCGGCGGGCTCTTCAGGTGCTCGGCCACGGCCATGATGGTGCGGCCCCAGACGACGCCGAGCGTATCGCCGGACTTGAGCAGGCTCTGCAGGGCGAGCGCGCCGGCGCGGCCGAGCCGGTCGATCAGGGGGTGGGTTTCCTCGCTCGGCACCACGAGGCAGCTTTCCAGGCCGAAATGCCGCCTGATCTCGTCGGCGACGGTCAGCGAGGCGAGGCGTGCCGGCTCCAGCGAGATGTTGACGATGCCGCGGTCGCGGGCTTCCGACAGATAGGCGTTCACGGTCGCCCGCGAGACGCCCATGGCCTCGGCGATCTGGCTCTGGGTCAGGCGATCCTGGTAGTAGAGCCAGCAGGCCCAGACGTAGGGATCGTCCCCGAACCGCAAGGGAGGGCTTTGTGGGGTGTCTCCCATCGGGCGTCCTACGCTCGCTTTGCGCAGCGGTGACGATACACGAGTCGACATATCACCGGTATCTCGCTTCAGGGTCCGTTGTGTTTCGACCACCCGGCAGATGATAGCAGCGCGGCTCAGCCTTTGACATCATAGTTCAACGACTTTTCGACATGTGTCGAGGTTTTTCTTGTAGAAGTTGTATATCGCGGGCGGTGCCGCAGCCTGCCAACACGGTTCTAGACCTCCACCACGCGCAGGTGCACGCCCGCCTGTCGCAAGGCCTCCGCGTCGTCCGGCGCGATGCCGCTGTCGGTGATGACCTGGTCGAATTCGGTGAGGCCGGCGAGCTTGATCAGCGCCGTCTTGCCGAATTTGGAGCTGTCGATCATCAGGACCGTCTTGTCGGCGGCGTTCATCAGCGCGCGCTTGGTTTTGACGATCTCCTCCTGCTGGTGATAGGCGGTGGCGCCGAGGACGGTCGATGTGGACATGAAAAGGATGTCGGCGCGCAGGGAGCCGATGGCCTGCTCGCAGAAATAGCCGAAAAACGCGTTGAAGCGGGCGTTGTAGTGGCCGCCGAGGCAGATCGTCTCGATGCCGTGGGCGTCCTTCAGCCGTTCGATTGCGGACAGGCCGCTCGAGATCACCGTCAACGGTTTGCGGGCGACGATGTGGGACGCCATGTGCAGCACGGTGGTGGAATCGTCGAGGATGACGGCCTGGCCCGGCTCCACGAGCTGGACGGCGGCGCGCGCCAGCGCGTCCTTTTCCGCGTCCGCAAGCAGCGAGCGGTAGAGGAAGGTGCTGTCTTCAAGGTTCGAGGAGTGGACCGTGACGCCGCCATGGACGCGGCGGACGATGCCTTGATCCTCAAGGATTTTCAGATCCCGGTGGACGGTCATCCGGCTGACGCCGAAATGGCTGGCGAGTTCGTCGACCTGGGCCGAGCCGGCCGGCAGCAGATAATCCAGCAGCGCCTTGCGCCGCTCGCCGGGGCCGGCGGGCAGCTTCACGCTTTCGGTCGCGTCGCTGTCATCCTGCATCGCGTCGGGTCCATCGGCCGAAAGGCACGGCACGGATTGCACGCTCAGACGCTAACACACGCGACGGTAAATGCGACATGCGCGCTTGCGCCCCATCGCGTGCGGCACTGGCGTCCCGGTCGGATCCGACGGGTCCAGCCCGGTAATGCGTAGAGTTTCCGCCGCTCTGCAGGCGCGATTGGGCCCTAGGACGCCTTTTCGTATTTGACGTCGATGCCGTCGATGGCCTCGACGTTCTTGGCGGACGGCCCGTTGGGGTCGAAGCTTTCGGCAAGTCCAAGATAGGTATCGGCGATCACCTTGGCGTGCTCGACGCCGATGACTCGGGCGCCCATGGTGATGATCTGGGCGTTGTTCGACAGGGCCGCGCGCTGGGCGGAATAGGTGTCGTGGGTCAGCGCGGCGCGGATGCCCGGCACCTTGTTGGCGCTGATGCACACGCCGATGCCGGTGCCGCAGATGAGGATCGCCCGGTCGTAGGTTCCGTCCATGACCGCCGATGCGACGCGGTCGGCCATATTGGCGTAGAACGGATCGGGGCCGTTCTCGGTGTGTGAGACCTCGAAAACCTCCAGGTTCGACTTATTCGCCTTGAGGTATTCGGCGAGAATGTGCGCCAGGCCTTCGCCCGCGCTGTCGCCTGCAACTGCCACCTTCACGGGATGTCCTTTCCTTGCAGATCGAGCCGGATGTTCGGGCGGCGCCGTCCTGCGTGCCGCGCGGCGATCTCCGGCCGCCGTGAGCCGTCAACAGAACATAGATGTAACATCAGGCGCGCGAAAACAACATCAGGATGTGAATTTCCTCACATTCATTGATATTTCGGCCTTCAAATAGCTGAAAGCGGGGGATTCGGCCGCGTTTGCCAGTTGGCGTAGGCGCTGCGGCGTTTTGACCGTGAAAACGCGCTGTTGACAAATGTCAGCAATGAGACGAACATTGTCAATGTCAGCGAACAACAAGAACGGGCTGACGAGACGAATCCGCAGGGCCGACAGGCCAGGGCGGATGGGAGGAAGTCGAATGGGACCCCTTTTCAAAGCCGAGCGGCCGACCGCGGCCCGCGGCGGCGGGATCGTCTCCCGCCCGTCGGCGATGGTTCCGTCCGATGGCGGGCGCCGGCGCGGGCCGCGTCGCCGCGCGGATGGCTCCCGGGGCGGTGCCGGCCGGCTTCATCTCCACAACAACCGACTGATCGACTGATCCGAGGAAATGGGAAGGCGCAATGCAGCGTTTCGTCAACGATCCGGATGAGGTTGTCGAGGATACCCTCAAGGGCTTCGTCAAGGCCCATGCCGATATCGTCCGCCTCTCTGAGGAAAATTCGCGCGTCATCGTCGCAAAGGATGCGCCGGTCGACGGCAAGGTCGGGGTGATCACCGGCGGCGGTTCCGGGCACGAGCCGGCCTTCCTGGGATATACCGGGCAGAACCTCCTGGACGCGGTCGCCGTCGGCGAACTGTTCTCCTCGCCGACCGCCAAGAGCTTCCTCGACGCCGCCAAGGCGTGCAATTCCGGCAAGGGTGTCGTCTGCCTCTACGGCAACTACGCCGGCGACAACATGAACGTCAAAATGGCGATCAAGCTGGCCGCCAAGGAAGGCATCGAGATCGCCACCGTCGTTGCCAATGACGACGTCTGCTCGGCCGCTCCCGACGAGCGCGAGAAGCGCCGCGGCGTTGCCGGCGAAATCTTCATGTGGAAGTGCGGTGGGGCCAAGGCCGCCGAAGGGGCGAGCCTGGAAGAGGTTCGCGAGACCGCGCAGAAGGCGATCGACAGTTGCCGCTCCGTCGGCGTCGGCCTGGCGCCGTGCACGCTGCCGGCGGTCGGACATCCGAATTTCTCCATCGAGCCCGACACCATGGAAGTCGGCATCGGCCACCACGGCGAGCCGGGCGTGCGCGTCGAGCCGCTGAAGACCGCGGCCGAGGTCGGCAAGGAGATGGCCAATATCGTGCTCGACGACCACGGCCTTGAGGAGGGCGCGGAAGTTGCCGTGCTGATCTCCGGCCTCGGCGCGACGCCGCTCGACGAGCTCTACATCCTCAATGACGCCATCTCAGAGGAAATCGCGGCGCGCGGCATCACCATCCACAAGACCTATGTCGGCAACTACTTCACCTCGCTCGACATGGTCGGCGCGACGCTGACGGTGATGGCGCTGGACGATGAAATGAAGCGCCTGCTGGACGTCGACGTCAGATGTCCGGCGCGGCTGCTGTGAGCGCGGAGGAGGCAGGCATGCAGACATTCGCGAACGCTTCCGCCGGCGACATCGTCCTCGATATGGCCGACGAGATCGTCAAGAACCGCGGCTATCTCAGCGACATCGACGGCAAGATCGGCGACGGCGACCATGGCGTGAACATGGCCAAGGGCTTCACCATGGCGGCCGAGCGCATTCGCGGCAACGACATGTCGCTCGCCGCGGCCCTGGACACGCTCGGCACCGTGCTGTTGACGGAAATCGGCGGCTCCATGGGCCCGCTCTACGGTGTCTTGTTCATGCAATGCGCGGAAACCATCGAGGGCAAGGACGAGATCGACGCGAAGCTGTTCGCCGCCATGCTGGCGAGCGGGCTCGACGGCATCCAGTCCATCGGCTCGGCCCAGGTCGGCGACAAGACGCTGCTCGATGCGCTGGTTCCGGCGCTCGCCGCCTTCAACGGCGCGCTCGCCGACGGCAAGTCCTTTAGCGAAGCGCTCGACGCTCTGGTCGTCGCCGCGGAAAAGGGCCGCGACAGTACCAAGGAAATGACCGCCCGGGTCGGGCGCGCAAGCCGCCTCGGCGAGCGCTCCATCGGCGTCCTCGATGCCGGGGCGACCTCCTGCGCGCTGATCCTCAAGGTGCTGGCGACCGACGCCAAAGAAAAGCTCGCAGCGGCGGGGAGCTGAACCGGTGATGCCGACACGCGACCACGCCGACGGGCAGGACAAGCGAGGGACGAGATGGATCGCCAACTGAACTTTCTTGTCGCGCTGAACGCGTTGGTGCTGGTCGCGGCCGTGGCGATTGCCGGCCAGAACTTCATCAACATCTACAATCTGCAGTCGATGGCGACGCAGATCCCGGAGCTGGGCCTCCTCGCCATCGGCGTCACGCTGGCGATGATCTCCGGCAATGGCGGCATCGACCTGTCGGGCATCGCGGTGGCGAACCTTGCCGGCATCGTCTCCGCGCTTCTCGTGCCGATGATGGTCTCGCCGGACGAACTGCCGATGGCCTATGCCTTCGTCTTTGCCGGCGTCTGCCTCGTCGTCGGGCTCGCCTGCGGCCTCGTCAACGGCCTTCTCATCTCGCGCGCCGGGCTGACGCCGATCATCGCCACGCTCGGCACCTCGCTCGCCTTCACCGGCGTCAGCGTCGTGCTGACCAACGGCTCCGGCGTGCGCCTCGGCTATATCGAGCCGCTCGACAACTTCATCCATACGCCGATCCTCGGCGTGCCGATCTGCTTTGCCGTGTTCCTGGGTATCGCCATCGCGATCGGTGCGTCCCTGCGCTTCGCCCCCTTCGGCATGCGCCTCTACATGCTCGGCAGCAATGCCAAGGCGGCGCGCTTTGCCGGCTTCAACCAGAAGCGCCTGCTGATGACGGCCTATACGCTGTCGAGCGTTCTGGCATCGGTCGCCGGCTTCATCATCGCCGCCCGGATTTCCAGCGTGAAGTGGGACTACGGCACCTCCTACGTGCTGATCGCGATCCTGATCGCCGTCATGGCCGGCGTCCGGCCGACCGGCGGCTACGGCAAGATCACCTGCGTGGTGCTGTCGGCATCGGCCCTGCAGATGCTCTCCAGCATGTTCAACTTTCTCAACATCTCGAACTTCTTCCGGGATTTCGCCTGGGGGCTGCTGCTGCTGATTTTCCTGGCGGTTTCGAGATTCGACTTTCGAACCCTGCTTTCGCCGCAGACCAAACCCGGCGGATAGCAAGGCTCAGCGCACTCGCCCTCTTGTGCACACCAATGAAGAAAGAGGGTTCATAGGAGAGGAAGGAAAAACAGATGACCTTATGGAAAAAACTCGCTCTTAGCGCTGTCGCGCTCGGCGCCATGGTCGGCACAAGCAGCCTTGCTGCGGCCGATGACGTGCAGATCACCACCGTCGTCAAGCTCGCCGGTGAGACCTGGTTCACCCGCATGGACGAGGGCGTCGTCCAGTACGGCGAAGAGACCGACGGCGTGACCACCAACGAGATCGGCCCGGGCAAGGCGGACGCCGCCCAGCAGGTCCGCCTCATCGAAGACCTGATCGCCAAGAACGTCGATGCCATCGCCGTCGTGCCGTTCGACCCGCCGATGCTGGAAGGTGTGCTGAAGCGCGCTATGGATCGCGGCATCAAGGTGATGACGCACGAGGCCGACAACCTGAAGAACACCCAGGTCGATATGGAGGCGTTCGACAACGCCGCCTTCGGCGCGCACTTCAACGATCAGCTCGCCGACTGCATGGGCAAGAAGGGCACCTGGACGAGCTTCGTCGGCTCGCTCGGCAGCCTGACCCACGTCCAGTGGGCCGACGCCTCGGCGGCCAATGCTGCGGAAAAATACCCCGACATGAAGCTCGTCTCGCCGAAGAACGAGTCCTTCAACGACGCCAACACCGCCTACAACAAGACCAAGGAACTCCTGAAGAAGTACCCGGACCTGAAGGGTATCCAGGGCGGTTCCGCGGTGGATCCGATCGGCATCGGCCGCGCGCTTGAGGAAGCCGGCCTCGTCGGCAAGATCTGCGTCTACGGCATCGGCATGCCGAACGACACCAGCCGCTACCTGAAGAGCGGTGCGGTCACCGGCATCAGCCTGTGGGATCCGAAGGACGCCGGTTTCGTCATGAACAAGATCGCCAAGATGCTTATCGACGGCGAAGAGTTCACCGACGGCATGGACCTCGGCGTTCCCGGCTACACCAACATGAAGCTGAAGAAGGGTCCGGGCAAGGGCATCATCGTGACCGGCCAGGCCTGGATCGACGTCAACAAGGACAACCTCGACAAGTACGACTTCTGATCCTCCCGAAGTCGCCTTGCCAAACTCCTGCGGGGCAATCGCCCCGCAGGCCCTTCGGGCCGGGAGCTGTCGCCGGACAACAGCCGGCGGTTCGCCACCCGAACCGAACCTCAAGAAAGCCGGATTTCCCGGGTGCCTGGAATGGATAGCAGCGCAATTTCTCCACTCATGCCCGAGGGCAGCGCATCGACGGCCGGCGCCACGCCGTTTCTGGAGCTTTCCGGCATCCACAAGCGCTTTGCCGGTGTCCATGCCCTGCGCGGTGTCAGCACCACGATCGAGGCCGGCCAGATCTATCACCTGATGGGTGAGAACGGCAGCGGCAAGAGCACGCTGATCAAGATCATCTCCGGGGCGCAGCCGGCCGACGAGGGCAGCATCCTCATCGACGGCAGGGAGGTCACCTCGCTGACGCCGCTCGGCGCGCTGTCGGCGGGCATCGAGACCGTTTACCAGGACCTGTCGCTGCTGCCGAACCTCACCGTCACCGAAAACATTTCGCTCTCCCAGCAACTGGTCGAGGCCAAGGGCCGGCTGTCGTCGCAGATCGACCGCAGCCGCCTCGACGCCACCGCCGTCAAGGCTCTGGAGGCGGTCAACCTGCCGACCGACCCGGGGTTCCGCTCGCTGCTGGTGGAAGAGCTTCCCATCGCCACCCGCCAGCTCGTCGCGATCGCGCGGGCCATCGCCGTCAAGGCCAAGCTCGTCATCATGGACGAGCCGACCTCGGCCCTGACCAAGCGCGAGGTGGACAACCTCATCGACGTCGTCGGCCAGTTGCGCGAAAGCGGTGTCGCCGTCCTGTTCGTTACCCATAAGCTCGACGAGTCCAAGTCGATCGGCGGCCACTTCATCATCCTGCGCGACGGCGAACTGGTGAAGGAAGGCGACATTCAGGATCACGAGAAGGACGAACTCAGCTTCTGGATGACCGGCAGGCATCTCGATGCCTCGCGCTATCGCCGCGCCGATATCGGCGCGCCCGGTCTGCTTGAGGTCAAGGATCTGCGGCGCCGACGGGATTTCGCCGATGTCAGCTTTTCGCTCGCCAAGGGCGAGATCCTCGGCATCGCCGGCCTGCTCGACTCCGGCCGCAACGAGCTTGCCCGCGCGCTTGCCGGGGTAACACCCGCAGACGGCGGCGAGATCCGGGTCGACGGCAAGGCCGTCGCGCTGCGGCAGCCGGTCGATGCCATCGACGCCGGCATCGGCTATGTGCCGGAGGACCGCCTGTCGGAAGGGCTGTTCCTGGAAAAACCGATCAGCGCCAACATCGTCGTCCAGATCCTCGACCGCATCAGGAACCGCCTCGGCATGATCAATGTCGGCGAAAGCCGCAAGCTGTCCGAGGCGATTGCCGAGCAGTTGCACATCGTCGCCGCCGACCTGAAGAACCCTGTGCAGTCGCTGTCCGGCGGCAACCAGCAGCGGGTGCTGATCGGGCGCGGCCTTGCGACCCAGCCCAAGCTGTTCGTCCTGCACGGCCCGACCGTCGGCGTCGATGTCGGCTCCAAGGACACCATCTTCCGCATCATCCAGAAGCTCGCGGGCGAGGGCATGGGTGTCATCATCGTCAGCGACGACCTTCCGGAACTCCTGCAGAACTGCGACCGCATCATGGTGATGCGCAAGGGCAGGATTGCCGAGACGTTCGATGCCGAAGAGGTCGACGAGGACATGCTCTATCACGCGCTCGCCAGCGCAGAGCCGTCGGAAGCCGGAGTGGCGGAGGCAGGATCATGAGCGATTTCGTCTGGACCAACTCCACCTCCGAGGATCAGGCATCCATGAAGCGGATCGGCCGCTGGCTGATCCGCAACCCGCCGGTCTTCACCCTCATCCTGATCGTACTCGTCAGCGTCACCATCGGCGCCATCGCGCCGGAGTTCTGGCAGGTCTCCAACATTTTCGACATGGCCCGCGCCTCGGTGGTCACCGGTCTCTTCGGCCTCGGCTTCCTGGTCATCCTGGCCGCCGGCGGCATCGACCTGTCGTTCACCGCGATCGCCGCCCTGATGATGTACTGGATCACCACGGCGGTCGCGGCGTCTGCGCCGTGGATGCCAATGCCGGTCATCCTCGTTATCGCGGCGCTCGGCGGTACGATCATCGGTATCGGCAACGGCCTTCTCGTCCATTATCTCCGGGCGCCGGCGCTGATCGTCACCATCGGTACGAGTTACGTCATCCGCGGCTTCCTGCTGACCTTCATCGGCACGGAGCTGTTCGTAAACATCCCGCTGCCGATCGAGGAGTTCGGCAAATTCGAGCTGTGGCGGGTGCAGACCGACACCGGATCGATCGCCATCCTGCCGGCCTATGTGCTGATGCTGGTGGCCGCCGCCGTCGTTACCTGGTGGATCCTCAACCGGACCCTGATGGGCCGGGCGATCTTTGCCATCGGCGGCAATACGTCGATCGCCGAGCGGCTCGGCTATGACGCGCGCAAGGTGCAGGTCTTCGTCTTTGCCTTTTCCGGCTTCCTTGCCGGTATCGCCGGCATGCTGCACGTCTCCGCCAACCGGATCGCCAATCCGTTCGATCTCGTCGGCACCGAACTCACGGTGATCGCCGCCGTCGTCCTCGGCGGGGCGCGCATCACCGGCGGTGGCGGCAGCGTCCTCGGCACCATCCTCGGCGTCGTCCTGATCACGCTGGTCAACAATGTGCTGATCCTCGCCGGCATTCCGAGCACCTGGCAGACCTTCGTCGTCGGCTGCTTCATCGTCTTGGCCGGTGCCGTATTCGGAACGCGCAAATCGGCCTGAGACCGGAGACAATCGGGTATTTGAGACCACCGATAATCAAGAAAAAAACCGGGAAGACGGAACGTTAAGGGTCGCGGAGCAGCGAACGCCTGCGACCGATTTGGAGGAAAAATTATGGCTTTCGATGTCAGCGTTGTCGGGCTTTATATTCTCGACGTTCTGGGCCGCCCGGTCGACGGCATTCCGCCCGGCGGCGAACTGCGCTTCATCGACGAGATCCGCCTGACCGTTGCCGGCACCGCCGGCGGCACGGCGGTCGACTGCGCCAAGCTCGGCCTGAAGACGCGGGCGGTCGGCGCGGTCGGCGAGGACGAGAAGGCCGATTTCGTCCTCCACACGCTCCAGACATTCGGCGTCGATGTCGGCGCGATGCGGCGGCTTGCCGGCATCCCGACGTCGGCCACCATCCTCAACGTGCGCCCGAACGGCGACCGGCCGGCGCTGCATCGGCGTGGCGCGTCCGACGCCTTCACCCTCGGCGAGGCGGATTACGGCGATGTGCTCGATGCCAAGTTCGTTCATGTCGGTGGCATGCCGCTGCTGGCTGCCTTCGACGGCGCGCCGACCTCGGCCTTCCTGAAGGCGGCCAAGGAGGCCGGCTGCACCACCACCTTCGACCTTCTGTCGGCAACGCCGGAGACCGTCGACGTGCTGCGGCCGTCGCTGCCTTACGTCGACTATTTCGTGCCGAGCATCGAGGACGCTTCGGCGATGAGCGGGTGCAGCGATCCGGAGGACGCCGCCATGTTCTTCCGCGATCTCGGCGCCGCGAACTGCCTCATCACCTGCGGCGGCGAGGGCTGCGTGGCGATGACCGCCGACACGGTGATCCGGCTGCCGGCCTTCGATGTGGACGTCAAGGACACCACCGGCTGCGGCGATGCCTTCACCGCGGGCCTCATCGCGGGTCTTTCCCACGACTGGGACATCGAGAAATCCGTCCGCTTTGCCTCCGCCTGCGGCGCGCTGGTGGCGACCGGCCTCGGCTCGGACGCCGGTATCGTCAGTTTCGAGGAGACCGAAGCGTTCATGAATTCCGCGCGCGAACGTGAGCTCGTCGCCTGAGGCGGCATCCGCGCGCGAAACACTCTACAGATCCGGCCCTGGTCTCACGGCCTTGAGGCCGGGCGCTCGCGCAAAACGGCGCGCTCCAGCATGTATTTTTCCGCCTCGACCATGTGCTCGCGCATGATCTGCCGGGCGCGGGGGCCGTCGCCCGCCTTGATCGCCCGTAACAGGAGCACCTGGTAGTTGAGGCCGGTCTCGCGCAGCTCCGGATGGGGCTCGCGGTAGATCTCGCGGCAGACGGTCATGTCGCGCAGCAGGCTGAGCAGGAAGACGGCGATGAAGCCGAGCAGCCGGTTCGGGCTGTTGCGGGCGAGCTCGGCATGGAAGTCGAGCTCCGCCATGCGCTGGCGGTACTCCTCCTCGCCGGACAAGGGCTCGGCCTCGTAGAGCCGGATCGTTGCCTCCAGGGCCGCGAAGGCCTCAGGCGACAGGGCGCCGCCGGCGGCGGAGGCGGCGAGTTCCGGCTCCAGCAGCTTGCGGATCGCATAGATGTCGGCGATCGAGGGCGGGGAAAACAGGAACAGATTGTCGAGCATCCGCAGCGCGTTTTCCGGCACGATGGCGGCGATGAAGGCGCCGCCGCCGGGGCCCGTCTTGGTCGCGATCAGGCCTTCGAATTCCAGCACCTTCAGCGCCTCGCGCAAGGTGCCGCGGGAGACCTTCAGCGCCTCGGTGTCGAGCCAGTCGGCCGGGATGCGGTCGCCGGGGGAAAGGCCGGACTGCATGATGCGGTCGCGGATCGCCTCGGCAACGATGTCGGGTCGTTTGCGCTTCCTGGCGCCCTGCGGCGGCACCACGGGCGCAGGTCTGTCGCTCGCATCGCTCATTGCTGCCTATCGTGCCTCGTGGGGATGGAAACAGGCCGCCCGGTGATCCGTCTCGCCGGACATTGCCTCAAGCGGCGGGATCTTGGTCATGCAGATGTCGGTGCCGCGCGGACAGCGGGCATGAAAGGCGCAGCCGGGGGGCGGATTGTAGGGGTCGGGAAGCTCGGTGTTGGCGTCTTCGGAGATCAGCGCGCGGCGGCCGGGCGCCGGCGCCGACTGCAGCAGCAGATGTGTGTAGGGATGGCGGGGTGTGCTGAGTACGGTGCGGCCCGGCCCGATCTCCACGAGCCGGCCGAAATACATCACCGCGACCCGGTCGCTGACGCTTTCAACGACCGATAAATCGTGGCTGATGAAGATGTAGGTGAGGCCGAAGCGGTCCTTCAGACCGTCGAGGATGTTGAGCACCTGCGCCTGCACCGAGACGTCGAGGGCGGAGACCGGCTCGTCGAGGATGATGAGCTTGGGGTCGGCGGCGAGCGCGCGGGCAATGCCGATGCGCTGGGCCTGGCCGCCGGAGAATTCGTGCGG
The DNA here is from genome assembly GCF_003258835.1 of Rhodobium orientis. Lineage (GTDB taxonomy): Bacteria > Pseudomonadota > Alphaproteobacteria > Rhizobiales > Rhodobiaceae > Rhodobium > Rhodobium orientis. The sequence continues at coordinate 21,614 of NZ_NPEV01000016.1, read as the reverse complement.
ATAGCGGTCGAGGAATTCCGGGGCGAGATTGACGGCGTCCATCAGCTCGCCGAGGCGTTTTTCGCGCGCGGCCCGGTCGAGGCCGAGAAGGTGGATCAGCGGGGCTTCGAGGATCGTGCGGATCGTCTTTCGCGGGTTTAGCGAGGCGACCGGGTCCTGGAAGACATACTGCACCTCGCGCGACAGGCGCCTCAGGTCGCGGCCGGCCTCGGCGACGAGGTCGCGGCCGTCGAAGACGATGCGCCCGCCGGTCGGCGCATCGAGGCCGACGATCATGCGCGCGAGCGTGGACTTGCCGCAGCCGGATTCGCCGACGACGCCGAGGGTTTCTCCCTTCCTGACGCTGAAGCTGACGTCCTGAACGGCGTGGACGGCCGGCTTTTTGCTCCCGAACAGCGTGCGTCCGCCGCCGAAGACGCGCCCGGCGTTGTCGATCTGAAGGAGCGCGGCATCATCCATTGGCGGCCTCCGCGCTCAAGGGGTGGAGGCAGCGCACGGTGCGGTTTTCGCCGAGTTCGGTGAGTGGGATCGGCGCTTCGCTGCAATCGTCCTTTGCCCGCGGGCAGCGCGGCGCGAAGGCGCAGCCGTCCGGCAGATTGTTGACGACCGGTGGGCGGCCCTCGATGGCGTCCAACCGGCGCTCCGGCTGGCCGAGGACGGGCACGCAGTCGATCAGCTTGGCGGTGTAGGGATGGGCAGGGGCCTTGAGGACGTCTTCGGTGGTTCCGGTCTCCACGAACTTGCCGGCATACATCACCGCGACGCGGTCGCAGATCGCCGAGACGACGCCGAAATCGTGGGTGATGAAGAGAACGCCGGTGTTCTTCTCGCGGCGCAAGGCGTCCAACAGCGCCAGCACCTGCGCCTGCACGGTCACGTCGAGGGCCGTAGTTGGCTCGTCGGCGATGATGACCTTGGTGTCGTTGGCGAGCGCCATGGCGATGCAGATGCGCTGGCGCATGCCGCCGGAGAGCTCGTGCGGATAGGACTTCAGGCGCTCGGCCGGGTTCGGGATGCGCACCAGCTTCAAGAGGTCCGCGGCCTTCGCGCGCGCTTGCGCCTTCGTCAGCGGCCGGTGGGCCTGGATGGCTTCGATGAGCTGGGCGCCGACGGTGAAGAGCGGATGCAGGGTCGAGAGCGGGTCCTGGAAGACATGTGAGACGGCCGAGCCGCGAAGCTGGCGGATGCGCTCGTCCGTTGCCGTGAAAAGATTCTCGCCGTCGAGCAGCGCGATGCCGCCGGCGATGCGGCCGGGCGGCGTCGGCACCAGCCCCATGATCGACATCGCCGAGACGGACTTTCCGGAGCCGGATTCACCGACGATGCCGAGGCATTCGCCGCGCCCGACATGCAGGTCGACGCCGCCGACGGCCTTGAACACCTCGCCGCCGAAGCGGAACTCCGTCTTCAGGTCGCGCACGTCGAGGATGGCGTCGCGCCGAGGGGCGACGTCGTCCGGCATGTTCCCCTTTGCCACCGCCGTGCGAGCCACCGGCCGGGTCAGGGCGCCGGATTTCAGGCGCGGGTCGAGGACGTCGCGCACCCCGTCGCCGAGGAGGTTGATGCTCATGACGAGGGCGAAGATCATCAGCCCCGGGATGATCGAGACGTGCGGCGCGGTGAAGAGGATCTTGCGGCCCTCGCCGAGCATGGAGCCTAGGTCGGCCTGGGGCGGTTGGGCGCCAAGGCCGAGGAAGGAGAGGCCCGCCGTCTCCAGGATCATCCAGCCGATGGTGGTCGACATGGTGATGATGATCACCGGCAGGACGTTGGGCAGTACCTCCAAGAAGAGGATCTGGGCGTTCGACTTGCCGGAGAGCCGGGCGGCGTCGACGAATTCCCGGCGCGAGAGGCCGAGCGCGATGCCGCGGATGTTGCGGGCAAAGAACGGGATGTTGACGACGGCGATCGCATAGAGCGCGTTGAGGAGGCCCGGTCCGAGCGCAGCGACGATGGCGAGCGCCAGGAGGATGTAGGGAAAGGCCATGACCATGTCGATGCCGCGCATCAAGAGCGTGTCGACACGTCCGCCCGCGTAGCCGGCGACAAGGCCGATCAGAGAGCCGAAGAAGGCGGCGATCAGGGTTGCCGAGATGCCGACGAGAAGGCTGACCCGCGTGCCCCAGATAAGGCGCGAGAGGATGTCGCGGCCGAGGGCATCGGTGCCGAGGAGATGGCCGTCGGCGAGGGGCCTCAGCAAGCGATCGACGGGCGCGGTGGCGTCCGGGTCGGGCAGGGAGAGGAGGGGGGCGGCGAGTGCGATCAGGACGATGAGGGCGAAGATCGCAAGGCCGGCCGTTGCCAGCGTGTTGTTGAGGAGAAGCCGGAGCGTGTCCGGCCGGGCGGCGGCTCTCCTTGCCGGGGCGCTCGCGTCGGTCATCAGCGCAGCCTCGGGTCGAGCAGGGTCTGGACGACGTCGGCGGCGAGGTTGAAGAGCACATAGGCGGCGGCAACGACCAGCACCCCGCCCTGGACGAGCAAGAGATCACGGGTGGAGATCGCCTTGACCAGCATGGAGCCGATGCCCGGCCACTGGAACACGGTCTCGATATAGACCGCGCCGCCCAGCACGAAGCCGGCCTGGATGCCGATCACCGGAATGACGGTGACGAGGGCCGCCTTGAAGGCGTGTCGGTAGATGACGGCGTTCTCCGTGACGCCCTTGGCGCGGGCGGTGCGGATGAAGTCCTGGCGCAGCACTTCCAGCATCGCCGTGCGGGTCAGCCGGGCGATGACGCCGGTGGCGACGACCGCCAGCGTCACGGCGGGAAGGGCGAGGTGGTAGAGGAGGTCGGGAAGGTCGCCGCCGCCATAGATCGCGAACATGCCCGAGGCCGGGAACCATCGAAGGTTCACCGCAAAGACGAGGATCAAGAGAAGGCCGAGCCAGAAGGACGGTACCGAAATGCCGATGAGCACGACGAAGGTGATGATCTTGTCGGTAAAGGAGAACTGGCGCACGGCGGAGACGACGCCCGCAATGAGGCCGAAGACGGAGCACAGCAGCAGCGAGGTGCCGGCAAGGACGAGGGTGGCGGAGAACCGCTCCATGACCTCGTCGATCACCGGCCGGTTGAGGGTGTAGGAACGGCCGAAATCGCCCTGGAGCATGTTGCCGAGCCAGATGACATATTGCTCGACGAGGGTCTTGTCCAAGCCGAGCTGGCGGTTGAGGCGTGCCACGTTCTCCGGCGTCGCGTAGGAGCCGAGGATGGCGGTCGCCGGGTCGCCGGGGATCATCGCCATGATCAGGAAGACGATGACCGTCAGCCCGAAAAGCACCGGGATCGCCGCCAGAAGCCGTTTCGCGATATAGGCCGACACGGGTGCTGCTCCCCCGGGCTGCAAGGACGGCCGCCGACCGAAAAGCCGGCGGCGTCGTATGCTACTGCGGCTTGGCGACCTTTTGCAGCATCAGGAAGAAGGAGGGCTGCAGCTTGAAGTCCTCGACGCTCGCCTTCGTCACGGCGTTCTGCTTCCAGTTGGCGACGAACACCCAGGGGGCGTCCTCGCGGACGATCTCCTGCATCTCCTTATAGAGGCCCGCGCGCTCGTCCTGGTCGGTGGCGCGGCGCGCCTTTTCCAGGAGTTCGTCGACCTTGGGGTTGGAGTAGTAGCCGGAGTTGAAGCCGCCCTTGTCGGGCCAGGCCCCGGTGCGTAGCGCCAGGAACGGCAGGGTGTCCGGATCGTTGGTCATCCAGGCCATTTCGGCAAGGTCGGCCTTTCCTTCCAGGCCCGGATTGACCTTGCCGAGGAAGGTGTTCCACTCGTAGGTCTCGATCTTGACGTCCATGCCGACGGCTTCCAGATCGGCCTGGATCGCGGTGCCCATGGCGACCGGATCGAGCATGCCGGAGCCGCCTTCCGTGACGTAGAAGGTGACCTCGCCGCCGTCATAGCCGGCCTCCTGGAGCATGGCCTTGGCCTTTTCCGGATCGTAGGGATAGGGCGAAAGCCCGTCATTGTAGGCCCAGGCGAAGGCCGGCGGCGTCGGCCCCGCAGCGACCTCGGCGGTGCCCTGCAGGATGTTGTCGACCAACGCTTTCTTGTTGATGGCGTAGTTGGCGGCCTGGCGAATCTCCTTCTTGGCGAATGGGCCTTCCTTGGCATTCAGGATCAGGAACCAGAGATGCGGGCCCGCCTGCTCGTGGACGACGAACGCATCGTCGGAGCGGAACTGCTGCAGGCTGTCCGGCGGGACTTCCACCATGATGTCGAGCCCGCCGGAGAGCATTTCCGCGATGCGCGTGTTGGCGTCGGTGATCGGCCGGTAGATGACGGCTTCCAGCGACGGCGCGCCGTCCCAGTAGTCCTCGTTGCGGGAGACGACGACCTTGGCGTTGGCGTCCCACTCGGCGAATTTGTAGGCGCCGGTGCCGGTCGGATGGCGGCCGAAATCCTTGCCGTACTGCTTCACCGCCTCGGGCGAGACGATGAGCCCGGTCGGATAGGCGAGGTTGGAGAGGAATGGGGCATAGGGCTCCTTCAGCTTGAATTCCACCGTCAGCTCGTCGTCGGCCGTGACCGTGTCGACCGCGGAAAAGAAGAAGGCGAGGGGGAACGGGCCGGTGTCGTGGAACGGGTGGTCCTCGTCGAGCATGCGCTCGAAATTGAACTTCACCGCCTCGGCGTTGAACGGCGTGCCGTCATGGAAGGTGATGCCGTCGCGTAAGGAGAAGGTGTAGACCGTGCCGTCGTCGGAGATCGTCCAGCTCTCGGCCAGCGCCGACTCGACTTCGAGTGTGCCGTCCTTGTAGCGCACCAGACCGTCATAGACGTTCATCAGGATGCGGAAGTCGTTGACCGCCGTCACCGCATGGGGGTCGAGGGACTTCGGCTCGGCGATCTGGCCGACGATCAGAACGTTCGGGGGTGTCTGGGCGAGGGACGGCGAAGCAAATGCCAGCGCGGCAATGGTCATCGCGGTAGCCAGAAGGGTCTTCATGGCGATCTCCATCGTTTCGGACTGGCGTCAATTAATCCTGAAAATTAAAATATGCGCAACAATTTATTATGATAAATTTTTGTGCAATCCTGACGTTCTTCGATCCGTTGTCCCCGAAAGGACCTTTCGTCCCCGCCATGTCCTCCCAGCCACCTGTCATCGATATGAACCGCCTCCGCCGCCTCCTGGACGGCGTCAACGCCTTCGGCATCAACGAGACAACCGGCGGCCATAACCGCATCGGCTATTCGGACGCCGACATGGCGGCGCGGGACTGGTTAGCCGGCGAAATGAAAGCCGACGGTCTCGCCGTCAGCCGCGACGGCGTCGCCAATCTCTTCGGTCGCTTCGGCCCGGCGGAGGGACCGTGCGTCATGGCCGGCTCCCATCTCGACACGGTGCCGGAGGGCGGCGCCTTCGACGGCTCCCTCGGGGTGTGCGTGGCGCTGGAATGCGTGCGGGCAATGAAGGATGCCGGCGTCACACCGAAGACGGCGGTGACGGTTGTCGCGACCGCCGAGGAGGAGGGCCGGTTCGGCGGCATGCTGGGCTCGCAGGCGATCGCCGGAACGGTGACCCGCGACTGGATCGACACGGCGTCGGACGCCGACGGCATTCGTCTCGTCGATGCGATGGCGGCGCAGCGGCTCGATGCCCATAAGGCCCTCGATGCCGCGTGGCTGCCGGGCGCGATCGAGGCGTTCCTGGAACTCCATATTGAGCAGGGGCCGGTGCTGGAGCGCTCAAAAATCCCGCTCGGGATCGTCACCGCCATATCCGGCGTCTGCTTTTTGCAGGTCCGGTTTACGGGTGTCGCCAACCACTCCGGCACGACGCCGATGGAGATGCGCGCCGACGCCTTCGCCGGCCTTGCTTCTGTGGCCGCCGGCATCCCCGCGCTCATCGAGCGGTTCGGGACGGAGGAGAGCCGCGTCACCATCGGCAAGGTCGACGTTCAGCCGAACTTCGCCCACACCATCCCCGGTGTCGCGGAGTTCTCCGTCATCCTCCGCGATACGTCGGGAGAGGTGATGCGGGCCTTGCGCGATGCGGTCGTCGCTGACGTCGAAGCCGCCGCCACGGCGCACGGGCTGGTGCATGAGATTGTCGAAAAAAGCTGGCTCGCGCCGGTCGCGCTCGATGCCGGCCTGCAAGAGATGCTGATGGGCGAGGCGGACAAGCTTGGCCTCGACTTTCTCTCCATGCCGTCCGGCGCCGGCCACGACGCCCAGACGATGCAGTCGCTCGCACCCTCCGGGCTGATCTTCATTGCGAGCCGCGCCGGCATCAGCCATGCGCCGGCGGAATGGAGCGACGGGGCCGACATCGAAAAGGGCGCCCAGCTCATGCTGAACGCCCTCTTGCGCCTTGTCGGCTGATGCAAGCTGGAGGACTTGGAGCCGACCCGACGATTGTTTTCAGGCGCGGACCGTTTGTTCCTGGGTCCCGAGGCCCTTGATGCCGAGGCTCATGCGGTCGCCCTCCTTCAGGAAGGTCTGCGGCTTCATGCCGAGGCCGACGCCGGGGGGCGTGCCGGTGGTGATGACGTCGCCCGGCCTGAGGATCATGAACTGCGAGATGTAGTGGACGAGGAAGGCGCAGTTGAAGATCATGGTCGAGGTATTGCCCGTCTGCCGGCGGTTGCCGTTGACGTCGAGCCACATGTCGAGGTCCTGCAGGTCGTCGATCTCGTCGAGGGTGACGAGCCAGGGGCCGAGCGGGCCGAAGGTCGGGCAGCCCTTGCCCTTGGTCCAGGTGCCGCCGCGCTCGTTCTGAAACGCGCGTTCCGAGACGTCGTTGCAAAGGCATGCGCCGGCGACGTAGGACAGCGCCTCCTCCTCGCTCACATAGCTGCAGGTCTCGCCGATGACGAGCGCCAGTTCGACCTCCCAGTCGAGCTTGGTGGAGCCGCGCGGAATGACGACATCGTCATTCGGGCCGATGATGCAGGAGGGGGCCTTGTTGAAGAGGATCGGCTCGGCCGGGATCGCCGCGCCGGTCTCGGCCGCGTGGTCGGAATAGTTGAGGCCGACGGCGACGAAATTGCCGACATTGGCAACGCAGGGCCCGAGCCGCGTGCCCTCAGCCACGAGCGGCAGGCCGGCGACGTCGACGCCCTTGAGGCGTTCGAGCGCGTCGCGGCCGAGGGACGCGGCGCCGAGGTCGTCGAGCGTGGCGGAGAGATCGCGAACCCGGCCTTCAGTATCCAGAATGCCGGGCTTTTCTTGTCCCGGCTCACCATAGCGGATCAACCGCATGCTGATGTCCTTTCTAATTTCTTCGTCGTGTGTCTTGGGAGAGTCGTGGAGTGAAGCGTCCGGATGCGATGCGCGGGATCAGCCCGCGCTATCGAGCCCGTAAAGCTTCACCGCATTGTCGTGGAGGATCGCCCGGGCGCTTGCTTCCGGCAGCCCGGCGACGGCCGCCCTCGCGGCGTCGGCGAGCGAGGCGTAGTCGGTCCAGAGCTTTTCGATCGGAAAGTTGGAGCCCCAGACGCAGCGCTCCGCGCCGAAGATCTCCACCGTGTCGGCAAAGATCCGGGCGATGTGCTCGGGATCGTTCTGATGGACGAAGGTGCCGAGGCCGGAGAGCTTGGTGTGGACGTTGGGGTGTTCCGCGAGCCGCTTCATGCCCTCGCGCCAGTCCGCGCGGCCCTTGTCGGAGGTATCCTCCAGCATGCCGGCATGTTCCAGCACGAAGGTGATCTGCGGGAAGGCTCTGACGAGGTCCGCCGCGTCCGCCATCTGCGGGGCAAAGACCTGCAATTCGAACAGCCAGCCAAACTCCGGAAGGCGCGCCAGGTTGGCCCGGAAGGTCTCGGAGGCCATCTCGTTGGGGCCGCTGGCGAAGCGGTATTGCGGGTTCTCGTGCCAGTGGAGCTGCTGGCGCACGCCGCGCATCAAGGGCGCGCGTGCGTGCTGCTGCAGGGTCTCGAAGGCAGTGTCGGCAAAGAAATCGACGAAGCCGACGATGCCGTGCGGCCAGCCGGTCTCATCGGCGATGGACTGCACCCACTCGACCTCTTCGACCGCGCGTTCCCTGGCCCAGTTGGTCTGCACATAGACCGATTTGACGACGTTCGATCCTTCGATGTCGCCGAGATACTCCGCCATCGGGTAGTCGCGTTTGATGGGGTCGTATTCGCCGAAGATGCGCGGCACGGACGGGCCCTGGAGCCAGGGCTGGTCCGCCAGCCGCCAGACGTGGTGATGGGCATCGACAATGGGAAGGGTCACCGGTCAACCTCTAGATTAGAATGAGCGACAGGGTCGGGAACAGCATGACGATCACGAGCACGGCGAACAGCGCCAGCACGAAGGGCGTCGAACCGACGACGACCTCCTGCATGGTGGTGCCGGAAATGCCGGCGATCACGAACAGGTTGAGCCCGATCGGCGGAGTGATCGCCGCGATCTCGATGTTGAGCACGAGAACGATGGCGAAGTGGATCGGGTTGATGCCGAGGCTGACGACGCTCGGCAGGAGGAGCGGGGCGACGACCGTCAGCAGCGTGAAGCCGTCGAGGAAGCAGCCGAGAATGATCAGGACGATGCTGGTGATGGCGAGGAAGGCGAGCGGTGATAGGTCCAGCACCTCGATGGCATGGACGATCGACTGGGGAATGCCGGCGAGCGTTGCCAGGAAGCCGACGAAGAGGGCGCCGGACAGGATGAACAGTACGGACGAGGTGCCGCGGGCGCTTTCCACGAATATGCGCGGCAGGTCGGAGACCTTGATGCTGCGGTAGACCAGCATGCCGACGGCGAGGCCGTAGACGACCGATGCGGCGGCGGCTTCCGTGGGCGTGAAGACGCCGGAATAGATGCCGCCGAGGACGACCACCGGCATGACGAGGGCGGGGGCGGCCTTCACAAAGCTCTTGCGCACGCGCTGAAACGAGAAGGCCTCGGAGCTGATGCCGTAGCGCTTGCGGATGGCGATGGCGAAGCCGACGAGCGATATGACGCTGGCGGCGCAGATGCCGGGAACGACGCCGGCAATGAACAGGTCGCGGACCGACTGCTGGGCCATTTCGCCATAGATGACGAGGGTGACGCTCGGCGGGATCAAGAGGCCGAGGGTGCCGCCGGCGGCCATCAGGCCGGCCGTGTATTTGCGCGGGTAGCCGAGGGTCTCCATCACCGGGATCATGACCCGGCCGAGCGCCGCGGCGGAGGCCACCGACGATCCGGTCATGGCGCCGAAGACGGCGGCCGAGCCGCTGGCACCGACCGAGGCGCCGCCCGGAATGCCGCCGACGAGACTCTGCATGAAGTCGAACAGATACCGCGCGAATCCCGAGTGCAGCATGATGTTGCCGGCGAGGATGAAGAACGGGATGGCAAGCAGGATGAAGCTGTCGAGCCCGGAATAGATCGACTGGGCGATCTGGGTGAACGAGGTCACGCCAAACAGGACGACGGTGATCAGGCCGGTCAGCCACAGCGCGAAGGCGACGGGCATGCCGATGGCCAGAAAGCCGAGGACGAGAATGATGAGGGTTGCGGCCACCGGGATCAGACCTCGACGCTTGGCGCGGGCTCGCTCGGGCCGATGCCGGCAATGCGCAGAACGAGACGGATGCTGATCATCCCGAAGGCGATGGGGACGATAAGCTGCGAGACCCAGACCGGGAAGGGCAGGTTGGAATGGGCGAACGAAATGCCGAAACCGATGGATTCGATGACGTATTCGATGCCGAGCCAGGTCGCGGCCAGGGAAAAGACGAGGCAGAGGACGTCGACGATCTTGACCAGCACCTTCTGGGTCTTCTCGCCGAGGGCGGAGACGATGAGCTCGACCTTGATGTTGCCGCCGTCGCGGGTGACGCCGATGACGCCGATATAGACCATGGTCACCAGCAGGACGCGCGAGAGTTCGTCGGTCCACAGGTTGGAGTGGCCGAACAGCCCGCGCAGGACCATTTCGTAGGTGATGACGAAGAGCACGGCGGCAAGGAGGACGCCGGCAAGGGCGTCCTCCAGGCGTGCCAGGATGCGCTCGAAGCGATGCAGCATCATTCCTCGCGGTAGGTCAGCACGCGGTCAATCAGGTCCTCGCCGATCTGACTCTTGAACTGGTCCCAGACCGGCTGGGTGGCCGCGATCCATTTCTCGATGTCTTCCGGCGTCTGGACGTGGACGTTGACGCCGGCGGCGCGCATGTCCTCGATGGCCTTTTCGGAATTGGCGGCGGCGATCGGCCGGTATTTGACGGCGACGTCGGTCGCTGCCTGCTGGATGATCTCACGCAGCTCCGGGTCGAGGCCGTTCCACCATTTCGCGTTCACCGTCCACGGGTAGTAGGCGATGTAATAGGGCGCGTAGGTGACGTTCTTGATGGTCTCGTTCCACTTGTAGATCATGTAGTTGTCGGTCGGAACGTTGAGACCGTCGATGAGGCCCTGCTGGATCGCCGGCGAGACCTCGGCGAAGTTGAGCGAGACCGGCGTGGCGCCGAGAAGCTCCAGCATGGCGAGGTTGACCTTGCCGAGGCCGCGGAACTTCAGGCCCTTGAAGTCGGTCGGCTCGACGATCGCGGTATCGCGGGCGCCGGGGACCAGGTAGTCGAAGGGCAGCACCGTGATCAGCTTGGCGCCCTTTTCCTCGACCTCGCCATAGGCGACCTGGAAGAAACCGTCGTCCACCGCGCGGTAGAACGCTTCCTTGGTCGGGAACACGTAAGGCAGCTCGAACACGGCCGTCTTCGGCGACAGGGCGCTCCAGTAGGCCTGGATCAGCGTCGTCATTTCCGCGTCGCCGCGCAGGACCGCCTGCACCAGGTCGAGGCCCTTGTAGAGGCTGCCGTTGGGGAACAGCTTGACCTCGATGCGGCCGTTGGAGCGTTCCTCGACGAGCTGCTTGAACTCGGCGTTCGCCTTGCCGGGGGTGATTTCCAGCGAGTACTCCACGGGGAAGCGAATTGTCACTTCCGCGGCGTGTGCCGTAAAACTGATCGCGGATGCGGCAACCAGCGCGAGCACGCCAATAATGGGTTTGAACACGGCTTCTTTCTCCCTTCTTCGAAAACTCTTCTATTGCCTTGGACGCACCGTCCGGCGCCGTGGGAATTCCTGTGCCTGGGTCAGCCTTCCCGCGACGGCCGTCGTCTGGCCGCTGCCGGATGGGGCAAATCGGGGCTGCCGGAGACATTTCCCTTTTCAATCCCGACGCCAGGCACTATTGAAAAGGAGCATGATTTTCAAAGAAGGTCAAGATTTTCGAAAATCGGTGACGAGAGCATGACAGGCAGTCGAAGCGAAACGGCATGGCGGATCCTGCAGTCCGCCATCATCAACGGCGAGTTCCCGCCCGGGGCGCAGCTCCGGTTCCAGGAGCTGCAGGAGTTCTGCGGCATGAGCGTTTCGCCGGTGCGCGAGGCGCTGACGCGGCTGGTGGCGGCCGGGCTCGTCGAGGTGGAACACAATCGCGGCTACCGGGTGACCAAGCTTGTCGTCTCGGAACTCGACGACCTCGTTCGCACGCGCAGCCGGGTGGAGGGCTGGGCGCTGGAAGAATCCATCCGGCTCGGCGACGAGCACTGGGAGGCGGCGCTGATCTCCAGCCTGCATCTCCTGGAGCACCTGCCGCGCCGGCGCGAGAATGGCGCCAATCTGCACGACGAGCACTGGGAGGCCCGGCACTCGGAGTTCCACGACACGCTGGTGTCGGCCTGCGGCTCGCCGATCCTTTTGGAGTTCTGCCGCACTCTCTACAGCCGCGCGGATCGCTATCGGCGGTTTTCGCTGTCGATGGAGACGGGCTCGCGGGATGTGGCGGCCGAACACCGGGCGATCCTCGACGCCGCCCTTGCGCGCGATGCCGACAAGGCGAAGGGGCTGCTCGCCGCCCATTACGAGGCGACGGCGTCCTTCATTCGCGATCACTTGTCGGAGGAATAGCCGGCCGGGCTCCCGTCGCCGCTCAGGACGGGGCGGTTTCCAACAGGCCCTCGGCGGCAAGGTGCTCGCGGACGAGTTTTTTGGTGATCTTGCCGTAGCCGGTCTTCGGCATTTCGTCGAGGAAGACGTAGCGGGCCGGCAGCTTGTAGCGGGCGAGCTTGGCGGAAAGGAAATCGGCGAGGTCCTCCGCCGAAGGCGCGGCACCCGATACGGGCACGCAGACCGCCAACCCGCACTCGCCCCATTGCGGGTCGGGCACGCCGAGCACCGCGACCTCGCTCAAGGCCGGATGGGAGAGCAGGATCTCCTCGATCTCGCGCGGATAGACGTTCGATCCCCCGGAAATGTACATGTCGGAGGCGCGGCCGGTGATGTAGAGGAAGCGCTCGCGGTCGAGATGGCCGAGGTCGCCGGTGCGGAACCAGCCATTGCGGAAGGCCGCGGCGTTGGCGTGGTCGTCGCGGAAATAGCCGGCGCAGACGGCCGGGCCGGTCACGCAGATCTCGCCGGTCTCGTTCGACCCGAGCGGTCGGCCGAAATCGTCCTGGATGCTGACCTCGATACCGGTGCGCTCGATGCCGCAGGTGCCGATGCGGGCCTCCGGCACGTCCTCCTCGTAATGCTCACCCGGCGGCAGCACGGTGATCGCGCCGGTGACCTCGCCTAGCCCGAAATACTGCACCAGCACCTTGCCGAGCTTCTTCAGGGCGAATTTCTGGTCCTCCCGGTACATCGGCGCGCCGGCATAGATGACGTAGCGCAGGCTGGAATGGTCGAAGGCGTCGACGGCGGGGGACTCGGTGAGCATCTTGACGATGGTTGGGACGGTGAAGAGGTTGGTGATCCGGTAGCGCTCGATCAGGTCCCAGGCTTTCGCCGGGTCGAACTTTCCCTTCGGCGTCAGGATGCTGGTGACGCCGGCGACGATCTGCGTGAGCTGGTGCATGCCGGCGCCGTGCGACAGCGGCGCGACGACGAGGCTGGCGTCGGTCTCCGGCGCGGTCCCGGGCATCAGGTCGGCGAGGTGGTTGAGGGCGGTGAAGGTGAGCTGGCCGTGGGTCAGCACCACGGCCTTGGGGCGGCCCGTGGAGCCGGAGGTGAAGAACAGCCAGCAGGGATCGTCGCGGTCGACCTCGGCATTGGCGACGTCGGTGCCGAGGTGCCGGGCGACGGCGGCCTCATAGTCGTCGCCGAAATCGCCGGGCCCGACGCGCAGCACCTTCTGAAGCCGTGGCGTCCCTTCGAGGCAGGCGGCGGCGTGGTCGGGGAATCCGGCCTCGCAGACCATCAACGAGACGTCGGCCTTTTCAGCCAGGAACGCGACCTCGTCGGCGCTCTGGCGGAAATTGGCCGGCACCCAGACGGTGCCGAGCCGCCAGCAGGCGAGCATGGTCTCGGTGATCTGGTTGCTATTGGGGGAATGCAGCAGCACCCGGTCGCCGAACCCGATGCCGTAGTCGTCGCGCATCGCCGCGGCGAGCGCGGAGACCCGGGCGTCGAGGCCGGCCCAGGTGAGGACCGTGTCGCCCCAGACGATGGCCGGCCGGTCGCCGAGCCGGGCGGCGTTCCGCGTCAGGAAATGGGCGAGGTTGGAGACCTTCGTCGAAGGCGGACGGTTGCTGTCGGGATCAGCGTTCATGTCACCCGTTCCAGGCTGCGGAAATCGTCGGCGACGGGACCGCCGCCGATCCTCCATACACCGGCACTCCGCCCACCGTCGAGCCGCATGTCGCCCGAGCGCTCCCGCGCGCCGCCTCAGACCATCAGTCCGGCGCTGACGAAGCCGCCGTCGACGCTGAGGATCTGTCCGGTGACGTAGGAGGAGGTGCGCGGATCGGCGAGGAAGAGTACCGCCTCGGCGACTTCCTCCGGCGTTCCGTAGCGCCGCATCGGAATGGTGCGGTGCCATTCCTCGCGCGTCGACTCGCTATGATGGTCGCGCGACATCGCCGTCTCGATCGGCCCAGGCGCCACCGCGTTGACGCGGATGCCGGCCGCGGCCAGTTCCACCGCCATGATCTTGGTCAGCGTGATCAGCGCGCCCTTGGAGGCGCCGTAGGCCGAGCGGCCGAAATTGCCCTTGATGCCGGAGACCGAGACGATATTGACGATGCCGCCGCCGCCGGCCTCGGTCATCAGCGGCGTCAGCGCCTTGCAAAGCTGGAAGGCGCCGATGACGTTGACCTCGTAGATGCGCCGCATCATCTCCGACGTGGTGTCGGTGATCGGCATGGCGGCGCCGATGCCGGCGCTGTTGACGAGCGCTGCGACCGGCGGCGCGCTATCGCGGCACTCCGCGGCGAGGGTCTCGACCGCCGCCTCGTCGGTGATGTCGGCGGCGTGGAGGCTGACCGACGCGTCGCCGAGCCGTTCCTTCATGCGCTCAAGCGCGGCGGCATCGCGGTCGACGGCGGCGATGTGCCAGCCCCTGGCGGCGTGAAGCTCGGCGGTCGCCAGTCCGATGCCGGAGCCGGCGCCCGTGATGACGATGGTTTTTTCCGGCATCGCTAGTCGTCTCCGTTCGCAGCCGTCAGAGCCAGCACCTGATCGAGTGGATCATCGCATCGGTCGAGATGCCGTAGCGATGCTGCAGGACCTCGAGCGAGCCGGCCTTGAGGAAGGCGTCCGGCAGGGCGATCTGGCGCATGGCCGGCGTCACCCCGGAGCGGAACAGCAGGCCCGCCACCGCATCGCCGAGGCCGCCGATGCAGGAGTGGTTCTCTGCCGTCACCACCAGGCGGCCCGTGCGGCTCGCCTCGCGGATGATGGTCGCCTCGTCGAGCGGCTTCAGCGTCGGCACATGGAGCACCGCCACGTCGACGCCGTCGGCGGCCAGCCTCTTGGCGGCGTCGAGGGCGCGCATGGTCATGAAGCCGGTGCCGATGATGAGGACGTCGCGGCCGCCGCGCAGGAGCTTGGCCTTGCCGAGTTCGAACTGGTAGTCGTACTCGTCGAGAATGAGGGGCACGGCGCCGCGCAGGATGCGCGTGTAGACCGGTCCGTCATGCTTGGCCAGCGCCGGCACCAGTTGCTCGATCTCGTGGGCATCGCACGGGTCGATAACGGTGAGATTCGGCATGGCGCGGAAGATCGCCAGGTCGTCCGTCGACTGGTGGCTCGGGCCGTAGCCGGTGGTCAGGCCCGGCAGGCCGCCGACGATCTTGACGTTGGCGTTCTGCTCGGCGACCGCCTGCGAGATGAAGTCGTAGCAGCGCCGCGCGGCGAAGGTGGCGTAGGTGGTGGCGAAGGGAATGAAGCCTTCCTTGGCCAGCCCGCCGGCCGCCGTCATCATAAGCTGCTCCGACATGCCCATCTGGTAGAAGCGGTCGGGATAGGCCGCCGCGAAGATGTGGATGTCGGTGTATTTGGCAAGGTCCGCGCTCATGCCGACGATCTCCGGCATGGTCCGCGCAAGGCTGACCAGGGTCTCGCCGAAGGGCGCCTGCTTGGTGCGGTGCCCCTCATCGACGGACGAGGCGATGATGGCGGGTGCGTTCTTGGCCGGTGCGGCCGTTTCGGTCCGGGGCGTGGTCATCGGGTCCTCGTCGTCTTCCATGCGTCAAGCGCTTCGTAGGCGTCGTCCCATTCTTCCTGGGTCAGGCGGACGAAGTGGCTTTTTTCGCGGTTTTCCAGAAAGTGCACGCCGTTGCCGAGCTGGGTGTCGCAGATGATGATGCGGGGCTTCGGCTCGTCATATTCGCGGGCGGCGTCGAACGCCTTGACGAGGGCGTCGAGGTCGTTGCCGTCGACGCGCTGGGCGAAGAAGCCGAAGGCCTCGAACTTCTCGATCAGCGGCTCGGTGCGCATCACTTCGCGCGACGGCCCGTCGGCCTGGATGGCGTTGAAGTCGACGACGGCGATGATGTTGTCGAGCTTGTAGTGGGCGGCGGAGATCGCCGCTTCCCAGGTCGGGCCCTCGGCCAGTTCGCCGTCGCCCATCAGGGTGTAGACGAAGGAATCGGACTTCTTGCGCTTCAGGCCGAGGCCCATGCCGACGGCCATCGGCAGGCCGAGGCCGATCGAGCCGCCGGACATTTCCGCGCCCGGCGTATAGTGGGTCATGCCCGACATCGGCAGCCGGCTGTCGTCGAGGCCGTAGGTGACGAGCTCTTCCTCCGGCAGGTAGCCGGCCGCGGTCAGGATGGAATAGTGGGCGATGCCGTAGTGGCCGACCGAGAGCAGGAAGCGGTCGCGCCCTTCCCAGTCCGGCTCCTCAGGGCGCACATTCATGGCGTGGAAATACATCACCGTGAGGACGTCGGCGACGCCGAGGGCCTGGGCGATGTAGCCCTGCTTGTGCACCTCCGCCATGCGGATGGCATTTTTTCGAACGCGGTAGGAATGTTCCGCGAGCTGGCTGTTGTCGCCAAGAGCTGGTGCGTCCATCGGATGCGGTCCTTTCGGTTCTAGCGTGCGGCGCCCGAGGCCCGCCGCGACCGCCGGAGCTGGCGGCCGGCGGGGTCGGTCGAAAACGGTAGTCCTCACAGGAGGAAGGTCGAAATCCAGGGCAGGAAGGCGATGATCAGGCAGCCGACGAGCAGCGCGCCGAGGAACGGCCAGATCGCCTTGATCGCCTCGTCGGGCCGGCCGTCGCCGATGCGGCAGGCCAGGTAGAAGCCGATGCCGACCGGCGGCGTCATCAGGCCGATGTTCATCGCCGTGATCATGACCATCGCGTAGTGGACGTCGTTGATGCCGAGCTGGCGCGAGATCGGGAACACCAGCGGCGAGACGAGCACAATCGCCGGCAGGCCCTCAAGGACGCAGCCGAGGACGATGAACATGACGATCGACAGCGCCATGAAGGAGATCCAGCCGCCGGGCAGGTCCGACATCATGCGGGCGAACTGGTGGGCGACGCCGGCCTGGGTGATCGCCCAGGCCATCGCCAGCGCGGTGCCGAGGATGAGCAGGATGGCGCCGGTCAGGGCGCTGGTCTCCACGAGAATATCGTAGAGCTTCCTGCCGCTGAGGCCGCCATAGAGCGTTGCACCGACGATCAGCGCGTAGAGCACGGCGACCGTGGAGACCTCGGTCGCCGTAGCTATGCCGTCGGTGACAGCAAAGCGGATCATGAACGGCAGGATGAGGATCGGGATCGCCACCACCAGGGTCTGCTTGACGACCGAGCGCGGGGCCTTGGAAATGCCGGACATGTCGTCGGTGCGCGCGAGGAAGCGGGCGAGGATGGCGAGCACCATCAAGAGCACCAGGGCGATGACGATGCCGGTCGTGAACAGGGCGGCAATCGAAATGCCGGCGACCGAGCCCATGACGATGAGGATGATGCTGGGCGGCACCGTATCGGCCATCGCCGCGCCGGTTGCCAAGAGCGCCACCATCTGCGGCGGCTTGTTACCACGGCGCTTCATTTCCGGGAAGAGGGCGGGGGCGACGGTCGCCATGTCGGAGACCTTGGAGCCGGAGATGCCCGAGACGACGAACAGCGAGCCGAGGAGGACATAGGACATGCCGCCACGGACATGGCCGAGGATCGCCGACAGGAAGGCGACGATGGCCTTGCCCATACCGGTGGCATCGAGGATGCAGCCGAGCAGCACGAAGATTGGAACCGCCATCAAGACGACGCCCGACATGCCCTCGTCGATGCGGCCGATCATGACGAAGACCGGGACGTGGGTGCCGAAGGCGAGGTAGCTCAGCGTTCCGATGCCGAAGCAGAAGGCGATCGGCACGCCGCCGGCCAGCGCCAGCGAGACGAAGGCGAGCAGGAACAGGAACAGCGACGACGAGCCGATGGAGATGAGGGTCGGCGAGGCGAGCCACAACACCCCGCCGATGGCGCCGATGAAGACGGCGGACACGACGAGGTGCCAGAGCTTGTAGGTCTGCAGCGCGTAGACGGCGACCAGCAGCAGCATCAGCCCCATGCCGAAGGGAATGGCGGCGGCGCGGATCGTGCCGGGGATCTGCAATGCCGGCGTGGTGATCGCCCATTCCGCCACGGCGTATTCGAAGGCCGAGGGGAAGAGGGCGATCAGGAAGGTGGCGACCACGACCAGCGCCAGGGCCTCGACGAAGGCCTGCAGCCTTGCCGGCAGCAGGTGCACGATGAGGGTGAGCCGGAGGTGCTCGTTGCGGTCGATGGCGATCGCCGCGCCGAGCATGGCCAGCCACAGGAAGCAGAGGGACGCGGCCTCTTCGACCCAGATCAGCGGCAGGTTCAGGAAGTAGCGGGTGACGACGCCGAGGAACAGCAACGCCACGATGCCGACCATGAGGATCGCAGCGACGAACTCGACCGGCCAAAGGTACCGGGAGCCCTTGCGGGCTTCCGGGTTTTCGCTGACTTGCGGCAACGTATCGTCGTCCGCAACCATTGTGGTGCTTTGCATGTTGAAGGACCGGTGTTGCTGCGCCCGGCGCGGTCACACGCGGGCGGTTACGCCAGCCGTGCCCGCTCGGAGCCCGGCGCTGCGAAAGACGTCAGTCAGCCGAGCTTGCCGGTGGTCTGTTCCAGCAGGGCCCAGGCTTCCTCGCCGTATTCCTTCTTCCACTGGTCGTAGAAGCCGGCGGAGCGAAGCTTTTCGCGGATCGGTCCCGTGTCGGGCGCGTTGAAGGTGAGGCCAAGCCCCTCCAGCTCCGCCCTGAGGCTGTGGTTGTTCTTCTCGGAGTCCGCCCGCTCTTCGACGGCCGCCTGGTTGATGTTGCGCGAGACGATCTCCTGCAGGTCCTCCGGCAGGGCGCCCCAGGCGCGGCTGTTGGCCAGGAACCAGAAACCGTCCCACATGTGGTTGGTCAGCGAGACGTATTTCTGCACCTCGTAGAGGCGGCCGATCTTGATCGTCGACAGCGGGTTTTCCTGGGCGTCGGCGACGTGGGTCTGCAGCGAGGTGTAGACCTCGTTCCAGTTGATGGAGACCGGGGCGCTGCCGAGGGCCTGGAACATCGACGTCCACAGCGGGCTCGGCGGGACGCGGATCTTGAGGCCGGCGAGGTCGTCGGGGCCGGTGATCGGCTTGGTCGACGTGGTGACCTGGCGGAAGCCGTTGTCGAAGATCTTCTCCATGGCGTGGAGGCCGGACTTCTCGATGCCGGCGCGCACATGGGCGCCAAGGTCGCCGTCCATGGTCTTCCAGACGGTTGCGTAATCCGGGAAGGCAAAGCCGATGCCGTTGATCGAGGCGATCGGGACCAGCGTCGACAGGATGAGGCCGGAGAGCGTGAAGAACTCGACGGCGCCGGAGCGGAGCTGGCTGAGCGTGTCGGTGTCGGAGCCGAGCTGGTTGTTCGGGAACACCATGATGTCGACCCGGCCGCCGGACTCCTCGCGGATCCGCTCGATCGCCTCATTGACGCGGACGTTGAGCGCGTGGTCGGTGGTCAGGTTGTTGGCGAATTTGTAATTGAACTCGGCGGCCCGGGCCTTGCCGGACAGGATAAAGGGTGCCGCAAGGGCGGCGGTGCCGCCAGCCAGAACAAAGCGTCGCCGATCGATCTTAAGAGCCATTCTTTCCTCCCAGGAAACGTCTATGCGGCCGCTTGCCGGCCGTCGCGGAGTTGCCGTTCGTTCTCAATAAAAGTCCATATTGTGGAACGACTATCTGATAGTATATCCGTTTGACATATATGTCTAGGTTTTTATGATGTTTACAACGATCAAGAAGTCCATATTATGGACATATAAGAATTTACTCAGGAATGGAAACGATGCCTGCCACAAAGGATGCAACCGGAAGCCAAAGCATTGAGAGGGCCACCAATCTTCTTGCCATCGTCGCCGAGCACCATCGCTCCGGCGCCTCGCTCGGAACCCTCGTTTCGGCCAGCGGGCTGACCCGTGCAACGGTCCGCCGGTTGCTGGTCGCCCTGATGCGGGCCGACCTGGTCGAGCAGGATGCGGACACGCGCCAGTATCGCCTCGGTGCCGGCTGCTACATTCTCGGCGTCATCGCCTCGGACCGGTTCGGCCTGCACCCGCTTGCCCATGCCAGCGTCATCCGCCTGGCGCGGGCATCGGAGGACACGGCCTTCTTCTCGCTCCGGCGTGGCGATCACACCACCTGCCTGATCCGCGAGGACGGCAAGCATCCGATCCGCTCGCACGTTCTGGATGTCGGCCAGTTCCATCCGCTCGGGGTCGCCGCGCACGGGATTGCCATCCTGGCGGCGCTGCCCGACGATGAGATGAATGCGGTGATCGAGGCCAACACGCCGGTCTATCGCGAGCGCTATCCGATGTTGACGGACGAGCTCTTGCGCCAGGTCATCGCCGAGACGCGGGAGCGCGGCTTCGCCCTCAATCCGGGGATCTTCCACCCCGGGTCCTGGGCCATCGGCGTTGCCGTGCGCAATGCCGACGGGGTCGCGGTGGGGGGGCTTTCCATCGGCTCCATCGAGCAGAGGCTGCAGGGGGCGCGGCAGCGCGAACTGGCCGATCTGCTTCTGGCGGAGGCAAAAACCATCGAGGCGAAACTGGTCCGGCAGGTCGGCAAGGTGCGCCGCGCGCCATCGGCCCGACTGGTCAAACAGGCATAGATATCGAAAGGACAGCAACCCATGTCACAGATCAACATGTCCGATGCCGGCCCTGCGGCGTCCTCCGGGGATCGCCGTCTCGTCCATCCGGGGCCGGTCGACCCGATGCGCATCGCAAGCTGCGAGGGCCATGCGCGGCGCGTCGAGGTGGCGTTCCGGCCGGGCCAGACGCTGCTTGAGGCGGTGACGGAGGCGCTCGGCGCGGCCGGGCTCGCCGCCGGCGGCCTGGAATTCGAAAACGTCGCCTTCTCGCCCATGGAATATGTCATGCCGACCTATTCCGAGACGCCGGAGCGGGTTGCCTATTACAGCAAGACCCACAAGCCGGAGGGCGTGGTGCGGATCGAGCGCGCCTATGCCACGGTCGGCGAGCGCGAGGGCGAGACGTTCCTGCACTGCCATGCGCTGTGGCGCGAGGACGACGGCACGGTTCGCGGCGGCCATCTCTGGCCGCACATGACGCGGATCGCGGAGCCGGGCTCCGGCGTCCTTTACGGCGTCAGCGGGGCGAGGATGGCCGCGACCTATGACCCGGAGACCAATTTCACGCTGTTCCAGCCCTCGGCCGGGGACGCGTCCGCCGGCGATGCCGGCCCGCGCGCAGTCATCGCCCGGGTGCGCCCGAACGAGGACATGATCGAGGCCATCGAGGCCCTGTGCGCCCGCCACGGCTTCAAGGACGCCATCGTGCGCAGCGGCATCGGCAGCATCGTCGGCCTCCGGTTCGAGGACGGCCTTGCCAATGACGAGCCGCCGACCGAACTCGCCGTCCTCAACGGCAAAGTCACGACCGGCCCCGACGGGCATCCGAAGGCGGATGTCGAGATCGCGCTGATCGATGCTAGCGGCGACGTCCATATCGGCAAGCCGGTCCGCGGCGACAACCCGATCCTGATTTCGCTGGAACTGGTGGTCGAGGAGACGGCGTCCTGAGGCGCCGACCGGCACGCGATCCCGTTCCCCCAATAAGAAAGCCAGGCCGATGACGACCTATACCGCAGCCCATTGGGGCGTCTATGAAGTGGACCCGTCCGCGGCGGAGGGTCCGACCATCCGGCCGGTCGCGGGCGATCCGGACCCGTCCTCCATCGGCCTGCACCAACTGGACCCGGGGCTCAACCGCACGAGGGTGCGGCGGCCGGCGGTGCGCAAGAGCTGGCTGGAACACGGCCCCGGCGCCCGGACCGATCTGCGCGGCCGCACACACCGATTGACAAGCCGGCAAGCGACCCTTAAAGCTCCTTCGCCGTTGGCCCAGGTGGCGGAATT
>NZ_NPEV01000165.1 GCF_003258835.1 Rhodobium orientis | reverse complement strand
TGCCGAGGCTGTCCGCCCCACCATGCGACCCTTAAGGTAACCTTCTTTTTGCCGTCCGCACCGGCCGCCTCTTCAGTGTTTGAACTGCATCCGAACAGGCCGAGCGTCAGCAAAATGCACAAAGAGACAAACACAAATCTTCTCATCAACATTCCCCCTCCCCAATTTGTAAGTGCTTACATTTCATTTTAAATTCAGCTTTCTGTCCCAGAAACTCAAAAAACAGAGAAGAATGTTAAAAAAACAGAGATTCCGTCAATGCGCAAAAAACC
>NZ_NPEV01000164.1 GCF_003258835.1 Rhodobium orientis | reverse complement strand
TCCCCCGATAACCGTTTCTTCTTTTGCATAAAGAGAGAAAGCCGGTGCCGTCGGCCAAAGCCTTATCGATTCATTCAAAATCATTCGGATGTATTTCAGCTGCTGAACCTGTTTGTAGGATGGGACGGGATCGGTCAGCACGCGGTCTGCTTCTTCATACGCTTTCTTAAGCTTATCCGGATGCTTCAGGAGCAGATAGATTGCAAACGATAATAAACCGCTCGTCGTCTCGTGTCCGGCAATCAAAAATGTAATAATTTGATAGCGGACAT
>NZ_NPEV01000163.1 GCF_003258835.1 Rhodobium orientis | reverse complement strand
AAGAATGGGTCAGAAGAATAGAAGAGCTGACTGGATTTGAAGTCATTGATTCCATTCCGAAAGCTGAGCCTCTCGGGCCGAAAACACCGCTGGACTGCATGGTTGTTGCGCCATTGACGGGAAATTCGATGAGCAAGCTTGCAAACGCCCAGACGGACAGTCCGGTTCTCATGGCGGCCAAAGCGACGATGAGAAACTCCCGTCCCGTCGTCCTCGGCATTTCAACGAATGACGCGCTCGGCTTGAACGGCGTCAACTTGATGAGGCTGATG
>NZ_NPEV01000162.1 GCF_003258835.1 Rhodobium orientis | reverse complement strand
ATTCGAGAGAACACCTGCAATTCCTCTTTGATGAAGCAAGAAAAGACAGGATCACGTGTAAATATTGCGGCTTGCCGCTCAGACTGAAATTGTCGATTCATGAAGAGCCGCATTTTTTCCACCGGGAAAACGGGGATTTTTCTCAATGTGAAGCGGCTTGCTTAAATGAGAAGACAGAGCAGAAGACCAAACAGAACGATTATACTGAAAGCGGCGTTTTCCGCCTCCCGAAAGGCAAAGCGATCGGAGAGGAAAAGAAGGCGGACACGGAC
>NZ_NPEV01000161.1 GCF_003258835.1 Rhodobium orientis | reverse complement strand
GTATCGTGCGGAAGTCATCGTTCTCGCCCGATATATGCAGATTTTAACGCCTGATTTTGTCTCGGCTCATCCGAACAAAATCATAAATATTCACCACTCCTTCCTGCCGGCTTTTATCGGGGCGAATCCGTATAAACGGGCATATGAAAGAGGCGTTAAACTGATCGGAGCAACATCGCATTATGTGACAAACGAATTGGATGAAGGGCCGATCATCGAACAGGATATCGAACGGGTCGACCACAGAGACAATGTGGAAGCATTGAAAAACAT
>NZ_NPEV01000160.1 GCF_003258835.1 Rhodobium orientis | reverse complement strand
ATCGTCGCCGTTAACCGCTTCAACGTGCAGCAGGCCGTAATACCGTTCGTTTTCTTTTGGAGGGCGGACCTTTCCGGACACTTTATCACCGTTTCTCAAATCAAAACGGCGGATTTGTGAGGCGGAAATATAGATATCCTCTGAACTAGGCGAGTAGTTGATCGGTCTGAGAAAGCCGAACCCTTCGGACTGGATGATTTCCAATACGCCTTCCATGAACAGCAGATCTTCCTGTTCGGCGTTTGCTTTCAGAATGGCAAAAATCAGTTCCTT
>NZ_NPEV01000159.1 GCF_003258835.1 Rhodobium orientis | reverse complement strand
TGGCTGAAAACAACAATGGCGAAACATGCAGGCGATTTTGAAGCCCCGAAATTCCATTATGAGGATGTCGATGTTTCATTAATCGCACCGCGTAAACGGGATTACTCGAAGAAAAAGGTGGCGAAATCATTAGTGAAAATAAGACAATCAAGTTTATCATCACTCGTCAGGATACATCGGATTCTAATCCTTACCAGGAAGAGTTTGAAATTCCATACCGTCCGAATATGAACGTGATTTCCGCTTTGATGGAAATCAGAAGGAACCCGGTGAAT
>NZ_NPEV01000158.1 GCF_003258835.1 Rhodobium orientis | reverse complement strand
TTCTGAAGCGGTTGCCATATTGAATGATGCGTTCGATCAGCAAAACCAGTTCAACCAGTTCGTCCGTCTTTGTTTTCACTTCCGTGACAAGCTGTTCCGCCTCTTGAAGACGTTCGTTCACCGCATCCATGTTCAGCGGCAGCTCATTCAACTGTTCTGTCACTTTCTGCACAGTCGTCTGCGACTGTCGGATCTTTTCGGTTATGGCCTCCGGGATGCCTGGAACATTGCTTTTCTCCAGGCTGCGCGCCGTATCCTTGATTGTCTGCTTCAAT
>NZ_NPEV01000157.1 GCF_003258835.1 Rhodobium orientis | reverse complement strand
GTGCTGAAAAAGAACGGATTTATTTATTGGGACTGGAATATTGACAGCCTGGACTGGAAATACAGAAGCCAAAAATTCGTTCCGGAAGTCATGAACCAGCTGAATATCCTGGAAAAGCGGCAGACAAAACAGCCGATCGTGATCCTGATGCACGATATTCCTTCAACGGTTCAATCATTGCCGTTATTGCTGACAAATTTAAAAAACATGGGGTATTCATTTGCAACACTTGATGAATCCATGACACCCGTTCATGAATAACATCCATTGTCTGAT
>NZ_NPEV01000156.1 GCF_003258835.1 Rhodobium orientis | reverse complement strand
CTCTCAGTGAAGGACCGATCACACGATTGTTGGCGATCTATCAAAGCGATATGCCTGAAGCGGTTGGCCCAGTCCGCAGCGCCCGGGAGTATTTCATTGATTTGGCTCTCGGTTTTGACAGCATCCTTGTGCATCACGGCTGGAGTCCGGGGGCAAAAGACCGCCTGTTGAACGGCGACGCCGATCATATCAATGGAATGGATCACGACGGGACCCTGTTTTGGAGAGCCGATTTTCGGGAAGCGCCGCATAATTCGTACACATCATACAAAAACGT
>NZ_NPEV01000015.1 GCF_003258835.1 Rhodobium orientis | reverse complement strand
TCTCGGCTACCGAAACCAGGGCCGCAGACCCATCGAGACAATCAACTTATTCGTAAGCCAAGAAGCTTAAGTGGACATACGATTGTATGGGGCGGCGAGGTTCAATGCCGAGCAAGCGCCAATGGCGAGAGGGATGCAACGGGAGAGTGCAGCGTCTCCCTTGCCAAGATTGCGGGTATTACCCCGCACATCTTGCGATCACTTCCAATGCCCGTAGCCCACCAATTCCTTTTCCGTATTTCTCAAGTCTTCGATCATATCCCATGACCCGGACAGCGGACCGCGGTATCCGGGATATGAATCGAGGTACTCCCCGGCCCGAAGTGCATTTCTTGCTGGTGGAGACATACGAGTTATATTCACGAGTGGGAAAAAAGTAGCCTTTGTGACGCAAAGACCTTATCTACAAAAACGTCGTAAAGGTGCTACCCGGCAACCGTGATGACAGGTTAAGTGAGCCGAAATAGCTAAACACAATGTGTGGAACTAGCTACTTTGCACGTAAAAATTGCATAAGTAAGCGGGGCTATACCTGAATTCCGACGAGGGTCCACGTCAAAATAGGGATATGTTCTTGTTTTGTTCGACGATTTCTAGTATAACGTGAGGCAGCGACAATAGTCTCGGAGAGAGGGGCAGGCAAAACGAAAGGAAACGCCGTGCGCCACCCACAAAAAGAGCCGAACAAGCCAGGCGATAAGCCTACATTTTCGATAGATTGGGAGTATTATTCGAGTTTTCTCGAGGATTCTACTCTCTCCGACGAACAAAAACGCGAACTGATTAAAACTCTGTGGTCGATCGTCATGTCATTTGTCGATCTCGGGTTCGGCGTCGATTCCACCCGTCAGGCGCTCGACCGGCGCGAGCGTGACGAACGACCGAGGAAGACCGGCTAGAAAGGAGGCTGGCAAATGAATTTCGACAGCAGTCAGCACCATAACGTCACGGATGCCGTCGTGTATGCGCGGGTGTCCTCCAAAGCCCAGACCCGGCGGGGCGACGGCCTGAACTCGCAGGAGACGCGGTGCCGCCAGTACGCCGACTACAAGGGCTATGCGGTCAAGCGCGTGTTTACCGACGACCTGACCGGCCAGAGGGCCGATCGTCCGGGCCTGCAGGCCATGCTGTCCTTTCTCCGGGTCGATCGCCGAAACCCGCATGTGGTGATTATCGACGATTTGTCGCGCTTTGCGCGCAACGTCCGTGTCCATTTCGATCTGCGCGCTGCGATTCTGGAAGCCGGGGGCATTCTGGAATCGCCGTCGATCGAATTCCGGGAAGATGCCGACGGGGAACTGCACGAATACATTCTTGCCAGCGTTTCCCAGCATCAAAGCCGCAAGAACCGCGAGCAGACGCTCAATCGCATGAAAGCGCGGTGCTATAACGGCTATTACGTGTTTCAGGCACCGGTGGGCTATCGCTACGAAAAGCAGGACGGTCACGGCAGGGTCCTGGTGCGCAACGAACCGCTGGCTTCGATCGTGCAGGAAGCCCTGGAAGGCTATGCCTCCGGTCGTTTCGATACGCAGGCGGAAGTGAAGCGCTTCCTTGAAAGCCAGCCGCTGTTTCCCAAGGATTTGCCCGGCGGACAAATCCGCAGCCAACGCATCACCGACATCCTGACCCGCGTCACCTATGCCGGTTATGTCGAAGTGCCGAAGTGCCGAAGTGCCGAAGTGCCGAAGTGGGAAATACCGCTTCGGGAAGGCAAGCATGAAGGTCTGGTCACGCTATCGACCTTCCAGAAGATTCAGGATCGCCTCAAGGGCGGCGCGAAAGTGCCTGCCCGTCCCGATCTCAATGCGGACTTTCCCTTGCGGGGATTCGTCCTGTGTGGCGATTGCGGGCGGCCTCTGACGGCCTGCTGGTCGAAGAGCAAGACCGGAAGGCGCCACCCCTACTACCTGTGCCACAATCGGGAATGCGAAAGCCATCGCAAATCCATCCGGCGCGATGATCTCGAAAGTGCCTTCGAGGCGTTGTTGCGGCAGCTCAAACCATCGCGGGCACTGTACGATCTTACCAAGGCGATGTTCCGACATGCATGGGACGCCCGCCTGGCTTCGGCCAAGGAAACCCAGGCTGCGGCGCGACAGGAAATCGTCAAGATCAAAAACCAGATCGAGCATTTGGTTGACCGGATCGTCGATACGACCGGCCCCGCGACGATCGCCGCCTATGAGCGCCGCATCGAAAACCTGGAACGGGAAAAGGCGGTCATGTCGGAACGGTGCGCTGAAATCGCCAGCCCGAAACGCCCCTTTGAGGAAATGTTCGAACGCGCCTTCCTATTCCTCGCAAACCCTTGGAAGCTTTGGGCTTCCGGTCGTCTGGAAGACAAGCGGACGGTGCTGAAACTGGCGTTTTCGGAGCGGTTGGCGTTCGATCGGAAAACAGGGCTTCGAACCCCGAAAACCGCGTTACCATTCAAACTGTTAGGAGACTTTCACATGGGAAATTGTGAAATGGCGCGCCGGAGAAGATTCGAACTCCTGACCCCCAGATTCGTAGTCTGGTGCTCTATCCAGCTGAGCTACCGGCGCCTGCCGTATCAAGGGGACCAACTGTGAGGCCAAACC
The DNA here is from genome assembly GCF_003258835.1 of Rhodobium orientis. Classification (GTDB taxonomy): domain Bacteria; phylum Pseudomonadota; class Alphaproteobacteria; order Rhizobiales; family Rhodobiaceae; genus Rhodobium; species Rhodobium orientis. Next base: position 82,438 of record NZ_NPEV01000015.1, on the reverse strand, counting down.
CTTGTCGCCTGCGGCAGCGAACTGCCGAAGCGGAGGCTAGAGGTACGTCGATCCGATCCGAATTGCAAGCCTCGGCGACAATGTTTTCAACGGCCGCGACAGCATGGCGGAAATTCGCCGGCTATCCGGCCAGGGCCCGGTGAATTGCCGACCGAATCCGACAACGAGCCCGCAAGATCGTCAGGGGTGGCGAGGCCGGCGACCTTCGGGAGACCGGCTCCGGAAACCGGGAATCTGGAAGAACGCCCCCTATCCCGCCTTGCCGTTCTGCCCGTATTCGGGCCTGCCGCGGTCCTTCATCGCGTTTCGCTGGCCGTTCCTGCCCCTGTCGGGAATGTGGATTTCGAAACAGGCGCCGGGGCCGGCGTCGGTGAGGCTGATGGTGCCGCCGTGGGCGCGGACGAGTTCGGCCGCGATCGCAAGGCCGAGGCCCGTGCCGCCCTTTCGCGCCGTTGCCGAAAACGCCTGGAAGAGGGTCGGGCGCAACTGCTCCGGCACGCCGGGGCCGGTGTCGCGCACCTGGATCAGCGTCGCCCCGTCGCCGCGCCGTGCGCCGACCTCAAGCCGGCGCACCAGCGTCGGGTCGGCCTTGCCGTCGAGCACCTGGACGGCATTGCGGCAGAGGTTCATCAGGACGCGGAAAAGCTGGTCTGGGTCGGCGTCGATCTCCAGTTCCGGGTCGACGGCGTTCTTCCACTCGATGGTCTCCGAGCCGGCAACGCCGAGGAGGTCGCCGACGTCGTCGACGAGGTGCGACAGGCGGATCAGACGGCGTTCCGGGGCGGCTTCGCCGGCGCGGCCGTATTCCAGCACGGAGCGGGTGTAGCCGATGGCGCGATCGAGGGCGCCGACGATCTTCGGCGTGACGCGCTGAACCGTCGGATCCTCCAGCGTGCCGAGCCGGTCGGAAAAGAGCTGGGCCGAGGCGAGGATGTTGCGCAAATCGTGGTTGATCTTGGAGACGGCAAGGCCGAGATCGGCGAGCCGGCGCTTCTGGTGCAGGGTCTTGACCAGCTCGCGCTGCATGGCGGCGAGCCGGAGCTCCGCATCGCCGATCTCGTCGGCGCGGCCGGAGGGCGCGATGACGGTGTCGGCGTTTTCCGGGTCGTCGCTGAATTCGGCCATCGCCCGGGTCAATCTCTGCATGGGGCGCACGAACAGCCATCGCAGGGAGAGATAGACGAGGGTCGCGGTGATCGCCGAGATGATCAGCGAAAGCGCCAGGATGTTGCGCGAAAAGGTCAGCATCGCCTCGCGCAGGGGCGCATCGCGGATCAGGATCTCGACAAACCCCTCGCCCATGGCCGGGGCGCCGACGACCCGCAGCGTGCGGTCGCCGCCGAAGACCAGCGTCTCGAAGGTCTCGGCGACCGAGGTCCAGGGGTCCATGTCGCGCATGTCGATGTGGCTGTCGACCTCCGGCGGCATGGTGGTCGCGGCAATCAGGCGGCGGCGCTCGCCGTCATAGCCGGCGATGGCGAGGGCGCCAGAGGCTTCCAGGAGCTTGTCCTGGGTCGCCCTATCGAAGGACCGCTCGCCATGCAGGAAGACCGCGGTGATACCGGCCATGGTCAGCCGGTCGCGCAGCCAGCCGTCGCGGAAATTGGCGACGGACGGCACATAGATCATCACTTCGGAAAGCATCACGAAGAGGATGGTGAGGAACAGCAGCTTGCCGGAAAGCCCGGTGCGGTGGCGTCCCGCCGCGCGCGCGCCATCTGGCCCGGCCGCGTTCGCCGTGCCCTTTTGCCCCCCGTTGTCGGCCCCCGCGTCCATAAATGCTCCTGGCTCCGGCGGCGTGCCGCCGGGTCCGCTCAAAGGTTCCCGCGCCTCTCTATTTAGGAACGCGCGCGGCTTATCCAAAGACCCGCACAAGCCGGACCTCCGTTGAAGGTCCGATTCTTCTCAATTCCGAGCGGTCTTTTGCAGCGGCAGATAATCGTCCCTTAACGATGCCCGCAAAAGGCGTATGCGATTCATACAAACCTCAACCACAGGAGGTAATCTCTTGGGCAGTGCTGGAAACGCGGATATTCCCATGACCACGCCCGACGACCCGATCGATACACAACAGACGCGTTACATCGGATGGCACGACGGCAAGATCATTCTGATCCTCGCCGGTTGCGCATGCCTTCTTGCCCTGTTCTTGCATTCTTCCACCCTCGACGGCGTCGGCCGGCACGGCTTCAGCCATGAGACGGTGGGCATCGTTGGTGCTTCCTTCTTCGGATTTATGACGCTCCTAATGCTCCTGGAGCTGTTGACCCATCCGAAAATCGCAATCTCCCTGTCGCCGGATGGCTTGAAAGACGCCAGGGTTTCGCCAGATGTCATTCCCTGGAGCGCCGTCTCGACCCTCCGGATCGCACGCTACGCCAGGTCACCCAATTACCTCTTCCTGAGGATCGATCCCGACGTCATGGGCAACATGGCCTGGTCACCCAGGGGAAATTTGACCCGTTGGTGGTGGCGGTGGACCGGACGAAACGAGGTGGCATTGAACACGGCAGGGCTCGCAATCAGCTTTCCGGACCTCGTCGTTCTCGTACGCCGCTATGCGATCGACCACGGCGGCTTGCGCGAAGACGCGAACGCCAAAGCTCCAGACCCCAGCATTCTCCGCCGGACCTCTGCAGTCAAACAGTCACTGATCTCCGACCAGCTCCGGAACAGCCGACCCTAGCGTATCGCAGCCTTTCCTATCCAAAGACCCGGAGCCAGCGGACGAGGCGCTGGACCCAGGGATTCTTTGCGCCGGGGGCATAATAGTCGACGGCGGCGCGGCGCGAGACCTCCGAAAACGTGGGGTATGGGGCGACGAAGCCGGTGAGGTCGCGAAGCTTCAGGCCGGCGGAGACGGCAAGCGCCCAGGTCGCGATAAGATCGCCGGCCGAGACGCCGACGATGCTGACGCCGAGGATACGACCGCCCTTTCCCGCGACGACCTTGATGCGGCCTTCGGTGCGGCGCTCGGCGCGGGCGCGGTCGTTGCCGGTGAAGGGAACGGTGATGACGGTGACGGCATCGCCATGCTCCTTGCGGGCGGCGTCCTCCGTCAGGCCGATCTGGGCGAGTTCGGGGTCGGTGTAGGTCACCCAGGGGATGATCGGGGTCTTCACCTTGACCGGCAGGCGGAAGAGGATGGAGCGGATGACGAGGCCGGCGTGGTAGCCGGCGACATGGGTGAACTGCAGGCCGCCGGCGATGTCGCCGATGGCATAGATGCGGCGGTTGCTGGTGCGAAGGCCGGCGTCGACTGATATTCCCTTCTTGTCGGCAGCGATGCCGGCGGCGTCGAGGTTCAGGCCGGCAAGGTTCGGCCTGCGGCCTGCGGCAACGAGGATGTGCGAGCCGGCGATGCGCTCCCCGGTCCCCTCCCCCGTCCCCACGGTGACGACGATGCCGGCGGCATTCTTGGCGACGGATTTGACGGTGACGCCCTCGCGCAGGTCGACACCCTCGGCCCTTATCGTATCGAGCACGACCGCGGCGTTCTCCGGATCGTCCTTCGGCAGGGCCTTGGCCGCTTCCAGCACGGTTACCCTGGCGCCGAGGCGGCGGTGGGCCTGGGCCATCTCGATGCCGATGGGACCGCCGCCGACGACGATCATGTGCTCGGGGCACGCCTTGAGGTCGAAGACCGTCTCGTTGGTGAGATATGGCACGTCGGCAAGGCCGTCGATCGGCGGCACGGCGGGCGAGGAGCCGGCGGCGACGACGAAGCGGCGGGCCTTGATGGTGGTGTCGCCGGCGACGACCGTGTCGCGGCCGGTGAAGCGGGCCTCGGCGCGGATGACGGTGACGCCGAGGCTCTCGAAGCGCTCCTCGGAGTCATGCGGGGCGATGCCCGCAATCACGTCGTGGACGTGGGCGTTGACCTTGGCGAAATCGATGCCGGGAACTTGGGCCGCGATGCCGAAGGGCTCGCCCGTCGAAAAGGCGTGGGCGTGCTTTGCCGCGGCGATGAGCGCCTTTGACGGCACGCATCCGGTGTTGAGGCAGTCGCCGCCCATCGCTCCCTTTTCGATGAGCACCACCGGCACGCCGAAGGAGGCGGCCGCGGCGGCGACCGTGAGGCCGCCAGAGCCGGCGCCGATGACACAGATGTCGGGGGTGAGGGTGTCGCTCATCGTTGCTCCAAGGGACGAGAAATCGGGGCCGGCGGAGAACCGCCGGAGGACGGGATCGTTACGGGCGAACGCGCCGGCTCAGCTTTTGTTCGCCCCGTTGCCGGCCGCGCGGGCGCGGCGCCATTTCTTCAGCGCCGCCGGGATCAGCGCGACGACGCCGAGAAGGACGAAGGCGGCGATCAGTTCCGGCGTCAGGATCGCCGAGGTGTCGATGCTGCAGGTGCCGCTCGCCCCGCAGCCGGGATTGGCCTGTTCCTGGGCGGCGATGACGCTGTCGAGGCCGGAGCCGAAGACGGCATAGGCGAAGGTGCCGGGAATGATGCCGACGACGGTGGTGAGCACATAGGTGCCGAGCGGCACGTGGAACAGCGCCGGGGCGAGGTTGACGAGCCAGAACGGAAAGATCGGCGTCAGCCTGAGGAACAACAGATAGCTCGCCGCGTCCTTGCGAAAGCCTTCGGAAAGCTGGGAGAGCCGCGGACCTGCGCGGGCACGCAGCGCGTCGCCGAGCGACGTGCGGGCGGCCAGGAAGATGGCGGTGGCGCCGAGCGTTGCGGCAACGACCGTGACGAGGCCGCCGACGAGCCAACCGAAGAACAGACCGCCGGCAATGGTCAGGAACGAGCCGCCGGGGAACGAGAGCGCGATGACGAGGGCGTAGACGGCGGCGTAGATCAGGATCGAGGTCACCCTGTTGTCGGCGATGAAGCCGGCCACGGTTCCACGGTGGCGGATCAGCTCCGACAGGCTCAGATAGTCGTGCCAGCCGGCGAGATAGCCGGCGACCATGAGGGCGAGGATGGCGACCAGCGGCACCCAGCGCTTTGCGTGTCTGACCAAACCCCTGTCACCCCCCACTGCGTTGTTCCCGCCCCGCCTTGCCGGGGGCGCGGGCCGCGTGCCCCGCTCTGCCTCGTCGATCGACATGCCTGTCTTTCATTCCTTCGTTGTATTGCGGTCCGGGTCAAGCACGCGGCGAAAGGCCGGTGCCTGGCACGGTGGCGATGCCGGCCGTTGCCCCGGGCCGGCGCCGCCCTCCGGTGTCAATGTAGCGATCCGGGCGGCGCAGCGCGTCCACCTCAAGGTCTTTTGATCCGCGCTCACCGACGGTTCACCCGGGCGTGAACCGTGACGTGAACCCTGGCGCCGGATTTCCGCCGTTGCGGCGACGCGGTGCGATTGACTTGCCGCGGAGGCGCCCTTATAAGCCCGGCAGCGCAGCCGAAAGGCAGAGGATCGCCGCGACCGGCGTGTCGCGACGTCTTGTCGCGAGACCTCATTGGACAATTCGCAACAGGTAAAGAGGCCGCCAGCCGGCGGTGGCATGTGATGAAACGGACTTTTCAACCCAGCAAGCTGGTGCGCAAACGGCGGCACGGTTTTCGTGCGCGCATGGCAACCAACGGTGGCCGCAAGGTAATCGCGCGCCGCCGCGCCCGTGGCCGCAAGCGTCTTTCCGCGTAGCGGCCGGCGGCAGGTGGCATCGCGGCAATGACCGAGGCCACGCCGGCGACCCGCACCGCCACGAGCGCCTCTTGCGTCATGAACCGCCTGAAAAAGCGCTCCGAATTCCTGAACGCTGCCCGCGGTGCGCGGGCGGCGCGTTCGGCGTTCGTGCTGCAGGGGCTGTGCGAACGGCCGGCGGAGGCGCCGCCGCGCTTCGGCTTCACGGTGACCAAGCGCACCGGCAACTCCGTGGAACGCAACCGCATCCGAAGGCGGCTGAAGGCAGCGGTAAAAGAGGTCCTGCCGCAGGCGCGCGGCGGCTGCGATTACGTGCTGATCGGCCGGCGCAAGGCGCTGCGGCAGCCTTTCGACCGGTTGACACGAGACCTTTCGGCAGCGATTGGAATGATCCACAAGACCACGCGGTCCCCCAGACACACGGCCTGATGCGTTCGGGCCCGCAAGACGGACCCCGGCGGCGCGGCCGCGACCGGTCCTTTGCCAGGCAAGACAACAGCGAGAGCATTCGATGTCCGAAAACCGCAACCTGATCCTTGCGATCGTCCTCTCGCTGGTGGTGCTGGTGGCCTGGCAATATTTCTACGCCGGGCCGAAGATCGAGAAGGAACAGCAGCGCCAGGCGGCACAGCAGGAACAGACGGCCGCAGCGCCGGGCACTGCTGTCCCTGGAAGCGTCCCCAGCAGCGACAGCGCCACGCCGACGGCCCCGTCCGGAGCGCCGACGCAGACCCCGGGCCAGGCGGCGCCGACGCCGGGCGGCACAACGACGCCGGCAGCCCCGGCTGAGAGCCGCGCCGCGGCGCTCAGCGGCAGCGCCCGCGTTCCCGTCGACACGCCGAGCATTTCCGGCTCGATCAACCTGAAGGGCGGGCGCATCGACGACATCGTGCTGAAGCAGTACCGCGAGACCGTCGAGCCGGACAGCCCCAACATCGTGCTGTTCTCTCCGTCCGGCGCGCCGGACGCCTATTATGCGGAAATGGGCTGGGTCGCCGATCGGGCCGCGAACCTGTCGCTGCCGTCGGCCGACACGGTCTGGTCGGTGGCAAGCGGGACGACGCTGACGCCCTCGAGCCCGGTCGTGCTTTCCTGGGACAACGGCGCCGGGCTCACCTTCAAGCGCACCTACGAGGTCGACAAGGACTACCTCTTCACCGTTTCCGATACGGTGGAGAACACCGGCGATGCCGCTGCCGTGCTTTTCCCCTATGCGCTGATCTCGCGCCACGGCAAGCCGCACACGACCAATTTCTACATCCTGCATGAGGGCCTGCTCGGCGTCTTCGGCGACGAGGGGCTGCAGGAGGTCGACTATGACGACCTGACGGAGGATGCCCGCCACGTGACGCCGCCGAAGGTCTCGCGCGGCTGGCTCGGCATCACCGACAAGTACTGGGCGGCGACGCTGATCCCGCGCCAGGGCACCCAGTTCCAGCCGAAATTCTCCTCGCGCACGGCAGGGGCCAAGAACATCTTCCAGGCCGACTACCTCGCCGATCCGGTGACGGTCGCGGCCGGCGGCTCGGCGACGACCGAGCAGCGGCTGTTTGCCGGCGCCAAGCAGGTCTCGGTCATCGACCGCTACGGCGATGCCTACGACATCGAAGGCTTCGACCTTCTGATCGACTGGGGCTGGTTCTATTTCATCACCAAGCCGCTGTTCTACATCATCGACTACCTGTTCCGCCTGGTCGGCAATTTCGGCATCGCCATCCTCGTCGTCACCGTGATGGTCAAGCTGGTGTTCTTCCCGCTGGCCAACAAGTCTTACGTGTCGATGAGCCGGATGAAGAAGATCCAGCCGCAGGTCCAGGCCCTGAAGGAGCGCTTCCCCGACGACAAGGTGAAACAGCAGCAGGCGCAGATGGAGCTTTTCCAGAAGGAAAAGATCAATCCGCTGTCCGGCTGTCTGCCGATCGTCATCCAGATTCCGGTGTTCTTCGCGCTCTACAAGGTGCTGTTCGTCACCATCGAGATGCGCCATGCGCCGTTCTTCGGCTGGATTCAGGACCTTGCCTCGCCGGATCCGACGTCGGTGTTCAACCTCTTCGGCCTCATTCCCTGGGACCCGCCGCACATGCTGATGATCGGCGTCTGGCCGCTGATCATGGGCGTCACCATGTTCCTGCAGATGAAGCTGAACCCGGCGCCGCCGGATCCGACCCAGCAGATGATCTTCACCTGGATGCCGGTGCTGTTCACCTTCATGCTGGCCTCGTTCCCGGCCGGCCTGGTGATCTACTGGGCCTGGAACAACTCCCTGTCGATCCTGCAGCAATACGTCATCATGCGGCGCCAGGGGGTAAAGGTGGAGCTGTTCAAGAACGTCACCGACACCTTCAAGAAGAAGAAACCGAAGGAAGGCGGCAGCTAAGCCCCGCCGCCGCTCCGCTGACATGGCCGAGACGCCCGACGCTCCGCAGGACCAGGAACCGGCCGTCGATCCCGATGCCCTCACCGAGGCCGAGATCGAGGCCGGGCGGCTGCTGTTCGCCCGGCCCTGGCAGTTCCTGCTCGGCGTCGCCGCCGTCCGCCAACTGCCGCCGGAGGCCGGCATCGAGGTCGCCTTCGCCGGCCGCTCCAATGTCGGCAAGTCGAGCCTCATCAACGCCCTGACCGGCAGGAAGGCGCTCGCTCGCACCTCCAACACGCCCGGCCGCACCCGCGAGCTCAACTTCTTTGCCGCGGCAGAGACGGCCACCGCCTCGCCCATCGTCATCGTCGACATGCCCGGCTACGGCTATGCCAAGGTCGCCAAGACCGCGGTCGCCAACTGGACCGGGCTGATCATCGACTATTTGAAGGGCCGGACCAGCCTGAAACGGGTCTATCTCCTGATCGACGCCCGCCACGGGCTGAAGGAGAACGACGGCGCGGTGATGGACCTGCTCGACGCCACCGCCATGTCCTACCAGATCGTCCTCACCAAGGCCGACAAGCCGAAAAAGGGCGAACTGGAAAAGGTCATCGAAAAGACCGCCGCCGGCATTGCCAAGCGCCCTGCCGCGCACCCGAAGATCATCGTGACCTCTTCGGAAAAAGGCACCGGAATTGCCGAATTACGGGCCGAGGTCACTCGCCTGTCGGCCCTCTGACAGAGTTCTTCGGTCTTACCCTCTCGTATTTTTCGACAATACCTTCTCGAAAAACCTGAAAACTATTCTTAACAAAACACCGAAGTGTTGCACGCGCAACAGTTCTTTATGCTGCACTGCCGAAAGACATGGCATCGCTGCCGTTTTTATTGGCGAGTACGTCGAAACACCTGTTTATTTTCAAAAAAATGAATATTAGGCTTTCCCTCCCAACAAAAACCAAACACCAGATGGGAGGAAACATGAAAGCTCGGGGGATTCTTTCGTCAGCACTCGCTTTCATGGCGCTGGTGAGCGTCGCGGGCAAGGCGCCCGCGGCCGAGCTGGAAGCGTCCATGCTTGCCAACACATGCAATGGCTGTCACGGCCCGAACGGCACCAGCTACGGGCCGGCGGCGCCGACCATCGGCGGCACCAATGCCGCCTATATGTTCGAGACCATGATCGCGTTCCGGGAAGGGGAACGGCCGTCGACGATCATGCAGCGCATCGCCAAGGGCTATTCGGACGAGGAGCTGAAGCTCATCGCCGACTATTTCGCCAAGCAGCCCTTCGGGCGCGTCGTCGACCAGGACACCGACCCGGACCTCGTCGCCAGGGGCAAGCAGATCTACGACAACCTCTGCGAGGACTGCCACGAGGACGAGGGCATGTCGGCGATCGACTATCCGGCGCTCGCCGGCCAGATGATGCCCTATCTCGACCACCAGCTCCACGACCTGATCTCCGGCCGGCGCGACCTGGAAAAGAACGAGGCGCTGTCGTCGAAGGAACGGCGCAAGAAGATGCGCAACCTGAAGGAACTGGTCGAGACCGAGGGCGGGGACGGTGTCGCGGCCGTCATCCACTTCTTCGGCTCGAAGAACTAGGGGGGAGGACACCATGACCAACTTATCACGCCGCAACTTCATCAAGATCGGCGGTGCGGCTGTGGCCGGCGCGACGCTCGGCCTTCCCCACATCGCGCGGGCGGCGGGCGGCAACGTCGTTATCGTCGGCGGCGGCGTCGGCGGCGCCACCACGGCGCGCTACCTGAAGCTCGCCAATCCGGACATCTCGGTCACCGTGGTGGAGCCGAAGGCGAGCTACCACACCTGCTTCATGTCGAACGAGGTGCTCGGCGGCGAACGCACGCTGGAGGGCATCGAGGTCGGCTATGACGGCCTGAAGTCGATGGGCATCACCATGGTCCAGGACCGGGCGGCGGGTATCGACCCTGACGCCAAGACGGTGACCACGGCAGGCGGCGAGACCCTTTCCTTCGACCGCTGCGTGGTGGCGCCGGGCATCAGCTTCGTCACTGACGGCATCGAGGGCTATGACGAGGCGGCGCAGGAAAAGATCCCGCACGCCTGGCAGGCCGGGCCGCAGACCGCGCTCTTGCGCTCGCAACTGGAGGCCATGGAAGACGGCGGCCTCGTCGTCATCATTGCCCCGCCGAACCCGTTCCGCTGCCCGCCGGGGCCCTACGAGCGGGCCAGCCTGATCGCCCACTACCTGAAGGCCGAAAAGCCGAAATCGAAGGTGATGATCCTCGATCCGAAGGAGAAGTTCTCCAAGCAGGGCCTCTTTACCCAGGCCTGGAAGGACCTCTACGGCTTCGGCACCGACGACAGCATGATCGAGTGGAACACCTTCTCCAAGGTCGGCGCGATCAACAAGCTGGACGCGGCGGCGATGACCGTGGAGACCGACTTCGAGAGCTTCGATCCGGCCGTCATCAACTACATCCCGCCGCAGAAGGCCGGCAAGATCGCTCTCAACGCCGATCTCGCCGACGACAGTGGCTGGTGTCCGGTCGACAAGATGACGTTCGAGTCGTCGAAGCATGCCGGCGTACATGTGATCGGCGATGCGGCGATCGCCACGGCGATGCCGAAGTCGGGCTATTCGGCGAATTCGCAAGGCAAGGTGACGGCGGCGGCGATCGTCGCGGCGCTCTCCGGAAAGGAGATGCCGCAGCCCTCCTACGTCAACACCTGCTACTCCATCGCCGGCACCGACTACGGCTTCTCCGTCGCTGCCGTCTATCGCTACAACGCCGAGGACAACACGATTGCCGGCGTCAAGGGCGCGGGCGGGCTGACCCCGGTCGATGCCAGCGCCGAGCAGCGCAAGCGCGAGGTCGCCTTCGCGCATAGCTGGTACAACAACATCCGCAAGGACACCTGGGGGTAACCTGACCGCCCCCCGGACCCAGAGGGACTTCCCGCCCCCGGCGGGAAGTCCCGACGGTCGCAAGGGTCTGCGTCCGTATCTCAAGCAGCAAAGCGGTGAATTAGCCGCGCGACAAACGGAGGCGCAACGTCGTCTTCGCCAAGGGTGGAAACGAGACGTGAAGCGTTTTTGGAACTGGGTGAAACGGCCCGCCGTACTCGGCACGCTGTTTCTCGGCACACTCGGCATCTTCGTTGCCATGGTCGGCTTCAGCGCCGCCCTCGACTACACCAACCGCACCGAATTCTGCATTTCCTGCCACGAGATGCGGACCAATTACGAAGAATACAAGCGCAGCTTCCACCACAAGAATATTTCGGGCGTCCATGTCGGCTGCGCCGACTGCCACGTGCCGAAGGACTTTCCGGCGAAATACATCGCCAAGATCGCCGCCTCCAAGGACGTGTTGCACCACCTGCTCGGCACCATCGACACGCCGGAGAAATACGAGGCGCAGCGGCTGGTGATGGCCCAGCGCGTCTGGAGCCATATGGAAAGCCGCAAGTCGAAGAACTGCCGCGGCTGCCACGACTTTGAGTCCATGGAGCTGGAAGAGCAGAGCCGGCGCGCCCGGCGCAAGCACACCGAGGCGGTCGAGACCGGCGACCACTGCATTTCCTGCCACAAGGGCATCGTCCACAAGCTGCCGGCAAACTACGACGGGTAGGATGGCTCCCCTTCCCTAGCGTTCAAACGCCACGCAGGCTTTACGGCGCAACGGCGCCGGCGCGCGTTCGCGCTTGCGGTCCCCGAAGCGTTCCGCCTGCCGGGAACCGAATGGAATTTCGGGCCTCAGACCCCGCTTTCCGCCGTTCGCTGCAGCGCGCCTTGACGGCGGGCGCTTCCGGCGTCTTTTTAGGGGCAAGACAATCCTGTTTGCGTCGCCCACCCTTTCCGGCGCCGCCGAGCCGCCTCGCGCGGCACCGGCATGGCGGCCGAACAGCCCGACAGACCCAGAACGAGGACCGCCAGCCGTGGACACAGTCGAGCTGCCGCAGCTTGAAAGCTTCATCAAACGGGCGCGGACGATTTCCGAGGCGCTGCCGTATATGCAGCGCTATGACGACACCACCGTCGTCGTCAAATATGGCGGCCACGCCATGGGCGATCCGGAAATCTCGCGCACCGTCGCCCGCGACGTCACGCTTTTGAAGCAGGCCGGCGTCAACCCGGTGGTGGTCCATGGCGGTGGGCCGCAGATCGGCAAGATGCTGGAGCGGCTCGGCATCCAGAGCGAGTTCCGCGAAGGCCTCCGGGTTACCGACGAGCCGACCATCGCGGTCGTGGAAATGGTGCTGGCCGGCGGCATCAACAAGGAGATCGTCGCCGCCATCAACGCGGAAGGCGGGCGCGCCATCGGCCTGTGCGGCAAGGACGGCAACATGGTCACGGTGGAAAAGCTGAAGCGGACCGTGCGCGATCCGGAATCGGCGATCGAGCGGATCGTCGACCTCGGCTTCGTCGGCGAGCCCAAGAAGGTGCGCCGGGAGGTCATCGACCTTCTCGCCCGCGGGGAGTTCATCCCGGTGCTGGCCCCGGTCGCCGCCGACGAGGCGGGCGCCACCTACAACGTCAATGCGGATACCTTTGCCGGCGCCATCGCCGGTGCGCTAAGCGCCAAGCGGCTGCTGTTCCTCACCGATGTGCCGGGCGTGCTCGACAAGAACGGCAAGCTGATCCGGGAGCTGAGCGAGGCCGAGGCCAAGGCGCTGATCGCCGACGGGACCATCCATGGCGGCATGATCCCCAAGGTGCAGACCTGCATCGACGCGCTCGACCAGGGCGTCGAGGGCGTCGTCATCCTCAACGGCACGGTGCCACACCCGGTGATCCTGGAAATCTTCACCGAACACGGCGCCGGCACGCTGATCACGAGATAAATTTAGCGTTCAGGCGCCACGCAGGCTTACGGCGCATCGGCGCCGGCGCGCGTTCGCGCTTGCCTGGTCACGATGGCGGCCCATCATGACCAGGATGATCCGCGAGCCGGTTGCCGGAGCCTGTTGCGTTTGCCGCCGGGCGCTATAGGTTCCCGGCAGCAGCCCTTTCCCCGATCAGAGCACCGTCTTGCGCCAGCACCTGCGTTCCCTCGATGCGTTTTGCGACGTCGACACCTGGATCTTCGACCTCGACAACACGCTCTATCCGGAACACATCAACCTCTTTGCCCAGGTCGATGTGCGCATGCGCGATTTCGTGCAGCGGCTGACCGGCTCCGGCCCGGACGAGGCGCATCGGCTGCAGAAGGACTACTACCGGCGCTACGGCACCACCCTGCGCGGCCTGATGCTGGAACACGGCGTCTCGCCGGAGGAATTCCTGAAATACGTCCACGACATCGACCATTCCGCGGTGCAGCCGGACCCGGAGCTGGGCGACGCCATCGACCGGCTGCCGGGCCGCAAGTTCATCATGACCAACGGCACCGTCAGCCACGCGGAAAAGGTGGCGAACCGGCTCGGTATCACCGGCCATTTCGAGGACATCTTCGACATCGTCGCGGCCGACCACCTGCCCAAGCCGCATGCAGAGACCTATGACCGGTTCCTGACCCTCAACAGCATCGATCCGACGAAGGCGGCGATGTTCGAGGATTTGCCGCGCAACCTCACCGTGCCGCACGACCTCGGCATGCGCACCGTGCTCATCGTGCCGCGTGGCACCCGCGAGGTGTTCCGGGAAAGCTGGGAACTGGAAGGCTCGGCCGACCCGCATATCGAGTTCATCGCGGACGGGCTGGCGGAGTTCCTCGGCGAAATCCTGGCTGAGATCGGCCGGCCGGAGTGACGGACGACACCGGCCTCACATGCCGTAGTGATCCTTGATCATCTTCCAGCCGTCCTCGGCCGTCTCGACGTAGGAGAAGAGGTTGAGGTCGCGGGCGGCGATCGTGCCCTCTTCCACCAGCGCCTCGAAATCGATCACCCGGCGCCAGTAGTCCTCGCCGAAGAGCAGGATCGGCATCGGCTCGACCTTGCCGGTCTGGATCAGGCAGAGTGCCTCGAACAGCTCGTCGAAGGTGCCGAAGCCGCCGGGAAAGCAGGCGAGCGCCTTGGCCCGCAGGAGAAAATGCATCTTGCGGACGGCGAAGTAGTGGAACTGGAACGACAGCGCCGGGCTGATATACGCGTTCGGCGCCTGCTCGTGGGGCAGCACGATGTTGAGGCCGATGGAAGGCGCGCCGATTTCCGCCGCGCCGCGGTTGGCGGCCTCCATGATGCCGGGACCGCCGCCGGAGCAGACGACGAATTCGCGCCCGTAATGCTTCATCGATTCCTGGGAGGCGAGCCGGGCCAGCTTGCGGGCCTCGTCGTAATAGCGCTGCTTTGCGGCCAGCTTTTCAAGGACCTCCGGCGCGGCATCGACGATCGGCTCGCCGCCCGGCGGCGCGATGCGGGCCGAGCCGAAGATGACGATGGTCGAATCGATGCCGCGCTCGCGCAGGATGATCTCCGGCTTCAGGAGCTCCAGTTGCAGGCGCATCGGCCGCAGTTCCGGGCGCAGCAGGAAATCCGGATCATCGAAGGCGAGCCGATAGGCGGGCGACAGGGTCTGCGGCGTGTCGGGCGTGCGCTCCCAGGCCTCGCGGTCCTGGACCGCACTCGGAAAGCCCTGGCCGGACCGGCGGCCTTCGCCATCTTGCATCGCGCATCTCCCCTTGTCGCGCCGTCAGACCTCCCGCGGCCCCGGCCCCTTCCGGTAGGCGTTTCGCGGCGCGAGTGCAAGGGCGCGCGCAAGGCTGCCGCATCGAGGGCGACGGGGCCGCATTGCACTCCGCCCCGGCCGCGGCTATCGTCCGCGCTTCAAAACGGACAACCGGGGTGACCCCCGCCCTTTAGAGACGACCGGAGCCCGTACGCAATGAACCACCTCAACACGGACATCGCCGCGCTTGCCGGCATTATCGACGCCGCATTCGACGACCGTGAGACGATCGGCACATCGACCAGGGGCGAGGTGCGCGAGGCCGTCGACACCGCGCTCGACCTCCTCGACAAGGGCCGGATCCGGGTGGCGGAGAAAAAGGACGGCGACTGGGTCGTCAACCAGTGGGCCAAGAAGGCCGTGCTTTTGTCGTTCCGGCTCTATCCGATGGAGGTCATCAAGGGCGGCCCGGGCGATGCCGCCTGGTGGGACAAGGTCCCCTCCAAGTTCGACGGCTGGCGGGCGATGGATTTCGAGAATGCGGGGTTTCGCGCGGTGCCGAACTGCACCGTGCGCCGTTCCGCCTTCGTGGCGCCGGGCGTCGTCCTGATGCCGAGCTTCGTCAATCTCGGCGCCTATGTGGACGAGGGCACCATGGTCGACACCTGGGCGACCGTCGGCTCCTGCGCCCAGATCGGCAAGAACGTGCATCTTTCCGGCGGCGCCGGCATCGGCGGCGTGCTGGAGCCGCTGCAGGCCGGCCCGACCATCATCGAGGACAATTGCTTCATCGGCGCGCGCTCCGAAGTCGTCGAGGGCGTCATCGTCGGCGAGGGCTCGGTCATCTCCATGGGCGTCTTCATCGGCGCCTCGACCAAGATCGTCGACCGCGAGACCGGCGAGGTCCATATGGGCCGGGTGCCGCCCTACTCCGTCGTCGTCTCCGGCTCCATGCCCGGCAAGCCCTTTCCGAACGGCGATCCGGGGCCGAGCCTTTACTGCGCAGTCATCGTCAAGCATGTGGACGAGAAGACGCGCTCCAAGACCTCCATCAACGAGCTCTTGCGCGACTGAATGGCGAACCGAACGACGGAATATTGCGGCCTCAGAAAGCGAATGGCGGCGGAGGCGCGGCCATGAGCACCGGACCCGGCAGCGGCCTGCCGAAGATGCGCGGCGTCCTCTGGCTGTTTTTTGGCATCGACGGGCGGATTTCGCGCGAGCCCTACTGGCTCGGCATTCTCCTGCTCAACATGGTCATGCTGATCCTGCTCGGCACCGCGATGCGCTATCCGGAGACGCAAGCAACGGTCGGCGTCATCCTGCCCTTTGCGGTCATTCCGATGATCTGGGCGGAGATCGCGCTGATGGCCAAGCGCGCGCACGATTACGGGCTGACGGGCTTCGTCGCGCTGCTCGCCTTCGTGCCCTTCGTCAATATCCTGACGGCGATCTTCCTCGGCGTGGTGCCGGGCGAAAAGGGGCCAAACGCCTACGGCAAGCGGGCGAATCTTCCCGACTGAGCCAATGGACGGTGGCTCCTGGCGAAAGGCGCCGCCGTTTTGCGGCGGCGCAAGTCGCACTTGTGTCCGAGATCAGATAAGAGCGCGCCTACTCGCTCTTTTGCATGTCCATGTTGCCGTGGTCGTGCATCATGCCGCCTCCGTCGCCGGCGAGCGAGCGCGCACCGACCTTGGCGACCGGCATCTTGATGGTGACGTCGCCGGCGTTCTTGAAGGTCAGCGTGACGTCGACGGCCTTGCCTTCGGTCAACGGCTCGGTCATTCCCATGAACATGACGTGGTAGCTGCCGGGCTCCAGCGCCACGGTCTCGCCGGGCGGGACCGGCAGGCCGTCTTCCAGGTGGCGCATCTTCATGACGTCGTTGATCACCGACATTTCGTGGATTTCCACCCGCTCGGCGAAGTCGACCGAGCCGGAGACCAGATAGTCGGTCTTGGACCCGTTATTGGTGATCTTAAGGTAGCCGCCGCCGGCGCGGGCGGCGGGCGGCGTGGCGCGGGTCCAGGCGCCGGTCAGTTGCAG
Organism: Rhodobium orientis; assembly: GCF_003258835.1. Classification (GTDB taxonomy): domain Bacteria; phylum Pseudomonadota; class Alphaproteobacteria; order Rhizobiales; family Rhodobiaceae; genus Rhodobium; species Rhodobium orientis. The sequence continues at coordinate 65,835 of NZ_NPEV01000015.1, read as the reverse complement.
ATCGCCGATGGTGGCCGAGCCGCCCTCCATCATCATGGCATGGTCGTCGGCATAGGCGGCCGGGGCAAAGGTTGCGGCGGCAAGGCCAAGCGTCGCGGCGGCAAGGATCGCGGAAAGTCGGGGCATCGGGTCTTCTCCTGTTCGTTCAAGGCAGCGGGCAACCGGCGGCCACCATTGGCCGGGCCGGCCCGATCGGTTCACGGGTCTCAGGAGAGGACAGGGGGCGCGCGGATCGAGCGGTGCCGTACCGCCGCCGGATCGGCAGGGTTCGTTTCGGCAGGCGGCGCGGAGGCGAGGTAGCCGATGGTCCGCAAGAGCTCGGCCGGCGCGTCGGGCACGGCCATCGCCTTGGCAACGCCGAGGCAGCAGGTCAGGCAGTCGGTGACGGCGCTGGCGCTGCTGTCGCCGTCGATCCTGTGGCCGTCCGGATGCAGGCAGGTGACCAGCCTGAAGCCGCCCGTACCGTCATGGAAAACGATCTCGACGCCGCCGGCAAAGGAGACGTTGACGACGAACATCAACAGCGAGAGCGCGGCCAGCGGGCCCCGCAATTCCCGCAATGCACGGAACAGGTTAATAGGCGTTCCTTGCCGGTGTGATGCCGCAGTCGTCATGCGGCCTTACATAGCATGTCTGGCGGCGCCGTAAACGACCGGCTTGCGAGCCGTTCCGCACCGCCCGCCGATCACCGCTCGTCGCCGAAATACTGCTTTTCGAGCTGGTCGACGAAACCGTCTTCCTGGAGCTTCAGCAAGGTCACCGTCACCGGGAAGATCAGCGAGCTATCCTTGTAGGGCAAGGCGTAGCCGAACTTGTCCGGATGGAAGATGCGGCCGACGACGTCGAGGCCGTGGCCCGGATTCTGGCGCTTGTAGTATTCCAGCACGGCGGCATCGGCGACGATGGCGTCGACGTCGTTTGCGCGCAGCGCTTCGACCGCGGCATCGACATCGTCATAGCCGCGCGTGTCGATGCCCTCGTTGCGCATCACCTCCTCGCCGATGCTGCCGGTGAAGACGGCGATGGGGTGACCGTTGAGATCGTCCGGGCCGGTGATGCCGCCCTCGATGGCGAGGCTGGTCATGACGCTGGTGACCGAGGAGGTGATGTAGGCAAAGACGGCGATGCCGATCACAAGCCAGAAGGCGGAAAAGATCTTGCCCATCCACCCGAACAGGCTGGAGCGGCTCGGCAAGGACCCCTTGGTGACGACCAGCATGACGGAATAGAAGCTCGCCGCGACGCCCTCACGCCAGCTCTTGGTAAAGTTCTTGTCGAAACGGCGGTCGAAGAGGGTGAGGCCGATGGTCGACAGGATGATGATGAGGACCAGCCAACCATAGGATTTCAGGTAGCCGGCATCGGCAAGGCCGGTCCAGATATCGCCAAACGAGGTGGTGCCGCTCTCGTCGACCATCACCCTGAGGCCGGCATCGAACCAGGGCTGGGTGAAATCGACGTGCTTGGCGCGGTCCTCGGTGATCGATATGCCGCCGACGGCAACGTCGATCTCGCCGGTCTCGGCCGCCTTCAGGAGTTCCGGAATATGCGGGTATTCGGCATAGGTCACCGTGTAGCCGAGCTCTTCGGCGATCTTTTCCCAGAGCTGGACCGCCATGCCGCCGAGCTTGCCCTCGCCGTCGCGCATGACGAAGGGCGCGCTGACGCGGTAGCCGACGCGGACTTCCTTGCCCGCTTCCGGCGCGACGGCGGTCGCATCACCGCTGTCCTGGGCGCGGACCCCAGTGCCGGCAAAGGCGATCGCCAACCCCATGGCGAGCGCGGCGAGGAGCCCGAAATGTCGGGAAAAAGAAACGGTCATGCGATGCCCCCTGGCCTTGACTCGAATTCCTGTCGCACCGGCATCCGTGCGACGCGCAAAATATGCCGACACCCTATCGCCAAGGCCTCAACAAACGGTTTCGAAAGGCGTTTTCAGTTCTGGAAGAGGAGAAACAGGAAGGCCAGGAACAGCAGCAGATGGACGGCGCCCTGCAGAAGGTTGGTGCGGCCGCTGGAAAAGGTGATGACGTTGACCGCCAGCACCAGGAGCAGCATCACCATCTCCGTCGACTGCAGGCCGAGCACCAGATCGAGGCCGATCAGGTTGGACACCACCAGCATGATCGGAACGGTCAGACCGATGGTCGCCAGCACCGAGCCGAGGAAGACGTTGACCGAGATCTGCAAACGGTTGCGGAGCGCCGCCTTGACGCCGCCGATGGCCTCCGGTGTGGTGACCAGGATGGCGACGATGACGCCGCCGATGATGTGCGGCGCGCCGGCGGTCTCGATCACGTAGTCGATCGGCCGGGCAAGCTGTTCGACGAGGAAGACGACTGGCACGACATAGGCGAGCAGCAGGATGACGTGCGGCAGCAGCGGCGGCGACACATGTCCCTCGGCGCCGTGGCCGTCGCCGTCGGGCTCCGGCTGGGCGAAATAATCCCGGTGCCTGCCGGTCTGGATAAAGAGAAAGACAATGTAAAGCCCGGCGGCCATGGCGCCGACCATGAGCTGCTGCGCGGGCGTCAGGGTCGGGCCGGAGGTGGAGCGGGTGAAGTCCGGCAGGACGAGGCTGAAGACGGCCAGCGGCACGATCAGCCCGAGATAGGCGTTGGCGCCCTGCAGGCTGAAGCTCTGTTCGCGGTGGCGGATGGCGCCGAGAAGCAGGGAGATGCCGACCATGCCGGCCATGAAGATCATGGTGACCGAAAAGAGGGTGTCGCGGACGAGGGTCGGATTGTTGTCGCCATGCATCATCACCGCAGTGATGCTCATGACCTCGATGGCAGCGATGGCGAGGGTCAGCACCAGCGTGCCGTAGGGCTCGCCGAGCCGCTCCGAGACATGCTCGGCGTGGCGGACGACGCCGAGGGCGGAGCCGAGGACGACGGCGAACAGCCAGGCCGAGAGGGCGAAGAGGGAAGCAGGATCGGACAGGTCGGGAAAGAGGGTTTCGCCATAGACGAGGAAGATGCCGCAGGTGATGGCCGCCGCCCCCAGCATCCATTCGCGGGCGATCGCCGACCCCCACCGCGTGCCGGGCGCTGGCGCAGCAGTCTCGTTCGTCGTCTCGTCCAAAAGGCGGTCCCCCTAGCAAAGCGCCCGCGGCGGTTAGCGGGCCGCGCAAGGTCAACCGGCGAATTGAACCGCGAAAAGACGAACAATTCGTGCACCTGCAAGATGTACCGACCCCGAAAAAGCGGGGGAGAAACCACGGCAAAGGCCGTGCACAAAGGTGATCGGGCGGCAATGACGGCCTGGCCAGACGTTTTGCCGCCGCAGGACTGGCCGCAGCTTGCAGCGGAATCGCTTCAATATCGGGGCCAAGTGCTCTAAATGCTCATCTGCTGAAAAAAGACCGACGAGCCTTCATGACCGATACCGCCGCACCGACGACCGACCCGATCCGCCTTGCCCGCGACTTGCTGGCCTGCCCGTCAGTCACGCCCGAGGAGGGCGGCGCGCTTGCCTATCTGGACGACGTGCTGTCGGCAGCCGGCTTCGAGGTCCACCGGATGGTGTTTTCCGAAGAGGGCACGCCGGACGTGGAAAACCTCTATGCGCGGATCGGCAGCGGCACGCCGCACCTCACCTTCGCCGGTCACACCGACGTGGTACCGGTCGGCGATGCGGCGCACTGGAGCCACGATCCGTTCGCTGGAACGATCGTCGACGGCGTGCTGTTCGGGCGCGGTGCCGTCGACATGAAGGGCGGCATCGCCGCGTTCCTGGCCGCCGCCCTTCGGTTCCTGGAGCGGACCGGCGACAGCTTTGCCGGCTCGATCTCGTTTCTCATCACCGGCGACGAGGAAGGCCCGGCCGTCAACGGTACGCGCAAGCTTCTCGACTGGTGCACGGCGCGCGGCGAGGCCTTCGATGCGGCCATCGTCGGCGAGCCGACCAATCCGCAAACGCTCGGCGATGCCATCAAGATCGGCCGACGCGGCAGCCTGTCGGCGACGCTGACGGTGACGGGCACGCAGGGCCATGCCGCCTACCAGCATCTCGCCGACAATCCGATCCCCGGCATCGTCCGCCTTGTCGACGCGCTGATCGGCGAGCCGCTCGACGGCGGCACGGAACATTTCCAGCCCTCGAACCTGGAGGTTACCTCCATCGACGTCGGCAATTCCGCGTTCAACGTCATTCCGGCCAGGGCGACGGCGCGCTTCAACATCCGCTTCAACGACACCTGGACGGCCGAGCACCTGAAAGCCTGGTTGTCCGAAAAACTCGATGCGGCGGCCGGCAACAGCATCCGCTATGACCTTGTCTTCGAGCCGGCCGTCAGCGACGTCTTTCGGACCGAGGCAACGGACCTCATCCGCACCCTGTCCGATGCGATTGCCGAGGTTACCGGCCGGCGGCCGGAACTTTCCACCAATGGCGGCACGTCGGACGCCCGCTTCATCAAGGATGTCTGCCCGGTGGTGGAGTTCGGCCTTGTCGGCCAGACCATGCACCAGGTCGACGAGCGCGTGCCGACCGCCGACCTCGACCGGCTGTCGGCGATCTACGAGCGCTTCCTTGACGGCTTCTTTGCCACGGCGAACGGAAACGGGCGTTGATGCTGACGCTTGAGGAGATTGCCCGCTCGCTGACCGGCGCCTGGCTTCTGATGAAGGGCAAGGAGGCCGGCATGCGGGCCTTCGACGTCAGCATCGACGGGTTCTGGCGCTCCTTCGGCGCGATCCTCCTGATGCTGCCGCTCTATCTCCCGACGCTGCTCGCCCAGCGCGCCGTCAGCATCGAGATGCTGCCGGTGACGGCGGCGGACTTTCCCGACGGCCTGTTCTTTACCGTCAGCGCGCTCGGCATCGCCGTCGACTGGATCGCCTTTCCGCTCGTCGCGGCTGCGATCGCCGGACCGCTCGGCTTTTCCCAGCGCTACATCCCGCTGATCGTCGCCCGCAACTGGACCAGCGTCATCGCCCTTGTCCCTTACGCGCTGCCGCAGATCCTCTACGCGCTCGGCATTGCGTCCGGCCAGATGATGATGCTTTTGACGCTGATCGCCGTCGGCATCGTGCTGCGCTATCGCTATGTGGTGACGAAGGCGGCGCTGGGCGGGCAGACCTCTGTCGTCGTCGGCCTCGTCGCCCTCGACTTCGTGCTCGGCCTCTTCCTCAGCGAGCTGATCGGCCAGATGGTCGGCATTACCTGACCGCGCCGACACCGTTCCATACACACGGGAATGTGAATGGCCGCACACGGCCGCAACCGCGCGCCATCGCGCCTGCCCCTTTACCTGCCTCAAAGCGATGCCATAGTCGGACAAATACGGATGATTCGCGGAGAAGGGGATGCCCGGCCGACCGACAACCCGACGCACCAGCCTGACGCTTGCCCTCGCCCTGGCCGTACTGGCCGTGGCGCGGCCGGCCGCGGCCTCGTTTGAGAGCTGCGTCGCCGGGCTGAAGCGCGACGCCATTCGCGCCGGGGTCAGTCCTTCGGTCGCCTCCACGGCGCTCGACGGCGCCCGCTACGACGAAAAGGCCGTGCGGTTCTCCGGCAAGCAGCCGGAACACAAGACGCCGATCTGGGACTACATGGCCTTCCTCGTCGACGAACAGCGGATCCGCGACGGCAAGGCGATGATGCGCAAATACGACCGGGTGCTGCGCGGCGTTGAGCGGCGCTACGGCGTCGACCGCCACGTGGTCGCCGCGGTCTGGGGCATCGAAAGCAATTACGGCCGCGACCAGGGCGACTTCTACATCCCGCATGCGCTGGCCAGCCTCACCTGCGTCGGCGGCCGGCGCCAGAAGTTCTTCCGCCAGCAGCTCATTGCGGCACTGAAGCTTGCCAGCGACGATCACCTGCGCCCCGACCAGCTCTACGGCTCCTGGGCCGGCGCCTTCGGCCAGACCCAGTTCATCCCGACCACCTACAAACGGCTCGCCGTCGACGGCGACGGCGACGGCCGGCGCGACCTCATCAACTCCGTGCCCGACGCGCTCGCCTCGACCGCGAACTTCCTCAGGAAGGCTGGCTGGCGGCCGGGCGAATCCTTCCTCTGGGAGGTGAAGCTGCCGAACGGCTATCGCGGCCCCTCGGGTCGCAAGCGCACGGCCTCCATCGCCACCTGGCGCAAGCGCGGCCTCACCAAGGTCGACGGCCGCCCGCTCGGCAATGGCGGCAACGCGGGGCTGCTGCTTCCCGCCGGAAAGCGCGGGCCGGCGTTCCTCGTCTTCCGCAACTTCAACGCCATTTATTCCTATAACCTCGCCGAATCCTACGCCCTTGCCATCTCGCACCTCGCCGACCGGCTGGCCGGCTACGGGCCGATCCAGACACCGTGGCCGACCAATGACGGGGGTCTGTCACGGGCGGAACGGCTGGAGCTGCAGAAGCTCCTCAACCGCGCCGGCTTCAATGTCGGGGAACCCGATGGCAAGGTCGGCCAGGGAACCCGCGCCGGCATCAAGCGGGCGGAGGCGCATTACGGCATGGAGGTCACCGGCCGGGCCGGGCGGGAGATCTATCGAAGGTTGGGCGGGCGGTAGGACAAGCCCGTGCAATTCCTCGCATGGAGCCTCTGGATTGCCGCGTCGGCCTGTCGGCCTCCTCGCAATGACGTTGAAAATAAAAACAAAACTGTCATTGCGAGCAAAGCGAAGCAATCCAGAGCGGCCGTCCCCTCACGCAGAAGCACCCTCTACCCATAGTCCACAGCCGTCAGAAACAGCCCGTCCGGCGGGGCGACGGGGCCGCAGCGGGTACGGTCGCGGGCTTCCAGGGCCGCGCGCATGTCGTCCGGCGACCAGCGCCCGGTGCCGACCTCGGCCAGCGAGCCGGCCATGGAGCGGACCTGGTTGTGCATGAAGGAGCGGGCCGAGGCACGGATTTCTAACCCCTCGCCGAACCGCTCGACGCTGAGCACGTCGAGCGTCTTCACCGGGCTCTTGGCCTGGCATTCGCTGGAGCGAAACGTCGTGAAGTCATGCAGGCCGACGAGGTGCTGGGCCGCCTCGTGCATGCGTGCCGCGTCGAGCGGCTTTGCCACCTGCCAGGCGCGGCCGCGTTCCACGGTGAGCGGCGCGCGGCGGTTGACGATGCGGTAGAGATAGTGCCGGGCGGTCGCGGAAAACCGTGCGTCGAAATCGTCGGCGACGTTTTCCGCCGACAGCACCGCGATCGGGTGCGGCCGCAGATGGGCGTTGAGGGCGTCGCGCACGGTATCGCTCGGCCAGTCCTTCGACAGATCGATATGGGCGACCTGGCCGAGGGCGTGGACGCCGGCATCGGTGCGCCCGGCGCCGCCGACGGTGACCGCCTCGCCGCAAAAGCCGGCGACGGCCGCCTCCAGCGCCTCCTGGACGCTCACGCCGTTCTTTTGCCGCTGCCAGCCGACGAAGGGTCCGCCGTCATATTCGACGGTCAGCTTGTAGCGTGGCATGATCCGATTATCTCGAGGCTTCGCCGGCGGGAATGAAGCGTTCGAAGCCGCGACTGTAGGTGACGTTGCCGGCCTTGTCGGCGAGGCTGCGGGACTTCAGGGCCAGCACCATATGGGCCTCGCCGGCCTCCTTCGACCACGGGCAGCGGAACGCCTTGGCGTCTTCTGAGGAAAAGCCGAAGCGCCGGTAGTAACTGGGGTGGCCGATGACGAAGACGATGTCCTCGCCCTTTGCGGCGAGGCGGCCGAGCCCCTGTTCGACGAGCGCGGCGCCGATGCCGCGCCGGCGATAGGCCTCGGCGACGGCGAGCGGCGCAAGCGTCACGGCAGGAACGGGCCCTTGCAGGGTGTCGATGACGACGCGCGAGAACAGGACGTAGCCGACGATGTCGCCGTCCGCCTCGGCGACGAGGCCGACGAGGACGTCACCGTCGCGGTGCAGGTCCTCGGTGAGCTGGGCGTCGTCGATCTTGCCGAAGGCATCGCACAAAAGGCGGACCACGGACGAGCGCTCGGCGATGTGCTCCTCGCGAACGATCAGGTCGGCGGGTTCGGTCATGACGGCCCCCTCCGTCTGTTACCGGAGCACGGAGCCGACCGTCAGACCGGCACCGCGCAGGAAGGCCTCTGCAGACATCGCCGCCTTGCCGGCGCGCTGAACCTCCAGCAGCCGGATGGCTCCGTCACCGCAGGCGATTGTCAGTGCGTCGTCGAGCAGCGTTCCGGGTACTCCTGTCCCCTCGGCGGGCTCGGTGCGCAGAACCTTGATCCGCTCCGTCTTGCCGCCGCGGGCCATCTCGCACCAGGCACCCGGGAATGGCGAGAGGCCACGGACGTGATCATGCAACTCATCGGCGGTCCGCGTCCAGTGTATACGTGTCTCGGCCTTGTCGATTTTTTTCGCGTAGGTGACGCCGTCCCCCGATTGCGGGGTGCAGGACAGGGCGTCGCGCTCCAGCGCGGCAAGCGCCCGGACCATCAGGTCACCGCCGAGCCGCGCGAGCCGGTCGTGCAGTTGGCCTGCGGTCATTTCCCGTGTGATCGCAACCTCTTCGGACATGCAGACCGGGCCGGTGTCGAGCCCCTCCTCCATGCGCATGACCATGACGCCGGTGGCCTCGTCGCCGGCCATGATCGCCCGGTTGATGGGCGCGGCGCCGCGCCAGCGCGGCAGCAGCGAGGCATGCAGGTTGAGGCAGCCATGGGCCGGGGCCTCGAGCACGGGCGCCGGCAGAATCAGTCCGTAGGCGACGACCACGGCGGCGTCCACGCCGAGTTCGGCAAAGCGCGCCTGCTCGTCCGCGTCGCGCAGGGTCTTGGGCGTGCGGACCGGAATGCCGAAGGCCTCGGCCTTTTCGTGTACCGGGGATTTACGTTCGTCCATGCCGCGACCGGCCGGCCGCGGAGCGCGCGTGTAGACGGCGGCGATCTCGTGGCCCTGGCCGAGGATTTCCACCAGCGTCGGCACGGAAAAATCCGGCGTTCCCATGAAGGCGATCTTGAGGGGCATGGCTGGCAGCGCGCCTTCCCGGCGGTTCGTGGTCGGTCAGGCCGGTTTATCAAACGGGTCGACGAGAGCAAGCCCGAGCCCCTCGAAATCACCGAGGTTTCGTGTCGCAACGGCAAAGCCGGTGTGGCGGGCAATGGCCATCACCATCACAGCCAAACAGTATGTTCAGTGAACCGGGAGCCTTACGCCGCGCCGACCTTTTCGAACTTGACGTCCTGGCGGGCGTATTTCTTGAACTTCTTGACGACCCGGTCGCGCTTCAGCTTCGACAGGTAGTCGATGAAGAGGCCACCATCGAGATGGTCGATCTCGTGCTGGATGCAGACCGCAAGAACGCCGTCGGCCTCGATCTCCTGCCAGGTGTTGTCATAGCCGAGGAACCTGACCCGGATGCGGTCCGGGCGCTCGACATCCTCGTAATAGTCCGGGATCGACAGGCAACCTTCCTGGTAGACCTTGGTCTCCTCGGACTTCCAGAGGATTTCCGGGTTGGCGAGGCAGATCGGGTTCTCCTCCTCGTCCTTTCCGGCGACGTCGACGACGATCACCCGCTTCGGCACGGCGACCTGGATCGCGGCAAGGCCGATGCCCGGCGCGTCGTACATCGTCTCCAGCATGTCGTCCATGAGCTGGCGAATGGTGTCGTCGACCTCTTTCACCGGTTCGCAAACCAGCCGGAGGCGGGGATCGGGCAGGGTTATGATATCGAGCTTGGCCATGGGGTTAGAAATAGGCAATCCGTTTTTAATGGTCAACTTTGTACGCGCGAATGCACGCGTTGGATGTCGAACGCCGCCCCGAATCGTTCTATCTTTGTTTCATGAACGAGACCTTGTTGCTTATCGGGGACCGCGCCGTCTCCACCGGCGAGGCGGTTATCGCCGTTGCCGGCCTCTTCTTCCTCATCCTCCTGGTCATGACCGTGGCGCTTTGGCGCAATGCGAGGGCCCGGGCCGAGGCGGAAGCGGCCGCGGCGGAGCGTGGCCACGAGATGGAAGCGCGCATCGCCGATCTTCTGAAGACCCAGTCGGAAATGACCGGGCGCATGCAGACCATGGCCGAGGTGTTCGGCTCGCGCCAGTCGGACCTGACGCGGGCGCTGGCAGAGCGGCTCGACGGCCTCGGCCACCGGCTCGGCCAGTCGATGTCGCAGAGCTCCAAGGACACGCAAACCAACCTCAGCCAGCTCAACGAGCGGCTGGCGCTGATCGACCGGGCGCAGAAGTCGATCCAGGACCTGACCGGCCAGGTCTCCGGCCTGCAGCAGGTGCTCGCCAACAAGCAGACCCGCGGAGCCTTCGGCCAGGGGCGCATGGAGGCGATCATCTCCGACGGCCTGCCGGCCGGCAGCTACACGCTGCAGGCAACGCTGAGCACCGGTACGCGGCCCGACTGCCTGATCCACATGCCGAATGAGGCGCCGGGCCTCGTCGTCGACGCCAAGTTCCCGCTGGAAGGCTTCACCCGGTTCCGCGAGGCGGAAACGCCGGAACGGGCACAGCAGGCGGCACAGCAGGTGCGGCGCGACATCTCAAAGCACGTGCAGGATATTTCCGAGCGCTACTTCATTCCCGGCGAGACCCAGGACACCGCGTTCTTGTTCGTGCCGTCGGAGGCGATCTTTGCCGATCTGCACGAGCATTTCGACGACATCGTCCAGAAGGCGCACCGGGCGCGGGTCGTCATCGTCTCCCCTGCCCTGCTCGTCCTTTCCATCCAGATCGTGCAGACGGTGCTGCGCGACGTGCGCATGCGCGAGGAGGCCCTCGTCATCCAGCGCGAGGTCGCCCATCTTGCCGACGACACCAACCGGCTGCGCGACCGGGTCCTGAAGCTGCAGAACCATTTCGGCCAGGCAACAAAGGACGTGGAGCAGATCCTCATTTCCAGCGACAAGATCATCAAGCGTGGCGGCAAGATCGAGGCACTGGAATTCGACGATGTGCCGCGGGACGGCGAGACCGGCCGCAGCTCTTCGCAAAACGCTGCCGAGTAGACAGGAATTCTCTCCAATGACCGTGCTTTTTTCCGCGCCCCGCTGGGACCAGGACGTCTGGATGGGGCGCATCCGCGAACGCGCGCCGGGCCGGGCGCTGCAATCGGCCGGCGCGGACGGCGTAGTCGACGACCCTGAAGCCGTGCGCTACGCCCTCCTCTGGCAGGCGCCGCACGGCATCGTCGCCGATCTTCCCAATCTTGAGGTCATCTTCTGGCTCGGCGCCGGCGTCGACCATCTGATGGCCGACCCCGACGTCCCCGACGTCCCGATCGTGCGGGTGGTCGATCCGAGCCTGACGCGGCGGATGACCGAATGGGTGGTGCTGCAGGTGCTGACCCATCACCGGGACCAACTGCGCTACCTGGACCAGCAGCGGCACCGGGAATGGCGCGCCCATCGCTGTCCGATGGCAAAGGACGTGCGCGTCGGCGTCATGGGCCTTGGCGAGCTCGGCCGCGATGCCGCCGAAATGCTGCGGCGCCTCGGCTACGACGTCGCCGGCTGGAGCCGCAGCGAGAAGACCATCGAGGGCGTCGCCTGCTTTGCCGGCGATGCCGGGTTTGGGGCTTTCCTTGCCCGCACCGCCATCCTCGTCTGCCTGCTGCCGATGACGCCGGCAACCGAAGGCATTCTCAACGCCGATCTCTTCTCCAGGCTCGCCCGCGACGGCCGGATCGAGGGTCCCGTCGTCATCAATGCCGGGCGCGGCAAGTCGCAGGTGGAGGCCGACATCGCCCGCGCGCTCGACGACGGCACGCTCGCAGGCGTCAGCCTCGATGTCTTCGAGACCGAGCCGCTGGTGGAGGCGAGCCCGCTCTGGGGCCACCCCCGCGCCATCCTCACCCCCCACGTGGCGGCGGAGAGCGACCCGGACCACCTGATTTCCTACGTCTTCGACCAGATGGAAACGTTCGAGGCCGGCGGGGAACTGGTCAATGTGGTGGACCGGACGCGGGGGTATTGAGGCAGGGTTTGCGCCGGACGGCCGTCATTGCGAACGAGCGCAGCGAGTGCGGCAATCCAGGGCTCCACGCTCGGAGCAAGCGGCTCTGGATCGCCGCGTCGCCTTCGGCTCCTCGCGATGACGCCGTGTTTTACGTTTGAAACCCGGCAAATTCGCTCCGCCGCCTCTCACGCAATGCGCCTGATCGCGGTGACGGGGAGGCCGGCTTCTTCCAGGCGCCGCGTGACCGCGGCAAGCGGCTCATACGCCACCGTCATGGTGAAGCCGTTGGCGTGGAGCAGGGTCTGCGGATCGCTCAACACGCCGACATGGCCCTTCCAGAAATAAAGGTCGCCGCGACACGGCATGGCGCAGGCCTTTTCGTTGTTCATGCGGCTGCCGAGCTCGTCCTCCTGCATGTCGGAATCGCGCGGCGCGTCGATGCCGGCGGCCTGGCAGGCAATCTGGATCAGCGCCGAGCAGTCGAGGCCGAGGCTGGTGCGCCCGCCCCACAGGTACGGCGTGCCGGCAAAGCGCTCGGCAACCGCGACCCAGTCCGGCTCGGCCTCGCCGACGGGCATCAGGTGACGGGAGACCATGGCGGTGCCGTCGGCAAGGACGGCGTAGTCGAGGTCGCGGACCCTCTCCTCGCCGACGACCGTGACGCGGGAGCCCATGGAGAGGAGCCCGAGCGGCGGCAGCTTCAGTTCCGGCTGCGGATAGCGATAGCTCCTGAGCGCCGCGACCCGGTGGGTCGGCTCGGGGCCGGGGATGCCGAGGGCGCCGGCCGGCAGCCAGCCGACATAGCCGTCGGTGGCAAGCTGGCCCCAGCACCAGGCATCGCCCTCTTCAAAGACCGTGAATGTCTCCCCGAAGAGGGCCTCGGTGTCGATGGGCGACCGCTCGTCGGCCTCGGGCCTGAGCGGTATGGCGTCGGCATTGACGCGGCGCTCGATGCCTTCGGCAAAAATGCCGGCCTCGACGCGGCCGCGATAGGCCTCGGCGGCGAGATCCGGGCGGACCGGATGGCGGCGGCGGTCGAATTCTGTCATCGCGGCAGCGCTCCTGCCTTGGCGACGATCAGGTCGCCAACGCGTTCCAGATACAGCGCGCCCTCCACCGTGCGCTGGACGATGACGTTGCGCCGGTCCTTGTCGTCGCGGCGGCGGGCGACGAGCTTCAGGCGGCCCATGGTGTCGAGCGCCCGCGTGATTGCCGGCTTGGTCACGCCAAGCTTTTCGGCAAGGCCGCGCACGGTGTGCGGCGGGGCTTCGAGATAGACCGTCATCAGGATCGTCATCTGCCGCGCCGAAAGGTCGGCATCGCCGCCACGCACAAGGTCGAGCGTCACGTCATGCCAGAGTTTCAGCGCCTGGCTCGGGCGAATTTCAACGGTCATCGGATACGCACACTCTCGCAACTGACCGAATTGTCGCATCGGACCGGCGACGCGCGGGAAGGACCGTCGCCGGCCCGATCATTTCGGGCCCGAGACAGTTTTCGACGGAAGCGCCGTCCTTGGCAAGGGCGGCGTTCGGGGTTTTCGGATCAGGCCGGCGGATAGCGGTCGGACAGAACCTTGAAGAGGGCGCGGATGGCCTGCGCCTCGCCACCCTCGGGGCGCCCGGTCTTGCCGGCCGGGCACCAGGCGTAGATGTCGAAATGGGCCCAGCTTTTCGCCTTTTCCACGAAGCGCGCGAGGAAAAGGGCCGCCGTCATGGAGCCGGCAAAGCCGCCGCTGGAGATGTGGTTGATGTCGGCGATCTTGGACTCCAGCAGCTTCTTGTAGGGTTTCCACAGGGGCATGCGCCAGAGCGGGTCGGCGGTCGCCTCGGCGGCCTCAGCGACGGCGGCGGCCAGATCCTCATCGTCGGTGTAAAAAGGCGGCAGGTCGGTGCCGAGGGCGACGCGGGCGGCACCGGTGAGGGTTGCAAGGTCGAGGACGAGTTCCGGCTCCTCCTCGTCGGCGAGCGCCAGCGCATCGGCGAGCACCAGCCGGCCCTCGGCGTCGGTGTTGCCGATCTCCACCGTCAGCCCCTTGCGGCTCGAAAGCACGTCGCCGGGCCTGAACGCGTTGCCGGCGACGGAGTTCTCCACCGCCGGGATGAGCACGCGCAGGCGCACCGGCAGTTTGGCCGCCATGATCATGGAGGCGAGGCCAAGGACGTTGGCAGCACCGCCCATGTCCTTCTTCATCAGCGCCATGGAGGTGCCGGGCTTGAGGTTGAGGCCGCCGGTATCGAAGGCAACGCCCTTGCCGACCAGCGTCACCTTCGGCGCCGCCTCGTCGCCCCAGGCGATGTCGATGAGCCGCGGCGCGGAGGTGCTGGCCCGGCCGACGGCGTGGATCATCGGGAAGTTCTTGTCCAGAAGCTCGTCGCCGACGGTGACCTTGAACTCGGCCCCGTGCGCTTCGGCGAGTTTTTCCGCCGCATCGGCGATCTCGGCCGGGCCGAGGTCGTTGGCCGGGGTGTTGACGAGGTCGCGGACCAGCGTAACGGCCGCAACGGTGCGGGACAGCACCTCGGCATCGACGGTCTCGGGCACGACGAGGCGGACGGAGCGGGCCGATTTCCTGGCGTAGAGGTCGAACCGGTAGGCGCCGAGGGCAAAGGCGAGGATCGCCGCCTCAAGGTCGTCCACCTCCCCTTCCAGGCGATAGACGCCGTCGGCAAGGCCGGTCGCCAGCTTGCCGGCAAGGGACGGTGTCTCGGCGCGGACCTCAGGCTTGCCGAGGCCGAAGAGGACGGCGGCGGGCGCGCCGGTCTCGTCGGGGATGGTCAGGAGCGCGCCGGCACCCGCCTTGAAACCGTTCGCCGCGACCCAGGCGCGGGCCATGCCGGTGCCGCCGGCAAGGGTTTCTTCCAGGTTTTCAGGTCCGAGGAAAAGAACCGGGACGGCCGCTTCGGCGGCGGGATCGGACGCGGCGACCAGGCAGTCAGGCAGGGTAACGGACATCGGCGGAGAACTCCTCGGCGGGCAGACGGAACCTCGGCGGACGGGCGGCCCGGTTAACCAACTATTAGGGTTAACAGACTATTGATCGGGAAAGCTCATCCGGTTCCGAAAAGCCGTAATGGCCAGAGATGACGATGTCCATATCTTCCCTTCGCCGCCTTGCCAAAAGCCCCGCCACCGGCGGGCTGGTGCTGTCGATCGCGCTGGCGCTGGCCGTGTCGGCCTGCGCCTCCAAGAAAAAGGCGTCGCTCGGCTCCCATACCGATGCCACCGGCGCAAGCTATGGCGGCAAGGACTATTCGGCAGCCGAGGTCAGCGCCGCGGTCGAGAAATGGGGCAGGCGCTATTCCTCCGATCCGGACGATCCGGAGATCGCGCTGAACTATGCCACCGTGCTCAGGATGAACGGCCAGCTCGACCAGGCCATCGCGGTCTTGCGCAAGGCGACCATCAAGCACCAGAAGGACCGCCAGATCGCCGCCGCCTACGGCAAGGCGCTGGCCGCCAAGGGCCGCTTCAGCGAGGCGATGAAGGTGATCCGCGCCGCGCACAGCCCGGACCAGCCGGACTGGCGGCTGTTGTCGGCCGAGGGCGCGATCCTCGACCAGACCGGTGCCAATGCCGAGGCTCGCGCCAAATACGCCCAGGCGCTGAAGATCCGGCCGAACGAGCCTTCCGTCCTAAACAATGAAGGCCTTTCCTACGTGCTCTCCGGCGATCTCAACAAGGCCGAAGCGGTGCTGCGCCAAGCCGTCGCCCAGCCGGGATCCGACAGCCGGGTGCGCCAGAACCTTGCCCTCGTCCTCGGTCTTTCCGGCAAGTTCGACGAGGCGGAAAAGATCGCCCGCGACGAGCTCGACCCGCGCCAGGCGGAGGCCAACATCGCCTATTTGCGCGGCATGCTCTCGCAGCGCAATTCCTGGCAGAAGGTCCGGGAAGCCGACGCCAAACGCACTTCGGGATAAAGCCAACCCGCCTTTTACCGCGACGCCTTGAAGAGCAGCCCGTTTGGCTGCTCTTTTTTCTGGAAGGGGGGGCGGGATCGAGCGCCCGGCGGGCGCAAGCCGTCAGCGGTTGACGATCTGGATGATCGCCGGACCCATGATGACGGCGAACAGCACCGGCAGGAAGAAGACGATCATCGGCACCGTCAGCTTCGGCGGCAGGGCGGCCGCCCTCTTTTCCGCTTCGGTGATTCGCATCTCGCGGTTCTCGTCGGCCATGACGCGCAGCGATTGCGAAAGGGGCGTGCCGTAGCGCTCGGACTGGAGCAGCGCGGTCGTCACCGACTTGACACCTTCGAGCCCGGTACGGCCGGCGAGGTTCTCGTAGGCCTGGCGGCGGTCCTGGAGGTACGAAAGCTCCGCCGTCGTCAGGGTCAGTTCCTCGGCAAGCGGGATCGAGGATTCGCCGATCTCGCCGCCGACCTTGCGGAAGGCGGCCTCGATGGACATGCCCGACTCCACGCAGATCAGCATCAGGTCGAGGGCGTCCGGCCAGGCACGGCGGATGGAGAGCTGGCGCTTGGAAGTGACGTTTGAGACATAGAGCGCCGGAGCGTAGAAGCCGACGGCGGCAATGACCGAGGCGATGAGGACCTTGATCATCACCGGCTGACCGGACGGCAGCACCAGGAACATGTAGAGAAGCGCGATCACGAACAACGCGATCGGCGCGACGAAGCGGGCGAACAGGAACATCACCAGCGGCGCCTGGCCCCTGAATCCCGCCATCTTCAGCCTGTTGACCGTGTTCTCGTCGATCAGCAGCTCGCGCAGGTTGAACTTGTTCACGACCCGCTGCATGTAGTCCTTCGGCTGCGGGCGCAAATTGACCTGCTCGGCCTTGCTCTGCTGCAGGCGGGCCCGCTCGCGGGCGCGCATCGCCTCGCGTTCGGTGGCCACATTCCGCATGCGCGACTTCAGTTCGTCGCGCTGCAGCATCGGCAGCGCCACGGTCATGATGGTCGCCGACACCGCAATGACGGTGAAGACCATCAACAGGATCTGGGGATCGGCGATGAGTTGGGTGAGGGTCTGGAACATTGCGCCGGCCGCCGTCTAGAAGTCGAAATTGATCATCTTGCGCATCACCATGATGCCGATGAACATCCAAAAGGCAGATACGCCGAGGATGATGTTGCCGACCGTCTCGTTGAACAGGATCGCGATGTAGCTCGGCGTGGTCAGGTAGACGAGGGCCATGACGATGATCGGCAGCGAGCCGATGATGCCCGCCGATGCCTTGGCCTCCTGGCTCATGGCGACGATCTTGCCCTTGAGCTTCTTGCGGTCGCGCAGCACCTTGGAGAGGTTGGAAAGCGCTTCCGACAGGTTGCCGCCGGCCTGCTGCTGGATTGAGATGACGACGGCAAAGAAGTTGGCTTCGGCCAGCGGCATGCTTTCCGGAAGCTTCTGGACCGCTTCCGACAGCGGGATGCCCATCCGCTGGGTCTCCAGGATGCGCTGGAACTCGGTGCGAACCGGCTCCTGGGCCTCGCGGGCGATGATGCCGAGGCAGTCGCCGAGCGGCAGGCCCGCCTTGACGCCGCGCACGATGACGTCGACGGAGTTGGGGAACTCGTTGAGGAATTTCTTTTCCCGGCGCTTGCGCCGGAATTTGATCAACCAGTTCGGAAACCCGAGGAGACCGACGATCGCAAGGCCTCCGGCGACATAGATCGGCGCGCCCAGCACCTTGGCGACAACGAAGAACACGGCGCCGCAAATGGCGCTGACCACGTAGAACTTGCCTTTCGACCAGTTCAGGCCCGCCTGGCGCAATCTTATCTTCAGGCCCGGGCCGGCGCGCTTCTTTGCCTTTGCTTTCTGGGCTTCCTCAAGCTCGGCCAGCCGGTCCTGGACCTGGCGCCGGCGCTGGTTGATGTCGGTCGCGGCACGGACGTTTCCGGTCGACGGCTTGGGCTTACGGTTGACGACCTCCAGCCGCTTTTCCGTACGCGAGTTGCCCGACACCATCGGATAGAGCAGCGCATAGAGGATACCGCCAACGCTGAGGACGACGAGACCGGCGACGGCAAGGACGATCAGGCCGGAATTGAACATGGCTCAGCCTCACTCACCGGCCGCACTCTTGATGTCGGACGCGTCGAGGGCGGCGGCGAGCCGCGTTTCCTCGTTGTAGTAGCGGGCGCGCTCCCACATGCGCGGCTGCCCGATGCCGGTCGAGCGGTGCTGGCCGATGATCTTGCCGGTCGCGTCCTCGCCGATCATGTCGTAGACGAAGATGTCCTGGGTGATGATGACCTCGCCTTCCATGCCCAGCACTTCGGTGACGTGGGTGATGCGGCGCGAACCGTCGCGCAGGCGCGCCGCCTGCACCACGACGTCGACCGAGCTGACGATCATTTCGCGCACGGTCTTGGTCGGCAGGTTGAAGCCGCCCATGGCGATCATCGATTCCATGCGCGACAGGCATTCGCGCGGGCTGTTGGCGTGGATCGTGCCCATCGAGCCGTCGTGGCCGGTGTTCATGGCCTGCAGCAGGTCGAACACCTCGGTGCCGCGCACCTCGCCGACGATGATCCGTTCCGGACGCATGCGCAGGCAGTTCTTGACCAGGTCGCGCATGGTGATCTCGCCCTCGCCCTCCAGGTTCGGCGGGCGGGTTTCCAGGCGCACCACGTGGGGCTGCTGAAGCTGCAGTTCCGCGGAGTCCTCGCAGGTAATGATGCGCTCGTCGGCGTCGATATAGCGGGTCAGGCAGTTGAGCAGCGTCGTCTTGCCCGAGCCGGTGCCGCCGGAAATGATGACGTTGCAGCGGACCCGGCCGACGATCTGCAACAGCGTCGCGCCCTCCGGCGTGATCGAGCCGAAGCGGACGAGCTGGTCGAGGGTCAGCTTGTCCTTCTTGAACTTGCGGATGGTCAGCGCCGGCCCGTCGATCGCCAGCGGCGGCGCGATGACGTTGACGCGCGAACCGTCGGGAAGGCGCGCGTCGCAGATCGGGCTCGCTTCGTCGACGCGGCGGCCGACCTGGCTGACGATCCGCTGACAGATGTTCATGAGCTGCTGGTTGTCGCGGAAGCGGACGTCGGTGGGCTTCACCTTGCCGTTGACTTCGATGTAGGTGCATTCCGCACCGTTGACCATGATGTCGGCGATGTCGTCGCGGGCGAGCAGCGGCTCCAGCGGGCCATAGCCGAGGACGTCGTTGCAGATGTCCTCCAGCAGGTCTTCCTGCTCGGCGATGGACATCACGACGTTCTTCAGCGCGATGATCTCGCTGACGACGTCGCGGATTTCCTCGCGGGCGGATTCCACGTCGAGCTTGGCGAGCTGCGACAGGTCGATGGTGTCGATCAACGCCGAAAAGATCAGCGTCTTGACGTCGTAGTAGTTCTCGGACTTGCGGCGCGAGGTGCTTTCGACCTTGTACTCGGCAAGCGCCGGCGCGGACGGGCCGGCGCGCTCGGCGTCGTCCATGGCGTTTTCGTCGTTGACGTTGCCGACCTTGATCGGCGGCGGATCGATCCGCGGCTCGATCGGGCTGCTCGGCTCGGCCTTCGACACCTTCGGCGGCTCGGCCGTGGTCACGGCCGGCTTTTCCTTGGCGCCAGATCCGAAACTGCCCCGCTTACCGAACATGCCTGAGGATACTCCGGGTTACCAAAATCAGTCCTTCTTGCCGCGCAGTCGCGACAGGATCGGGGCCAGGGCGGAGCGCTTCTGCTTGCGCGCCTCGGCGCGGCCGGTCACGACCTGGCCGATGAATTTAAACGTCTCGGCGGCGGCGTTCTTGGGATCGGCCTCGCCGATCATCTGGCCGTTGTTGGCGGCCGCGCCGAAGAGCTGGCCGTCGAAGGAAATCTCCGCGATCGGCTTCATGGACAGCGCGCGGACGAATTCCTCGGTGCGGATTTCCGGGCGCTTCGGCGTGCCGACCTGGTTCAGCACCAGATGCGGCGGGCCGTCATTGGCGCGCACGGATTGCAGATAGTCGCAGATGTTCTTGACGTTGCGCAGGTTGGCAAGATCGGGCAACGCCGTGATGACGATCTCGTCGGCGATCGACAGCACCCGGCGCGACCAGCTCGTCCAGACATGGGGCACGTCGAGGACCACGGTCGGAACGCCGGAGCGCAGCACGTCGACGATGTTGTCGAAGATCTTTTCCTCGAAATCATAGGTGCGGTCGAGGGTCGCCGGCGCCGCCAGCAGGCTGAGGTGGTCGGTGCATTTCGACAACAGCCGGTCGATGAAGACGTCGTCGACCCGGTCCGGCGAGGCAACCGCCTCGGCGATGCCCTGGATCGGATCCTGGTTGAAGTCGAGGCCGGCGGTGCCGAAGGGCAGGTCGAGATCGGCGAGGATGACGTCGTTCTGGTAGGCGCGCGCGATCGACCAGGCGACGTTGTGGGCGACGGTCGAGGAGCCGCAACCGCCCTTGGCACCGATGAAGGCGACCGAGCGGCCGAGCGGTTCGGAGTCCTCGGAATTGTAGAGATCGCCGACCATGGCGACGAAGTCGAAGACGTCGATCGGCGCGATGACGTATTCGCTGACCCCCTTGCGGATCAGGTCGCGGTAGAGGACGACGTCGTTGATATGGCCGATCAGGACCACGCGGGTGCCGACGTCGCAGACGTCGGCGAGGCCGTCGAGCTGCCCGAACAGGGCCTCGCGCGGCAACTGGCTCTCGACCACCACCAGGTTCGGCGTCGGCGCGGACTGGTAGAACTCGACCGCGGAGTCGATGCCGCCCATATGAACCTTGACATGGGCCTTCATCATCCGCCGGTCGGAGGCGGCCTGCTCGATGGTCTGCGCGACCTCGGCGGTCTCGCAGAATGCCTGGATGGAAATGCGCGGCACCGGCCGCGCGTCGCGGTTCAGCGCCGGCGCCCGTTCGACCGCATCCTGATCGCTCTCATAGGCCAGACTGGACATCATCATCCTCCGACCTTGGCGACGTTGCCTTTGTCGTCGTCGCCATACTCGGTCGCCGTCTTCTCGCCCTTGCGGTACTTGTCGAAGACGACGCCGCGGCGGGCCGGATCGCCCGGGGTGGCGGCGCGCGGCTGGATCAGGTCGGTCGGATCGGCGACCATCGCCGCGAGATTGCTCTGGGTCGCGCAGCCGAACTCGTCATAGCCGGTATTCTGGTGCTTGGCGGTCAGGTCGTCGCGCCAGATGCCGCAGCGATCCGTCATCGCCTGCATGCGCAGGTAGGAGATCCGGATCGGCGCCTCGGCGAGCGGATCGTCGACCCGATAGGTAAGCGGAGAAATGACGCCGCGCGGGACGCCGGCCGCGGTCAGTTCGGCATGGATATGGCGGGCGACCGAAATCGCCGCGGTCTCGTTGGCGGAGCCGGCAGGAACGAGGATCTCGACGCCGCCGTCGCCGCGCTTCAGGGCATCGCGGCCGAAGGCGCGCACCTTCCTGGCCAGCGAGGGCGCCAGGGTCCGGGTCGCCCGGCCGACTGGAATATCGAAGGTTTCCGGGGCCTCGGCGAGGACGATCGGGTGACGGGTCCGGTAGCCGTCGGTGGCGATCGCGCCGGTCGTCTGGCTCTTGCACCCGGCAAGGGCGGCAACGCCCATGGCGAGCGCGGCAAGGGCGACCAGTCGCGGTGCCGGACGCCGGAGCACCGTCTGACGCTGCAGCCTTGTTGACCTTTGACCTGTCATCTTCCGTGACCTCCGAACGCGCTAGCCTGCACGTCACTCATAGATAAAGCCGAAGCGGCCGTAATATTTGGTATCCGTCTCGCCGCCGCCGATGCGGTAGGTGCGGTTCAACCGGTTGAGGAAGTAGCCGGCGGCATCGGAGGGCGGATTGAAGTTCTTGTCGGGACGGGTGATCTTCTTGGGCGAGACCGGGTTGACCACATAGGGCGTGACGAAGACCACCAGTTCGGTCTGGGAGCGCTGGAAATCGCGGCTCTTGAAGAGCGCACCGAGCACCGGCACCTGCATCAGACCGGGAACGCCTGCAATGCTCTGGCGGATGTCGTCCTTGATCAGGCCGGCGAGCACCAGGGCGCTGCCCGAGGGCATTTCCACCGTCGTGTTGGCGCGGCGCACCCTGAGCGCGGGAATGGTCAGGCCCGTCGTCGACAGCGTGATGGCCCCCTCATTGGTGAGTTCGCTGACCTCGGTCTTGACGTGCAGGCTGATATTGCCCTCCGTCAGGACCACCGGCGTGAAGTCGAGGCTGACGCCGTAGGGCTTGAACTCGATGGAAACCTCGCCGTTGTCATAGCCGACCGGAACCGGGAACTCGCCGCCGACGAGGAAATCGGCCTTTTCGCCCGAGATCGCGGTCAGGGTCGGCTCGGCCAGCGTGCGGATGACGCCGTCCTCCTGCAGGGCCCGGATGGTGGCGTCCGCGGTAGTGCCGCCCGCGGCGTAGGAAAAAGCGCCGGCCGTGGACGACAGGGCCGTGCCGTTCGTGGAGAACGGATTTTCCGTCAGAACGTCGAAGGCGACGCGGCCGTTCTGGCCAGCGACCCGCAGATCGACGCCGAGCTGCTTGATGATGGAGCGCTGGACCTCGGCGATGGTCACCTTCAGGTGAACCTGCTCCTTGCCGGCGACGGCGATCGTGTTGACCACCTTTTCCACATCGTTGCCGACGAATTTGGCGGCGATGTCGGTTGCGCGCTTGGCATCGACCGGGCTCGCGGCCGAGCCGCGCAGGATGATCGAACCATTGACCGCCTCGACCTCGATGGCACTGTCCGGGATGACGCGGCGAATCGCCCGGGCAAGATCGCCGGTGTCCGGTTCCACGGACAGGTCGAAGGCGGCAATCTGGCGACCGCCGTCGCCGAACAGGAAGACGTTTGCCTGGCCGAAGGCGACGCCGAGGATGTAGACGCGGCGGGAATTGCGGACAACGGCGTCGGCGATTTCGGGACTGGAGACCAGCACGTCGCGGACGTCTTCGTCGAGCTCGACGACGACCGACTTGTTGAGGCCGACATTGAGCGGCCGGGTGACGCCGGCGTCGGCCTTGGAAATGCGGATGACCTTGGGATAGTTCGATCCGGCGAAGGCGGTTCCAGGACCGGCGAGCACCACGAAGGCAACAACGAGGGCAAGCGCCAGCGCGACGGCAACTGACGGAGCCGGCAGCGAGCCGCGCTTCACCCATCCAACCATTGCCCTACTCCTTGCAAGGAAACCCATGGCGACGCTCATCATTGGGACATCGACTGCGACTGCAGCCCGAACTTGACGTAGTTGACGCCGGAGCGCCGCTTCTTGATCGGCTCGTCCTCGCCGTCGGGGCGCGCGTCGACGATCGATCTCAAGGCCAGCGACAGGGTGCCGACCTGCTGGGCCCGGGCGACGACCTCGACCTGGGTCGGCGTCAGCTCCAGCGTCGCGGTCTCGCGGGCGACGACGACCTTCTCGCCCTTCTTGTCTTCGATCTTCTGGTCGATGGCGAGGATGCGGATGTTGGTGAGGATCGTCTCGCTGTACCACTCGGCGCGTTCGTCGTTGCCGGTGTTCCTCTGGCGCGTCAGAACGACGTCGACGCGGTCGTTGGGAAGGATGAACCCACCGGCGGTGTTCAGCGCGGAGACCTGCACCGCGATGGCGCGGCGGCCCTTCGGCAGGATCGCCGACATGAAGCCGGCATCGGCGCGGATCAGCTTCTGCTCCTTGATCGGCTCGCCATCCAGGAACGGGGTGCGGGCGATCCCGCCGGAAAGCTCTTTAATGGCGTCGGGACGCTTGGACCGGGTGATCACGGTCGACGACAGGCCTTCGGCCGGCCATTTCTGCCAGCGCAGGTCGTCGGCTCCGACCGATTTGCCGATCGGGATGTCGATGGAGGCGACGAGGACATCCTCGGACGGGACTTCCTCGACCTCGCGGACGATCTGAGGCGCGCCCGGCTTTTTGCCGACCATGTTCACCAACAGCATGGCGGCAATCAGACCGGCGCCGAGAGCTACGGCAAGAACGATGATACGCGTGACTTTCATGCCCACATCCGATCGGTGACCCGGTGACGGTTTGTCACCACGCGGTCCACTGTCGTCGGCAAATGGTCAAATTACGGTTAATGCGGCATGAAGTTTTTAGGTTCACAAATCGTAACCGGCCGTTTTCGACGGACAAATCAACGAACTATCGCCGACATCCAGAACGTGTTCGGATAGACGATGAGCGCCGAGGCGGCCAGCGCAATGCCGTAGGGCGCGCCGTTGCCGGCGTTGTGCAAACGCTTCAGCCAGTCGTGTCCGGCCACCGCTGCGGGAAGCGGGACGTGGCGGAAGGTGAGAAGGGCCAGCGTGAGCCCACCACCGATGACGGAGGCGATCAAAAGGAAATCGAAGGTCGCCGGCCAGCCGAACCAGAGGGCGACGGCAGCGGCGATCTTGGCGTCCGCCCCGCCCATCCAGCCGAAGGAAAAACAGGCGAAGCCGACCGCCAGCACAAGGGCGCCGATGGCAAGGTGCTGGCCGAAGAGCTGCAGGCCGAAGCCGGCAAAGGGCGCAGTCACGAAAAACCCGCCGGCAAGCGCCAGCGACACCCAGTTGGAGATCTTCATGGTGAAGAGGTCCGAACTGGCGGCAAAGGCCATCGCGGCGGGAAAAAAGACCAAAAGGACCAGGCCGAAAAGTCCGATATCGGAAAACATGCCGCCTCCCATCGCTGACATGGCTCCTGTGATAACCGTGGCGACTGAAGATGCGGTAAACGCAGCCGCTCAAATGCCGAAGCATCGATGCCCCCGGAACGGAAGAAAAGCCGGCCCGCCTTGGCGCGCCGACTTTTCTTGAATCCGTCGGAGGGATCTGGCGGCACCTTCGAAAAGCGCCGCCTTCCCACTTGGCGATTCTGTCACTACTTCACGGAGGCGGAAGCCAGTTCAGACGAGATGTAGTCGAAGGTCGCGGACAGCTGGTCGCCGAGAGTCGTGGCGGCGGTGATGATGCCGACGGCGATCAGGGCGGCGATGAGGCCGTATTCGATAGCGGTAGCGCCTTCTTCGTCCTTGACGAAACGCATGACCAGGTTCTTCATTTTCAGCTCCATACTTCTCTAAAGTTTGCACCGGTTCGTCGGATTGTTGTCCGGCCGATCGAAACCATGGACACCCTAGCAACGGCATCTTTCCAAGTGATTAAGTTGATCGTACACACCTGCCCCTATTCGCCATGAATATTGGTTTGGTTAACAATCCTTCAACTTGATCGTACACATCGAAACCGAAATTTTTCTGAGTATTTTTTTACATTTTACTGAGATAAACTTTTTGACTTGAAATGTTAGGCATCCCTCGACTCCGGGATTGGCTTTGCCGGGGCAAGACAAACCCACCGTCGAAGACCGAAAATAACGCCGCACGTTGGCCCGATAAGCCTTCCCTGGCGGATGCGCGTGCCGGTTCGACCTCCTGAGCCAAGAAGCAGGCCCGAAGGCTTCCGCAAAACCGCGGATAAAAACCATACAATGTGCACCTGAGATACTGGCGACCCCGCAACGCAACCGATTCAAAGGGGTTTTCGGCAACCCGCCGTGCGGTTAGGGAAAGATTCACCAATTTCGGGAAAGGATCGGGACGTCCCTTCTTAAGGAGCGGTTTCATGTTCCGGCCCGCAAAGACGGCTTCTGCCGCGTCGGCGATCATTCTCGGCTTTCTTGTCCTTGCCACGGCCAGCAGCGCGCCGGCGCTCGCCAAGGAACCGATCTTCGCGTCCGTCGATCGCGCCAAGGTGATGCATATCGAGGGCGGCGCCGACACGATCATCGTCGGCAATCCCGCGATTGCCGATGCCGTCATGCACGACGCCAACACGCTGATCATCGTCGGGCGGGGCTACGGCAGCACCAATCTGATCGTTCTCAACGTCGACAACGAGCCGATCGCCGACGAAACCATCATCGTGCGGCCGAACGAGACCTCCATGGTGACGGTGCAGCGCCGAGGGGCGCGCTACTCCTATACCTGTGCGCCGGACTGCGCACCGGCCCCGATGCCCGGCGACCAGGTCGACTATTTCGACAATACGGGCAAGCAGACCTTGCAGCGCAACGAAGCGGCCCAGGCAGCCGCCACCGGCTTCAAGAAGAAGTAGGGTCGTTTTCCGGAGCACCCCACCAGATCCCGGCCCGCGTGCCCGGCCCGCATCCCCGTTGCGTTAACCCGGCGTTTACGACGCTCCCGGTTCGGGCCGCGTTTGCGGTAACTGCCGGTGATAGAAACCCTTCATCAATGTTCCCCTGATATTAATCCGGAGCGAAATTGTTCCGATCCATCATTTGGTTGGCGGAGCAAAGAGGGGAAGGAATGCGCGACATCGCGACATCGACCGGGAAAACCATTGGCCGCATGGCCCGGCGTCTCGTTCCGCGCCGGTTCCTCGCCAATGAGGACGGCGTCTACGCGATCGAGTTCGCGCTGGTGTCGATCTGGTTCTTTCCGCTGCTGTTCATGATCTTCGAGGTCGCCTTCACGATCTTCGCCAACCAGTTGCTCGACAACGCCGTCTCCGATACCGCGCGATTGATCCGCACGGGCCAGGCGCAGCAGCAGTCGTTCAGCAAGGCGAAATTCAAGGAACAGGTCTGCGACAAGCTCACCAGCATGTTCGATTGTGACGCCTTCCTGCATATCGACGTGCGCACCTACGACAACTTCACCTCCGCCAACGCCGCCTCCAATCCGGTCGACGAGGTCACCGACGACGAGGGCGATACCAAGCTGAAGGTTGACGAAGGCAAGATGCAGTACGACCAGGGCGGCGCCCGCGATATCGTTGTCGTCCGGGCCTACTACGAATGGCCGATGATCAGCCCGATGACGGGCCTCATCTTTTCCGACATGTCGAACGGCCGCCGCCTGCTCGCCTCCGTTGCCGCGTTCCGCAACGAACCGTTCCCCTGGTGAACCGCAGGTGCCGCCGATGACGTTCCTGTCCCGTATCTCCCAGAATGCCCTTGAAAGCGCCCGCCGCTTCCGCCGGGACCTGGCCGGTATCGCCGCGGTCGAATTCGCGCTGCTGGCGCCGATCCTGATCACCACTTTCATCGGCACGGTGGAACTCTCCGAAGCGATCACCGTCAACCGCAAGATCACACAGACCGCGAGTACCCTGGCCGACCTGGTCACCCAGGAAACCCAGATGACCGACGACGAGATCTCCAACGTCTTTTCCGCGACGGAAACGGTGATGTCGCCCTACGACGCCACCGGCCTGAAAATCGTCGTTGCCGCCATCGGCGAGGACGAAGACACCGGCAATGCCGAGGTCAAATGGAGCAAGGCGCAGAACGACAGCGCCTGGGCGAAGGGAGCAGCGCCGCCGGTCTCCATTCCCGACACCCTCGACCTGTCCGACCAGTGGCTGATCATCGCCAGGGTCGAATTCAGCTATCGGGCGATCTTCCCCACCCTCGCCGACGAGCTTTTCGGCTCGCCGAACTTCGAAATGGAAGAGATCACGTTCCTGAGGCCGCGCAATTCCGCGACCATCGAATTCAACTGACCGGCGCGGCCGCCTGCAGGCCGACCGCCGCCGCCCGTCCCCTTCCCCGGCTCATCCATTGTCCGGCCCGACAGCGGCCGGAGGGGCCGTTGCCGGCGCCGTTGCTGCCGGCGCGAACACCTCCACCATCGGCCGATAGGCGTCCTCGGTAACCCCGGAAAAGCCACCCGCGAAATAGCGCTCCACCGCGTCATAGGCGGTGCGGTCGAGGGATTTCAGCCTGAGGAGCGCGGAGCGCAAGCGGTCCTTCAGGGGCTGCGGAAGGCGTTTTGAGACCGCGTGCGGCCCGTGGGCGATCGGCCGCGACCGCCAGACGATCCGCACGGCGGGACCCGCGACGTCCGCTGCCGCCGCGAGGCCGGCGAGCGGCCCGCGGCCAGCGTCGTCCGGCTCCCAGGCGACGGCGGCGTCACCAAGGCCGGCCAGCACCGTGCCGATGGCGGCCTTCGGCCCGTCGGCATGGCGGATGCGGGAAAAGAAGGAGGCCGGCTCGAGGCCGGCCGCGGCAAGTTCGGCGATCGGCACCAGATCGCCGGCCGTGGCGCCGGGACGGCCGAGGATCAGGGATTTGCCTTTCAGGTCGTCGATCGCGCGGACCGCCGCATCGGCGCGCACCACGATGACGGCGCGATAGGAAAGGCTGCCGTCGGCGGCCGCGGGCGCGGCAAGCGGCTCGATGCAGCCGCAGAGCGCGGACGCGGCACCATAGGCGGCGGCGCCGTAGATGGCGTAGTCGATGCGGCCGGTGGTGTGGGCGTCGATGAGGCTGGAATAGCCGACCGCGGGGACGAACTCGACTGGCAGCCCGGCTTTGGCGCTGATGCGGCGGCGAAACGGCTCCAGTTGCTTGAGGCGCTGGATCGGGTTGGCGCCGACGACGACGCCGATCCGCAGCACCTTGACCGTGTCGCGCCAGTCGGCGCGCGCCGGCAGCCCGGCCGCCAGCATGGCGACAACGGCGGCAACGAGGAGTGGCACTGTGCCGACCCTGATCCGGATCATCTGTCCTGGTCCCGGTGTTCCGCCCCCTCGCCTTGCCGATACTGCGTCACAAGGCCCGCGATTTCAAACCGAAATGCTTGCGCGATCCGCTTGCCTTGCCGCAATCGCCCGGCCAAAACGGGACATCTGTTCGACCTGTTTGCTCTTGCGCCAACGCCCTGCCCCGGACCCTTCGCCATGACCGAGACCAAGATCGACACCGTCATTTTCGATATCGGCCGGGTGCTCGTCGCCTATGACCCCCACCTCCTGTTCCGCCAGATCCTGCCGGACGAGGCGGCCGTCGACCGGTTCCTTGCCGAGATCTGTACCTCGGAGTGGAACTACCAGCAGGATCTCGGGCGAAGCTGGGACGTGGCGATTGCGGAACGCATCGCGCGCTTTCCAGAGCACGAAGACGCCATCCGCGCCTTCCGCACCCGCTGGCAGGAGATGGTGCCGGGCCCGATCCCGGAAAGCGTTGATCTCCTTGAAGCGCTGCACCGGAACGGCGTGCCGCTCTATTCGATCACCAATTTTTCCAGCGACACCTTCGCCGAGACGAAGGCGCGGTTCCCGTTCCTGTCGCTCTTCCGGGATATCGTCGTCTCGGCCGAGGAAGGCCTCGGCAAACCCGACCCGCGCCTCTTCCGGCTGGCGGTCGACCGCTTCGGCATCGAGCCTCAGCGCTCGCTCTTCATCGACGACGTCGCCGCCAATGTGGAGGGCGCACGCTCGGTCGGCCTTCAGGCGGTTCAATTCACCTCGCCGGCAGCGCTTCGTGCGGATTTCGAACGCTTCGGACTGCCGGTGGCGTGACGCTTTTGGGCCGGAGCACGGTTGAACGACCGTTGCCCTCCCTCCTGCGACACCAACCGCCTTCCCCCCGGGCTATTGGCCCTGTCCAAACAATATGCCGATTGCTGCCGGAACGCCGTTGCCTGGATTGCTTCGCTTCGCTCGCAATGACGGTCTTGGTTAGTTTTACGAACAATTTCAACGTCATTGCGAGGAGGCCGTTAGGCCGACGCGGCAATCCATAGGGATCTGCGACAGGCTTCCGCATTGGCAGCACGAGATCCCGGCTCTCCGCTTCGCTCCGGCCGGGATGACGGCAGAGGGTGCGGCAACAGGGGCGCTCAACGCGCGACCTGGCGATTGGCCTGTTGAGCGGCGGAACTCACCCCGCCGCCTCTTCGAAATCCGACAACACGTTGACGCAATTGATGCCGAGTTCGGCGACGGCGTAGCCGCCTTCCATGATGAAGGCCGTCGGCAGGCCGGCGCCGGCAAGCATCCGGCCCATCTTCCGGAAATCGTCGCTCTTCAAGGTGAAGCGCGAGATCGGATCGTTTTCGAAGGTATCAAGGCCGAGGGAGACGACGAGGGCCTCGGCACCGGAGGCCCTGATGCGCACGAGCGCGGCGGCCAGCGCATCCGAATAGGCGGGCCAGTCGGTGCCGATGGCAAGCGGCATGTTGACGTTGCAGCCCTCGCCCGGCCCCGTGCCGGTCTCGTCGGCATAGCCGAGGAAATAGGGGAACTCGTCGGCCGGATCGGCGTGCAGCGAGACGAAGAGGACGTCGGCGCGATCCTCGAAGATGGCCTGCGTGCCGTTGCCGTGGTGGTAGTCGACGTCGAGGATGGCGACGCGCTCGGCGCCCTTTGCCAGGAACCCTTCGGCGGCGATCGCCGCATTGTTGAGAAAGCAGTAGCCACCATAGAAGTCCGACGCGGCGTGGTGACCGGGCGGGCGGCAAAGGGCGAAGGCGGCGCGGTCTCCGGCGGACACGATGTCGACGGTGGAAAGCGCCGTGTCGGCGCCCTTCCGTGCCGCGTCCCAGGTGCCCTCCGTCAGCGGCGAGCCGGCATCGAAGGAGTAGTAGCCGAGGCGGCCGTCGATGTGGCGCGGCGCCTTGTGGCGCCTCAGGCCCGGCACCGGCCAGACGAAGGGAAAGGCTTCGGCGTCGCGGCCGGCAGCCCGCCAGTCGGCCCAGAAACCTTCCAGGAACTGCAGATAGTCGGCGCTGTGCACGCGGGCGATGAGCGCATCGTCGTGGGCCGTCGGGGCTTCGATGCTGCCGAGGCCGACTTCCTCGATGCGCGCCTTGACGATCTCGGCCCGTGCCGGCTTTTCAACGGCATCGACGAGGGCGCCGTCGGAGAGTTCCTTCTGAGGGTCGTGGCGCGCGTGGTCGGGGGAATAGACGGTCCGCATGGCGGGGATATCCAGAAAGGACGGCCGGCGCGCCGTTCTTTTGGTCGGCACGCCGGTCCGAAAAGGATGCGGCCGCGGCAAGCCGCGACGCGCCAGGTCGAAAAAATCAGATGGTCTGGTTGTAGTCGCCGACTTCCGGGTTCTCGCGAAGGACGCCGTCGACGGCATGGAACATGTCGCGCATGCGCTCTTCGGACACGGGGCTTTCGACGACGACGACCAGTTCCGGCTTGTTGGACGAGGCCCGCACCAGGCCCCAGGTGCCGTCGTCGGCGACGACGCGCACGCCGTTGACGGTGACCAGGTCGAGGATGTCGTGACCGGCGACCTTCTCGCCCTTTTCCTTCATCTCCGTGAAACGGGCGACGACCTTGTCGACGACGCCGTATTTGGTCTCGTCGTCGCAATGGGGCGACATGGTCGGCGAGCCCCAGGTGTGCGGCAGGGCCTGGCGGAGCTCCGCCATGGTCTTGTCCGGGTTGTTGTCGAGCATCTTCAGGACGGCGATCGCCGAGACGAGGCCGTCGTCATAGCCGCGCCCGATCGGCTTGTTGAAGAAATAGTGGCCGGACTTCTCGAAGCCGACGAGGGCGTTGAGTTCGGTCACCCGGCGCTTGATGTAGGAGTGGCCGGTCTTCCAGTAGTCCGTCTTGGCGCCGTTCTGCTGCAGCACCGGGTCGGTCATGAACAGGCCCGTCGACTTCACGTCGACGACGAACTGGGCGTTGGGGTGCTTGGCGGAGAGATCGCGCGCGAGCATGACGCCGACCTTGTCGGCAAATATCTCCTCGCCCTTGTTGTCGACGACGCCGCAGCGGTCGCCGTCGCCGTCGAAGCCGACGCCGATCTCAGCGCCCGTCTCCAGCACCTTGTCGCGCAGGGCATGGAGCATCTCCATGTCCTCCGGGTTCGGATTGTAGCGCGGGAAGGAGTGGTCGAGCTCGCAGTCCAGCTCGATGACGTCGGCGCCGATCTCGCGCAAAACGCGCGGGGCGAAGGCACCCGCGGTGCCGTTGCCGCAGGCCGCGACGACCTTGATCGGCCGCTTCAGCTTGAAGCTCGACGTCAGGTCCTCGGTGTATTTGTCCGGGAAGTTCTCGACGAAGACGTAGGTGCCGCCGCCGGACAGGTCGAACTCGCCGTTCAGCACGATGTCCTTGAGCCGGCCCATCTCGTCCGGGCCGAAGGTCAGCGGGCGGTCGCAGCCCATCTTGACGCCGGTCCAGCCATTGTCGTTGTGCGACGCGGTGACCATGGCGACGGCCGGAACGTCGAGGGCGAACTGGGCGAAATAGGCCATCGGCGAGAGCGCCAGGCCGATGTCGTGGACCTTGATGCCGGCCGCCATCAGGCCATTCACCAGCGCCATCTTGATGGCCGAGGAATAGGACCGGTAGTCGTGGCCGGTGACCAGTTCCGGTTTGACGCCGCGCTCCTTGATCAGGGTGCCGAGGCCCATGCCGAGCGCCTGGACGCCCATCAGGTTGAGCTCGGGCGGCTTGTCGGAGCCGGGATGGCCGAACCACCAGCGCGCATCGTATTCGCGAAAGCCGGTCGGCTTGACGAGCGGCTCGGTTTCGAAGGCGTAGGTGTTGGGCTGGAGCGACGGCTTGGGGGTCGGAAACATCGAAAGGCCTCGCGCTATGCTTTTGCGAAAATATCTAGGACGGTGTTAGCCGATCGGCCAACTTTTGCCTAGACCGGACATAGGATGAATGAGGTAAAGGCCGTAGTTGTTCCAGCCCTGGCCGCGCGGACGGGCAAGACGGAACCGACGGGAAAGGGTCCGTCTCTCAGGGGCGCAGTACGAGTTCGCCGCCGCGCATGTCGGCGCGCGACAGGCGGCTGAGGAACGACATGCCGAGGAGCGTGACGGAAAGCTCGCCGCGGCGTGCGACGAGGGCCCGCACATTGCCGACGCGG
Source organism: Rhodobium orientis (assembly GCF_003258835.1). Classification (GTDB taxonomy): domain Bacteria; phylum Pseudomonadota; class Alphaproteobacteria; order Rhizobiales; family Rhodobiaceae; genus Rhodobium; species Rhodobium orientis. The sequence goes on along the minus strand of NZ_NPEV01000015.1, from coordinate 33,427 downwards.
ATGGAGCCGAGGCGGATTTCGCGAAGATCGGCGGCCGCCGTCGTCGTCGTGCCGTTGGCGGTGCGCACCGGTACGGTGAATTTCGACTCCGGCGGCAGAACGCCGATGTTGCGCGCATCCTCATAGGTGAGGACGACGGCGGTGGCGCCGGTGTCGATGACGGCATCGATCTGGCGGCCGTTGATGCGCGGCTCGGCAAAGAAATGGCCGCTGCGGTCGGCCTTCAGCACCATGGTGCCGCCGCTGGCCCGGGCCTTCGGCCGCTCCGGTTCGCTATCGCCGAAGGAGACGGCAAGGCTGTCCGGATTGTCGGCAACGTCCTGCAACAGCCGCGGGCCGTAGAGCGCCGCAACGCAAGCAAGGACCAGAATAACGATGATGCGCGCCATGGCGTCCGCTCCGTTTACCCCTTTCCGCTAGCAGAAAAACCTTGTCGGGCCGTAAAATCGGAGGGTGCTGGAGCATTTCTCGCGGTTGTTGAACCGCGAGAAATGCTCCAACCTTTTGTTTCTGCCCGTATTCTTGTCCGAAAACCGGTTCCCACTTTTCGCTGCCACGGACCTGCGGTTCGGGAATACGGGCTATTTTCGCGGTTTGGCGCGCGTCGTCGGGTCAGCGGCGACGGGGTCTTCCGGCCAGGGGTGCTTGGGATAGCGGCCGCGCATGTCGCGGCGCACATCGGCCCAGGAGCCGCGCCAGAAGCCGGGAAGGTCCCGCGTCAACTGAATCGGCCGGCCGGCGGGCGACAGGAGTTCGATCACCACCGGCGTTCCGGCGAGCACCGGATGGGTGTCGAGGCCGAAAAGCTCCTGCGGGCGGACGGAAAGCGTCGGGCCGGCTTCCGCGCCGTAGTCGACGGGCGCGGTGCGGCCCGTCGGCAGGGAAATCTCCTCAGGCGCCAGCCGGTCGAGCATGGCCCGCGGCGCAAGGGCGTCGAACGCGGCGTGAAGATCACCTGAGGAAATCTCGGCAAGCGCCGCCTTGCCGGCGATGAAGGGGCCGAGCCAGGTGTCCAGGGTTTTCGTCAGGGCATCGTCTGCGACGTCCGGCCAGTTTTGCGGGTCGCGGGCGTGGACGAACGCTATCCGCCCGCGCAGGCGCTCCAGCTTTGCCGTCCAGGGCAAGCAGGAAAGGCCGAGGCCTGCGATGCCCTGAAGGAGCGCGGCCGTCACCGCCTCCGGATCGGGATTAGGCTCCGGCGTCTCGTCGAGGACGAGGCTGTCGAGGCGGCGGCGGCGTCTGGCGCGGACGGCCTTTGCGGAGCGGTCGAAGGCGATGTCGATGCTCGTCTCGATACGGTCGGCGAAATCGGCCTCGATACCGGCAAGCGACAGCGGGGCCGCCAGCGTGATGCGGGCCGCCTTCGCGGCGCCCTGCAACTCGGCGACGGCGAGGAACGGCGCGCCGGCGAGCGTGTGCGTCTCGTCGAGGCGGCCGCCGCGGCCGTTGGCGAGACGGAAATGGCCGTGGGCGCCCCTGGCCTGGGCGATGCGGTCGGGATAGGCGATGGCCAGCAGGCGGCCGGCGTCGGCCGGGTCGCCCTTGGTCATTGTCCCGCCGGCGCGGCGTGCCCAGCCTTCCGCCAGCTTGCGGGCGCTCGTGGCCCTGCCCTTTTCGGTCCGCAACCGGCGCAGGCGGTCCGTGACGTCCACGTCCGTGCCGCCGAGGCCACGTTCTGAGACGAGGACGGCGATCTCGGCGGCAAGCATCGCCTCGCCGTCTTGCGCCGCGCGGGCGACCATATGGGCGAGCCGCGGGTGAAGCGGCAGGTCGGCGATGGCCTTTCCGGCCGCCGTCAGCCGGCCGTCGTTGTCCAGCGCGTCGAGGTCTTTGAGGAGTGCCACGGCCTCGGTCCAGGCCGGTTTCGGCGGCGGGTCGAGCCATTGTAGGCTCGCCGGATCGCTCGTGCCCCAGGCGGCGACGTCGAGGACGAGGCCGGCGAGGTCCGCTTCCAGGATCTCCGGCCGGTCGAAGGGCTGCAGGGCCGCCGTCTGGCCCTCCTCCCAGAGCCGGTAGCAGATGCCGGGCTCCAGCCGGCCGGCACGGCCGCGGCGCTGGTCGGCGGCGGCGCGGGAGACGCGGACGGTCTCAAGGCGCGTCAGCCCATTAGCCGGCTCATAAACCGGCTTGCGGGCAAGGCCGCAGTCGATGACCACGCGCACGCCCTCGATTGTCAGCGAGGTCTCGGCGATCGCGGACGCCAGCACCACCTTGCGCCGGCCGGGCTCGGCCGGGCGGATGGCGCGGTCCTGGTCGGCCGGCCTCAGAGCGCCGTAGAGGGGGCAGAGGTCGACGGTCTCCGGCACGGCCTCGCGGAGCCGCTCGGCCGTGCGCTCGATCTCGCCCTGGCCGGGCAGGAAGACAAGGACGGAACCTGTCTCCTCGCGCAGCGCCTTGCGGACGGCGGCAGTCGCCTCGTCCTCGATGCGCTTCAAGGGATCCCGGCCGAGATAGCGGGTTTCGACCGGAAAGATGCGGCCCGGGCAGTCGATCACCGGGGCATCGCCGAGGAGCGATGAAACGCGGGCGCCGTCGATGGTCGCCGACATGACGAGGAGACGGAGGTCGGGGCGCAAGGCCTCGCGAACCTCCAACGCCAGCGCGAGGCCGGTGTCGCCGTCGAGGCTCCTTTCGTGGAACTCGTCGAAGAGCACGGCGGCGACGCCCGAAAGTTCCGGATCGCCGAGGATGCGCCTGGTGAAGACGCCTTCCGTCACCACCTCGATGCGGGTCTTTTTTGAAACGCGGCTCTCCATCCGCACCCGGTAGCCGACCGTTTCGCCGACCTCCTCGCCGAGCATGGACGCCATGCGCCGGGCGGCGGCGCGGGCCGCGAGCCGGCGCGGCTCCAGCACCACGATGCGGCCGTCGCCGCGCCAGGCGGCGTCGAGGAGCGCCAGGGGCACGCGGGTCGTCTTGCCGGCGCCCGGGGGTGCGACGAGCACCGCGTCGGGCCGCGCGCTGAGGCTTTTCAGAAGCTCCGGCAGGGCGGATTCGATGGGGAGTTGCATCGGCACCTTCTTGCAGACGGGCATTGACCGCGACCAGGAGCCAGCGGACAGACCGCGCTCTCCATATCCTCCATGCGTTCCGAACCGAAGGTCGTCAATGCCCTTTCGGGCCGCTCACGCCGTGTAGCGGGCGGCGGAAAGGTCGATGGCGAAGCGGTCGGTGCCCTTGGCGAGCGCGCAAAGACCCGCGAGCGCCGGCTCCGCCGTCGTCACCACATAGACCGGCATCGCCGTGACGAGGTCGCGGTGCGGGGCCTTTGCCTCAAAGGCCGCCCTGAACCCGCCAGCCTGCAGCCAGGGCACGATGCGCGGGGCGATGCCGCCGGAAAGGAATACCCCGCCCTTGGCGAGGAACACCAGCGCAAGATCCCCGGCGGTGCGCCCGAGCGCGGCGACGAAGCACTCGAGCGCCCTGCCGGCGAGCGCATCGTCCTTGGCCGCGGCGGTGATCTTTTCCGGCGCGTCGAACGTTGGCGCGCTGCCGGCGGCGGCGCAGACGGCGCGGTAGAGCCTGAGCAGGCCCGGCCCGGAAATGACGGTCTCGGCGGTCACCCGGCCCTCGATCCGTTCCAGGTGGCGCCAGATCTCCTCATCGTCGTCACCTGGGCCGAGTTCCACATGGCCCGCCTCGCCGGCCACCGGCACCCAGCCGCCGGGCGACGGCACCAGACCGGCAACGCCGAGGCCGGTTCCGGGGCCGAGCACGAGCTTTGCCGCGTGCGCCACCGGACCCCTGCCGCCGATCTGCGAGAGTTCGCCGGCGTCCAGACCCGGCAGGGCGAGCGCCTGTGCCGCGAAATCGTTTACGAGAATGACTTCGTCGAGGCCGACATCGCCGGCAACCTTCTTCGGCGTGATGTCCCAGGGATGGTTGGTGAGGCGCATGTCGTCGCCGCCGACCGGGCCGGCAAAGGCGATGATCGCGGTGCGGACCCGGGTGCCGAATTCGGCCAGCACGGCCGCCATCGCCGCGCCGAGGCCGGGATAGTCGGCGACCTTGACCTTCTTCAGGAAGCGCATGTCGGCGGCCGGATCGGCGAGGTAGCCGAGGCGCAGATTGGTGCCGCCAAGATCGGCGAGGACAAGCGGAAAGTGGAGATGCTGGGGCAATGGGGCGCCGTCGGTCACGTCGGGCGGGCTTCTTTTCCGGAGGAGTGTCTGCGTTGGAGCGACGCGTGATTTGCGGCCACTCTAAATCGGTTCCCCTGAAACTTGAAGCGCTTCCCGCCATTGCCCGGCGCGGCTTATTGGGCGGCATCGACCTGGACGATGACGGACTCCATGGTCTTCAGGAAGTCGTCCGGCAGGTGGCAGCGGATGAGGTGACCGGCCCCGAGATCGCGCAAGGCCGGCTTTTCCGTCTCGCAGAGATTGTCGGGGATGCGGTGCTTGTGCTGGCAACGGGTCTGGAACGGACAGCCGGACGGCAGATTGACGGCGGACGGGATCTCGCCTTCCAGCACGATGCGCTTCTTCTCGATCGCGGTATCGGCGATCGGCACGGCCGACAGCAGCGCCTCGGTATAGGGGTGGTAGGGCGGGGCGAAGACCTCGTCGGTCAGCCCCTCCTCCATGATGTGGCCGAGATACATGACCACCACCCGGTCGGCGAGATAGCGCACGACGGAGAGATCGTGGCTGATGAAGAGGAGCGTCGTGCGCGAACTCCTCTGGATGTCCATCAGGAGCTCGGTGACGGCGGCCTGGACCGAGACGTCGAGGGCCGAGACCGGCTCGTCGGCGACGACGACGCGGGGCCGGCCGGCAAAGGCGCGGGCGATGCCGATCCGCTGCTTCTGGCCGCCGGAGAGCTGGCGCGGCATGCGCTCAGCGAATTCGCGCGGCAGCTTGACGAGATCGAGGAGGTCGAGCATGCGCTCGCGGCGTTCCGCCTGGCTCTTGCCGACCTTGAATTTCTCCAGGACGCGGATGATCTGCGCGCCGACCGCGTGGCTCGGATTGAGGGTGTCGAAGGGGTTCTGGAACACCATCTGGATCGAGCTCAGCGTGCCGGCATCGCGGTTCTCCACCTCAAGGCTGCCGATGTCGGTCTCGTCGAGCCGGACCGAGCCGTCGGTCGCGGTCTCAAGCCCCAGGAGCACCTTGGCGAAGGTGGACTTGCCGCAGCCGGATTCGCCGACGATGGCGACCGTCTCGGCTTCCAGCGCCGTCAACTCGATCTCCTCCACCGCCTTGACGACGCGCTGCCCGCCGCCGCCGAACATCTTGTTGGCGGAGACCTCGTAGTGCTTCTTCAGGTCGTTGACGACGAGGACCGGGCCGCCGGCCTCAACGGCGTCCTGCTGGACGGCGTTTTCCGGCGGCGCGTCCCAGTCGATCTCTTCAAAACGCACGCAGCGGCTCGTGTGGCCTTCGCCGCCCGGCACCGGGCGCATCGGGATCGGGCCGACGTCGCAGATGCCGGGACGGAAGTGCTCGCAGCGCGGACCGAAACGGCAGCCCGGCGGGCGTTCCGTCGGCAACGGCAGTTGCCCGGGAATGGCGACCAGCGGCCGTGTGTTCTTGTTGGCGCCGGGAAGCGGCAGGGAACGCAGGAGCCCCTGCATATAGGGGTGGCGGATGTTGTTGAACATCTCCTTGCAGGTGCCGACCTCGACCGCCTCGCCGGAATACATCACCGTGATCTTGTCGCAGGTCTCCAGGATGAGGCCGAGATTGTGGGAGATGAAGAGGATCGAGGTGCCGAACTTGTCGGCCAGTTCGGCGATCAGCTCGATGATGCCGGCCTCGACCGTGACGTCGAGCGCCGTCGTCGGCTCGTCGAGGATCAGGAGCGAGGGCTTCGACAACAACGCCATGGCGATGACGATGCGCTGCTGCTGGCCGCCGGAGATCTGGTGCGGGAAGGCGCGCATGATGCGCCTGGGGTCCGGCAGGCGCACGGCCTCCAGCATGGCGATGGCGCGCTCCTCGGCCTCGGCCTTGGAGACGTCCTCATGTTCCAGCGGCACCTCGACGAGCTGGCGGCCGATGCGCATGGCCGGATTGAGGCTCGCCATCGGCTCCTGGTAGACCATGGCGATCTTGGAGCCGCGGATTTTCCTCAATTCCCCGTCCGACATGTTGACGAGGTCGCGGCCCATGAAGGTCATGGAGCCGTCGACGATGCCGCCATTGACGCCGAGGTCGCGCATGATGGCGAGGGCCACCGTGGACTTGCCGCAGCCGGATTCGCCGACAAGGCCCATCGCCTCGCCGGGCATGACGCGGCAGGAAAAGTCCTTCACCGCGTCGATCTCCACGGCGCGGGTGAAGTAGGAGATCGACAGGCCCTTGATGTCGAGGATCGGCTCCGGTGAGGTCGTTGTTTCGTCGCTCATGATCCGTTCCTCAGTCTTTCAGCGACTGCTCGCGCAGCCCGTCGGCCAGGAGGTTGAGGCCGAGCACCAGCGTAGCGATGGCGATCGTCTGCGGCAGCACGATCGTCGGCACGATGCGGATGAAGCCGCGGGTCTGGTTGATCATGGAGCCCCAGTCGGGGGATTCCGGCGCCAGGCCGAGACCGAAGAAGCCGAGAGTGCCGAGCAGGATCGTGGTGTAGCCGATGCGCAGGCAGGCATCGACGATGAGCGGGCCTCTAGCGTTCGGCAGGATCTCCCAGAGCATAATGTAGGCCGGGCGCTCGCCGCGGGTCTGGGCGGCGGCAACGTAATCCCGGGTGCGGATATCCATGGTCAGGCCGCGCACGATGCGAAAGACGCCGGGCGAGGAGGCGAAGACCACGGCGGCGAAGATGTTGAGCTCGTTCGGCGCCAGCGAGAAGACGCCGAGCGGATCGGCATCGAAGACGAGGCCGGCATAGACCCAGCCGCCGACGACGAGGGTCACCGCCATCAGCGACCAGAATATCTGCGGCCGCGCCGCATAGCGGGAATGGAACAGGATGCCGAGGAAGATGATCGGGAAGATGAAGAAAAGACCGGCCATGAACACGGGGATCGCCGTTTCCCGCACGCCGGGCGTCACCAGCAGGTAGAACAGGAGGATCACGGGGAAGGCGAGCACCAGATTGGCGATGAAGGAGAGGACGGCATCGATGCGGCCGCCGAAATAGCCGGCGGGAAGGCCGAGCGTGATGCCGACCACATAGGCAACGAAGGTCGCCGCCGGGGCGATCGCCAGCACGAAGCGCGAGCCGTGCACCATGCGGCTGAAGAGATCGCGGCCGAGATTGTCGGCGCCGAAATAGAGCGGAATGCCGGTTTCCGCCTCCACGGTGCCGGGCACGGCGCGCTTTAAAAGCGCGAACTGTTCCAACGGCGGGAAGGTGGCGATGACATCGGCAAAGAGCGCGGTCAGGAGCCAGAACAGGACCAGCGTCAGGCCGACGAAGCCGACGCCGGAATCGAACAGATGGCCGTAGAGCCCGAGGCGGCCGCGAAAATAGAAGCTGGTGCCGAGGATCACCGCAAGGCAAGCCCAGACCGGCCAGAAGCGGAACAGGGCGCCGATGAGGATTTCCAGGGAACCGATCTCGGTCATCTGTCGGCTCCCTACTGCACGCGGATGCGCGGGTTGAGAAAGGCGTAGCCAACATCGGAGATCAACTGGGTGATGATGACGACGGCGACGGAGACGAGCGAGCAGGCGAGCAGGAGGTCGATGTCGTTGTTGTCGGCGGCCTCCACGAGGACCCATCCGAAGCCCTTGTAGTTGAACAGCTTCTCGACGATGACAACGCCGGTCAGCAGCCAGGGGAACTGCAGCATGATGACCGTGAACGGGGCGATCAGCGCATTCCTCAAGGCATGGCGCAGGACAATGACGGGGAAGGAAAGGCCCTTGAGGCGGGCCGTGCGGATATATTGCGAGGTCATGACCTCGGCCATGGAGGCGCGGGTCATGCGGGCGATGTAGCCCATTCCGTAGAGGGCCATGGTCATCACCGGCAGGGTGAAGTTCCAGAAATCGATGTCGCCGGCCTTGGCGACGCCCTTGAACCAGCCGAGCCAGGTGGCGAAGATCACGGTGAAGATGATGCCGGAGACGTATTCGGGCGTTGCCGTCGTGATGATGGAGAAGATGGACAGACTTCGGTCCGTCTTGGAGCCTTCGCGCATGCCGGCAAGGACGCCGATGATCAGCGCGCCGGGCACCATGGTTGCCATCACCCAGAAGGCGAGGATGCCGGTATAGCCGAGGCGCTCGGGCAGGACGTCGTTGACCGGGCGGCGAAAGCGGGTCGAGCGGCCAAACTCGCCGGTCAGCGAATTGCCGAGCCATTCGCCGTAGCGCAACAGGAACGGGCGCCGGTAGCCGTTCTTTTCCAGCCAGTTCTCGATGGCCTCATCGGACATCCGGATGTTGCCCTGTTCCAGCGCCAGCTTGCGCAGGTTGGGCTCCAGGTTGACCAGCGAGAAGACGATGAACGTGAGGGCGATCATCGTCGCCAGCATGACGCCGAGACGCCGCAGAATGAAACCGAGCATTTAGAGCCGGACCTCCCCCGTCGGGCCGAGGCAAACGAGACGGGGAACGGCCGACACCGCCCCCCGGCCGAGGTGTCTATTCGTCGAGCCAGACGTCGTGGAAGTGCTGCTCGTAGGCCGGGTGCATGGCGTCGCCCTTCACGGCGTCGGTCATGTGCTTGAAGAGCGAACGCCAGTAGGGCTGGATGATGACGCCGGAGTCCTGCAGGATCTTCTCCACGTTCTCCATCATCGCCTTGCGCTTTTCCACGTCCGGGGTCGCCAGCGCCTCTTCCAGCGCCGCATCGAACTCCTTGTTGGACCAGGCCGACTCGTTCCAGGCGCCGCCGCTGCGGTAGCCCAGCGCCAGCACCTGGACGCCGAGCGGGCGCATGTTCCAGTTCGTCGTGGAATAGGGGTATTTGGTCCAGTTGTTCCAGAACGAGGAGCCGGGAATGACGGTCCGCTTGATCTTGAAGCCGGCCTCGCGGAGCTGCGCGGCAATCGCGTCTGTGGTGTTGCGGCGATAGTCGTCGTCGATGGAGATGAGCTCGTGCTCGAAATCCATCTGGCCGGCCTCTTCCATCAGCTTCTTGGCCGCCTCGATGTCGCGCTTGATCGGCGGCAGCTTGAAATATTCCGGATGGATCGGGCAGACATGGTGGTTTTCCGCCACCGTGCCGGCGCCGCTAATGCCGAGCTGCAGCACCACCTCGTTGTCGACGGCAAGCTGCAGGGCGCGGCGCACCCGCTCGTCGTCATAGGGCTTGTTGGCGACGTTGGTGCGCGCGACCACGGTTGCCGACGTCACCGCCTCAGACTTTTTGAGGCCGAGAGCGTCGAAGACCTCCACGAAGTCGGCCGTCGACTCGTAGTTCATCTGCACTTCCTCGGCCTCGAAGGCGGCGACCTCGGCCGCCGGATCCGTGCCGAAATCGGTCCATTCGACGCCGTCGAGCAGCGCCTCGCCGCCCCACCAGGAGCCGTTCTCGCGGCGCTTGACCTCAGCGCGCACGCCGACCTCCAGGGCGACCAGCTCGAAGGCGCCGGTGCCGATCGGGTTCTCCGACAGCTTGCCACCCATCTTTTCGAAGTCGCGGTGCACGACCAGCGCCGGGTAGTCGACCATGCCCGGGATGATGGTGATGTCGGGCTTGGGCAGGGTCAGCTTGACGGTGTGGTCGTCGACGATCTCGATCGCGCTGTCGCGGGCCTTGCCGGTCTCCTCGTCGATAAGGGAGGACATGCGGCCGGCCATGGAGTTGCCTTCGACGTTCTTTTCGCACCAGCGATTGAGGTTGAAGGCGACGTCCTCCGCAGTGAAATCGTCGCCGTTGTTCCAGGTCACGCCCTTTCGCACATTCAGCACATATTCGGTGGCGTCGTCGTTGATGTCCCAGCTTTCAAGGAGCCAGGGCTTGAAGGTGAAGTCGTGGGTGTAGAGCACCAGCGGCTCGACGACCTGGCGGGCGACATTGGCCATTTCCGACCAGTCGAAGATGCGCGGATCGTCGACGCGGCGGACATTCATGGAGACTTTCAGGATGCCGCCCTTCTTGGCCTCCTGGGCCCGCGCTTCGCCCGGCACGGCAATGCCGAGAAGGCCGTAGGCGGTGGCGGTGGTGGCGCCGAAGGCGGTCGCCATGGCGAGGAATTCGCGGCGGTCGACCAGGCCCTTTCGCGCGGCTTCCGCCCACTCCCGGATCTGGGGCTTCAGCGGCTTGCCGTTGATGGTCTCGTTGTGTTCGGTCATTGCTGCACTCCCTTAATCACTCGCTGTGCGGTGTCGTTTTGGCGCCGGCCGTTGTCAGCCGGCGCTCGTCTCGTTGGCGCGCCATCTCGGATGCGGGACGGCACGCGTCGATCGTCTCAAAACGCCATGACGAAGATGCGCTCGTCAGTGCTGTTCCCCTCGTCCCCGGGATATCGTTGCGCGGATCGGTTTCATTCCGGCCGCGTGATTTTTCGTTCTGTCGGGGCGGGACAATGGAAGCCGTGGGGACCGTACGCGGTCCGCGGGAAAGCGACACCCATCGTCCAAATATCGTAATTTGGCGGCTTCAGGCCCTGTCGGTGCTAGCTTAAGTCCTCCCGGCGCGGTGTCGTTCTTGAAACGCGCTCGCCCGAGGATAGTGCGCCGAGAGCATGGCGCGCAACCGTCTATCCGGATATCGCTCGAAAAATCCGGATCGCTGCTTCCGGGAAAAGGAAATACAGCAGAATGACTTACAGAGGCTCCGCACTTACCGGAACGCCTGGTTCGGATACTGTCGTTCGCCCCTCATATGCAATGGAACGAAACGTTCGGCATGTAATACCGCATGCGGTTCCGGGTCTGCCGGGCATCGCGGCCGATCACGGTCCCAACCGGGTCGCGGCAAGGCGGTCCTCATCGAGCGCGATCCCGAGGCCCGGCACCTCGCCCAACAGCAGCCAGCCATCGGCGTGGGCGAGCGACGCGCGCAGCGGGAAGTCGCGGCGCGCCAGGGACCATTCCGGCGGATCGTAGGGGAATTCCAGCCACGGCGCCTCGCCGATGCCGGCCGTCAGATGGGCGTTGGCCAGCACCCCGATGCCGTTGGTCCAGCTATGGGGCGTGAAGGCAATGTTGTGCTCACGGGCCATCAGCGCGACGCGCCTCAGGCCCGTGATGCCGCCGACGAGGGCGACGTCGGGCTGCAGGATGTCGAGGGCCCTGTCGGCAATAAGGTCACGGAATTCGTGGAGCTCGCGGGTCATCTCGCCGCCGGCGATGCGCACCGATGTCGCCTCGCGGAGCGCCCGCATGCCGGCGCGGTCGGCGCGGTGCAAAGGCTCCTCCATCCAATAGACGCCGAGGCGCTCCAACTCGCGGGCGACGGCCAGCGCGTCCTTGAAGGTCCAGGGCGCGGCCGTGTCCGAGGGCATGCGCCAACCCTGGTTGCAGTCGACCATCAGGTCCAGCTTATCGCCGAGGCGGGCGCGGATCGCTTCCAGCACCTTAAGATCGGCGCGCCAGCCGTCGCGACCGCCGGCGCTTGAGGAAAACCGGATCTTCATGGCCGGGAATCCTTCGCCGGCAAAACGTTCCGCCGCCTCGACCATTTCGGCGGTCTCGCGCAGGACGCCGGACGAGGCATAGAGCCGAACCCGGTCGGCGCGGCCACCCAAGAGCCGCCAGACAGGCTCGCCAGTGATCTTGCCGAATAGGTCCCACAGGGCGAGATCGAGCGGCCAGCAGCGGCCGTAGTGGAACTGGATGTGCGACAGCACCTCGTAGTGGCGTTCGACGCGGCGCGCGTCCTCGCCGAGAAACAAGTCCTCGTGGCCGGCAAAGCCGAGCATCAGGTCGCCGGAGCCGACGCCTTCCCTCCCCTCGTCGTCGCGGACGCGGACGATGGTGGCGTCGAAATGGGTGCGCGGCCGGCCGTCCCAGCTCGCCTTGAACGGTGGATCGAGGGGCAGGCGGTGGTGGGAAACGGCGATGGACGCGATGCGGCTCACGGGCGGTGTTCCGGTGCAGGGGACATCGCTCAGGCGAGGGCCATGACGCGCGCGGCAAAGGCGTCGATGTCGGCGTCCGTGACGGTGCGGGCCGTCGCCTCGCGCATCGGCGCATTGGCCGGGAGGCGCATCTCGGCGGCAAGGTCCTCGGCCGTCCTGTCCTTGAACGCCTCCGGCAGGCGCTTTTCGACGTCGCAGGAGGCCACCAGGCCGGAGAACCAGTCCGGCAGCGCGGCGGCATTTTCCAGGCCACAGGCGCGGGCGGCGCGGGCGAAGCGGCCGTCATCCTCTTCGACCGACCAGGCGAGCGTGGCGTCGAGGCCGAGAGCCGTTGCAAAGCCGTGGTGGATGGGGCCGAGGCCGGAGAGCGCATGGGAAATGGTATGGGCAATCGCGGTGCCGCAGGCGTCGATGCCGATGCCGGCATAGGCGGCGCCGAGCAGCATCCGGCCGCGGGCGGCAAGGTCGGTCGGGGTCTTGACCGCCGTCTCCAGCGCCCCGGCGATCAGTTGCAGGGCAAGGAAGGAATGGACCTCAGCGGCGGCGAAGCGGCGCCGGTTGGTGCAGGCTTCCAGCGCATGGACGAAGGCGTCGAGCCCGGTCCAGGCCGTCAGCGTCGACGGCAGGGTAACGGTCGTCTCCGGATCGAGGATGACGACGTCGGGCTTTGCCGCCGCGTCATGGACCCAAAGCTTCTTGCCGTCCGGGCCGGCAAAGACGGCGGTCGCGGTCACCTCCGCTCCGGTGCCGGCCGTCGTCGGGATGGCAATCATCCGCATCTGCCGGCGCGGTAGCGGGTTTTCGCCGAGCTTGTAGTGGAGCACGCCCTCGTTGGACGCGGCGACGGCGGCGGCGATCTTGGCCGCATCGATGGCCGAGCCGCCGCCCATGACGACGACGAGGCCGGGACCGGTCATGCGGACGCGTTCGGCGGCGGCGTCGATGTCGGTCGCCTTGGGCTCGCCGGCGATCGCGGCATGGATCTCGATGGTGGCGCCGGCCGCGCCCAGCGCCTCGGCAACGGGCGCGGTGCCGCCCATTTCGGCAAGGGTCGCATCGGCGATGAGGAGGATGGGCGCCTCATCGCCCGACGCCCGCAAGGCGGCGGCATGGTCGGCGATCCTTTTCGCCTCGCCCGCTCCGAAGACGAGCTCGGGAATGGGGCCGAGCCGGAAGGGCTGGGTAGCGAAGGCATCGAGCGGGTTTTCGGTCGTCATCTGGCGGCCTTTCGCGGCCGAACCGGTGGTTTGACAGTCCGGGCCTTGCGACCTTAGCCAAAAAAGCGGCGCGCATCAAAAAGAGGCAGGGGGCAAGTGTGGCCGGTCAGAAATCCGTCGGCGCGCCGCCCTCTTCCTTGCGCCTGGCGACGAAGGCTTCCAGTTCCTCGCGGATCGCCTCATCCATCGGCGGCGGCTCATAGGCGGCGACGATCTTCTTCCAGAGCGTGTTGGCGCGCTCGTGGACCGTGCGCCCGCCATGCTCCATCCAGGTCTCGAAGTTGCTCCAGTCGGACAGGAACGGCGCGTAATAGGCGGTGCGGTAGCGCTCCATGGTGTGGGCGGCGCCGAAGAAGTGGCCGTTCGGGCCGACCTCGGCGATGGCCGCAAAGGCAAGGCTGTCGTCGTCGACCGGCACCGGCTGGTGGTAGTAGGCGATCTGCTGCAGCACCTCGCAGTCCATGACGAACTTTTCCATGCTGGCGAGCAGCCCGCCTTCCAGCCAGCCGGCGGCATGGTAGATGACGTTGGCATGGGCGGTGGTGGCGCCGAAGAGCGAGTTCATGCTCTCCCAGACCGCCTGGCCGTCGGGGAAGTTCGCCGCATTGGCGCCGGTGGAGCGGAACGGCAGGCCGTAGAAGCGGGCCATCTGGCCGGACATCTGGGTGGCGCGCATGAATTCCGGCGTCCCGAAGGCCGGCGCGCCCGTCTTCATGTCCACATTGGAGGTGAAGGCGCCGTAACCGACCGGCACGCCCGGATTGATCTCCTGAAGAAGCGCGATGGCGGCGAGCGCCTCCGCCGTCTGCTGGGCGATGGCGCCGGCAAGGGTCACCGGCGCCATTGCACCCGACAGGGTGAACGGGGTGACGAGCACCGGCTGGCCGCGCCGGGCCATGCGCATGGCACCATCCAGCATCGGCCAGTCGTGTTTCAGCGGCGAGGAGGAATTTATGTTGGTGAACATGCGTGGCCGGGCATCGAACTCCTCGTGGGTGAGGCCGGCGGCGATGCGCACCATTTCCATCGCGTCCTCGACCCGCTCCGTGCCGAGGCAATAGGCGTGGATCACCTTGTCGGTGAGGACCAGCTTGTCGAGGATGGCATCGAGGTGGCGCACGGACGGGTGGATGTCGATGGGCTCGACCGGATAGCCGCCGACGAAATGGATGCAGTTGAAGGCGTGGGAGAGCTTCAGGAGGGCGCGGAAATCCTCCCGGGTCCCCGTCCGGCGTCCATGGTCGAGGTCGGTGACGTTGGGCGGGCTCGAAACGTTGCCGAAGGTGGTGTGGCGGCCGCCCCAGACGATGCTGCGCTCGGGATTGCGCGGCGTGATCGTGAACTGTTCCGGCGCCCTTCGCACGCGCTCCATGACGAAGTCGCGGTCCATGCGGACGCGGTCGCTGTCCGGATCGACGTCGACGCCGGCTTTCTTCAGGACGTCTTTCGCCTCCTCGTTGAGGAAGTCGATGCCGATTTCTTCGAGGATCCGCATGGCGGTGAGGTGGATCTTCTCAACCCCCTCAGCGTCGAGCGGCTCGATGGGCGGGTCCTGGTAGGTGGGCTGGCGCCACGGCATCTGCTCGAGGACCGGCTTCGTCGTGCCGTCGCCGCGGTTGCGGCGGCGCCCCCTCTGCCTTTCCTCGCGTCCGGTCATGGCGTCTCCGATCCGGTTCGGGTGTGGCGCCAAGGTTGGCGACGTTGCCGACCTGTCGTTGTGCAGGGCTCGACGGATACTGGCAATTGCACGACAGCATGTGCCTCTCCGTCAATCATCCGGTGACCGCGAGCGGTCGTTCCCCGGCGACGCGGCAGGAATGCGCCGTCATTCTCTTCCCTCTCCGACCTTTCGCCCGAAGCCGTCGGGCTCCTCCAGCGCCGCGTGGGCGCGGACGATCGGCTCCAGCCGGTCGAGGACCGTGCGTGGTGCCGGTGTGCTCTTCCCTGCTTCCGTGTCGACGTGGAGCAGCATCTGCTCGGCTGTTGCAACGATCTGCGCACTTTCCGTATTCCGGATCGTATGAAAGACGTGCAGCCGCTTGTCGTCGGCTGAGACCACCTGGCAGGTGGTGTGGAGCCTTTCCCCGAGCTTTGCCTCGCCGAGATGGCGGATATGGGTCTCGACCGTGTAGTAGCTGGCGCCCTTTGCCACGTAGTCGGCATCGACGCCGATGAGGCGCAGAAGCGCGTCGGTGGTGTCGCCGAAGAGCTGCAAATAGCGGTGCTCGGTCATGTGCCCGTTGTAGTCGATCCAGGCCGGGCCGACGGTGGTCTCCACCAGCCGCAAGGGCCCGGACAGATCGACCTCGGGCGCCGGGGCTTCGGCCTGCAGCCGCGCCTCGAAATCCTTCAAGAGCGCGCCGGCGCCCCAGCCGGCGCCGTCATTGCCGGCCTTCAGGGCCTGCAGGATGGCGACGAGGTTGTCGTCGCGGATGCGCTCCAGATCGCGGATGGTGAGGACCCCGGCCTGCGCGTCGCTCTGGTCGGCAATCCGGTTGATCAGGTCTTCGGTCAGGTCCGGCACGTCCATCAGCTTGGTCCACGGCCATTTCAGGGCTGGGCCGAACTGGTGCAGGAAGTGGCGCATGCCGGCCTCGCCGCCGGCGATGCGGTAGGTCTGGAAGAGGCCCATCTGGGCCCAGCGGAGCCCGAAGCCGTAGCGCATGATGTCGTCGATCTCGGTGACCGTCGCGACGCCGTCATTGACCAGCCACAGGGCCTCGCGCCAGAGCGCCTCCATCAGCCGGTCGGCGACGAAGGCCTCGATCTCGTGCTCGATGGCAACGCCCTTCATGCCGATTTCGGCAAGCAGTTTTTCCGCGCGGGCGATGGCCTCGGGGCTGGTCTTCTTGCCGCCGACCAGTTCGACCAGCGGCACCAGGTAGACCGGGTTGAAGGGGTGAGCGACGAAGAAGCGCTCCGGGCGCCGCATGTCCCGCTGCAGGTCGCTCGGAAGGAGGCCCGATGTCGACGAGCCGATGATCGCGCCTTCCGGCGCGGCGGCGTCGATCTCGGCGAGCACGCGTTGCTTAAGGTCAAGCCGCTCCGGCACGCTTTCCTGCACCCACTGGGTATCGGCGACCGCCTCTTGAAGCGATGCCGCGAAGGTCAGCGTACCGGGCTTCGGCAGCGGCGCCATGGTCAGCCGGCCATAGGCACGGGCGGCGTTGGCCAGCACCGTCTCGACCAGACGTTTGCATTCCGGGTGCGGGTCATAGACGGCGACGTCGTGGCCGGAAAGCAGGAAGCGGGCGGCCCAGCCGCCGCCGATGACGCCGCCGCCGATGCAGGCGGCCTTTTTTATCCGGTGCATGGGGGCGCCCTACCGCTTCGTCAGCTTGAGGCGCTTGCGCACCTCGTCCGGGCCGACGATCGCCGCGCCCATGCCCTCCACCACCTGAACGGCCTTTTCGACCAATTGGCCGTTGGAGGCAAAGACGCCCTTGGAGAGGTAGATGTTGTCCTCCAGCCCGACCCGGACATTGCCGCCGGCCAGAACGGCCGCGGCGGGATAGGCGAGCGCGTTGCGGCCGATGGAAAAGGCCGAAAACGTCCAGCTTTCGGGCAGGTTGTTGACCATCGCCAGGAACGTGTTGAGATCGTCGGGAGCACCCCAGGGAACGCCCATGCAGAGCTGGACGAGGACCGGATCCTCGATGATGCCCTCGTCGGCGAGCTGCCTGGCGAACCAGAGATGGCCGGTGTCGAAGGCCTCGATTTCGGGCCTAACGCCGAGTGCCGTCATCTGTCGGCCCATTTCGCGCAGCATGTCGGGCGTGTTGGCCATGATGTAGTCGCCGACGCTGAAGTTCATGGTGCCGCAATCGAGGGTGCATATCTCCGGCAGGCAGTCGCGTATGTGGGCGAGGCGCTCGGTGGCGCCGGCCATGTCGGTGCCGGCCTCGGCGAGCGGTAGAGGGGTTTCCACGCCGCCGAGCACGAGGTCGCCGCCCATGCCGGCCGTCAGGTTGATGACGACGTCGATATCGGCGGAGCGGATGCGGTCGACCACCTCGCGGTAGAGCGCCGGGTCGCGCGCCGCGGCGCCGGTCCGCGGGTCGCGGACATGGCAGTGGACGACGGCCGCCCCGGCCCTTGCCGCCTCGATGCCGGCCGCCGCGATCTCCTTCGGGGTGACGGGCACCTTGTCGGATCTGGCCGTGGTGTCGCCGGCGCCGGTGACGGCACAGGTGATGAAGACCTCCCGGTTCATGGCGAGCGGCATGGCTTTCCTTTTTCGTTGTTCGTTGGCGTCGCCGGGCGACGGCGGCGGGCGCAGTCTGGTTTCCGGCGAGACTGACATCGCGCCGGCACGGCATGCATGATATTTTCAGAACAAATTCTGCCGTTTTCGGAACAATCGGGGCACATTGGCGTGTTCGACACCGTGCTTTCGGCGGGCGGGGACGATCCGCTCGATCTCGACATCCTGGTGTTGCCGGAGGCAACGCTGATCCTTGTCGCCGCGGTCATCGAGCCGCTCAGGGCGGCCAACCGGCTCGCCGGCCAGCAGCTCTATCGCTGGCGCTTCCTCAGTTCCGACGGCGAACAGGTGCCGACGGCGAGCGGATTGCCGATCCCCGTCGACGGCCGCTTCGATCCGGCGGACGGCGACGCCGCCCTGGTCGTCGTTGCCAGCTACGGATGGGAGGCCAAGGCGACGGCGACGCTGCGCCGGCAGCTTGCAACGGCGGCACGGCATCGCAGCGCGCTCGTCGGCGCGGAGACGGGTGGCTGGCTGCTGGCGGCATCCGGTCTCCTTAACGGGCGGCGGGCGACCACGCATTGGGAGGACTTCGAGGCGTTCGAGCGGCGGTTTCCAGAGGTTCACCTGGTGCGCGACCGCTATGTGGTCGACGGACGGCGGATCACCACCGGCGGGCCGCTGCCGACGCTGGACCTGATGCTGGAGCTGGTCCGCCAGCGCCAGGGCTACACGCTGGCGCTGGAGGTCTCGCGGCAGTTCATCTACGACCCGGCGGGAACGACGGCGGCGACCGCACACACGCCCTCCATCGGCAATCTCCGGTTGATCGATGCGCGGGTCGCCGAAGCGGTGACGCTGATGGAGGAGACCATCGATACGCCGCTGCCGCTCACAAAACTCGCCCGCCGGGTCGGCGTGACGGCGCGGCATTTGCAGACCCTCTTCCGGCGGTCCCTCGGCGTCAGCCCGCACACCCACTACCAGGCGCTGAGGCTGAACAGCGCACGGCGCCTCGTGATCGAAACGCGCATTCCTGTCGCCGACATCGCCGCGGCGACGGGGTTCCACTCGGCGACGGCGTTTTCCCGCTGCTACCGGGCGCGCTACGGCGAGAGCCCGCGGGCGACCCGCCAGTCCGATGCCGCGGCGCGGTGAAGGCAGGCTCCCTTTATACTAAGGGTTCCCGTCCCAGACGCTGCGCGGCACCATCACCTCGCCGCGCATGATCAGGCGGGCGGTGCGGATCACGCCCGCAGCTTCCACGACGAGGGCGCCGTCCGCATCACGGCTATACTCCATCACCACCTCCATCGTCCCCATCGCATGCTCGATGCGGATCGCCGCCGGCGATGGCGGGGGCGGCGGGCCGAGGCCTTCGGCGACGGTGCCCGGCGAGAGCAGGCAGGCCGCCGTGCAGATGGCGCCGCTGACGGCGTGGCTCGGGTGGCAGGCATCGGGCACGAAATAGCGTGACGACAGATGCGCGGCACCGCGCGGCGGCGCCAGCAGCCCGACCTTGGGCACCACCTTCCCGGCAACGTCGCCGAGGCCGATGCGCCGCCCCGCCTCCCGGCGCATCGGCTCCATGCGGGCAAAGAAGGCGGCGTTCTCGTCGAGCTCCGCCTTGGTCTCGTAGCCGGTGAGGCCGAAATCCCCGGCGCGGGCAATCATCATCGGCATCGCCACGTCGATCAGCGTGACGGGAATGCCGTCGATCTCCTCGACCGTCCGCCCGGTCGGGAACATCGCGCCGGTCTTGCCGCCGGTGACGCCGCGGAACTTGACCAGGACCGGGGCCGCCGTCCCCGGCACGCCGGCGATCGCGGTGTCGCCGTCATAGACGACCCGCCCGTCCAGCGTCGTCACCACCTCGGTGATGCGCGCCCCAGTGTTGGTGGCAAGGATGTCGACGGAGGTCGCCGCGCCCTTTGGCGCCTTGAGCCCCATCTCGATCGCCGCCGGGCCGACGCCGACGAGGATGTTGCCGCACGTCGGCGCGTAGTCGACCCGGCGCTCGTTGCCGGAGATCTGGGCGAAGAAGAAGTCGACGTCGGTGTCTTCGCTCGTCGACCGCGACAGCATCGCCACCTTGGTGGTGACGGACTCCGAGCCGCCCATGCCGTCGATGCAAAGCGGATGGCCGGCACCGAGAGCGGCGAGCAGCACGGCGCTCAACGTCTCCCGGTCCGCCGGCAGGTCGGCGCGGTCGAAATAGAGACCGCGCGAGGTGCCGCCGCGCATGAACAGGCAGGGGATCGCCGTCTGGGTCAAAACACCTCCATTGCGAGGGTAGCCGCGGCCTCAAGCCGATGTTAACGCCTTCTGCTATACGCCGTTTTTGCGGGGTAAGCCAAAAGCGGGTATTGAGGTATCCTGTTTGGAACGCCGGTTGTATCGATGCTCCGGTCAGGGCGCAGCGTATGGGGGCCGATTGATGACATCCGACACCGGATCGCCCGGCGGCAGGCCGCGACGGCTCCTGCGCATGGCCGCGGCCGCTCTTGGCGTTCTCGCCCTTGTCGCCTGCGCGACGCCGGCGGCGCGCAATGTGGTGCCGGAGACGGAGGTCGGCGAGGCTGAGCCGCTAGACGGGCTGCCGGTGCGGCACTGGGCCAATGCGGCGCCGAAAGACGTCATCCAGCGCGAGCAGCTCCGCGTCGCGCAGTACCGGGCGTCCCAGCGGCTGAAGGGCGAGAAGACCTACGACGTGCTTGCGCTTTCCGGCGGCGCCTGGGACGGCGCGTTCGGCGCCGGCCTCCTCAACGGCTGGACGGCGCGCGGCGACCGGCCGGACTTCGAGATGGTGACCGGCGTCAGCACCGGTGCGCTGATGGCCTCCTTCGTCTTTCTCGGTCCGCAATACGACGCCCAACTCAAGCAGATGTACACCGAGTTCAAGACCAACGACCTGGTCGTCTACACCATCGCGTCCGGCATTCTCGGGTCGTCGCCCTCGGTTGCCGACAGCAAGCCGCTCGCCAACATCATCGCCCGCTACGTCACCCGCGATTTCCTGCGCGAGGTCGCTGCCGAGTACAAGACCGGCCGGCGGCTCTATGTGGTCACCACCAATCTCGATGCCCAGCGCCCGGTGGTCTGGGACATGGGCATGATCGCCGCCCGGGACACGCCACAGTCGCTCGAGCTGTTCCGCAAGGTGCTGCTGGCGTCGGCCTCGGTGCCGGCGCTGTTCCCGCCGGTGCGCATTCCGGTCACCGTCAACGGCACAGAGCACGAAGAACTGCATGTCGACGGCGGCGCGACGACCGAAATCTATGTGGCACCGCTCGACATGCCGGCGCGCGAGCTCGTCCGCCAGCATGTGCGCCGCGACCAGAGGATCAAGTTCTACGTGATCTGGAACGGTAAGGTCGACCCGGAATGGGAGCCGGTCAAGGCGAGCACCGTTTCGATTGCCGGACGGTCGATTTCGACCCTCATCAAATATCAGGGCCTCAACGACCTCGCCCGCATCTACCAGTTCTCGCAAAAAGTCGACGGCGACTACTATCTGGCCTTCATTCCGAAGGACTTCCAGGAGGAGCGCAATGAGATCTTCGATACCGACTACATGTCGAAGCTCTATGGCCTCGGCTACCGGCTCGGCCGCGACGGCTATGACTGGAGCAGGAAGCCGCCGAACCAGTAACGCGACAGCGCGCCGGGGCCCTGCGTCGCGGCGGCAGTCGACAGGCCGGCCGGGCTTTGCCATAAGCGGTGCCTGAGCAGTCACCGGTCCGGGGAGCCCGCCGCTTGCCCGCGCCCCCTTGCCCGAGCCCGAAAGGCGCACCGCCATGGACGATCTTTCGCGCACCTTCGGCCGCGACACCGTCGACCCGGAGGGCCGGCGCAGCCGCATCCGCTCCGTGTTCCAGGACATCGCGCCGCGCTACGACCTGATGAACGACCTGATGAGCGGCGGCACCCACCGCATGTGGAAGGCGCGGTTCGCCGACATGGTGAAGGAGAGCACCGCGGTCGCGGCGGCGGCAGAACGGGGGACGGCGGCGCGCATCGTCGATCTTGCCGGGGGCACTGGCGACATTGCCGAGCGCATCCGAGCTCGGCTGCCCGATGCCGACATCTTTGTCTGCGATCCGAGCACGGCGATGCTGTCGGTCGCGCAGCAACGGCCGGAGCTCACGGGCACCTGCATTGCCGCGGAGGGCGAACGCCTGCCCTTTGCCGATGCCTCAGTCGATGCGGTGACGCTTTCCTTCGGCCTTCGCAACATGACCGAGCCGGAAGGGGCGCTCGCCGAGGTCAACCGGATCCTGGTGCCGGGCGGCCAGCTCTTCATCCTGGAATTCTCACAGCCGGAGCCCTGGTTCGCGCCGGTCTACCGGGCCTTCTCGCGCACGGTCATCCCGACGCTCGGCGCGGTCGTCACCCAGAACCGCGGCGCCTATCGCTACCTGATCGAATCCATCGCCGCCTTCCCCGACCCCAAGGTCGTCGCCGCCTCGCTGACGGCGACCGGCTATGCCAGGGTGGACATTAAGCGCCTCTTCTTCGGCGTCGCCGCAATCCACGCCGCCACCAAGCCGCAGGCCTGAGGCAGGCCGCGTTTCGCCCGGACCACACGACACGCTTGAACCCGTTGTTTTAACACAGGTTCCTATGCGCAATATCTGTCGACTTTGTGGGAAAGCGATGCGGACCGGCGGCAGGGAATGCCACCCGCTCCCGTAGCGACCTTCGGCGATGTCCGTGTCCTTGCGCGCTCAAAAGCGGTAACCGAATACGCAAACAGGCGGCGGCAACGGCCTAAATACACAATATACATTCCGGTATTCCAGCAAAATCGGCGCTTTTTCCGGCCAAGGACCGACGGGTTTTTCGTGCGCTCCTCGCCCGCTTTTCGCGTTATGGGTGTATGTGCCGCATATACATTCATAAAATACAATGTGGCCGTTTGTCAGGGTTTGCCTTCTGTCGGGGCGCAAGAATGATCAAAAGTTGAATCATACCGTCTTACTTACTTTAAGCTTTTTAATGCCACCATGCATTTCAATAGGTTATTCACCCTATCTTAGAAAGTTTGATAGCACATTCTAATTTACCTGATATTGCATCCGTGCCAAAGTGACGCAGCGAATCGGAGGAAACGCAGAGAACCGGAGCTGGCGGCGGAAAACAGCATTTCCGGATTTGACTAAAGACAAAGACAGCTCCGCAAAACCTCTTCTAGCCTCCGTCCCGCTCGCGCAAGCAAATGCGCAACCCGTCGTCGTTCACAACTACACTCATTCAAAAGTGGAATGTGAACGGCATTTGTCACATCAACGGGGCAAATCACATGAAAAGCACTGTGAAGAAGATACTAAGCGTATCGACCGCCTTCGGCATTGGTCTCGCCTGGACGGCCGCCGCCTGGTCGGCGGAATCCCTCGACGACGTCATGAAGCGTCGTGGGCTGACCCAGAAGGACCTCTTGGCGGCAGCCAAGACCTACACGCCGACCGGTGGTCGCGACGAGTTCCTCGTGTTCTCCTCCGGCGGCCAGAGCGGCCAGGTTCTCGTCTACGGCATTCCGTCGATGCGGATCCTGAAATACATCGCCGTCTTTACCCCGGAACCCTGGCAGGGCTACGGCTTCGACGACGAGTCCAAGGAAGTGCTCGCCCAGGGCAAGATCGGCGGCAAGCAGCTCAACTACGGCGACACCCACCATCCGGCGATGTCGGAGACCAACGGCGAGTATGACGGCGAGTGGCTGTTCATCAACGACAAGGCCAACCCGCGCGTTGCCGTGATCGACCTGAAGGACTTCGAGACCAAGCAGATCGTCGTCAACCCGATCATGAGTTCGGAGCACGGCGGCGCCTTCGTCACGCCGAACACCGAATATGTCATCGAGGCGACCCAGTACGCCGCCCCGTACAGCAGGGACTTCGTTCCGCTCTCCAAATTCAACGACGAGTATCGCGGCGCCGTCACCTACTGGAAGTTCAACCGCGAAGCGGGCCGGATCGAGCCGGAGAACTCGTTCTCCGTCGAACTGCCGCCCTACAGCCAGGACCTTTCGGACGCCGGCAAGCTGGACTCCGACGGCTGGTCGTTCACCAACTCGTTCTGCACCGAGCGTTACATCGGCGGCATCGAGTCCGGTCGTCCGCCGTTCGAAGCCGGTTGCTCGCAGAAGGACACCGACTTCCTCCACATGATCAACTGGAAGAGGGCGGCCGAACTCGTTGCGGAAGGCAAGGCGACGAAGATCAATGACCATGATGTCATCACGATGGACACCGCCATCAAGGAAGGCATCCTGTTCCTGATCCCGGAACCGAAGAGCCCGCACGGCGTCGACGTTTCCCCGGACGGCAAGTTCATCATCGTCGCCGGCAAGCTCGACACCCACGCCTCGGTCTACTCGTTCGAGAAGATGAAGGCGCTGATCGACGCCAAGGACTTCGCAGGCACCGATCCCTACGGTATCCCGATCCTCGACCTGAAGAAGTCGCTGCACACCCAGGTGCAGGTCGGCCTCGGCCCGCTGCACAACCAGTACGATTCCAAGCCGTGCATCGTCTACACCTCGATCTACGTCGACAGCCAGGTCACCAAGTGGAACTACTGTGAGGGCAAGGTTCTCGACAAGATCTCCATCCACTACAACATCGGTCACCTGATGAGCATGGAGGGCGACACCGTTTCGCCGAAGGGCCACTATCTGGTCTCGCTCAACAAGCTCGCCATCGACCGCTTCAATCCGGTCGGCCCGCTGCATCCGCAGAACCATCAGCTCATCGACATCTCCAACGACAAGATGGAGCTGATCTACGACATGCCGCTGCCGCTCGGCGAGCCGCACTACGCGGTTGCCATCTCCGCCGACAAGCTGAAGCCGAAGATCCGCTACAGCACCGGCTGGAACAGCCGCAAGGACGAGCGCTCCGAGTATCGCGTGCGTCCGGGCCGCGAACGCACCGAGGTCGCCGACGGCGTCACCCACGTCTACGGCACCCTGATCCGTTCGCACATCACGCCTGAAATCATCCAGGTGGAAGAAGGCTCGACGGTCTCCCTGCACTTCACCAACGTGGAGCGCGCCGAAGACGAGACCCACGGCTTT
Organism: Rhodobium orientis; assembly: GCF_003258835.1. GTDB lineage: Bacteria > Pseudomonadota > Alphaproteobacteria > Rhizobiales > Rhodobiaceae > Rhodobium > Rhodobium orientis. Next base: position 9,005 of record NZ_NPEV01000015.1, on the reverse strand, counting down.
GCCATCTACGGCTTCAACGTCAACCTGTCGGCCGAGCCGGGCAAAACCGTGTCGGCGACCTTCAAGGTCGATAAGCCGGGCGTCTATCCGTACTACTGCACGGAGTTCTGCTCGGCGCTGCACCTGGAAATGCAGGGCTACCTGCTGGTGACCCCGAAGGGCTACCAGGCCGAAGAAGTCGCACTGCAGGAAGGCCAGTCCTACAGCCAGGAAGACTTCGACAAGCAGGTCAAGGCCAACACCGACACCCAGGCCGTGATCGACAGCGTCGTTGAGTACATCACTGCTCGCAACTTCAAGGACTTCCCGCCGGTCGTCGCCCTCGTCGAGGACGCCACCGACCAGCTCAACTTCGCCGCCGACGCGAAGAAGAAGGCCGAGGACTATGCGACGAACGAGGACTGGCAGAACGCCACCCTCTGGGCACAGCAGTGGTTCCAGTACCAGGTCAAGGCGGCCGATATCGGCCTTCGCGCCAAGACCTACCTCGACCAGAACGACGCCAAGGTCGTCAAAGAGTGACGCCTGCGCATGACGCATGACGGATCGGGGGCGGGATGTTCCGCCCCCTTTCCATCCGGCAATGGGAGAGAACAAAAAATGAGCATGCGCGGTATCAACACCATTCCTGCCCTCGTCCTTGCGGCCTTCATCGGCGGCGGACTTGCGACAGCCACATTCGCCGACGCGGGACCGGCGGCAGCGGCCGAAAAGGCGGCCGATGCGAAAAAGAAGCGCGATCCGGGCAAGCGGATCTTCATGCGCAAGACCTGCATCGCCTGCCACGGACGCGACGGCAAAAAGGCGATTATGGATTACCCCAATCTGGCGGGCCAGGACGTCAAATACATGATCAGCCAGATGGAGGACATCATCGCCGGCAAGCGCGTCGGAAGCGTCGACGAGACCGGCAATCCGCGCTCCGAAGGCATGCGCGGCGCGCTCGTCACGGCCGACGGCGAAGTCCGGATAACCGACGAGGAAATCAAGCAGGTTTCGACCTGGTTGAGCGAAATGGAGCCGGCACCCGTACAGCCGCTCGATCCGCCGATCACCGAGGAGCGGATGACCGCAGGCGCTGCCGCCTACAAGAAGGGGCGGTGCCGCACATGTCATGGGCCCGACGGCAAAAAGCCGCTTAAGGGATACCCCTATATCGCCGGCCAGAAGCGGACTTATATAATCGCGCAGATGACCGACACGCGTGAGAAAATCCGCACCAACGGCCGGTCGAAACTGATGTACCCGTTCGTCCGCAAGATGGAGGACGACGAGATCGCCCTCATCGCCGACTACCTTTCCCAGATCGATCGCACCGCCGACTAGGCCGCAGCGACCCTTAGATACGAACAACGGAGGTTCTGATTATGAAACTCATGAAAACCGGACTGGCGCTTGCCGCAGGCATGCTGCTGCTGGCTACGCCGGCCTCCTACGGCTGGAACGAAGGCGGCGGCGAACAGGACGAAGCGATGCACCTGGAGCCGGACGCGGAAAACGGCATGGACGTCTACGAGGTCTGTTCCGCCTGCCACCTGCCGGAAGGCTGGGGCACCGAGGACGGCACCTTCCCGCAGCTCGCCGGCCAGCACCGCACCGTCATCATCAAGCAGCTTTCCGACATTCGCGCCAAGAACCGCGACAACCCGACCATGTATCCGTTCGCGCTGCCGCGCGAGATCGGCGGCGCCCAGTCGATCGCGGACGTGGCGGAATACATCTCCCGGCTGCCGATGAACCCGGAACCGGGCGTCGGCCCGGGCGACAATCTGGAACTCGGCGCGAAACTCTACGCGGACAACTGCGTGCGCTGCCATGGCGACAACGGCCAGGGCATGCCGGACAAGTACTATCCGCGCATCCAGGGCCAGCATTACAAGTATCTGGTCCGCCAGTTTGAGTGGATCCGCGACGGCAAGCGCCGCAACGCCAATCCGGAGATGGTCGAGCAGATCAAGAACTTCTCCGACGAGGACATGGTCGCCGTGATGGACTACGTCTCGCGCCAGAAGCCGCCGGCAGACAAGGTCGGCCCTCCGGGCTGGATCAATCCGGATTTCGACTGATCCCATCCCGCCGGGCGGGCGCCTTTGCGGTGCCCGCCACGCGGCCCTCCGCCCGCCCGGCATCCTTCATTTTCTTAAAGACGAAACAACGGCTCTGGCATGAGTGACAAACTTCAAAAAAAACGCGGAATCGTCGTCACATTCCTGGTCTCGGCAGCGGTGGTTCTGCTTGCCGTCCTTTATTTCATGCCGATCTGGTGGGTGTCGCTGACCGCACCCAACTATCCGCCCGAGGCGTTTCCCGACGGCGTGCGCATCAATTTCCACATGAACGGCGTCTTCAACGGCTGCCGCAAGGTCGATAAGGCCGAAATCGACGAAGACGTGGCGCTCGACTGCGTCCACGAGATGGACACCATCAACCACTTCGTCGGCATGTACCCGATCGCGTCGGGCGGCGTCGTCGAAAAGGCGTTTTCTCCATTCCTGATTTCCATGCTCGGCGTCATGATGATCGGCTTCATGATCACCCATCGCGGGGTCCGGCTGACGGTCATGGTGATCGGCTTCGGCGGCGTCGCCGCCTGGATGTACCTGACCTATTACACGCCAGAAGGCCTGAAATGGCAGACGCCCGGCTATCTGTCGTCGATGGTGATCTCCCTCGACCAGACCTCGGAGGAGGCCAAGAAGGAAGAACTCAACCCGATCATCGCGCAGCTCAAGGAATCCCTGCGCGAGAGCGGCGTGCGCACCGAGACCTCGGCGCCCGACGTGGAGGTCGCGGCCGAGGAGGGCAGCTCGGAAGAGAACTACCAGATCCTGAAAAGCGCCTTTGAGAACGACCAGACCCGCAAGCCCGCCGACGAGCGCGAGGAATGGACCGGCTCTGGCGAGCAGGTGCTGTTCTGGCATTACCACCGGGCGCTCGGGCGCTGGTTCAACAATCCGCAGGAAATCAACCCGATGGTCGCCAACATGCACATGGCCGGGACGATCCTGTTCTGGGTCGTGATCGTCGGCATGGTGGCGATGCTGGTCGCCGCCTGGAAGACCACCTGGCCGCTCTACTGGCTGCTGGTGATCATCCCGATCCTGTTGCCGGTGTTCTTCATCGCCGAATATTCGGCCTGGCTCTGGTGGTACGGGCACAGCCTCAACGAGATGGGCGCCTTCACGCTGAAGCCGTTCATGCCGACGGTCTTCGGACAGGGCAAGGTGGCGCAGTTCACCACCCACTCCTATCCGAATATCGGCTTCGGCCTGATGGTGGCGTCGTCCGTGCTCTTGATCCTGGCCGCCCTGATCCGGCGCAAGTCGTTGCGCGACGCGCAAGGCAACGCGGCCTGACACAAGGCCCTCACCCGCGCGGGAACGCTCCCGTTTCCCGCGCGGGCGAAAAAGACAATCCGCGCCGGCCGGAGAGCTCCAATCGCCGCGGCGACGCCGGGATACGAAAGAACATGACACTCAACCGGACGACCCTGTTCCTCGGCAGCCTCGCGGTGGCCTGCCTTGCGGTCCTTGGCGCCTATGCCAGCGGCGCCGGGACGGCGCCGGCTGCCGAGACCGCGGCCGGTCAGGCCGAGATGATACCGCTGCAGCCGATCATCGATGCGGCGGAGGAAAACGCCATCATCGAGCTGGCGCCCGGCGTCTATCAGGGCCCGGTCACCTTAGAGAAGCCGCTGACGATCGACGGCGGCGGCAAGGCGATCATCGACGGCGGCGGCAAGGGCACGGTCGTCTCGCTGTTCACCAACGGCGCCACCATCAAGTCGCTGATCATCCAGAACTCCGGTGACCTGCACAACGACCTGGACGCCGGCGTCCACATCGAGGGCGACTTCAACGTCGTCAAAGACAACATCGTGCGCGAGTGCCTGTTCGGCGTCGACATCCAGCAGGCCGACAACAATGTCGTGCGGCGCAACAAGATCTCCTCCAAGGCGGATAGCGGCCTCGGCGTCAAGGGCGACGCGATCCGCCTCTGGTATTCAAAGAACAACAAGGTCGAGGACAACGAGATCTTCGACAGCCGCGACGCCGTCGTCTGGTACTCCTCCGACAACACCATCGCGCGCAACAAGATCCGCAACGGCCGCTACGGCCTCCATTTCATGTATTCCAAATACAATCTGGTGGAGGGAAACGAGATCCGCCAGAACTCCGTCGGCATCTTCCTGATGTACAGCGACGATGTGGTGGTGCGCGGCAACCGCGTGTTCCAGGCGCTCGGCCCGACCGGCATCGGCGTCGGCCTGAAAGAGACCAGCAACGTCGAGATCACCGACAACGACATCCTCTACAACGCCACCGGCATCTATCTCGACCTGTCGCCGTTCCAGCCGGACACCACCAACCGGATCTTTCGCAACCGCATCGCCTACAACGCCACCGGCGCCCTGTTCCTCAGCGACTGGACCAACAACATCTTCAAGGACAACGTGTTCTGGAACAACATCCGCCAGGTCGGCGTCGGCTCGTTCGCGAGCGCTGCCCGCAATGTCTGGCAGGGCAATTACTGGGACGACTACGAGGGCTTCGACCTCGACCGCGACGGCACCGGCGACCGGCCCTATGCGCCCAAGGTCTATTCCGACCGGCTGTGGATGGACGTGCCGCCGGCCGGCTTCTTCAAGGGCACGCCGCTACTCACCGCCCTCGACTTCCTGGAGCGCCTGGCGCCGTTCTCCGATCCGCTGATCATGCTTAAGGACCAGCAGCCGCGCATCTCCACCCAATTCGAGCCCGCAACCAACGCGGCCGACAATGCCGACGCCGGATCGGCGAGCGGCCGCGTCGACCCCTTCGGACTGCATTCCGACTAGGCCGGACAAAAAAGGCTGAACCAATGGCCAAACACCTCACAGCAAAGCAGCGTACCGAACGGCGGATGATCCTGATGTCGGTCATCGCCGGCGCCGGCACCGTCGGGCTCTCCCTGCTCGGCTTCGTGCCGATCATCGCGGCAGCCGCGAAACGGCTGCGGCCGCCCGGCGCGCTCGCGGAAAAATCGTTCCTCGCCTCCTGCATCAAATGCGGCCAGTGCGTCCAGGTCTGCCCGGTGGAGGCGATCAAGCTGGCCGATGCAGGCGACGGCTTCGGCATCGGCGTTCCCTATCTCGATGCCCGCACCCAGGCCTGCGACTTCTCCTGCGACGCCGTGCAGTGCGTGCTGTCCTGCCCGACCGGCGCGCTGACCCACGAGATCGACAAGAAGGAACAGGTGCACATGGGGCTTGCCCAGCTCACCCGGCCGAATGCGTGCCTGGCGCGCAAGGGCGAAGGCTTCAAGGGCCTTGCCCGCGGCGCCGATTTCGAAGGCACCCACCGCTACGTTGAGATCGACCGCTGGAACCCGATCAAGATCGCCGACCACCCCTACGACCTGGAGCTTTGCGACCTGTGCGTCCGCGAATGCCCGATCGAGAACGCCATCAAGCTTGAGCCGATGAGCGACGATCCGACTGACAAGCGCAGGACGCCCGTCGTCCAGGAGGCCTGCGTCGGCTGCGGCATGTGCGAGATGATCTGCCCGGTCGAGGAGCCGTGCATCGAGGTCGAGACGCGCAAGATGTGGGGGACGGCATGAACCGCTTCATCGACTCCCTCCGGATCATGCTCGGCGGCGCCCCGCACCGCCCGGAAAAGGAAGACTTCACCGAGGAGGCAGCGGCGCTGCACAGGTTCAAGCAGACGCCGGAGCAGAAGAAGCTGCGCGTTGCCGCCATCAAGGCGGAGTTCGAGGACAAGGAAAAGAGCCACAAGTGGCGGAACCTGCGCTGGGCCTCGATCATCATCGTCAACCTGATGTTCATCGTCTCCTTCCATTTCGACGTCCAACTCGTGGAAGGGGCGCTGACCGCCTCGCGCTTCGTCGGCTTCCACATGGCCGACCTCAATTCCTCGCTGCAGGTGGTGCTGGCGCACAAGGAGATCCTCATCAACCTCGTCATCGGCACGGTGACGGTGGCGCTGGTGTGGTGGCTGGTCGGCGGGCGTTCGTTCTGCTCCTGGGTCTGCCCCTATCACCTGGTCGCGGAGTTTGCCGAGAAGATCCATCTCTGGCTCGCCGAGAAGAAGCTGGTTTCCGACCACGAGTTCCATCGCGGCATGCGGCCAGCTCTCTATGTGATCTTTGCCGTGCTCGCCTTCGTTACCGGCTATACCGTGTTCGAAACGATCTCGCCGGTCGGCATCCTCAGCCGCGCGCTGATCTATGGCGCCAGCCTTGCGCTGATATGGGTCGTCGTGCTTCTCCTCATCGAGATCTTCTATTCGCGGCGGTTCTGGTGCCGCTATGCCTGCCCGATCGGCCTTACCTACGGCTTCGTCGGCAGCGTGTCGCCGGTGGCCGTGCGCTACGACCTGCAGCACTGCCTGCACGAGGGTGAGTGCCGCAAGGTCTGCATGGTGCCGCATGTGCTTGAGATGACGAAGAAGCAGAGGGCGACCGACTTGAAGATAGATATCGGCGCGGATTGCACCCGCTGCGGCATGTGCGTGGACGCCTGCCCGACGGGCGCCCTCACCTTCAAGCTGCGCGGCACGGGAGGTCTCCTGTGATCCGCATCGAGGACATCTCCAAGACGTTCCGGCGGCGGCGGGTGCTCGACGCGCTGTCGCTGGCGATCCACGAGACCGACCGCATCGCGCTGATCGGCGCCAACGGCGCCGGCAAGACGACGATGATCCGCTGCCTGCTCGGGGAATACGTCCATGCCGGAACGATCACGGTGAGCGGCCACAGGCCGCGCAAGGACCGCCGCGAGGTGCTGTCGGAAATCGGCTTCGTGCCGCAACTGCCGCCGCCGCTGAAGATGCCGGTCGGCGAACTGATCCGGTTTTCCTCAAAGGTCTGCCACACCACGGTCGACCGCATCGGCGGCGTTGCCGACCGCCTCGGCCTCGATCTTTCCGAAGTGGACTCGCGCCCCTTCTACAAGCTCTCCGGCGGCCAGAAGCAGAAGATCCTCGTTGCCATCGCGCTCGGCCGCGACAGCAAGCTCCTGGTCTTCGACGAGCCGACCGCCAATCTCGACCCGCAGGCGCGCCGGGCGCTGTTCTCGCTCATCAGCGAGCGGCTCGACGAGCCGATGATCATCTCCTCGCACCGGCTGGAGGAGATCTCCGGCCTCGTCAACCGGGTGGTGGAGCTCGACCGCGGCAAGGTGGTGCTCGACGACCGGGTGGCCGATGCCGGCGACATCTCGGAAATCCAGGCCTGCGAGATCGAACTCATCCAGCCCGACGGTGCGTTCGAGCGGGCGATCGCCGACTGGCAGTTCGCCTCGCCCGACGGCGGCGCCACCTGGACGGGCGAGATCGCCGGGCCGGACCGCATCCGCTTCCTCGGCCTGATGACCCGCTATGCCGGCCTCATCCGCTCGGTGCACCTGAAGGCGGCGCCGAATGCCGCCTCGGCCCAGGCCGGGAGTATCCAGGGAGACCCGTCGCAGGGCGACGCCCATGTCTGAGCAAGCCGTATCCCTCGTCCGTTCGCTCGCGCTTGTCGTCCTCGTGCCGCTTCTCCTCGCGGGCTGCTTCGGCGAGCCGGAGACCGGGCCGGTGAAGATCCGCTACGGCCGGGATATTTGCGACTTCTGCCGCATGATCATTTCCGATCCGCGCTTTGCCGCGCAGATCCGCGGCGGGCCGAAGCACAAGGCCTACAAGTTCGACGACATCGGCGACGGCATCCATTTCCTGGAACAGCAGGAATGGAAGGACGATCCCAAGGTCGAGTTCTATGTGATGAATTCCGAAGACGCGGAAACCTGGCTCGATGCGTACAAGGCCCACTATGTGCGCGGTCAGCCGACGCCCATGGACTATGGCTACGCGGCGGTCCCCGACGCCCGCGAGGACGCGTTTACCTATAACGAGATGGCCGAGAAGGTGCGCGAAGCCGGCCCCAGCAGCCGCTGCCTGCCGCAGAGCGGACCGGCCATTACCCCCATCACGCAGCAGCCCCAAGGATAGCCCGACCGTGTCCCAGTTCCTCGTCGCCGCGCGCCTCGACATCTCCGAATCCCTGCGCGCCAAGTGGTTCGTGGTCTATGTGGTCGTCTTCGGCGGCCTGATCGCGGCGCTGTTCGCCTTCGGGCTGACCGAGTCCCGGGTGATGGGCTTTACCGGCCTGACCAGGCTCCTCGTCACCTATATCCAGCTTTCCATGGCGATCCTGCCGATCTTCGTCCTGATCACCACGGTGCGCTCGCTCGCCGGCGACCGGGAGACCGGCGTCTCGGAATACATGCTCGCCTTTCCGGTCTCGCTCGCTGCCTGGTACTGGGGGCGCTTTGCCGGCCGGTTCCTGATCGTCTTTGCGCCGGTCTTCATCGCGATGATGGGCGCGGTCGCCTATGGCGCCTTCAAGGGCGCCAGCGTTCCCTGGGACCACATCCTGTTCTACACCGCGCTGCTGGCGGCGCTGGGCGTCTGCTTCCTCGGCATTTCCTTCATGCTGTCGAGCTTCGCGCCGTCGATCGACATCGCCCAGGGCACCGCCTTCCTGATCTGGCTGGTGCTCCTCCTGTTCCTCGACCTGATCCTTCTCGGCGTGATGATCCGCGAGCAGTTCCCGGCCGACCTGCTGGTAGCCATCGCGCTCGCCAACCCGATGCAGGTGTTCCGGACCGCGGCGATGATGCTGTTCGACCCGCAGCTCGTGCTCCTCGGCCCCTCGGCCTACGTCATCCTCGATCATTTCGGCTATTACGGCTATCTCGCCTGGGCCTTCGCCTATCCGACTGCCATCGGCCTGGTGCTGGCCGCCATCGGCTACTGGCGGTTCAAGTCTGGCGACTTGGTTTAGGACAGGGCTTCCGCCGTCATTGCTGTGCAAGTTCACGAATTCGGTGATGGCTGTTCGGTTTTCTTTTGTTCGGCGAAGGTCTTTGGCGGGATGTTTCCGATTGCCTGGTGGGGCCTGAACTCGTTGTAGTAGATGATATATTCGATGAGCTCGTTGGCCAGGTGCTCGGGGGTGTCGAA